>JAVETP010000231.1:0-2729 GCA_034006005.1 Pseudomonas sp.
CAAGTGCCCTTTACTGGCAAAGCTGAACGCAGCTTGCAAAAACAAGACAACGGTGATTGGAAGCTCGATTTTTCTGCCTCAATGTTAGTCGCCGGCCTCACTGAAACCAGCTGGCTCAATCTAGTCAATGGCGATGTACAACCGCAAAAATACCGCTATGCACGCAGCGGAATGGGCAAGTCGAAAAAAATCAAACAAGATTTTGACTGGAGCACTCAGCGTGTCACCGGTAGCGACCGTGGCAAAGCGATTAATCTCACGCTGATTCAAGGCGTGCAAGATAAATCCTCTTACCAATTGGCCTTACAGCGTGATATTGCTGACGGCAAAACCAGCATGTCCTATCAAGTACTGGATGGTGATGATTTAGATACCTACGATTTTCGCGTGCTAGGTGAAGAAGCTGTCGAAACCCTAGTCGGTACAGTGGATGCCATTAAAGTTGAGCGCGTACGCGACCCAACCCAAAGTAAACGTATTACGGTTCTGTGGTTTGCTAAAGACTGGGACTTTTTACTGGTACGTTTGCAACAAGTTGAACGCGACGGTAAGGAATACCAGATCATCCTAGAAAACGGCAGTGTCAATAACAAGACAGTTAAGGGCCGCAGCTAACACACGCCTCACAACTCCCCGCAAAGCGAGTAAGCACTATTACAAGTGCCTACTCACTTCGTATTAAACATATCAAAAACTCTACAATTCTGTATAATATTCTTATATTTACCAGTTCAATGTCTTAATAAATAATTGAGGAGTTACACACTATGGCATTAAAAACCTTGCGCGCAACAGGCCATATGAGCGCCGGCATGACTATTGAGATTATGTGTGGCGAACACAAAGTTTATATGGATCAACCTAAAAATGCCGGTGGTGCAGATTTAGGTCCAGCGCCACCAGAATTGATTCTTGCAGCTTATGCCGGCTGTGTGGGTAGTTTGGGTCGCATTATTGCGATGCAAGAAAAAATCAAACTGCACGGCATGACCTTTGAAGTTGAAGCTGATTACGATCCAGATTGCTTATTGGGCCGTGAAACTACCGCGCGTGCAGGCTTCCAAGAAATGCGTCTCAAGGTCAAGATTGATGCAGACTTGGATGATGCTGGCAAGCAAGCGTTCCTCGACAAGATCGAAGCGCGTTGTCCGGTCGGCGATAACTTGATCAATGCAACGACCTTGGTCACTGTGCTCGACAAATAAGTCACCTTTCAATCTTCGGATAACAGCTCAACGCTGACCTAAGACTGGAAACAAAAAAACCGCGAATCTGAACTGACCCCAAAAAGTTGGACTGACTTTTTGGGGTTTTTTATGTCTAAGTACTCACCTGAATTTAAAGAAAAACTGGTTCGTGAATATCACGAGTCAGACATTGGAATAACAAGCCTAGCTAACCGACACGGATTGTCAGCAGGCATGCTTCAGTCTTGGTATCAACGCTATCGGGTGCATGGTGCTCAAGCATTTGAGAAAAAGTACAGCGTTTACTCGGTCAAGTTCAAGCTCTCTGTCCTAAGACACATGAAAAAACATCAACTTTCATACAGGGAAACAGCAGCTTATTTTGATTTGCGTGGAGGTCATGGTGTCGTTAGTAAGTGGCAACGTCTGTATGATGAGATCGGTATAAAAGCACTTGAACCTCGCCCTAAAGGACGTCTTTCTAAAATGAAAAAGCCACTAAAGCCTCCCTCAAAAGACCTGACTCCAGCAGAGCAAGAGCTTAAAAAACTGCAGGAAGAACTCGCGTACTTGCGTGCAGAAAATGCTTATTTAAAAAAGTTGGACGACTTACTCCGCCAGAAGGAGCAGTCCTTAAAGAATACGAGCAAAAGAAAGAAAAAGTAAAAGCAATCATTGAGTTAAGGGGAAAGTATCCTCTAGCGACACTGCTCCAGGCTGCGAATATAGCGCGGAGTACTTTCTATTATTATGCGGATCAACAGTCAAAGCCTGATGTATACGCTCCGCTTAAAGGCAAAATATTAGAGGTCTACCGACACCATAAAGGGCGCTATGGCTACCGTCGCATTACGTCTGTTTTACGCCATCAGGACGTGCATATTAACCATAAAAAAGTGCAGCGAATCATGCAGCTCATGGGGCTTAAATCCTTAGTTAGGCCTAAGAAATATCGCTCATATCGAGGGCAAGAGGGCCGCATAGCACCTAACGTTTTGCAGCGAGACTTTACAGCGAAACACCTCAATGAAAAGTGGGTAACAGATGTCACCGAGTTTAATGTGGCAGGTGAAAAACTATATTTATCACCACTCATGGACCTTTATAACGGTGAGATTCTGGCCTATGAACTGAAAAGCCGACCTGTGCTGAGCCTTGTTACCAATATGATAATCAACGCGTACAAAGTACTTAAAAAAGATGAGGCGCCAATCGTCCATAGCGATCAAGGTTGGCAATACCAAAACCCTCGATACCAAGAAATACTGCGCGCTAAGGGGCTCTCGCAGAGTATGTCTCGCAAGGGAAACTGCTTAGATAATGCAGCGATAGAGAGTTTCTTTGGTACGCTGAAATCAGAGCTATATTATTTACAGAAATGGACATCTGTAGAGCAGCTTAAGAAGGCTATTGATGAATATATCCATTATTATAATCACGAGCGCATTAAGCTCAAATTAAAAGGCCTGAGCCCGATACAATATCGAACTCAGGCCTTGGCCGCTTGATTACTAACCTGTCCAATAAAAGGGGGTCAGTTCA
>JAVETP010000232.1:0-2721 GCA_034006005.1 Pseudomonas sp.
AGTACTGGTGTGATATTCACATCTGCAACTTTGGCTTCACGCACCGGCTCATTCAGCTCATTCGCAGATAGCGTAGGTATAAACACCAGCATAAACAAAGCAACCGGGCTGATGTATTGCAATGCTCAGACTGATTTGTGGGTATCTCTTGAAAATACCGATTTTGGCAGTATGGATTTCGTTCTGCCCGATCAGAGCATACCTTGTCCTACCTTAGAAAGCTCCGCTCGAACAGATGACGACGAGAAGATCTATAACCTGTCAAAAGGATGGGTTTCATACACCGTGAGCATGCTTAAAGCTGCGCAAGGCATAGGCGGTCGAGTTCTAGTGCTAACAAACAGCTTTAAAGCGAGCAGGGCCTTAGCACAGGAAGCAGAGGAGCAGGGTATAGGAGTTATAGAGCACATAAAAGGTGAAAGCCTCGGGCAGTACTTACCAGGCTTTATTGCGGACCCTTCAAGTATTTTTATTTCTCACGCTGCGTGGGAAGGTTTAAATTTGCCTAATACAATCAAGCACATTGTCATTTCCCGCATCCCTTTCGCACCACCAAACACGCATA
Organism: Pseudomonas sp.; assembly: GCA_034006005.1. Lineage (GTDB taxonomy): Bacteria > Pseudomonadota > Gammaproteobacteria > Pseudomonadales > Pseudomonadaceae > Denitrificimonas. Next base: position 566 of record JAVETP010000232.1, read on the forward strand.
AAATAAAGCTCCGTGGGGCAGGCTTACAAAACAAAGGGCTAGCAGAATCAACCTCGCAAGGCATTGCTCTATCTGAGAGCACCGATGAAGTTGTTCGCAAATTAAAGCAAGGGGTAGGGCGCGGCATTCGTTCCAAAACAGACGCAGTAACTATTTGGCTTGCTGACCCTAGATTCCCCATGCCTGACGCATATACAGAAAGCTTTGACCCAGTAATGATGTCTTTAAAGAAGCGCCAAAGGAAAGACTTGCGAGGCTTTATCCCGAAGCGTTTTATCCCTAATTACAATAAAGCACCACTCTACATTAACGGTGACTTATACAAGGTAGAGTTATGAAAAACCAATCATTTAAGCTGACTATCAGTCTTGCTACGCCTTTCATTATGGGGCGCACCCGAACAACCTTAGATAGCCTATTATCAGCAGCTATCTTTCGTAAAACAGGGCTTAAAGGAAGCGACTGCATCCCTCATATTCCTCTTGAGCAAGAGCATGGTATTTTCAAAGCAAGTAGCTTATTTATCAGCGATGAGTCTCGCCTGAGCCATGTCAAAGCTGGACGAACAATGAGTCTTAAAGGATTAAACGACCTCAGTGTCGATCATTTCCTACCAAACTCCGCTAACGGTCAACGCTATTTAGCAGTCGATCAGGCTCGTGGTCCATATAAAAGCAATATGTCTGAATACTCCGCACTGAGTGCAACAGAGGTTTGTTTTTACGGGGTAGGTGACGCAGAAGCCGTTAAAGAATTAATAGAAACGTATATTCCGGGTATTGGCGCTCACTCAAGTCAAGGAGCCGGTCAAATCTTGGATGTGCAATACGAGTTATTAAGTAATGAAAGCGACTTCTCTTGGATCACCGAAAGCGGAAAGCCAGCCCGGCCATTGCCAGTTGAGATATGGAATACCTTGCCAAGCATTGATAGCGTTAGCGTTAAAGGCGCAGCCAATGTGACAGTACGGTTTCCTTACTGGGATCATGACAACTTAGCTTTAGCCGTATTCCCAATTGAATACACCTATAGACTGGCAAATAATTATCAATAAAATCAACAACTTAAAAACACTCTATAATAATAGATCAAACCATGTTATTGCACGTAAAGCCTTTGATTTCAAAAGGGTTTATTGCAAAATTCTGTAGTGAGTCGCCGTGTAGGCGGTTGAAAGATACCGTCTGGACTATCTAGGAGCTTGCTGATGTGAGTCGCCGTGTAGGCGGTTGAAAGTAGCGTAATCAGGTACAAGGTTTCTGCTGAATCGTGAGTCGCCGTGTAGGCGGTTGAAAGTAGATCAAAGACTACGCTGGGGTTGTTCTTTCAGTGAGTCGCCGTGTAGGCGGTTGAAAGTTCACCATAATATAGTCGTTAGCTTTGACAGCAGTGAGTCGCCGTGTAGGCGGTTGACAGTCTTTCTGATACGCAAGTAGGTCACGATACTTAGTGAGTCGCCGTGTAGGCGGTTGAAAGTAATAAAGCTACTTTTTTTGATTTGTTAGTTTCGTGAGTCGCCGTGTAGGCGGTTGAAAGTGATCTTATTAAGGCGTGCTGCATACTCATTGAGTGAGTCGCCGTATAGGCGGTTGAAAGTAAGGGCTAGAGCGTTTCACCCCTTGCCCCGAGGTGAGTCGCCGTGTAGGCGATTGAATGTAGCGAGGGCCAGCATATTTTTATGCGAGTGGTGTGAGTCGCCGTGTAGGCGACTGGAAGTATAATCTAGTTATAAACTTTAATAGAATACTAGTGAGTCACCGTATAGGTGACTTGAAAGATGCTGATAACCGCATCAGCGCGCGCTACCGCGTGAGTCGCCTATACGGCGACTGGAAATTATGTGTATCTAGCTTTAAATCTAGATGAAAAATGAGCCACCGCATAGGTGGCTGAAAACAGCTCCTCTGGCTTCCAAATCACAGATGGATAACATATTCACAGCTCGGTATGATGTCAGTATATCAACACGGATGAGCTGAGAAATGAAAAAATCCATCCCTTTTATTCCTGAATCAATTCACACCCTAAAGGCGACAATGGGGTACGGTTTCATTTTCAATCTAAGAGAACAAGTCAATGAACGCTATCGTGCGTTTGAAGATTCCGAAGGGAGCGCTTCAGTTACCGGTCAAGTAAAATATACTGATTCGATCACT
>JAVETP010000233.1:0-2707 GCA_034006005.1 Pseudomonas sp.
AGCCCGCCAAGGGCGTTGAAAACGCCCCAACAACCGCACTGCACACCATCACCACAGCACCCGCCTGATATATTATGTCGGCCTAAAGACCGACCTACACAACCACCACAGCACCCGCCTGATATATTGTGTCGGCCTAAAGACCGACCTACAAAAGCATTAAGCGTCTGTCGCTAGACCCATCACGTCTTGCAGCACCGCACAGGTTTTTTCAATTTCTGCAGCCGTTAAGGTTGGATGCACTAAAAACATCAAGCTAGTCTCACCCAACTCACGCGCCACTAACAACGGCTGAGCCGGACGGTAATCCGTGCCATCAAAGGCTTTTTCTAAATACACTTCTGAACACGAACCACTAAAGCTTGGCACACCGCGCGCCGCGATCTCGGATAAAATACGATCACGATCCCAACCGTCTTTCAGCGCTTCAGGCTTAACAAACACATAACACTTATAGGCCGCATGCACAGTCCCTTCCGGTACTGCAGGCACACGCAAGGCCGAACACTCACGCGCCGCCGCCCAAATCGCTTCAGCATAGGTTAAACGCTGCGCTTGCCACTCGGGCATACGCGTTAACTGAATACGGCCCAACACCGCTTGCATCTCGGTCATGCGCCAGTTGGTACCAAAGCTCTCATGCAACCAACGAAAACCCGGTGCGTGCTCACGCTCATACACCGCATCCCAGCTTTTGCCATGATCCTTCAGCGCCCACATGGTTTTCCACAGATCAGTATCGTTAGTAGTGACCATACCGCCTTCGCCACCGGTGGTCATAATTTTATCTTGGCAAAACGACCAAGCACCAACATGCCCAATCGAACCCACCGGCTTGCCTTTATAAGTCGCGCCATGCGCTTGCGCGCAATCTTCAATGACAAACAAATTATGCTGCTCAGCCAACTGCATAATCGGATCCATATCACAAGGCCATCCAGCCAAGTGCACACAAATAATCGCACGGGTACGTGGGGTTAATACCGCTGCAATCGTTGCCGCCGTAATATTTTGCGAATCAATATCCACATCAGCAAACACCGGCACAGCACCCGCATTAACAATGCTAGACACCGAAGCCAAAAACGTACGCGAAGTGACAATCACCTCATCGCCTTTACCCACACCTAACGCCTGCAAAGCTACATCCAGCGCGACAGTGCCATTCATCAAAGCGATAGCATGCTGAGTACCCGACCAAGCGGCGAACTCTTGTTCAAACTCGCGACCTTCTTGGCCCGTCCAATAATTGACTTTGTTCGATAAAACTACATCACGTACAGCATTGGCCTCTTCTTCAGAAAAGGAAGGCCAAGGGGAGAAAGGGGTATTTAGCACACTAATCACCTATAAAATATTATTTAGCAGGAACACCAACAACCGTTGTATGTTCAGGTACATCCTTTACAACTGCAGCAGCAGCACCCACAACAGAATAAGCGCCAACTGTTAATAATTGGCGCACAACTGCACCAATGCCAATCCAAGCACACAAGCCTACTTTAGCTCCGCCAGCCAAACGCGCGCCAGGACTAATATGCACTGCATCGGCAAGCAAGCAATCATGATCAACACTACAGCCCGTATTCAATATCGCCACCGCACCAATACAGGCATCAGCATTCACCACAACACCCGCACAGACAACACTGCCTTCGCCGATTGTGGCATAACGACTGATTACCGCTTGCGGATGAATGATGACAGGTAAGGAAGCGCCCTGCTCACGTAACAGCTGTAGCTTTTCATAACGAATAACATTATTGCCGATCGCAATAGCCACACCAGCAAAGCTATCCAGTGCAGCTAATAAGTCTGCCGTACTACCTCGCACAGGCCATACAGCATTATGTGTAATGTCTGGCCATGCATCGTCAAAAAAGACGACTTCGTCCCAACCGGATAACTCAGCCGCATCAGCGACAACTTTACCGTGTCCACTTGCGCCTAAAATGGCTAATCGTTTCAACAGTTATTACCTATCAAAGAGATGACTATTGCTCGGCACTGCCGGTAAATTTGCTCATGGTGACTTCGCCATCAGCGCTGATGCCATCACGCACCACGACTTTTTTAATGGTCAAAAATACAATCTTAAGATCCAACCAAAATGAGCGATTATCCACATACCAGACATCCAGCTTAAACTTATCGTCCCAGCTGATCGCATTACGACCATTGATTTGCGCCCAACCTGTCACCCCAGGACGCGCCTCATGACGGCGATATTGTTCAGCTGAATATAAAGGCAAGTATTCCATCAGCAATGGGCGCGGGCCGACTAGACTCATCTCACCTTTCAAGACATTCCACAGTTCGGGTAACTCATCCAAACTGCTAGAGCGCAAAAAGCTACCGAAAGGCGTCATGCGCTCAGAATCAGGTAATGGATTGCCATTGGCATCCACAGCATCACGCATGGTACGAAACTTAATCATTTCAAAGGGCTTGCCATCTTTACCCGGTCGCACCTGACGGAACAACACCGGCGTACCGAGCTTACGGCGAATTTGCCACGCGACGATGGCGATAACGGGGCTGAGGATTAGTAAGCCGAAAAATGATGCAACAATATCGAAAAGACGTTTCAAACTATGTAACCTTTTTAAGATTCTTTATCCGAATCGGCTCTTTGCAGACTTTTAAAATCGAGGCTAGGCAGCATCAAAGGCCCAAATTTCTGTCGAGACGATAATGTTAAAAGTTG
>JAVETP010000234.1:0-2703 GCA_034006005.1 Pseudomonas sp.
CCAACGGTCGGGTCATTGAATTGATTGGCAACACAATGCCCGGTGGTGGTTTTGTCATGAGTTTTACCGACATCACTGCTTTCCGTGAAGCGGAAAGAGCATTAAAAGAAGCCAATGAAAGTCTTGAACAACGCGTTATAGAGCGTACCTTTGAGCTTTCACAGCTCAATCTTGCCCTCAGTGATGCCAAACATGTTGCTGAAAATGCCAACCAATCTAAAACGCGTTTCTTAGCGGCTGTCAGCCATGACCTTATGCAACCCTTAAATGCTGCTCGTCTATTCTCAGCGGCATTGTCACACCAAGAAGCACTCCCAGAAGATGCACAAGAGTTAGTCAAAAATCTCGACAGTTCTTTACGCTCAGCTGAAGATTTAATCAGTGATCTATTAGATATTTCGCGACTCGAAAGTGGGCGTATCACGCCACACTGCCAACCCTTAGCGTTAGGGCCTTGGCTCGAAGCGCTAGGTGCTGAATTTACTGCGTTAGCAGAGCAGCAAGGTATTGATTTTCGCTTACGCAGCACTTCACTTAAGATTATCAGCGACCCTAGGCTGTTACGTCGTATTGTGCAAAATTTTCTCACCAATGCATTTCGCTATGCCAATGGCAGTGTTTTATTGGGCGTTCGACGCCAAGGCAACAACGTACGCATTGATGTCTGGGATAGAGGTCAAGGCATTCCGGAAGATAAATTGCAGTTTATCTTCGAAGAATTTAAACGTCTAGATAGTCATCAAACCCGTGAAGAAAAGGGTTTAGGGCTCGGTCTTGCTATAGCAGATGGACTCAGCAAAGTGCTTGGCCACCGTATAGAGGTGCGCTCTTGGTTAGATAAAGGCAGTGTATTTAGCATCACAGTACCTATGTTTCACGGACTGCTGAGCAGCAGCGCTGTGCCAGCTAATATAGACAACTCATCAACACAACCGTTAGCTGGTTTACGTGTACTCTGCATTGATAATGAGAGCAGTATTTTAGTCGGGATGCACAGCTTGTTATCGCGCTGGGGCTGCGAAGTTATTACCGCTAGTAACCGCGAGGAATGCTCAACTCTGATTAAGGGTGGTATTACGCCTAACATAGCATTGGTAGATTTTCACTTAGACGGTGGCGACACCGGCATTGCTTTGATGATGTGGTTACGCCAGCAACTCAATACCTCCATACCTGGTATTGTTATCAGCGCTGACGGGCGCCCGGAACTCTTGAAGCAAGTACATGTTGCTGGGCTCAGCTTTTTAGCTAAGCCGGTAAAGCCTGCTGCATTACGCGCTTTGATCAACCGGCATATACCCAGCTAAGTATTAGAGAACACTCTGTGCCGCTCGAACGAAAGGGTCTAGAGCCTGTTAATATGCGCACCTAAACAAGGGATCTCGACCACAAAGTTATTGTGTTTTACGTTTTCAGAGAAAAATATAGGGCGCACAGGTCAGACGATCAACAATGATAGCGGCTTATTAAAACCTATAATAATGCTAACCTGCTGCGAGTTATGGCGTCAGTAGTTACAAAATAAAGATACAAAAAAGGGAATACCCACTACAGGCATTCCCTTTTATAACGAGACTTTAATTATCTCGCAGGTGTGTTCTTATTTGTTTGCGGCAGCTTTAGGCTGTGCGGTCGCTTGGCCAGCAGCGGATGCAGCAGCAGTAATGCCATCTTCAGCCATCTTGCTTGCTTGCTTGGCAGCTTTTTGCACGCTTTCATAGGTAGTACCAACGCTTTCTAGCGCTGTTTTAAACAGAGCAACTGCAGGCTCAGCACCCGCTGGAGCATTCTTGACCAATGTCTCGAGCATTTCTTGAGTCTGCTCGCTAGTAGCATTAGCTTGGCTTTCAGCAAGCTTAGCGATCTCTGCATGAGTGTTAGAGATTAATTCATACACTTCGCGGTTAAACTCAGTTAAACGCTCAACTTGAGCGGTTGGCTGGGTCAATGATGTCTGCAATTTAGCAAAATCCTGTGGATTGCTCACTGACAACAACGCACTTAAATTTTCGAACTGGTCGCTGCTGGTTGCACGCAGGTTTTTGAACTGTAACTGAGTCAGCTGCTCAACGCTTTCAAAAATCTTGCCGTTGATTTGCTGCAGCAGTTCGAGTTGAGCTTTTTGAGTGTTTTGTAATTTTTCTGAATTGAATAGAGTCATAATGGTATTACTCCTAACTGTATTGAGTTGAGATCTAATCAGGCTTTATATACGAGATTTGTGAAGCCCTTATGTGTTGTTATGATGCACCGCAAAAAATAATCTTGCAACTATTATTTTGCATCGCACAAAAACTTTCTTCAATTTGACGGACTCGTCATAAATGGAGGCACAGCAAGTAGCCTATTCCTGCAACAGGAGTAAAGTAGACTTAAAGCAATGACTTCAATGCATGAGGTATATATGAGCAATAAGAGTTTTTTTGCCAAGCGCGAAGAGCATTTCTCCTCTGCTCTGGCACTATTCAAACACTTAGGGCAGCTGCATCATCTGCAATTTGATAGCATCACGAAGGCCTCTGATCAGCATTATAAAGCGATTCTCAGGCCTCTACATGAAGGACATCTACGCCAACCTAACGCCGCTGATTACTGGGAGTACTGGGTCGATTTCGGTCAGCGTAGTCTGTTGTATTGGGATGCGTTGCGCCAACGCGGCGATAACACATTGGCCTATGAGCGTGCAGGATATCCATTACTGCT
>JAVETP010000057.1:0-18313 GCA_034006005.1 Pseudomonas sp.
ATTGAGCTCGGTCCTAAGGGAACGGGTAAATCGCACATCTACTCTGAGTTCTCTCCGCATGGCATTCTGATTTCTGGTGGTGAAGTCACAGTGCCTAAGTTGTTTGTAAACAACTCATCCGGAAAGATAGGCCTTGTCGGGTATTGGGACTGCGTTGCTTTTGATGAGTTTGCCGGTAAGAAAAAGCGTACTGATAAAGCGCTCGTCGATATCATGAAAAACTACATGGCCAACAAGTCTTTCTCGCGAGGAGTAGAAACGCTTGGTGCTGAAGCGTCCATGGCATTTGTGGGTAATACCCAGCACACCGTGCCGTATATGCTCAAGCACAGCCATTTGTTTGATGACTTACCTGACAATTTTTGCGACACGGCTTTTCTTGACCGTATGCACTTCTACATCCCAGGTTGGGAAATAGATATTATTCGCGGCGAGATGTTTTCGGAAGGTTACGGCTTTGTTGTCGACTACCTCGCGGAAATTCTGCGAGCATTCCGTAATCAGGACTTTTCTGACCGCTATCAGCAGATGTTTACGCTATCGAGCGACATTTCCACTCGTGATCGAGATAGTATCAATAAGACATTTTCTGGATTGATGAAAATCCTTTTTCCGCATGGTGAGGCTAGTGAAGAAGAGATTGAGGAAATCCTCAAGTTCTCTATTGAAGGCCGTAAACGCGTTAAAGACCAGTTAATGCGCATGGATACGACTTATCCAGCTGTGTGCTTCAGTTATAGCGATATGCAGGGGCAGGAAGTTAGAGTTGCCACGTTAGAAGAATTGGAATACCCGAACTACTACCAGCAGAAGGTAGGGGATGCAGAGCCGCAGATGGCATTACCGGATCAAACCGTAACTATTGAACAATCTGCATCATTACCGAGCATGCCCAGCAGTACAGCTGCATCTAAAGCAGAAATAGCGCCTTTGCAGGAACAACATCTAACGTTTCAAGAGAATCAGAAGGGCATCAGTTATGACAGTTTGTTTGGACCGTACCTTAAGGACGCACGAAGCCTGACCATTACGGATCCATATATACGACTGTTCTTTCAAGTCCGCAATCTGATGGAATTACTGGAGATTACTGCAAGAAATAAGCCTGCTGATGAAGAAGTTACTATTAAGCTAATTACCGTCGCAGATGAGTTTCGCCAAGAACAGCAAGAAGAGTGGTTCGAGAAAATCCAAGAGTCAGCAGCCAGTATTGGCATCAAATTTACGTGGGAATTTGATCAGGCCGGCACGCTGCACGCCCGGCACATCATTACCGACCATGGCTGGAAAATCTCATTGGATCGCGGCTTGGATATTTATCAGCAGTACGACATGAATGATGCGTTTTCCTTTGCCAATCGGATGCAGCAGTTTAGGTTGTGTAAGGCTTTTGAGGTGACGTTTATTAAGTGCTCGTAGGGTTATTATCTTCCGTGGCAACGCATTGCAGAATACAGAAAATAAAGGCTCATAAGTTCCACATTTTCTAGCAATATTCTGGCCTTGTTTGCTATGCCTTGATTCATTTTGAAGCTAAGAAATTCCCGAGGGGCAAGGAGCTATGAGCAAAGCTATGAGGAGCATAGATACAGTAAGAGCATCACGCGCCGGGCACACTTACCATGAACGCTGGGCTGCACGGCGTGCGTTACAGCTTGTGTTTCCAAAAGACAATCTCTTCGCGATAGTTGTAGAAGGTCTATCTCCAAACGAAAGTCTCAAAATTGGGCAGGAGGCAGAGGATATTGCCGACCTTACGCTCTTTTATGGTGATGGTGATACTTTCGATACTTGTACTTCTCAGCAAATTTTACAGTTCAAATACAAGGTGGCTGCAGAGCCCGTCACATCCTCATATTTAAAAAAAACGATTGAAAAATTCGCTGCAACACTACGAGAGTTTAAAGCTAATGTAACGGATGAAGAAGTTACTAAGAAGCTGTCATTTGGTTTCGTAACAAACGCTGAGTTTTCAGATGATCTTTGGGATGCCATTGCATGTTTAAAGACGGGGCAGACATCTAATTCTAATAGTGCAGAAAGGCAACTCCAATACCTAAAAACTTGGTGTCAGAAAGAGAAAATCAAAGCGGAGGACATTTTTCCGCTCATCGAATTTCGTGCTGCAACGATTGATCTACCAGCACAGAACCGATCATTGCGAAGAACAATCAGTGATTGGTCAGCTGACTCGACAGGGCAGGCGGCAAAAAGACTGTTCGCTCTGGTTGAGCTTGTCCGCGAGAAGGCGCAAATCGAAGGCCAAGGCAATAACTCTATTAGGCGTGAAGATGTTCTCGATGCACTGGAGTGTGATGAGGATCACTTATTTCCTGCAGATACAAGATTCGTTGATGTTGGTGATGTCGTTGAGCGCAGAGCCTTACAAGATGTCACTAACGAGATCAAAGCCAGCAATCTACCTGTATTCCTCCATGCTGACGGCGGTGTCGGCAAAACCATCTTCATCCAGAGTTTAGCGGCATATCTGGCAGATACCTTTGAGGCCGTAGTTTTTGATTGCTTCGGCGGCGGCGCATATCGTTCGGAGGCGCAAGCTCGACACTTGCCTAGAGTGGGCTTGTTACAAATCATCAACGAACTAGCAAGTCGCGGCCTCTGCGACCCACTCCTTCCCACCGACAGTGACCGCTATGGCTTGATACAAATTGCTCGCAAGCGTCTTAAGCAAGCTAGCGAGACTGTGCAAGCTCAGTCGGCAATGCAGGGCGTACTGATTATCTTGGACGCTGCAGATAATGCACAACTGGAGGCTAATGCGCGAAAGGAAGATGCTTTTCCAAGGCTTTTGCTTGCATCGCTTAGTGAAGACCCTATTGATGGTGTGAAGCTGTTACTCACTGCCCGCCCTCATAGGGTAGATATGGTTATTGGGAGTAGCCAGACGAAACGTCTTGAACTTGAACCTTTCACTGAGCAGGAAACACGTTGTTTTCTTGAGACACGGCGTGAAAATATTACGGATTTTGAGTTTTCCACTGCTCTAGCTCGTTCGAGAGGTAATGCTCGTGTTCTTGAATACCTTGTGGAAAGTTGGGATACGAATGTGTCCGGCAATGCACCGCACTCAGAAATATCAGTCGAAAAACTGATCGAGCAAAAGTGCGATAAAATATTCCGAGATCTATACACGGCTGGCTGGAGCGAGACGGAGGTTCGTGAATTTTTCGCTGCTTTGTCGCTTCTTCCACCACCCATTCCACTTGCTGACCTAGCCAAAGCGCTTGATTGGGCGGAATCTCAGGTCAATAGTGCCGCATCCGATCTTGCGCCCATGCTTGAACTAGTCCAGCACGGCGCTATTTTTCGCGACGAACCCACCGAAACATACATAAAAGATCACTATGCAAGTGAAGTTACTGCACAGCAATCCATCGCACATAGGCTTCAAAAGTGCCAAAGGGATTCAATCTACGCTGCAGAGGCACTACCTCATTTTCTTGTGGTGATTGGCGATAGCAATAGGGCTTATCAGCTTGCATGTTCTGATGAATTCCCATCCGTACTAATGTCTGAATATGAACGACGCAGATTGAAACTTGTGCGGCTGTATGCGGCATTCTCGCTTGCTACACGTGATAAGGACCTAGACAGGGTTCTAAATCTAACGATGCAGCTCTCCCAAGTGGCCTCGGCTAATGCTAGAGGAGATCAGTTTATCCGACGATCTCCTGCTATGGCGATGATCCTTGGAAACTTGGATGCTTCTCGCCGCTTGTTCAATGATCGCTCCGGTTGGCGCGGAGCACGAGATGCGCGTCTTACCATCGCATATTGCTTTTCTGATGAACTTGAAGAAGCGCACATTCATCAGAAAAGAACAATTGGCTGGATAAATTGGTATCTTCAAAATGATGATGAGAGCAAACGAGTTGAGCGCCTAGGGCCTGAGACATTCGATATTGCAGCTGTGATGTTCTGGAACGTTTTAAAGAATGATTTTTCATCGTTCAATCGAAATATTCAGCTGTGGAGCTTTAAGTTTGCCCTCTCGGTCATGGAAGAGCTGGTTACTCTTTGTGTACAGCATGAGGCTTCGAATGGTAGTGAGGCTTTACAGAACCTAGCTAAATTTGCAGCGTCGAAAAAATGTCTATCTCTCGCCCTGCAGATTGGTTTTCTATCTAAGCAATGTGGTTTATCAAACAACCAGCTCAAAGCTATTTCACGAGCTACGAGCTCGATGAGTATCCGATACAAGAAGACTCAGAATAAAAACTCACACTACGACAGTGAGTTGCAGGGTGCTATTGCTAATGTAGCGATGAGCTCCCTCATCGTTAATTCAAGGAACTCAGCGAAACTTCTACTAAGGCTATATAACAATCGCAGGCCCTCAAGCTACGACTACTGCCAGCGTCATGGCATGAGTAATATTTGGATACCTGTTCAATCAGCTTGCATTAAGGCATGGTCGTCCGGTGACAAGGTAACTTTTCAGCATCTTATTCCTGAAGATGTGAAGACTGGTCAGAATACTAAGGGAATAACCACAGAATCTGATCTGCGCACACTCTTGGGTAGTCTCGTTGTGTTAAAAAACCAGCTCTTGGGACGAAAGCCAGAGAAAAGTATGCAGTTTTCCAATAATGAACAGGAAAACATAGTTAAAGGCGCAACTTGTATCCTGCAGCTGGTCAAACCGATTGAAAGTGCCATTTTATCCAATACAACGCTTTCAAATGATGTGTTGGCCGCTTTCTTGATTGTTTGGAAATCCACATTGAGACCTAGCGTCCATTGGAATGCCCAAACCGGAAGAGATAATGCAGCAAGGTATGTAGGCATTGGGCTTGTAGGCATACTGCTCCAGCACAGTGAAACTATCGAAAAGACAGAAGCAGAAGAGCTAATGGAAATCATAGCAGCGAATCAGTTTTCGCTGGGTGATCAGCTAAACGCTCTTGCTCTTCTAGCAAGACGCTCTAATCTCTCAGATGTTGTAGGGGCATATGCAGCCGCGATTTCTGGCGAAATAATTAAGGACGATTATATTGAGCAGCGCGGAGAGTCCTATCGTCGTCTTGCTGGGCTTTTAATCCCTATGAGCATTAGTGAAGCGCAGCATTACTACAATCTAGGCTTGGCTCAACTTGATCAGATGGGTGGTGATGACTTCGATTTGATTTACTCTGCTTTGCACTATGCTGCTGAACAGCCTGGAGGTTTTCTGAAGCCGGTGCTATCGCACCGGCTTATGAGCCTATGTCAGACTATTTTTCAACATGAGCCATCAAAGTTTGGATGGACATTATTCGGGTGTGCTGCTGCTTCTTCTATCGGTTTACCAGCAATATATAAGCTGATGAGGTGGGACGATCAAGATACTGTGGATTACTCCTATGGACTACCGCAGCTTGCCTGTTACCTCACTAAAACCGGTCATCTTGACGCGCGCCGAGCAGCAGTAATTCTCACAATATGCAAAGATCAGGGATGGCATGATTGGCAGGTTGGCAAGGGACTGAACGACCTGCTTTCATTCGCCGATCCACAGGATAGGGCGGTAATCTTTTCCCTTGTGACAGACAAGCTTGTTCAAGAACATAGTTTTGGTGGGTGGGAGGGGCTATGGGAGAGCCTTTTGGATTGTATTGATGGGTTTGAAGAAATCAATGAGGATGGCTTTCTCAAACATCTTCAAGAACGACGAGAGGCTGCACAACTGCAGCGTGAAAACGATAATTTAAAGCTAAATCACAGAAAAAATAATGCTGAATATAACGACCAAACACTTAGCAAAAGACAGGATGCACATGCTCGCGATAACGTACTCGCGTCTATTCTTGCCCATTGCGATCCAGTATCTGCCGCGTCCTTGGACGAAGCTCTTCACAGCATTAAAACCAATGATGAGCTACCGTTTGATAGTCGCAATCGTCTCTTAGAGGAGATACGGAAAAGTTGCCCATACGACAAGCGTGCTGAATTTCTTGAGGTGGTTTGTGAGTCTTCTGAGCTTGAGTTTGATTGTACACTTGATCTGATAGTCAAGTGCGTAGATGCCTGGGGGAAGAGTTCTGCGCATGTTATGACAGGTGTACCTGACTTAATCGCGAAACTTTTTTCATTTAAGGGTACTGGTCTTTTCGAACTCCATTATTCTAGCATTTCCAGACAAATCTACCGTTTGTCAGAGCTATGCGGTGATCCAAAATTTGTGCTACTAATTATTTTGGAAACGATAGCTAAAGAGCGCCTTGATCTCGGGGGGGACGAATGGCTTCAACTGGCTACAAGCCTGTCATGTCACACGTCTCCCGCAATTGCTTTGGAAGCTTTTGAGAGCTTATTATCCAGTTCAACTGCAAAGGTTGGTGATCAGATTGGTGAAGGTGAGTATCGCGATGCGTTCGCTGGCAAGAGCAGCGAGAGTGATGTTATCGCAGATATCATCTGGCATCTGCTGGGTGACAGCGATGCCTTTATAAGGTGGAGTGCAGCACGCAGTTTGAAGGGCATGCTTGACTTGGGGTTGACTGAAGATATTGGTCGTTTACTTGACCGTTTTGACTTGGAAGAGAACCCGTCGCTGGCCTCCAAAGAGCATCATTTTGCCTTTCTTAATGCACAGCAATGGCTGTTGATGGGATTGGCGCGAGCCGCTCTTTACCACGGAGAAAAGCTCAAACCCTTGAAGTCAAGAATTACGGCGCTAGCAAAGCGAACTGATATACACGTATTCAATAAGATTCATTTGGCCCGATGCCTGAAGCATATTGAGGGTGATCAGAGAATTAGCCCTGAACTTACTAAGTTGTGGGCAGAAGTACAATCGCCCTTGCATGGCATCGTTGAGAGTAGCGGCTGGCCAGATAATAAGGAGCGCCAGTTCGACTTTGGATTTGACTATGACTTCGATAAATATAAAATTTCGAACCTTGGAAATCTATTTGGAATTTCGAAAAATGAAGCTAACGACTTCATAGCTAAAGAAATAATGGAACGTTGGCCGAGAGTAAAAAATATTTCCGATTTGCCGGGCATAGTTTGTTACCGAGGGGACGAGCAGTTCGAAACTTATGCCGGGCATATTCAACGACATGCTCGTCTTTTTGCGGCTACTACGCTCGTGCAGAACCTACCAGTTACAAGACAGAATTACGATTGGAAAGGCATAAACCCTTGGCTGGAGTTCATGCAGTGCGAAGATGTTTCGTTCGAGGATGGCTCATGGTTATCGGATCATAAAGACAGGGTTCCAGTACAGGCGCGAGAGCATCTTCTAGGCGAGCGCAAAGGAAACCAGGAGGCACTACTTGATCAAGAAGCCTTGTTTCGAAAAATCGGGTTTTTCGATGGTGAGAAGGATGATTTTTTCCCGCTATTCGGATACTGGATATCGCCGGATGGCGTGCATGTGAGTATTCGCTCAGCATTGATTGAGGAGCGTGGCGCAGTCGGGCAATGTGCTAAGTTTGCTAAAGCATCTGATTACGATTTTTGGTTACCTAGTTTTGATTCAGACGGGCGAGTTGATCGTTATGCTCAAAAAAAATCATTTAAGCCCCTTATATGGGAGCCTGAGAAGTATCCCGTTGGCATTGATGAGCGTGACGAGTGGGCTACACGTGGTGCAATAGCTCGTCCAAAACTGGGATTAGCGATTATTAGGATGCTTGGGCTGACTCCTGACGAGAATCAGCGATACTGGTATGACGGTGCAGGGCGGCTTGCTTTAAAGAGCGAAGTTTGGGGTAAATGGAGGCAAGACCCAGATGTTCACAGCAGTGGGTATCAAGATGAGGGTACTATCTTATGGGCAGAGCATGACTGGCTCAACGCTGTGCTCAAGTCTTGCAATCAAAGTCTTATTTTTAAAATAGGTTTTTCAAAATATAAATCAAGTAAAAGCTATGATGATTCCCTTGGGGTGCGGGAACGGTATGTGAGTTTAAAGCGGAGTGGCGAATCTCCACGCTTTTGGCATGCCAAGAAATCTACAGGAACAGAGTACTAGGTAAGTAATGGTACATTCAGTTAACAGATATAGTGCTACTCGTTAGGCTAAGCACTGAGAGTCCTCTTGAGCGTCTGTAAACTACAAATTATTAAGGAATAAAATATTATGGAACTTGTAGCAAATATTTGGCCAATCGTAGACCAAGACTCAGGGGTTGTTCAGCGGTATTTGATCAAGGCGTACGCTCTAGGTGCTACAGATGACGAGATTAGTACGGTTTTGACGACACTCGCTCGCTATGACTACCGGACAGCGCATCCAGTTGTTATCCCAGAAAAGCATAAGCTTGTCTTTGGCGGTGGAACCATTTCAGGGGCTTTATCAATAGGAGCATTTCAACAGAATTTGAGCACTATTATAGAGCCAGAGCTCAGAAAGCTCGAAAAGTCATTAACGGAGATTCATAACTACGGGGTAGATATGCAAGGAAACCCCAGAGTACCTCAGCCACTTAGGTTTCCTGAGACCCCGTATTTCGTAACAACTGTTCTGCTAGAGTCTTCAAAGGGTGAGTTGTTACTGCAGCTTTGAATGAATGACAGGTGCTAAAGGAGGGCGTTATGGCTAGGAGTGTAAATGGACTTCGTTATAGCTATAAGTCAAAAGATGCATCGAAGGCAAAATTTCATAATAAAAACCTCAATAAAACTGAGAGTTACAATTCAATATTTTCTGGTGCTGAATTTATAAATACATCACTGGTAGGTGCTAAGTTTAAATTTTGTAACATGAGTCAAGCTGTTTTCGATAACTGCCTAATTCAGGGGGCTTTGTTTAGAAAATGCAAATTGAATGGGGTTAAATTTAATCGATGTATAATTATTGCCACACAATTCGATCGGACATCACTCCAAGAGTGTGTAATAGAAGATTCCATTATCTTGTCTTCACCGCTTGGTTTGTTTTTTAAAGAAAAAAACCTAATCTCGACTGAAGTGATAAAAAGCTATTACCCAGAAAGTGAGTTTAATGATGAGCTTTTGTGCCTTGTTAGGGCGTTGAGAAACAATGATTTTATTAATCGTTCATCTGTATTGCACCGCAAAAAAGGTAGGCTAAATACGGTTTCATTAAAGCGGTTAATTAATGAGTTCGGTGAATCATTTCTAATGCAAAGCTTGCCGTTACTAGGAAGTGTTGTTGTTAAAGATTTTTATACATTGAGTTATCTTGAAAATATTTTGCATAAATTAAGGCTTTCTGGTAGCGTTTTATAACCCGGCCCACTACGACATAGAAAATATCTAAACGAGCATGCAGCGACTTGTCTACGGACCGACGCGGGTTGAACGTCAATGCACTTATAATGTTTGTGGAGGTGACGCCTATGGTGTTGGATTTTATTACAGTTGCAGCATTTGTTTTACTTTGTGCCTATAAACTCGCAATAACTCTCCTTTCTATGTCTGTTAGTGTGGTTGTCAGTAATAATTCCTGCCAAGAGCTGGCTAACAATTTAAAGTACTTATAGCATCTCGCCAGTCAATGTCTTTTTCACATCCGCAATCAAATGCCGTGAACATCCAAGCAACTCTTGAATACTAGAATAGCTATGCCCAGCTGCCAGCAATGAAGCAATACTCGCTCGCTTCTTCAAATCAGGCTTACGTCCTACGAACTTTCCTTCAGCCTGTGCTTTCTTGATGCCTTGCATTTGCCGTCTGCGACGGTCCTCATAATCCTTACGTGCAACTGCTGCAAGCATGTCCAATAACATTCCATTGACCGCTTGCAAGATAGAAGCTGTGAACTCTGTCCCGTCAGAACTTTTCAAAGCAATCCAGCTCGTGGGTAGTTCCGGTGAGACAATCATCAGTTTCTTTTTCGCCAGCATAAACTTGAGCGTTTCCCAGTCAGCCTGTTTCAATCGAGCTAGCCGATCAATTTGTTCAACAAGAATAATGTCACCTTCGCCAGCATCTGAAATCAATCTCATCAGCTCTGGCCGAGTGAGTGTCGCACCTGATTCATTCTCAACGTAAAACGATGCGATCTTTTTTCCATGATCAGCAGCGAAGGCAATAAGTGATTCCTTTGCACGTTCAGCGTTTTGCTCGGTTGTTGATGCGCGGAGGTAAGCTCGTAAGAACATTTGTCACCAATAGTCTGTTTTGAGTGGTTTCGCTATTGTAGTCTGTTATAGATGGTTCTTAAATAGGTTTTTGATATAAAATAGGTGGTTCTCTTGAGGTGTACCCTAAGCAGACTCTATAATGAGATTGAGTGCCTATGAGTTTGCGGGAAGTCCATATATATAAATTCAATTTATTTCATAGCAATCTAAAAGTCTGGCCTTATTTATCACTTCTTCAATCAAATTTGACTTATCATAATCTGCCAAACCGAAATAAAAGCATCTATATGTATTTTTAAGCTCTGACCAAAACTTAGTGCTATCCCTCATTATTCCATCTGCTTTTTTTGTTAAGGAATCATCATTGTTAATATACGCATGAACATTAATATGAAACTTTTTTCCATTTTCATATGCTAAACAAAGTACTAAGTCTGACTCAGTTCTCCATTTTTTTAAGTGGAAGCGAAGCGCAGGGAAACCACTCCAGTATTCTATGCTTGTAGTAATTTCAGTTTTAAACTCATTTTCCAACCTGTAAACTATTTCTTTCTGTAAAGAATCAATAATGCTTTTCCTGAACTCAATTATTTCTTTAATATTATTTAAGTTGTCAAAAAAGAATTCTTCTTCTTTTTGAGTATATTCTGTAGGGCTCACAATCGACTCCAAATGTAAGATGTACTCTCTCAGCAATACATGCCACTTATTTAATTCACCAAATAAAAACGTATCAGCCATTACTTTTTTTATTTCATCTAAAAACTGCTTCCAGCTAACCCCTACCCAGTTTTCTGACTTAGTGCCCTCGATAGATAAAACCAGAAAGATTTTTTCCTTACTCTCATATGTTCTCTCAGCCCACGCCGTATAAATGTCAAGGGGGTTATCTAAGTAATGATAAATTTTGTTTTCGATCAGCATCACCCAGTTTTCTGACTCCAGCAGTAAATCAATTCGTTTACTATTATCAGTGACTTGCTCACGCTGAGGGGATGTCACTAGATTGGTATCGACTATATTGAACTGTTGTTCAGACTCTTCTTTAATACAGTTAAATAAAGCCTGTAGAACCTTATCTTTAAAAGGATGAGCAGCACTGGGGTTTATAAAAAAAGCCAAAAGATCAGATACTGGATTTTCATAGTGCCCGCGCGCACCGATAGTGAAAATATTTTCTTCTTTTTTTTCCCTGAAGGGTAGCTTTTCGAATTCATCAATCAGCGTCTTAAGCGCTTCAAATTTCATAAATATCCTTTATGTGATTGCATTCGCTAAAATGCACAATCTATTCTGCAAACTTCTCAAGCCTGCCTGGCAATAAGCTTTCTAATCGCACCGTACCTGTTTTTTCAGCGATTTTCTCAAACTCTTGCAGATATAGCTGGCAGTTATCAACGCTTGTATTGACCAGCAGAACAGTGTTGAGGTGAGTACAGTGCGGTAAAATATCTATCATTGCTTGCATGGCTAGATGTGCAGCTCTTTGTTTAGGAAAGCCGTGAATGCCTGTTGCGATTGATGGGATTGAAAGCGTTTGCGCTTGGATAAAATCAGCCTTTAATAACGTGTTTTTGTAAGTATCGTAAAGCAGCTGGTCTTCGTTATGTGTACCGTCTAACCAGCGTGGACCCACAGCGTGAATCACATGATGTGCAGGCAAGTTACCAGCAGATGTTACTTCTACCGCGCTATCGGCTAGCAAGCCATGTTCGGCATACAGACGCTTACATTCTTGTTGCAATACAACCCCTCCTTTTTTATGGATGGTGTAACACAAGCCGCTACCACCTTGCAGGCTTGCATGTGCGGTATTAACCATGGCATCCACAGCAATAGCTGTTATATCGCCTAAAATTAAAGTGATTTTCTTCATAGGTTTTCTGGCTTGGTTGCGTTGGGTGTTCCATACAGCATCGCTATATTGAGCTGCGGCAGATGAGGGTACTCGTACACTGTAAAATATACAGAACTGTACTCTTTGATCGAGCGAGTAACGCTATTTGCAATCTCTGCATAAACATCTAATTTTAGTGCAGGTTCGCAGATTATGACGAATAAGAATGAATTTGCATGACCTAGTGCGGGATGTGTTCTGCCTAGATCATTAATCTCATCAAGCGTAATGCTTTGTAAGCTAAAACGCTTACTGGGCTCTGCCTGTAAAATATCGACTAAGTTATTCAGATCAAAAGATAGAAAGCTAGGTATGAGCGCATGCCGCAAAGTCTTTACGACTTGAACCGTCCAGGCGAGAAAGGTCTGATTATCGCAGGGCTGGTGGTAACGAATTTGGTAGCAATGATCTGGCAGATCACGCTGATCCGCAAACCTGTCGATGAACACTGTGTGCTTATCTTCAACAAGCGCATGTTGATAGGTGCTGGGCGCATCGATTAACAGCTCAAAATCAGCAATGGGCCGATGAGGATTAATCTCGCAATTTTCACCGTTAGGATCGTAACGATAGGCCATTCCTGTTACGAAGTTCGTTGTGACTATCGATGATGCCGAGAAACCGATTGAATAACACATCCTGACCCTATCCTTTGTAATTCACATTGCCTGCAGCCTGAAAGACACTATGCCAGTATTAAGCGTCATATAACGTCATCTATTAGCAGCTATTGTTTGAACCCGTATGCAGGGTGTGGCAGCATCATTCGATTAAATACGTCATGTGAAAAAACTAATGTCTGATCCTTCTTTACGGATGTTGCTTCTACTACAAAGTATTCCTCGTGAGCCACGCTTTATTAGCAGTCATGATTTACGCAGCTGTATGGAAGACTCTGGTTTTTCGGTGAGTTTGCGGACCATTCAGCGTGATCTATCTGCGCTTTCAACACATTTCCCACTCATTCAAAACGAGCCTCAAGGTCGAGGTAAAGCAGGTGTCGGCTGGGCTTTCAGTCGTGATAGCCAACGCACAGCTTTTCCGGGTATGAGTACGGCGACGGCGTTGACTTTGTCTATGGCTGTGCAGCACTTGCAACCATTGCTGCCGCCGCAGGTTTTACAGCACTTACAGCCCTTGCAACAGGAAGCAGACGAGCAATTAACTAAACATAACTCTGCTAAATACCAAGACTGGATGCACAAGGTGCGCGTGGCTCCACATCATTTTCTGCAAGCCCCGCAAATAGATGCAGAAGCAGTCGAGTCGATTTATCAGGCATTACTCGAAAATCGCCAATTCTGTGCAACCTACAACGGTAAGCCTGAATATGTAATTCATCCTTACGGCTTGGTGCAGCAGGGGCACACGCTTTACTTGTTGTGTCGCTTTTATCAGTTTGATGATGTGCGCATTACAGCATTGCACCGCTATGAACAGGTGCAGCTTTTAGATGAACCCATACGGCTTTTTCCTGAGTTTAATATCGATGACTACTTAAATACAGGCGCTAGCAGTGGGCATTACCAGAGCAAAAGCTACTTGATTTAAAAATGCGTATAACTTCTTGGATGGCTGACCACCTTGATGAAACACCTTTATCTGACGGCCAGAGTGTGATTACTGATGAAGCAAATCCAGACTGCTTTATCTTGGAGGCAAAAGTACTGGATAGCCTGCAACTACGACGTTGGATACTCAGCCAAGGCGAAGGATTGGTCGTACTGGAGCCTGTACAGCTAAGAGATTGGGTGCGTGAGTCGATGCAGTCTGTGCTGAGTGAATATCGGTGATTCTATGGGTTTGTTGTGATTAATTAGATTAAGTACAGTTTCTGATCAGCAGACTGCTTACTGGCACAACCAAGCATTAGCCCTTTCTTAGCGTTACTCCTTATACTAGCCAGCTCGTTTAGCGACACCATTCACAATCGTTTTGACTATTGGTACACCATGAACGCAGTAGAAATTGAAGCAGTCCTATCTGAACTCGCCATGCAGCCGTTTGATGCACAAGAGTTCGCATACGAGTTTTTAGCGGCGTTTGGGCACAAAGAAACCACGCTGAAGCGTCTGCGTAGTGGTAATAGCAATACCTCTGATGTAGCTGAGGGTGTGTTGCTGCGTAACAATATTCATATTGCAGTGTGTACAGAAATGGACTTCCCTTAATACAAATGGACACACGTCAAAACTTCCATAAATAGGACATTCCATGCGAAGAATTCTCTCTGCTCTTTTTTATATTTTTTTATCAAGCTATGCATCTGCTGAAGGTGAAATTGAAGAGTTCACCTTCTTAGCAGTATTGGCAGAACAAGGCGATATTGACTCGCAAATCACATTAGGTAATTTATATTTTTTTAACATTGAATATCGTCAACTGGAAAAAGCAAAGTATTGGTATGAGAAAGCAGCAAAAAAAGGGAATTCACACGCCCAAAATGAGTTGGGGAATGTGTACTCCCATAGCCAATATGCACATCGTGATTTTTCTAAAGCAAAATACTGGTACCAAAAATCAGCTGACCAGGGCAATAGCTCTGCACAAGTTACTTTAGGTTCTTCATATTTACCAAACTGGGATCACCTCGGCAGTGATCATTATCCAGACTATGCAAAAGCAAAATATTGGCTTGAAAAATCGGTAAAACAGAACAACACAACAGCGCAAAATATTTTAGGGACTATGTACGAACATGGTAGAGGTGTACGTCAGAGCAAAGCTACAGCTAAAGAGTTATATGGAAAAGCCTGTGATAACGGGGATCAAATAGGATGCAACAATTACAAAGCACTAAATTCACAATAATATTGCTAGGAGTGAGAATCAATATTTTTCTATAGCTATATAGTAAAAACTGGTAATCATTAGTCTATTTAGAGTGTACCCAAATAGAACTGCATTTGTAATTATTAAAAGTACACGGTCAGAGGTCGAGGAATACCATGAGCCAAAATGAATGCGAAGCAGCCAAGGAGTCAGCTTCGCTCGACGAGATCGATAAGACGCAAGTAGCGAAAATCAGAAGTTAGCGAAGGTTCTGACTCGGCAATTAGAGCAAGTATCATCGGTAATTCATTTGATGGTCTTGCGAGAACCTGGGGTGTGATTGTATTCATTAAATCAAGTGTTGCTTCGGGGAAGCGCTCTGTGATCAATTGTTCGTCGTTGAATTCACGAGTAAACCGATAGAACCTATTGTCGTTCGTCTCTACCGGTATCAAGAGCTTCTTCACAGCTGCATACACGGCTGGAAAACTTTCGCTTGTGTCATCTAAAAGACCAACCCAAGCCCTCGTTGTACCTGCAGTGCGGTACTGACGCTCTCTGGGCCAGGCGTCATTGATGAAAGGGACTACAAGCTTGGTCCAGCCATTCTCGTTTCCTTGACCAACTCTACCAAGCCAAAAAATGAACTGACTCCGAGCGTCATCAGATATAGAACGTAGCACTGTTCGCATTTCGCGTTTGCTCAAACCGTCGGGCTGGTCAGGTTGTAAGATACGCATTAAACCGAGCCACCGCACCGCAATTTGCGATAGGTCACGTTCCCAGGAAAATCTGTCGATCCACGGGAATAGGTCAGTCAGCAAAGGCTTGATGATCTCGGCCAAAGACGATGAAGGAGTTCTTCCGCTATAAAGAAAACCATTCCATGCTGGCTCCGAAGCAGGGTGCTTGAAGGTTAACATTGGAATTAAGTGGCTTTTGCTCCAAATGGGATCGACATGCATAAGCCAGTTCAGATTTTGCATCGTTATTGATACAGCGTGATCTGAGCCTTCGCCAGTGGCTGCTAAGAGGCGCTCAACGCGGCTTTTGATGTGTTCAGGTATCAATGAGCCTGCTAATTGAGTGTCTCTGGGCACAGCTTTAAGAAGTGCAGTTGTACACATTCCTATAGGGCCGTTGATAGCATGTCCGTAAGTACGTCTAGACTGTATCTGGACCTTGCCGCGTTGTAGAACCTCGCCTATGCCGCTCCTTGTAGCGTTAGCACCACCGCTCAAAATACCATCAACGGTACTGTCAAAAAGTGTCCAACCTAGCTCTTCATCAAATTCAAGGATTGCAACAATATTTTGCTCAAGCCAGCGTCCTAATGTGTGTCCTAGCTCAGCTATAATGTCGAGCGGCAACTGAATCAGTCTACATAGGAAAACCCTCTTCAGTCGAGAAGTAGCATCTTCCGGCAAATCATTGATCATAGACGACCAAAGTTCTTTCGGGTACTCCCCGCTCTTTCCTGAAAGTGTCAAAGCAGACAGAGCTTTGCGTGGGTTAATCTTCACTAAACCCGTGAAAGGGCGTCTCTCGGTGAGGCTGCCAAAGTCACGCTTTAGAGCACCCTTAGCCCTTGCTACTATTTCGTTCACTGGCAGGTTTAGAACTGTATCTGGTGAATCATCAGTGCCGACAACACCAGAATATGAGCCCTGTGCAATTACCGTTGAAGCTGCCCATTCATCTTTCCAGTCCGGTATGCTTTCGATGATAGTAGTAAGCTTATCGCTATGTTCTTTCGAAAGAACACAACCCTGTAATTCAAGGTACCTGCCATACCGCGCTGAAAATGTATCCTTTTTGCTGGCGTATTCTTCATCTGTACAATTGGGTGGTTTGTCAGGGCCAGTCAAAATACGCTCCGTTATTAGCGCTCGATGCTCTGGAGAAAAATCAACCCATCTATCTGCAAGTAGAAATAAAAGCTCACGGACAACGCCAGAGTGCCAAAAACACTCCTGATCTAATGACAATACAGCACTAGATGCATCCGCAGCATCGAAAACATGATCTTGGGCTAGCGCAAATAGCTTGAGTTTGCGGAAGAAGTACTTATCAGTTTCTGGCCATGTGATGGCATGGGCTTTGGCTAGCTCTGGACGAAGATCAGAAATCCGCTTGAATAACTGGGCGAATAACTCAATGGTATCAGCAGCTTTCGTAATATGTTTTCTGCCATTAACATCACGATCTGGGTAACAAGTTGGCGTAGGAAAATAGACCGTATCCACATCCTCCAAGAGGCCAGAAGCAGTGATTAGCTGCTCTTCTAGGATGCCGAATACTTGAGGTAATATTTCGTCAGGAACATCTAGGTCCTCCTTGTGCCTTTCAAGAAGTTTGATCTCGAACTGACCTAGATCGCTGAGGCGAATGTCATCCCAGTTTGCCGTTGGCGGTTTGGAGCTACTGAGATGAAACGGTTGGAGGATAGTGATCCTTGGCGTGGAAATATGTCGGAAATAGCGAAGAACGCTAGCAGTCCAACCCTCTAAAGTGACTCTTTCCTTAAGGTCAAACCAACTACTGTCAAACTGTCGATTGCGAGGGTTGCGATGATGCTCAAGGATCAGACTCCAGATGTGTCTTGCACGTTTATGTAAATCCTTAGAAGCTTGTATTTGCCATTCGATTTTTTGAAGTAATTGTGGGTGCAAGCTGTTTTGCCGAGTAGCCCACCACGCAAGCACTGGACTATCGATAGACTTACTTATCATGGTGATAAGGTGTAATAGTCTTACGGGTAATTTCTCAAAGTTTCCGCTGAGACGGTGTGGTTCAGAAGGACTGTCATCTCCTGAAAGCCATACAAGCAGATTCTCATTACTGACGCCTTGTTGACGATCATCTTCAGAGATACTTTCAAGATCGTCATCGAGTCCGTATGCAAGTGCAGGATTGAATGTCTCGGCGTCTTCTCCGTAGTTCTTGCTTGGCATTGCAGACCGGACGTTAGCATCAAGTACACATATCCATTCGGGATGGGGGAGAGGTATGGCTTCTGAGAAAAGCTTTGCTCCTTGAACTGTCCTCAGCACATGAGCAACCTGACCACGCTCATGGGGAGCCATATTCTTCGGGTCCTGCTGACTGTTTGCTATAACAGATGCTCGCCATTGGCGTGGATCGTCGGCACGAGTAGCCCAAGCTTCCAACGTTTTCCATAGATCTGGGTGTTCCCCATAAGCTATAGCTGTTACACCACGATCACGCCATTTAGCTTCAATATCCTCTGGCAATCCTCGGTCAAATGCATAGAGTCGAGAGCGATCATACTGGCCATCGTGGTTTAGCCCTTGAAGTAGGTACTTGATAGGTGGGTCTTCGGCTTTATAGCCGACAAGGACAACTGTGTAGCGTTTCAATAGGTTTCTGATGAAGCTTGTAGCCCATCCCTCAGAGAGATAAGCGCGTCCGAAGTCGGCGCTGCTCAATACGTAGGGATGTAGTGGTCAAGTAAAACTGGCCACCGGTTTATAGTTAATCCAGTATTTTTCCTCAGCTTTATTTGGACTCATGCCAGCATTGTGTTTATGCGGCCTCAGCTGACTGTAATACCCGATTAAATATT
>JAVETP010000237.1:0-2693 GCA_034006005.1 Pseudomonas sp.
TTGATTTGGGCGCATTAGATGCTGAAGTTTTTGCTGAGATTCAGGCGCAGTCGGTTAAGTAATGTCTCTCTTTTACTATGAGTTGTATGTTGTGTGTCTGAGGCTGCGGGTTACTGGTTTGTAGTAAGAGCGTGTTATAGGTCTTTGCGCGCATGACGCACCTCGCTACTGCCGTTTTTCCCTTAACGAACCCGTCCTAGGTTCGATGCGGGCGCTACGCCATCCATGGCTGCGCTTGTCACGACACTAGCGAAGTGCTTGTAACCATCAGTGTTGGTTGCTGGTATGTGGTGTGGAGGGGTACACAGTGCGTGGAGTTGAGTATCTGTGCGCTTGGCACCTTGTTATTTAAGCGTTTAAAACAACAAGATGCCAAACTGTGATTTCAGGTATGTGGGTTAACTGCGCCAGTAGTTATTGGCTGCAGATACGGTTTGGAAGTTGATGGCAATAACTTGTGATGCCGCGGTTAAACCGTCAGCTGATTCTGCATAGTCGTTACGTAGCGCTTTCAGGGTTTCCATGTCGGGTTGAGTATATTTCACACCGCGACGGCTCAGCGTAATAGCCAGCTCAAAGCCTTCTTGTGGTGTGGCAGTTATCAGGGAAGGAAGCCAAGTATCAGTCATCGTTATATCCTTTTTATTGTTTTTACTAAACATCACTGGAGCGGTAGAGTTGTCCTGCACGCCACGTAAGTAGCGATAAAAAATACTCTGCCTCAGTGCCTGCTGCTGCACAAATCTATAACAGAGTTTCTTAACTTAACTCAAGAAGTTAGCCAGCTCCTACAGGAGCGTCACGCTCACGCTCGGCTCTGTATGAGCGGCTCATATAGCCGCGATAGGACTTGCAAGCACCGGATTGCTTACAGGCACAACGCGAATTGACATATCGTTCGCAGGCATGAACAGCTCTACAGGGGCGTGTTCAGCCTACGAAGTGAAGTGTTGCCGATGATCTGCTTAATAGGACGAATTAGGTGTGTTTTGAGGATCAATCTCGCCGTACACCTCTTCAGGGTCAACATCGTTGAGCAGTAACATTTCTTTAACCGTTTCAATATGCCCAAGTACGACTTGGTAGTGCTCGCCGTATTCGTATTTGGTAACTTCGATGGCTTTGGGCATATAGATGAAGGCGATTTTTAGTGCTTGGAGGGCGTCGCTGCTTAGTTTATCAGTCATTTAAAACTCCTATTGTTGCCTGAGCGGTGCGTCTATCAATGCGTGTAAGCTGATGAGCGCTGAACAATGGCTTGCTGCTGAAAGGGCAGGGTTGCCTTGCAGCAGCAAGCACTATATTTATCCATACTAGCAAGAAATCGTCGTCCCGCGCAGTGATTCATCTTGCTTGCCAGCAGCGCTTGTAGATTGACTGCTCGCGTTACAGGCTGGGCGCTATATGACGTTTGCCTGTATGCTAGCTTGATCTTTATCTTGTCATTTATTTCGTTGTTTTAGTTGAGGTTGATTACCCGCATGTCTCAAGCCCCTTTAGTTTTGGTTGACGGATCGTCTTATTTATATCGCGCATTTCACGCGTTGCCGCCGTTAATGACCAGCACTGGATTACCAACCGGCGCGGTTAAAGGCGTGCTAAATATGCTGCGCAGCTTGCAAAAACAATACCCAGAAAGCGTTATTACGGTGATCTTTGATGCTAAAGGACCGACTTTTCGCGATGAACTCTTTGCTGAATACAAAGCACAAAGACCGCGCATGCCTGACGACTTACGCGTGCAAATTGAACCTCTGCATGAGTGCGTGAAAGCCATGGGTTTTCCATTTTTATGCGTGGAAGGTGTTGAAGCGGATGATGTGATCGGCACCTTAGCGCGCAGCAGCACTTTAGCTGAGCGTGATGTGGTGATCTCTACTGGTGATAAAGACATGGCGCAGTTGGTCAATGGCCATGTCAGCCTAGTGAACACCATGTATAACACCAAGACAGACAGCGCAGGCGTAGTAGAAAAATTTGGCATTGGCCCTGAGTTAATTATTGATTACCTAGCCTTGATGGGTGATAAATCTGACAATATTCCAGGCGTACCGGGTGTTGGTGAAAAAACCGCACTGGGTTTATTGGTCGGCCTGGGTGATATGGATGCGATTTATGACAACATCGATAAAGTCGCGACTTTGCCGATTAGAGGCGCTAAAACCTTAGGTGCAAAACTCTTAGAGCACCGTGATATGGCCTATTTATCACGTAAATTGGCGACGATTAAAACCGATGTTGAGTTAGAATTGGATATCGATCAAATGCACATGCAGGATTCTCAAGATGAGATCTTGATGGAACTGTACCAGCGCTTAGAGTTTAAAAGTTGGCAGGATGAGATTCGGCGTCGCAGTGCTGCAGCAGCCAGTAGCCCTAAGCCCAACGCTAAAGCAGCCAGCCCAACTGCAGATGATTTGTTTTCTGAGTCCGCAACAAATGCTGAACAATTGCCAGCTGATAGTGAAGTGATAAATGCTGAGCCTGAGTATAAGGCCAAGTTTCACACCATCCTCACTGATGAGGCATTTGCCGACTGGTTAGCGCGTTTAAGTTCAGCTGAGCTGTTTGCCTTTGATACCGAAACCACCAGTGTCGATGCGCAGCAAGCCCGCCTCGTAGGTATTTCTTTTGCTGTGGCGGAAGGCGAAGCCGCTTATGTGCCATTAGCGCACAGTTATATGGGCGTGCCA
>JAVETP010000236.1:0-2693 GCA_034006005.1 Pseudomonas sp.
CGTGTGTGGACATACACCGACAATGGCGACAGCGTGGCCTTTGTGAATGGCATGCACTTTGTTGACCGACTGGGTTACTTGGTAGCCAAGTCAGATACACCAGTCCCGTCTACTCTCGTTTTTGTAAGCGAAGATTTTGGTAGCGAGCTGGACGATTAAGCAGTCGGTTTGCTTGCGACACCCATAAAACAAAGAAGCCCCTGATTGGGGCTTTTCTGTATCTACACGTCAGTTCGCTGAGCGAACTGCTCTAGGTCATGAGTTAATTTCTATTTTAAAAGGTATGGCCTGTGTTGTTACATACCCAGCCGCCCCTCCCATTCTTTCCTTTTATAACCATCAGTTCGCTAAGCGAACTTATTCACCCTCTGCATCCAGCTCATCATCTGTGATGCTTTCAACCGCGTAGCAACCTGCTTCACTTCCCTGCTTACATGCTTTTTGAAACCACGTCTTCGCTATTGCGCGATCTGTTTCTGCGCCATCGCCTGCGTAATACATCAGCGCAAGATTGTACTGAGCCTCCATGACGGATTGATCAGCCGCCAACGTGTACCACTTCAGTGCTTGGCTGTGGTCGCTCTTCACGCCTTGGCCAGCGTAGTAGATCACGCCAAGGTTGTGTTGTGCTTTAGCGTCACCTTGCGCAGCTGCGCTCTCATACAGCGCTTTGGCAACAACAAAGTCTTGCTCTATGCGTTTACCGCTAAAGTACTCGTTACCTAAAAGTCTTTGTGCTGGCGCATACCCTTCAGCGGCCTTAGTCGTTAACAGTTCAACTGGATCATCTGCTGTAACAAGCTCAATCACGCTTACATCAGTTACATCAGCGCCAGCATCAATATCAGCCGGACTCCCATCACTTGATGAGCAGGCAGCAACCAGCAGGCTTAAGCCGGTAACACATACAAAAGTTAAAGCTTTCATGCGACCTCGCACAATTATCGTTTGCAGCAAGCTTACACCGCCACAATGACAGCTCAAAGGGGATTGGGTTTTGCCAATGATTTTAGAGAGAAATGGTCATATTATTGTCGCGCCAGAAAGAACCAGGTAAGCGAATCTACTTATAAGGCAGCAACACCATCAACACAGCGCTCACCAGTTCGCCGAGCGAACTGTTATTGAGTTGCACATCTATTGTTCTATTTCGATACAAGAGGGCAGGGTGCAGCCGGGCAATTCCTTGTTGTTCGCTAAGGGAGTTTATTCAGTTCGCTCAGCGAACTGGTCATTAGTTTCATCTCAGTTAAGGGCAGTTCGCTGAGCGAACTGAAACTATTATCTTTATTTCGCATTACTTTCTTGCTTATGTCGTGCGCACGACATACAATAAACACCTGAGCAAGCATAACCAATCGGAGCGGTAAACATGAGCAATTCACGTCAGCAAAAAATGTATTTTGTTAAGATTATTATCCAAGCAGAAGGCTACGAGAAGGACAGCTATATCACGGTAATGGCTGCTTCACCGGATGAAGCCAAAAAAGAGGCTTTGCTCAATGAAGCCCATAACATCTTAATCGGCGAAGATGGCGGCTGGCTAGAAGATGACGGCACAGGCTTCGCTTACTTTGCCCAAGATCCAATTGAGCTAAGCGCCAGCGAAGTAGCAGTGTTTAAAAAGTTTGGCATATAATCATCAACCCAGTTCGCTCAGCGAACTGGGTTCACTAAGGGAAGTTAAAGCATGAAAATTATTATCACCTCAGTATTAGCTTTTTTATTATCAACTAGCGTTTTTGCTAGCAGTCATAATCAGGCACCTGTTAAAAGCGCAGCTATCCAAGCCTTTCTTGATCAAGCGGTGAATGGAAGCATTGAAGATCAATTATTGATTGGTGATTTTTATGCGCTTGGGCATGGCGCTGTAGGCGTAGACTACATCGAAGCGTTGACTTGGTATGATCGCGCAGCAAAACAGGGCAGCGCAGTTGCTGATTGGCGCATAGATATGGTTTTCAGACTGAGCTATGAAGCATTCAAAATTCGTGCAGAGAGCACGCTAACTAGAAAGCGTTTATAGTTTTTAGGGGGATAAACATCGCAGTTTTAAAATAAATTAAGCCTTTCGAGGCTTTTTTTACAAATTAAGTATGAGTTCGCTTGGTGAACTGGAAAATAAATGATTTAATGCAATCTCTAATTTCAGCGCGTATTCTGGAAGGTAACAAATGAACGTCCAGTCTTATTCCCCTTTCTGGTGCAACGCACCACCGCTCTAAAGCGGCTTTTGATCTTGCTTTTCAACACTGAATAAAATATTGCTTACTATAGCTTTACAGCTCTATCTTGGATGATAGAATTTTATCTATAGTGGTGCTAGTTATTTTTTAATGGCCTGTGGATAACGCGACAAATCGGTAGAAATTAGTCCTTTTTTGGCTGTCTAAGTGCGTTTGCAGGTAAAAGTTCGTGATGACGCGATGTTTTTCTGTGCGAAATCAAAAAAATGACTGAGAAAACGAAATTGCGGGAACGAGGAAAAGCGCCATAGGCGCTAGAGTGATGCAAAGGGAAGGGTTGCGATGATTTGCCTAATCGGGCGGCTTGGATCGCTTACGTCTCATTTTATCAAGAAACGCATTACCGACTTTCTTTAGTGTTTCTTTATCTGTGCCAGCTTTTGATTCTGGCTTCTGGTCAAAAACATTATGCGCCGCATGTCCTGTTGTGCCCTGGTGAGAAGGAGC
>JAVETP010000238.1:0-2682 GCA_034006005.1 Pseudomonas sp.
CTAACCTTGCCACCATACATAAAGCGTTTTGTACCGTCGGGATAAATGCGCTGCAGGTTCATCAAGAGACCTTCGGCATACAGGGGCACAAGAATAGTTTCACCATCTTGGCGTAGGTAATTAGAAGCGACGCTCTTACAAGAGCGCTTGCAATTAGTGTAATTATGATCAATTTGAGCCGTGCCAGCCCCACTCCAAAGACGCCTAGCACCTGCTGCTGCGGCAAACTGTTTTCTAGCCCGTTCAGCTTTACGCTGTTGGCGAGCTTGGTTGGAGCGCTGAGCGATCAGCTGAGCTTCTATGGAGTCAGTAGGTTTGCGACTGCTCCATGTGTGTGAGCAGCCGCTCTTCCAGCTCCCAAAGGCACCCGATGCGATACGATCCAAGTACAAGACATACCAGCCGTTTTTGCTTCCAGCTTTATCGCCAGACACATAGAATCGGTGAATAGTACCGTCAGCTATAGGCAATAAATCCAACTGCCCGAATACACTCTGCATAGCATCACGAAATAGAATCGCAAGGTCTGTCATAGCAAACCCTCCAAAACAATCAATGCGTCGGTCTTAACTGGCTCTCTGTGAAGCCACGCTACGGTATTCACCAGCCAGACAGAGTCTACGCTCATAACGAACTCTCCTTAGTTGGGCTAGTCGAGTTAGCTTGGTAAGCTGAGTTGGCTGGGATAGCATCGGATGCAAGGTTATTTTCTGCATCTCTGTCTTGAATTTTGCTTGCGAGCCATTCGTTGACTTCAGCAACAACGTAATAGACGCTTGCTTGGCGACTATCGCCTAGTTTGATTGGCTTTGGGAAGGATGGGTCTTGCTTACGAAGTTTTTCTAACCCTGAACGACTTCGCCCAATAGCTTTAAAAACGTCAGGCTGTGAGATCAACGACTGTTTGATTAAAGGATGTTCTGAATGCATGTTTGTGTCTCCGTATGAGTAAGTACGGAGACAATCCTAGGTAGCCTAGCTTGCTGACTCTAAACCACCATAAGTGCTCTTATGATGGTAGTTGTAAATTGCCAGCTAAATCTTCCAGTGTTTCATTCGGAAGCCAAAAGAACACATCCTTGTACTCACTATAAGCTCTGCGAACAACGCTATCATTGAGTTCCATGGCCTCTGCCACATCTGTAACAGAGTTTTCCCAATTGTTATCTTTCCGCATTTGCAAAAAAACCAAAGCTGCTGCTTGCATATTTCGTAACTCATTATTCAGACGTGGGTACTGACCCTTAACTGGTTTCAGTCCAAAAGCTTGATCAGCAGTCCTACCTTCAACAATCAAAGCAAAAGCATGTTTTGTAAGCGCCTGCAGAAGCTCAGGCGGAACATAATCATCGCTCTCCATGCGCGCACTCAAGCAAGCAATGACTTTAAGTGATCGCTCAGGATCGTAATTAACTTTAAGGTATTCAATTAAAGTAAAAAGCTCATCAAGCGATATGTTGCGCAACTTGCGTAGCTCATCTAATTTAGCTAGCTCTTTATCCACATCAAGTTTGGTTGATTTACTCATACGGGTACTCAGCATTAAAGTAAAAAACAGGCTTCATTAGGCTTTACGCTTTAGCACTACAACATTATCTGCAGCCAGCTTTTCTAAATGATCCGCATACCACTGCATCATCACTTTGCGCTGCTCAAGATAAGTACTTTTGTCATACACCCCGCGAACACCTTCTTTGACGTGTGACAGGTGCGCCTCAACATGCTGCGAGTCAAAGCCATTTTCATTGAGAATGGTGCTAGCAAGATGACGAAAGCCGTGTCCAGTCTGCCGCCCCTCATACCCTAACCGTCTAAGAGCCATTAGAAACACTGTATTAGAGCGAGGCTTTGTAGTATTGCTACGACCTGGAAAAAGAAGTTGATAGCTGCCTGTAATGTTATGTAGCTCGTGCAGTAGCTCAATAGCTTGCTTTGGCAAAGTAATTAAGTGCTCACGTCGCCTTTTCATTCTCTCAGCTGGTATTAACCATTCAGCCGAATCAAGATCAAACTCTGACCAGCTTGCTTCACGCAGTTCTGAAGGACGGCATGCAAGCATCGTTAAAAGCCTCAGCCCAATGCGAACGTCTATTGCATGCGGGTAAGCCTCAATTGCACGAAGCAATGCAGGTAGCTCATCTGGGGATACATGTGCAAAATTTTGAGCTGGCTTCGTCTGCAAGAAACGGTGCAACCCTTCTAGAGGGTTATGAGTGGCGCGACCTGTTACGCGCGCTAAGTCGTAAATGTCTCTACACATACCGCGCACACGACCAGTCTGCTCAATGATGCCAGTTTGTTCCATGGCACGCAGATGCTGCATCCACTCCATAGGTAAAATAGAGTTGTAAGGGCGCTTTCCAAAGACAGGGAATATATGCTTTTCTAACGCACCTATTGTTCGTGTTGCAGTGCCTGCGCTCCATGTCTTGCACTTTGTGGAATGCCATTCACGAGCTAAGTGCTCAAAGGTATTATTGGCTGCCTCTTCTTCAGCAGCTTTTTTTGCGCGCTTCGTAGCAAGTAAGTTGCCATTACCAACTGCCGCCTCATCGCGTAGCTCTCTAACCTTACGACGCGCTTGCTCACCTGTTAGCTGGTGTTCACTTTTACCGTAAGGGCCTAAGCCAATCCATGACCATTTTCCGCACGGTTTCTTATAGCGTAACTGCCATGATTTTG
>JAVETP010000239.1:0-2644 GCA_034006005.1 Pseudomonas sp.
CTTTTTGCGTGGCCACGCCTTGCTGTGTGCGCACCTTTACGATGTACCAGCCGGTGGGCGTATTCAGTGCGATCTGTTTCTGCCCGTCTATTACCATCGTGTTGGCATACACCTGCTGACCGGTAATGTTGTAGATGCTGATCAGTGCATTTGCACTTTTGGTGCTGCTGATGTAAACCAACCGGCCATGCGAATAGATGGAGATTTGCTCTGTCGCAATATTATCATCGATGCCGACAGCGCCAAATTTGAGTTCAAAACGGTTGGGGTCATCGCCTTCGGAGGAGGTGAAGCTATACACCGGAGTTTCGGTAAGGTTGGTTACAATGTCGGTTTTCTTATCGGTAAGATAAACCTGGGTGCCCGGGATGCTCTCTTTCAGTTTGATGGTGAAGGTCGTAGCGGCATTCTTCACAAAGCCAAAGGGGATTACCTTGCCGGAAGTTAATTCCGGAAGGCTGTTGGTTGATAACATTTCGTCGCCAACTACCGAGTAAAGCAACGGCGCATAACCTGCCAGGAAGCGTGAGTCATAATCAAAATCAAAGCCTTCGGTAGCGATAGGATTTACAATGATCTTGCTTTCCTGTGCCGAACCACCTTCGGTTTCGGCGGCTACCAATACTAATTTCTCATTGCCAGATTTATAGAAAGGCGTAGCATCATGTACCCGCGAAGCTGCCGGTATGGTAAGGCTGGTTGCACTGCTCACCTGCACCATAAAACCCTGGGCTGAAGGAATAATACCAGTAGAGGCTTCGACATCGGAGTAACTCTTTCCTGCTTCACTCCAAATTTTTGCAACACCTGCCACATTATTTAGCGTCCAGTTGGCATCGTTCCATTTTAATGCACTCGCAAACGGATTACCCAACAGATTCCATCCATCGTAGGAACCACCATTTGTAGTTAGATTGGCTCTGGTTACATCGGTAGTATTAAGTTCACCTATAAAAGTTTGTGTAGTGTTGGCCGCTTCGTAGGAAACAAGATAACCCTGACCCACATTGAAGTTGAGGCTGCCGTTCCATGCCGCAAAACCAGCAGCTTTGTAGTTCATCCACATATTGGTGGATTCTTCCCAGCCGTAGAAATCATAACTACCAGTTGCAAATGCTGAAATGGACTGTGCCGCAACCGGTGAACTAAGTTGATGCCAACCGGCATCCCAGCCATCCCAGCCGCCGGTAAGGTAGCGTTGGATGGTGGTTGTTTCTCCGATAGCATAATCTGCAGCAGCGCCAATAAATGAACCGGTACCTGTCGCATTGGATTCAATTAACAAATTATTAAATACATAAAGCTCCTTACCTGCACCTACAGTAACCGCGCCCGTTGGCGAAATGGTCATATCATTACATTCAGCCACGACATTAATGGTAACATTTCCATCAATGGTAACATCGGTTGTTTCGCCTGGCAGGCCATTGCTCCAGTTGGAGGCATTTGTCCAGGTGCCGGTATTAGTATAGATGGAGGTAGCAGGGTTAGTTGAAAACGGAGACCATGAAAAATTATCAACCATAATACGTTCAGTTGTACCAGTTGAATTTAATCGAACTAAAATATTATCAACTCCACTGTTAATTGTTCCAGAGAAAGTTTTCCAATCGGAGGAATTATTTAATGATGTATTACCTATAGTTGCTACAGTTGTCCAATTGCTTCCGTTATCAATAGACCAATCGAGATTATAATCAGGGCTTGGAGTACCGTCCCACCTTCTAATGTCGAGACTAAAATCCTTAATACCCCCCGATGAAATAGTTACCGTCCATTCTGCAGCAACATCATTTAATCTCCAAGAGTAAGTGCCTAACGCACCTGGAAATCCATCCTGGGCTGTAGTTGTATTTCTTAATGCAGGTCCCCCTGTTGAAGAAAAGACACCATCAATATATGTATGATCTGAAGCATAACTATTGATTACAGAAGAACCAGCTGTCCATTTCGCGTCATCATCAAAATTAACTACTGTCATTAAAGGCGCTTCGTCTGTCGTTGCGTCGGCTTGTTGCACTCCATCGGTTTTGTAATTGATGGTGGCAGCACTTCCGTTGTAGGGATAGATTTTGAAGAAATAGGGAGTGGAAGCTGTGAGGCCGGTAAATTGGAAAGTTTGAACGCCGCTTGCGACATTTTGTACCAGCAGGTTGTTGGTTTCGGCAGTACCGTCAACCGGCACGGCAATATCTCCATAGCCAACGCTGCTACCTTTAATCAGGTATCCAGCAGCATCGGAATCAGTCCAGCTTACGGTGATTTCGCTGCTTGAGTTTGCAGTTGCGCCAAAGCCTGTGGGGTGGGCAGAGGGTTCGGTGGCCAAGGTGTAAAAACTTGATTCATCGGAGAGTGTAGTCCCGATAGCATTGGTAGCATAAGCACGGTAAAATATCTGCGAACCTACAGGTAACGATGTTCTGCTGTGCGTAAATACACCGGTTGATGTTCCTCCCTCTGCAAGTTTGTTATCAGTGATGGTTACACCCGCACTTGTTTTCCATACAGTTCCTCTTTCGGTAATGGAGCTTCCGCCATCGGAGGTAATGTTCCCACCCAAGGTTGCTGAAACATCAGTAATGCTTGTGGCGGTGGGCGAAGTGATGGTGGGTGCAGTTACACCTCCTGTGGTGGTTACCTCTAT
>JAVETP010000240.1:0-2636 GCA_034006005.1 Pseudomonas sp.
ACTTTAGGGTTATCTATCCGCCCTGATACCACTTGCATCGGTGCATCCCCCCTGGGTTGGCCGCCAACCACTGAGCTCAATAAGGTGTTGCCCTCAACAAACAGGCGGCTATGCCAGTGTAAGAGTTGCTCTAAGGTCAGTGGCGCAGCTAGATTCTCTACCGCATCCAGTATGATTTCGGCTAGGCCATCGGTTTGCTGGGTAGTGGGAAAAGGTTGTGCTTCGCTAAGCCCCAGTTTATTCGCCAGCGAAGAACGCACAGAAAAAACGTTAAGCTGCTCGCCCTCAATCGCGCTTGAATGCACAAGATTCGCCAGCAAGGTATCCAACATACTGTGTTTTTGATGAGCCGATTGGCTGAGTGCTTTACCCAGCAGCACGCCTTGGTTAAGACGTGTTGTTCTTAACAAGGGTTCGATGATGCTGTTATCCCAAGTAAAATTGGGCCATTGCTCGTGCTGCCAAATCCACATAGTGTATTCCGTGATGCGATTACCTAGCTTAATCTAATCATAATTTGATTTGAATAGATAAGCTAATCACATCATTACGGCTCAGACGGCTTCCTTGTTTTGCATTGGCGCAGGAACTTGCCAGTGTCGAACATCACAAATCACCATGGACGGTAGATTTGGACGACTGCAAGTCGCCCGTAGGGTGGCAGACAGGATGTCTGACATCACAAAACGGCAGGGATAGCCGTTTTGGACAATGACACAACACACCGATATTCAACATTAAGCACTGAACTCGCTTGTGTCGTTGCCCGCCGGGCGTGAGGCATGATGCCGAACGTCAATCTTGCCGGTTACGGCTGCGGAGATTAGCGCGGTGCGGCGTTCTTGCATTAACTCAATTGCTAACAACTGCTTTCCGATTAACGTATCAAACTTATGAACCTGCTCGCTAATATGCTTAATTATTTCTTCTTGTTCATTAATTGGAGGGACCGGTATTTTAACAAACTGAACTTCTCCGCAGTTCAAGTGAGGGTGCATCCCTCCAGTACGAATTGAATATAAGACTGAATATCCATATTGAGATTGAAATGCCATTGACAAAAACTCACCGGATATAACACTTTTAACAGGCTGCACAATAATCAAAGCATGGCAGTTAAAGCCTTCTTCGCTTGTAGTGACCAAACCTATATCACCTGTACCTGCTCCAGTTTGAACGATAAGAACATCACCTCTAACTAAGATGGACTTAGCATGTGCATCACTCCAAGACTGCCTTACAAAATAAGCACTATCAAAATTGACCTTACCTTTTTTGATATGAGTTGCTTGTATGTATGGAACTCCTTCTGGAACCAAGATATCTCTGGTGGGTCCGACGTAACCATTTGTGATCTTTTGAGATAATTTTGATACCGCTCGTATCTCCCAATGCTCCGGCACTTCACCTAACCACTCAACACCTGATTCACGCATAGGGGCGTTAGGGTTTAGGCCTTTGGTGACGGCATGGCTAATGACGGCTTGGCGTTTTTCTTTTAGCAGCTGGATAAGCTGTTGTTGCTTATCGATCAGGGTATCGATTTTGGCGGTTTCGTGATCGAGGAAATCAGCAATTTGAGCTTGCTCATTTTCTTGTGGAAAACCAAATTTCTCAGCTAAATACGCAGCAGAATCTAAGTTTTGAATACCAGTATTTTGTTTAATTGAGCAGAAGTTAATTCTATCGCTATAAAACCTGCTAAAAACATAGTTTAGAAATCTGCTGTTAAAGCCATAAAGCGGGGTCATTTTTGCAACAAAATTAGACGTTACAGCTTCGAAATCCTTATCGAATAAAACAACTTGGCCTACTAAGGTCTTTTCACCACCACCGGACTTTTCAAGTAATAAGTCACCACGCTTTAATTTACGACTCACCTTCTCCTTTTCGTCAATATAACGGAATGTATAACCAGCATCTTTGATGATCAGTCTAGGTCGATCAAAGTCGGCAACACGTAAAACAATTGTGTCCGCGTCATTTTCCTTTGGCTCACTGCCCCATATACCATTTACGCAGCTATCTACTGTGCGCTTAAGTTGCATAACTTCCCAGTTCTTAGGAATTGATCCTAAACCACTTATATTCGAATCTTTATACTCCGGATACGCCTGATACTTACCCATGAACCCATCCTCCTGCTGAGGATTTTTGCGTGAGAGCAAGGCGTGCCTGCGCGTAGCGAAGGAGCATACAAGTTGTATGTGACTGAGCGAGCACAGCCACAACGCAGCAATCGCGTAAAAAGACCATCAGGAGTGCACCTCTTGTAGCAGCGCCATAATCTCCGCCGACACCGCATCCAAATCCGCATCAATCTCAGCTAAATCCCGTGGTGGCTGATATTCATAGAAGTGGCGGTTAAATGGAATCTCGTAACCGACGATGCCAATCTGCTCGTCTTTTGCGTCTTTCTTGCTGGCGTCGATCCAGGCATCCGGCACATGGGGCTGCACTTCTTTTGTAAAGTAGGCTTCGTTGAGGGCGTCAACGCTTTGGCTTGGATCTAGCGCGACATTTTCGTTATCGCGCAGCTCGCTGTCGGGCTGGTATTCAATGGTTTTGCCGTTGACATCAAACAAGCCATACAGAGGGTTGGCTTTTGCTTTATGGACTTTCTTAATTACTTTTGC
>JAVETP010000241.1:0-2635 GCA_034006005.1 Pseudomonas sp.
GTTGTGTGCTGAGGATATGGGCGACTATTACCGTATACCGCCTGATTTGCGTGACCTGAATTATGCGAAATATGTAGATGAAGGGCAAAAAGATTTGTCCAAGGTTGAAGATTACAACTCGCACAATACTCAGCGCCTAGATGTTGCTGGTATGCAACAGTTGTTAATGAAACTCACCTTTATGCCTGCTATCCAGCGTGGCGAAAATATTGCAGCTGAGGAGTAAGGCATGCGTGTTTTAATTACGGGTGCCAATGGTTTTGTCGGTAAAAATCTACAACTGCATTTAGCTGAACGTCCTGATGTAGAGGTGTTGTGCTTTACTCGTGAGCACACAGCGTCTGATTTAATAGGGTTTGTGAAAGATGCTGATGTGGTCTTTCACTTAGCCGGTGTTAATCGTCCAGAAGACCCCGCTGAGTTTCAGCAGGGTAATGCAGACTTAACTCAAGCGTTATGTGATGCGCTGCAGTTGGCAGATAAAACCATTCCTGTGGTGTATAGCTCATCCATCCAGGCCGCTGCCGACAACCCCTACGGTGCCAGTAAACGTGCCGCTGAAGATGCTTTATTAGCCTTTGCTAAAAAAAGCAGTTCACCTGTCTTTATTTACCGCTTAGCCAACGTTTTTGGTAAGTGGGCACGACCCAATTACAACTCAGCTGTTGCCACTTTCTGCCATAACATCTCGCAAGGTTTGCCGATTCAGATCAATAATCCGGATGCGCAAATTAACTTGGTGTATATCGATGATGTGGTTGAGTCTTTCTTGCAAGTGCTGGATGGCCAGCTAAGCCAAACTGGTTTTGTTGAGATTGCCCAACAGTATCAGATTAGCGTGGGTGGCTTGGCTGAGCAGCTGCAAGCCTTTAAAGACAGTCGCGATACTTTGGTCAGTGAAAACGTCGGTAATGGCTTGGTGCGAGCGCTGTATTCCACCTACGTCAGTTACTTAAAGCCGGAACAGTTTAGCTATACAGTGCCTAAGTATGGTGATGAGCGCGGCGTCTTTGTGGAAATGCTAAAAACTAAAGATGCCGGGCAGTTTTCATTCTTTACTGCGCATCCAGGTATCACCCGTGGCGGTCATTACCATCACTCGAAAACCGAAAAGTTTTTAGTGATTAAGGGCCAAGCTTGTTTTCGTTTCCGTCATATGCTGACAGGCGAGTTTTACGAATTGCACACCAGTGGCGAGCAGCCTGAAATTGTCGAAACAGTTACCGGTTGGACTCACGATATTACCAACGTGGGCGACGATGAAATGGTGGTGATGTTGTGGGCGAATGAAATATTCGACCGTGAGAAGCCTGATACTTATGCAAAGTTGGTTGGCCAGAATTGACTCGCGGTGCTCGCATTGATGGAGCACTGTCTCTGCGAGGAGTGTAACGACGCGGCAGTCTATGGATTGCTTCGCTATGCTCGCAATGACTGTAGGTCGGCCTAAAGCTCGACTCACAGTAAATCGTCTTTGCGAGAAGCGTAGCTACATATCAATACTACTGTTTATTCTAAGTAGTCTAAGCTATTTCTATCTAGTAGATATTTTGGAGGGTGTATATACATGAGTCCTGATAAATTTCGTGATTTTTTAGCAGATCAAAAGCAGCAGCACTCCCAAGTTGAAACAATAGACTGGGAAGCTAAAAAAGTTGCTTGGCAAACTGCTGCAGAGGCATTTATTACTCAAGTTGAAAGTTTTTTAGCTGAGTTTAATGAAGATATACAATGTGAGCGTAAAGTGGTTCAGCTGATTGAGGAGCATTTGGGCGAGTATGGTATTCCTAAATTAGTTATTCGCTTGCCTAAGGAAATGATTGAATTAGAGCCAGTTGGTGCAAATTTAATTGCTGCGCATGGCCGTTATGATATGAAGGGTTTAGCTGGCACAGTGAAGTGGGTGTTAGTTCCTGAAAATGCTGATAAACCTACAATTTCAGTGCGTGTATCAGGTGAACCAGAACTTCCAGAAACTAAGATTAATCCAAGTAAATTAGTGTGGAAAATTGCTACGCCAGCACCCAATATTCGTTATATTCCTTTGACTCGAGAAGCACTGTTAGAAGCCATTATGGAAGTAAGTCATGGCTAAAAGGTTGAGTCGGTCAGGTGATGAGCTGCCTTTATCTGAAGTGTATTTATATAAAAAAGACGCTGAAGAAGGGTTGAGCTTATTATTTTCTCAAGCAGAGCATTTTGAGCGTTTTGCTTTAATGAGTGCTAAGGAAATTCAGCAGCTTTTTATAAAGAGAACCGCTGAACTAGAGCTGCAAGCGACCTTTTCTTTGATGACGAGTCTCGAGGCATTTCTTCAATTGGATTTTCATGACCGTATTGAAAAAAGGTATAAAGACCCACTGAGTAGATATTTTCGTGACAGTTATAAACAACCTAAACGAATTTCGTTTGAAAGTGACATTATTAATGGTTGGGAAGCTGTTTATCCTGAAACACGACGCTTCTTTCAAAAAATTAAAGTGGTTTTACGTTATAGGCATTGGCTAGCGCATGGGCGTTATTGGCTTATTGATAAGCCTAAAATAAGTTTTGAAGAGCTCTATGAGCTAGCTGAAATCATACAGAATACTATGTACTCCATACGTTCTGATGGTGTTGTCACAAGTTAAGGCTT
>JAVETP010000242.1:0-2634 GCA_034006005.1 Pseudomonas sp.
CTGTATTGATCAATACACTTAAAGCCAAGCAAAACGCGACACAGCATACGTCGTCTCGCGTCATACTTTGCCAATACTTAAACCTGTGCATGATCAGTATCGAGAGCGTTTGGAGATGTTGTCAGCACCTTAGCCTCTGCGCCATGTGTGGTATTTTTCAAGCATATTTAAGACTCTTTGCGGTGCATGATTACGTTTCCATTCACCGGCCACATATTTATTACCTTCAGCCCAAGTTGGATAGCTATGAATGGTGCCCAATATTTTGTTCAGGCCTAAACCGTGTTTCATGGCTAATACAAACTCAGCAATTAAATCGCCCGCATGCTCAGCAACTACTGTTACACCGAGTATTTTATCTTTGCCTTTCGGTGTAATAACTTTAATAAAGCCTTTGGTTGTGCTCTCAGTAATCGCACGGTCGAGCTCTTTAAACTCAAAGCGGGTGATTTCAAAGTCGATGCCTTGCTCGATCGCATCTTGTTCATTGATACCCACGCGTGCAACTTCGGGATCAATAAAAGTGGCCCACGGAATAACACGGTAATCCACTTTAAACTTTTTAAAGTGACCAAATAAGCCATTGACCGCAGCATACCAAGCCTGATGGGCTGCCACATGGGTGAATTGATAAGGGCCGACAATGTCGCCTGCCGCATAAATATTCGGGTATAAGGTTTCTAAGTATTCGTTGGTTACAATGTTGCGATTGGCTTCAATACCCAAGGCTTCTAACCCGTAACCAGACAGACGAGCACTGCGGCCCACAGCGCAGAGCAGTTCATCATACTCAATGTCGATTTCTTGCTCTTGGTGCTTAACCACAAGGATTTTTTTACCGTCACGTATTTCGCAGCGCAGTGCTTGGTGTGAGGTTAAGATTTTAACGCCACTGTCGCTCAAGGCGTGTTGGGCAAAGTTTGACACTTCAAGATCTTCTTTGATCATAATGCGCTCAGCCATTTCAACTTGGGTCACATTTGAGCCTAAGCGCGCAAAACTCTGTGCCAGCTCGCAGCCAATGGGGCCACCACCTAAAATAACAAGCTTTTTAGGCGCTTCATCGAGGGTTGCGAACCTATCCCATACAGTATCGCTGGTGACATAACCGCTGTCTTCTATACCCGGTAAAGGCGGTACAAAGGGCTGAGCACCTGTGGCGATCACAATAGTACGAGCGGTCAGGCGTTGAGCGCCGCCATTGTTCAGTAGAATTTCTACTGTCCACGGATCAACCAATGTAGCGTAACCCTTTACCACCTCGACGCCTAAATTGGTGTAACGCTCAATACTGTCGTGTGGGGCTATCTCAGCGATGACTTTATGAACGCGGGCCATGACTTTTTTAAATGAAAACTGTGGTGTGGTGTTTTCCAGACCGTAATCTTCACCATGGCGAATTTGCTCAGCTATTTTTGCGCTTTTAATCAGCGCTTTACTGGGGACGCAACCGTAGTTTAAACAGTCGCCGCCCATTTCACCGGCTTCAATCAGGGTGACTTTGGCCTTCACTGCTGCAGCAATATAGCTGGTAACTAAACCACCGGCACCGGCGCCAATCACAATCATATTGCGGTCGAAGGTTTTAGGCTTAGTGTGATTTTTATAGACGCGGCGTTTTTTTAACATATTGAGGATGCCTTTCGCGATCAGGGGGAAGAACCCTAATAAAGCAAATGAGAGGATTAAATCGAATGATAAAATGCCCACTAAACTATCGATTTGCGCCAACTGGGTGCCGGCGTTGACATAGACAATGGTGCCTGCCAACATGCCGACTTGGCTGACCCAGTAGAAAGTCCAGGCTTTAATAGCGGTTATTGCCATTAATAGGTTGATTAAAAAGAACGGAAATACAGGCACTAAACGCAGGGTGAAAAGGTAAAAGCCACCTTGTTTTTCAACGCCAGCATCAATCGCGGTAAGGCGCTGAGGAAAACGCTGCTTAATAGAGTCGCGTAGTAAGTAGCGGGATACTAAAAAGGCCAGTGTCGCGCCAATGCTTGAGGCAAATGAAGCAACCAATAAGCCTTCAACCAGACCAAACAGCGCACCGGAGGCTAAGGTTAAAATAGCTGCACCCGGTAAAGAGAGCGCGGTGACGACGACATAGAGTAAA
This sequence comes from Pseudomonas sp., assembly GCA_034006005.1. GTDB lineage: Bacteria > Pseudomonadota > Gammaproteobacteria > Pseudomonadales > Pseudomonadaceae > Denitrificimonas. The sequence continues at coordinate 2,120 of JAVETP010000242.1, forward strand.
AAGAACCCAGCTATGACCAGTAATGGCGATTGCGCCTGGTAGTGTCTAAATTGCTCCATTGAGCCCTTTAAACCGTCTAGGGTGAGTAACTGATGCATATCGAACTTGAAAAACAGACCTATAGCGGCCAATGCAATCAAGAGTAAAAATAGTTTTTTAACTGTATTAGCAGACATTGAACATGCCTCTAGCAAGGTTTTTTAATGTATATAAATGCATGGTAACTCTACCGATAAAATGAATGTTATGAGAACAATAAAAGACAAAAATACAGGAGCAGAGCGGCAGACGTTAACCGCTCTGTTGTGTTGCACAATTAATCAACTTTATTCCATGCAAATGTCTGGAATGGCTTATCGATAGGTGTGTTCGCAAGGTGGTTGGTGTAATTGCTCATAACTTTCTGAGCCGTACCAAGAACCACTTCAAGGACCTGACGTTGAGTAAAATCGGCCTCGAGAAATTCGCTTAACACAGTCTCATCGACATGACCGCGACCACGAACCACTGCGAGA
>JAVETP010000058.1:0-17968 GCA_034006005.1 Pseudomonas sp.
CGTATATGCGCTACTACAATCTGGAAAGGCTTCATACTGCCAATGGTGATATGAGTCCTGTTGAGTTTGAAAACTGTAAAAACAAAGTGTCTACTTTTGGTTGACCAGAACACTTCAATCGTATTTTCTTCCACGCGGGACTCGTTGGCTGCTAAGCATAAAAAACTTGTTGGTCTTGACATTGCTACATACAAGTTCCGCAACTGTGCTTGCTGAGTAGGTGTTACTTTTTTCAGGTTTTGGTTTATGCCTGCAATAAAAGGAAGAGCTAGTTGGAGATCAAAACGTCGGCTTGTCCCACCGTACGACTCTAATACTAGCGATGCTAGATGAGTTTCACCTTTCATACTTGCAATAGTCCCCAGGCTATATTCAAGTTCCCGGCCAGAGTGCATTACGGTGCAAGCCGTTGGCATAGTGCCGTTCGTTTGCTCTTTCTCTGATTGGGCACCGAAAATTTCTAATGCTGCAAATTTTTCAGCTGTTACAACTTCCGGAAGTAGTCTTGCTAGGTGCGTATATATCTTTGTAGAGAGTGCAATCCAGTCTTCCTGAGACAGAAGAGGAGGAGGGTTTAGTGTTAGCTCACGAATTAGTATCTGCATCTGCGTCTGCGTCTGCATAGTATCGTCTTGCTGCTCTCTTACTGCGCGTAGCAGGGAACGACTATCCCGTACTTTATCAGCTATTGGAGCTTTTGCGGCTCGTAGTATTTGCAGTATCCCCCGACGAACATTATTGACACGTTCAGTCAGCGTGGATCGCGGAGGATGAGTATCTTGTCCTTGGAAAAGAGCACGAAGACTGTTTTGGGTAGATTCTTGTTGCTCTTGTTCAAAGGCTGGCCAGTAGTCACCTATATGGCGGCCAGGTTTTACCTTTCCTTCACCGCTGCGACGAGCACACATAGCTCGGATGGATTGGTTTGTTAGTTGAGTATCAGTGAAACGTTCTATGACGAGCTCACCAAACCGATAGAGCACACGATTGATGTCTGTCGTCTTGTAAAGTATCAGCACTGGATTATAACTATCACACCCTTCACCGGTGACAATAGATTCATTATTTCTCACACTTGTTACTGCTTCTGCAATACATTTACCGAAGCGTTTGCTAGTGCTGATTTTTCCGTAACCAATTTTAGGGAAAGTGACCTTGTCAGCATCTAAATCACCAGAAATAATCTTTTGGTCGACGTCTCCGAAACGTTGCACTACAGATTTATCATCAAAGAGCCGGTTTAATATGTCCTCCTGCTCCCATGAAGTGTCTTGCATTTCATCAATGAATATCATTGGAAAGCGTTGATGAATTATATCCAATAGGTGCGGTTGCTCAACAAGAGCAAGCTCAGCATACGCAAACATATCACGATATCGAAATACACCTTCGTCTGCGAGCGTATTTTTTAACGTTAGTAATTGCTTGTATGAAGTACTATCGGCTCCTGGCAGCTTGCCACCCTCAGACTGAACCTCCAGTCTGTGATTTTTATAATAAAGCCCAGTTAACAACGCCTCGGCATTCGGCTGTCTCTTCAACCACGCGCGTAGCGTAAAATACTGGTTGTTCATTACCAGCGACATTGCTCGCTTTGCAAAGACAGTGTCATCAATCACATCTACTTTGATTTCTAGTTTACGCAGCATCGCCATTGCCAAAAACTGGTTAACAAAGCCATGTATTGTTCCAATAAAATGCGGATAAGCCAGCAGTCGAGAACCTTCTACTGATTTGGCTAGACGATGTGTAATTTCTTCTCGAGCAACATTTGTATGGCTCAGAATGCATATTCCTTTATGCGTGTGAGGCCATTTCTTGGCTAGTAGTAGAAGCTTAGCCGCAAGCAATGAAGTTTTGCCGCTACCGGGGACTGCGTTGAAGTCTCTGGTACCGTTCTCAAGCAGCGCTTCTCGCCTCTCTGAGTCACCAAAACAAAGATCAGGGGCCAACTGTTCCAGACCGTCTAGATCCTGCAAGTTCAGGACAACAGCTGTCATGCAAGCGTTCCTTCAGTTGGGTCAGAAGAAATAGTAGGGTTGACTGGTGGCGTGGTCAGATGAGTAAGGGCGTCCTGAATGTATTGAGGAAGATTATTGAAGAGTTGCTCTCCACTACCATACTCACCAGACGCTAACAGCTGTGCTGCGTATTGTGCGGCTATAGCCTTGGATGCTTTATTTTCATAAAGCGGTTGATAGATTATGGATGCCAGTTCATCTGGCCTATGGTTGGCTTCCTGAAGCCTTGTCCATGACAACTCAGCTTCAGTCTTAGCTATTGCTTCATCTTCATCACTAAGTCTTTCGTCTCTACTTTTTGCTTTCTTGGCTAATGTGATAGCTATATGCATTAATTTTGTACATCCGCTGAGTGCGAGATCGTACTCTAGTGTCCATTGATTCGAGACGCAGACGATAGTATTGCCACCTTGCGCGCGGTCTTGCTTACGTTGAACGATATTTGCTATTTCCTCACCATCATAGTCGGAATTAAATCGCTTACCTTTTTCTGGCTTTGTCACATAAGTCTTGGCTACATCTGGAACGATATCACGGTCGGTGAGGCAAACAACTGGAACCGGGTATTCTGGATTAGGGTTATTACTTTGTAATATACGAGCGTAGTGATAAAGACCGGTATGTCCTACGTTCACAATAGAAACTCCATGTTTTGAAAACGATCGGCCGCAAATTTCTGCAAGGGTAGGAAGTAGAATGGCTTCAGCGGGTCCCTCTACCATCATTACTCCGCGAGCAAAAAATAGGTTGGCCTTTGTTGCATCGATAAATCGCTGCAAGAACGAATAGTCGGTCTTTTGAAGCATGGTATACCCTGAAGATAGCGGGTATGTCTGTCCATTATGTACCATCGTTATCGCTTCGATGTCTGCGCTTGAAACTAGTGACGGACTGTGTGTAGTCATCACCACCTGAACCCGACTCTTTCCATCAGTAGATGCTTTCGAATGCTGCTTTAGTAGATCCATGACTCGATCTTGAAGCTGTGGATGCAAGTGCGCCTCTGGCTCTTCAATTAAAAGCAGGGCAAGGTCTTCGCCTTCCCGGAGCAGAACTAGTTCGGTAGCCATGAAAAGAGCATTATTGAACCCTAAGCCGCGAGGGCAATGCTCGTCCGGATGAATTTTATTATTTGGTAAGAGTGAAAGTTCGAATCTCTCTAAAATCCGAGTAAGAGAAAGATCAGGAGCTATTTGAATCCTTGATTCTAACTCATCACCAGCAAAGGAAAAATGTCCTAAATAATTGTTATTAATATCGGCTTGTACGCCCCTAATAACTTCGTGCTGTCCTAGGTGATGTTGAGCAAAGGCCATCAGTCCGACTAAGTTAACAGGTACTGTGTCAGGGGTACTCTCAGAAAAATCATTAGCTTCCTGTCCTGTAATATCATTATGTGCGGCTAAAATTTGTGAAAGGCGCGACTGACGTCCTGATCGCAACTCAGCCTCTGCATCACGTAGTGGACGCAGGTAAGTTGTGCGAACAAGCTCTCTGACTGCATAGCCAATCTCTGGGCCTGCGCCATCTTTTCCGGCACGTACGATCATCTCTACACGAGCACGCTTCATTGCTTGAGCAGGAATATATCTTGCTTGCAGGTGGATAATCAATGAACAGGTATCGTCATCCTCAAGTGTAAGCCACTCTAAAACAGAAGCTTCTTGCTCATCTGATAAGTCACACAAAGTAGCTTCAATAAATAAATTCTGGGCCCTGGTAGAACCGTGAATATGAAAATCCTGTTCAGTTAGTCGAATATTTTCATAACTTGTGGTCAGTAAGACTTGACGGATGGCATCAACGACCCCAGTTTTTCCAGCGTCGTTTTCACCTACTAAGATATTTAGACCTGGATTTAACAGCCAGTTTAGTTCTGGCGTATTAGCTCCGTTGCCAAACACACGAAAATTACTCGCTCGGATGCGTTTAAGATACATGCCCACCAACTCCTTTAAATACCGTAGAGATTTTCATCGTGTTTTTCTATTACCTTAGGAAGTGCTAATTACTCCCTAGTATTAGCTAGTCTTCTTAAGGCCTTATTTATGACGGTTCGCTACGAAGTTATTTTTTAATATAACTTTCGATTTTATTAGAATCTGACAGTTAGTCTTCTCGCTACTGTTTCTATGTGCCATCATAAATTGGAGAGCTTGCTCATTTCCCTGCTCTATAGTGACTCTGTCACTGTGATTCTTAAATACTACCATCACATACTTTAAATATACGTAATACGCTCAAGCTCATTATTCCAAACCAGCTGTATATACATTATAAGTAACGTTTGAAATCGACCCGTCACGTATCCGTTCCACAACCTCGTCAATCACATGTAGCGGCACTAAAAACCATTCCTGCGGCTTTACAGGGTTGCCAAAGCGATCTTCTATAGTGAGGTCAAGCTGTGCGGCAGCAAAAACACGGTGGAAGATATTTTCTAGTTTGGTGCGGTTGATGTTGTGCAGCGTGTAGGTTGCTACTATTTCTACATCAGCCAATAAGTACGTTGCGTCTTTTGCAGCATTCGCAATGCGGGTTTCGACCTTGCCACCGGTGACGCCAATTTTGTGAATAAGCTCGCGATGCTCAGTTACAAATGGATGACTAGACTGGCTGCGTAACACGTAGATTGTGCCACTTTTAATATCGTCCTCTTCTGCAGCGTCACCAAATAATGGTCCCATATCCGTACTGGTAATACGTCGGCTCGTTTCATCTTTATACAGCGCACGTACGAGCGATAAACGCAGCATGTTACTTTGCGTTCCATTAGAAAAAATCACACGTAAGCGTGCATCTTTTTTACCCTGTGGCGAATCAAAGTCTTCACCTTCCTCTGCCACGTAAGCCATTTGCCCAGACAGAACAAACCAGTGTCCAACTTCAATGCTGACGTTATTACCAAAAGGGCGTGTCTGACGTGACCCGCTTTTCAGCTCACGTTCTACCCGTTCAAATAAGTCTTCAAATAACTCAAAGTCTTCGCACTTTTCTCTGTGGGCAATTTCTTCTGCAGCTCGTTTCTCAGCAGATGAACGCACATGACGCAACACCGTCATATCATTCTGGCTTGCTTTCGCATCTGCAATGCCAAGCTCTGCTAACAAGGCGTCGGCATCCATAGCGTTTATGTCTGCAGGAATATCATTAGAAGCTGTCAACAAACCATGCGAGTCGATATCCGCAAGCAAGGTGTGTGCTTCGGGTAGTTTTCTAATCTGCTCTAGACGTACAGAATAAAGGCGCTCAAAAATATCGAGGTCATAGCCTTTACGCGGCGCATGTCCGTGCGTTTCATAGAAGCGTATAATATCCTCAAAGCCTGCGATAATACGTTCTTCACGTGGCGTGCGCTTCACTACTTTGACCGGCGTCACTTCTACGCCTAGGGCGGCTAATAATTCGTCATCATTCATGGTTGTCATTAGGGTTAACCTTCTGATTGCGCTGCTGTGGCTTGCGCTCTGTAACGTGCAAACGCAGCTACACCTTCAGCCATACGTTGCTCCCAGGGGTCTGCTGAATTAACAGTAGGTAATCGACCACGCTCAGTCTTGAACTGTAGAGCACGCATCGCTAACTCTCGGGCTTCATCTTCAGGAATGCTAATTTTTTTACCACCAATGATGGCCTCTATTTGTTGCAGTGACTTGGCATCCATCGCCTTACCGAGTATCGCGTAAGCCGCGTCAAACGGATTAATACGATCAATCAAATCAATATCCAGTTCACGCACGTTAATAAACTTACGTACACCATCAATCAGAGCCGTACTGCCAAGCGTGGTCTCAGCAGGACTTGTACCAGGTTCAGTTAATGCCATCTTGGCTTGCTGAGTAATATTCATTGCCGCGATCGCATGTTGGCGAATCGCTTCATGATCGCCTGAACTCAATTCAGGATAACGGTCGCGGATAATTTTACCCATACGCAACTGAGTCAGCTCTTCAGGCAGCGTATTCTCTTGGTCGAACAAACCACGCTCTAATGCTGTTTTATCTTGTATAAAGCTGGTTACCACCTCGTTCAAATCTTCTTTACAGATGCGTGTCGCTTCCGGGGTTTCTGGCTTTTTTAAGCCATTAATTTCAATATGCCATTGCCCTGTTGCTTCGTTAACACCTGCATTGGTCGTACCGAGTTGATAGCCTTCAGGGCCGTAATCAAAGCCTTCTTGCGGGCCTATATTTTTCGGTGTGAACTCATAACGTGGCGACAACACTTGCTCCATCAACAAGCTGGCTGAGATGGCTTTAAGCATATCGTTGACCGCTTCAGAGGTCGCTGACTGTTCTGCAGCAGGCTCGGCAATGAGGTTAGTAAAGCGAGAGCGCTCTTTACCTTCAGCATCACGTGTTGCACGACCAATAATTTGTACAATTTCAGTCAAACTGCTGCGATAACCTACTGTCAAAGCATGTTCACACCAAATCCAATCAAAGCCTTCTTTAGCCATACCCAGTGCGATAATGATATCCACATGGTCACGGTTATTATTGGCTGCAGGATCTTTTAATGCGTTAAGAACAAACGAGCGCTTGGCAGCATCACTGTCATCAACCAAATCGGCAACTTTCAGAATACGGCCATCTTTAGCTTTGATCAGATGAAAGCCCGTATCAGGATCAACGCCTTGCCATTCACCCAGCGTACCCATAATCTCGTCAACTTCTCGCTGCTTATCCTTAAGACTTTCACGCGCGTTAACGTTAGGAATGTGAACAATGGTTTTCAGTGATGGGTCAAGAACTTTAGCGATGGCCTCGACGTAGGTTCTGGTATAAAAAAAGTAACCAATATCCAGCGACTTTAACCAACGATAGCCATTCAACTGCTCGTAGTAGGTATAGGTCACTGTCTCAAATTTACTCTCATCAACTGTCGAAAGCACCGCTTCACTATCCCCGCGAAAGTAAGAGCCGGTCATAGCAACGATATGTGTTTTATCACGCTCTAACAGCTCACCCAGCTGGCTACCCAGTTTGTTGTCCGGATTAGCAGATACGTGATGGAACTCATCAATAGCAATCAACCGATTATCAAACGCTGCAACACCAAGCTCTTCAAACGCAAAGCGGAATGTCGCATGAGTACAAATCAGAACTTGATCATCACTGTCTAAAAACTTACTGACTGCTTCAACCTTTGACTTAGCCACACGCGGCTCATCAATGCCAGGCGCGTTACACAAGTTCCACTGCGGCTCGACATGCCAATCCCAATAAAAACCAAACTCAGTTAACGGCTCATTGGCAAAACTGCCACCAATGGAGCGCTCCGGCACCACAACGATGGCTTGCTTAACACCTTGGTTATTGAGTTTATCCAACGCAATAAACATGAGTGCGCGTGACTTACCCGATGCCGGTGGTGATTTGATTAGCAAATATTGCTCGCCACGTTTAGTAAACGCACGTTCCTGCATCGTACGCATGCCCAACGCATTAGATGTGCTCGATGCTCCAGTGTGCGCAGTTCTAATCGAAACGGCTGGAATGGTGTAGTTATTGGTTGGATTAGTCATTTGTTCTTCCTTGTAAGGAAATTCCTTTAGCGATGAACTACTTTGTCTGTGAGTTAACATTTTACGTTGCACGGTAGTGTGCAACATCGCTTGTGTTTGCGTATGAAACGCATGCCCAGCAAGGCTTTATACGTTGCACGGTATTGCACGATAACGTGCAATACCGTGCAACCACCTTCATGTTTTTACATAATAGCTATTGCTGGTTGCACCGTGCCTGACGAGTAGTCCGTTCTGAACAAGCTTGGTTAGCAATCTATATGCTTGGCCACGATCTAAACGACATAATTCCATCACCTCTGCTCGCTGGATGCGGCCATGCTGGCTAACGTAATTAAGCACCATCTCAGGATGTTGCACAGAACTGAAACCCACTTGTCGTGTATAAGCAACTTTTTCTCCCTTAGCGCGGTATAACTCAGCCGATAACGTATAGGAACGGTTGCGTGTTTGGCCATGCGCTTCTACCAGACCAGCCTCAACTAAACGCTCAAGCGTGCGGCGTGCCTGTGCTAGATCACGCTGGATATGCAGAGCCAGCTCTTCAGCCGATAGGCGTTTTTGCTCCCGCAGAGCGGCTAAGGCTATTAAGCTATCAATGGGAAGCGGCTTACCACCTTGCTGGCCTTCTTGCTCAACCACTAAGCGTAAAAATACTTCGTCTGCTGCTGCTGTCGCCAACTCTAAAATTACGCTGTGATTATCTGTACGGCTGTAGTCCGGTTCTGGGCGACCAAAGCGCAACATGCCTCTATAAATTTTATCAACACCACGGCCAGAGCGTTCAACAACACCAATTCGTTTCATTGCATCAGCTAGAGTACGGTTACGTGGACGTGGCTCGGTGGTTAGCAAGTTATCTAAGGTGACACCATTCACTAAGCCACCTGGGTTGCTGATGGTTAAGCCATAATCATCCAAACGCACATGCACCGCATTCAAGCGGTGATAATCTCTGTGCACTAAAGCATTAGCCACTGCTTCGCGAAACGCCCCCATATCCACCATAGGAACGGGAACACGAAACAAGCCGACTTGTATTTCTTGTTCTGGATTGTAGGGTCGAAAGTTAGTCTCTAGCCAGTCCAGCGCTTTCAGTAAGGGATAGCGTCGAAACTCATTGAAGTTTACCGCGTCACTTGCCAGTACCTGAAAGGCAAACTCGTGGGTGGCAACTTTTTCGCGTAACGCAGTTTCTTTACCGATCACTAATAAGCCAGTCAAGGTGGGTACACGTTGGCCGTTTGCGTCTCGAGTGGTAAAACCTAGGGCACCATCTAGCGCCTCATCGTCTAGCTCTAATAATACTCGATCACCGCCGTACTGCTGAACTGTCTGGCGCAAACGTTCGCGCTCTAGAGGATCGAGGTCAGAGAGCGTAGCACCAGCTACTGCCTGGGCTGATACATCCACTAGTCCGAATTGGTTGCTATGGCTGCTGCGCTCATGCGGCAACATAGCAACACACTCAGGCGTGCCGTCACTCTTAATACGTCTGTGTAAATACATACCTGCTGTTGTAGCTATGACCGAGCTGGATTTTGGTACTGAGATTTTTGCGACTTCAATTCCTGTGCATACTTGCTGACTAACCGTCACAGATAAACTTGGGGATGTTCGTGCAGCGACAAGCCCAGATAAACCTATTAGGTCTTTATGCTTAGCGTGTAATCCGGTTGGAGTACCATCGTCTTCAACACCTAGCCACAACTCACCACCTTCGGAATTAGCTAAGCAGGCTAAAGCTTCTATGAGGTCACGATCAGATAAGCACTTAAGGTCACTCTTGAACTCAACAGTCATGCTTTCTTTTGTGGGTAATGTACTTTCGTGATTATCCATGAGCCGCTGGCTTCTCCAATGTGCTGTCTTGTTTGAGTCTAGCTTTGCTAAACCAGGCGGGTGGACTTAAATCTTGATTGTCATGAATGCTATCAGGAACATCATTCCAGAACGCCACGATAGCGTCAGAAAACGCTTGTATATGAGCATCATTTATTTTTAGGTGCGTGTAGTTTAGCGGGCGGTAAAACAGGTCGCTGCTTGTTAGCGTCGTACGTGCAAACTCATCTACAAGGTATTTAGGATATTGAGCCCTAAGAGTTTTAATCGAAGGCCCATCACCATGCTTATAAACATTAACGACTAAACGGCATGCATCAATGACTTGATAGTAGGGTTGCTCGTTCCAGTCCCAGCCTACAGATTTCATAAGCTCTGCAAGCTCACCACTATTTGCTTTCCAGATTGCGTTTTTTAATTGCTCACTGCTACACAAGTGTTCTATTTCATCGACAAGCCACTGTCTAAATTGCTTATCCCATTCATGGTACAGGCCTGAAACGACACTCAGCCGTGTCTGATTTCCAAGATTAAGCAACGCATGGTAGCGCTCACAAGCCTCGGCATAAAAATCACCTTCATCGTGAAAACCAGGATTAAAACGATACTGATTTTCTTTCATCCAGCTGTTAATAAGCTGCTCGGCACTCTCTTTTGTGTTGAGCTCAGAAAACTGTAAAAGCAAACGTGCTTGAGCTTGCTCAACATAGAAAATGTGTTGGCTTATTAATGATTGTCTTAAGGGTTCTGTCATTTGAAAAAGCACATATTTCCTCATGCTTTTTTACCTGACCTGGTTTTCTCTGCGGCAATCATTTTGGTGTACAGATCAAACAGCTTTTCAAGGCGTTCGGTATCGTTTTTAAAGCGGCGGCCAATAAAGATACGCTCCAGCACTTCGTCGTTCTGCTCATGGGCGCGGCGTAGATTCTCTGGCATTTTTTCTGGCTCGTATAAATCCGCAATGGTGGCGGGGAAATGCGCTTCGCGAGCGAGCAAGATATTTTCTGCGCAGGCGGTTAAGTCGGCTTTGTTTTGCTCGGTGAGTAAAGGTATTGGGAAGGTGTTCCAGCCAAGAGTGTTGGAGTAAGAAAAACGCATCTCAAGTCTTACACAAACAGTCCCAATCCATACCCAATGCAAACGCGAGGCAATGATCGCCATGTTCCATAAGGGGGCGTCATAGAGGGCAAAGTTACGGTCACCAATAATCGTACCTCCCTCCACAATACCTACCGGTAAAAAAGGACGGTTTTCAGAACTCACACGCGGAACAACTAGAGTTGTCTTACTAGACTGGTGGCGTATTTCAGAGAATTTATGCGGCGTATTTGCTTCTAATTGGGTTTGCTTTTTTTTACTTGCGAACCGCATATTTCGTACATTGTTAATACGCTGCTTTATCTCAGGGATCTGCATCGCATTATCTAAATCACTATCCTCTAACCACAAGCAATAACGCTGCTTACCATTGATAAACTCATCAGAGTTGGAATACTCACGGATAAACTTATTTGCTTGTGGTGCATTTTTAAGTAATTGATTTTTTTCTTCAAAATTTAAGAAAAAATTCCCACCATCAACAGGTTTACTTCCAAAGTCCATCTGCCCTTGTTCACTTATAGGTCGGGCTGATTTTTCAACAATTACATTTGCACCAGGTATTAAGTAAGCATTGATATGGTTTGTTTTTTTCACCTCTAAAGATGAGCCACTTGAATCAGAATTTTTCTCAGAAAACAACCTGCGCTCAGCCCCAGTGTTTTTAGCAATACCGACAATCACCACAGTAACACCGGCATTGTGGCTGGCTAGGTTTGCCCACTTAAACGAGGTATGGGCAAAAGCTATTTCATGCCCTGTTGTAAAAATCAGCGGCCATAAAATCGGTACTTGCTGGCCTTGGCAAATGGAGTTGGTCGATACAAACGCCGCCGCTGCATTACTCTGTACGCCATAATCCGCAGCCTTCATAAACCAACCCGCCACATAATCCAGCGACTTCCAGTTTTTAGTGCGCTTATCAAAAATGGCTTTTAAATCATCTTTTTGCTCATCAGATTGCCACGTTGAACCTATATAGGGCGGATTACCACAGATATAGGTTTCACCCCCTTCATTGGCAAAATCGATTTCCGTCTGATCCAGTGGCGTATTAAATAAATCATCACCTAACACTTTCACGCCCGTTCCCGTTGGTGGGCAGATGCTCAGCCAATCCAGACGCAAAGCGTTACCACAAATAATCCAGTTCTCTTTTGATAGCGGTAAAAACTCAGCCAGCGCATCCTGCTGGCCGCGATACTGCACGTCACATTGGTACTCGGCGATAATCAACGCCAGCCGCGCAATCTCCGCCGGAAAATCATTAATCTCAATGCCACGGAAATTGGTTAACGGGATAACGGATTTGAGCTGTGCTTCGCCACGTCGATGATTGATCTCGGCTTCAATCGCGCGCATTTGCTTGTAGGCAATCACTAAAAAGTTACCCGAACCACAGGCCGGGTCAAACACGCGAATACAGCTCATACGCTTGCGCAAGTTCAGCAGTTTGCGCGGATTGTCACCCGCTTCTGCAAGCTGCTCGCGCAATTCATCTAAAAACAGCGGGTTCAGCACCTTGAGGATATTCGGCACACTGGTGTAATGCATACCCAAGGCACCGCGCTCGGCATCATCAGCCACCGCCTGAATCATACTGCCGAAAATATCTGGGTTAATTTGCTTCCAGTTCAGATTGCCAGCGTGCATTAAATAGGTGCGTGACATCCGTGAAAAACGCGGCACAGCGGTCGAACCTGAAAACAAGCCACCATTCACATAAGGAAAGCGATCCGCCCAGCTCGGCAAACGCGGCTCAGCACTGGCACGGTCGGCCAGTTTAATGTTCATGGCCTTGAAAATGGTTTCCAGCACGGCATCGGTATTGGAGCCGTCCCGTTCACTGACCTGATCCACCGTTTTAGTAAACAGGTCATCACCGGCAAAAATATCGGTATCTTCCGCGAAAAAACAGAAAATCAAACGCGCCATAAAGTGATTCATATCACAGCGACGTTCTGCTAACGCCCACTCAGGGTTATCGTCCAGCAGCTCGACATACAGCTTGTTGAGACGCCCCGTCGCTCGCACATCAATGGGATTGTCTTTGATTTCTTTAAGGGTAGAAATACCCGCCAGCGGCAGAAACACACCAAAGTGATCAGCAACATCGGCATAGTTACAGGCAACAGTTTCGCCGCTGTTAAGATCCTCCGCCTCGAGCGTGACGCCATCAGTGGCGAGAATAAACTTCGCTTTGGCTTTGCTGGTGGCGGGGCTGTTAGCCAGCCTAGTCAGCGTCTCGCTAACGGCGTTTTCTGCACACACGGCAATATGAATATTGTTACGCAGCAACACACCGCCAGCGACATCGGAAGTATTGGTATTGCCACTACGCAGCCGCTTCAGCGTGGTTTCTTTGTGCCCAAACGCCGCTAAAAACTCGTACGCGAACTCGTGCGCATCAAACGGCTGCATAGCGAGCTCAGATAGGGCTGCTTCAATTTCTACTGCGTTCATAGTGTACCAATAGTCAAAACGATTGTGAGTGGTGTCGCTAAACAAGCTTGCTAGTATAGGTATCCGGCTTTGCAAGTGCTAACAGTATGCTGTCGGTGCTCGGCCTTAACAGGGAGGCATTGGGTATGTTGAAGCACTAGGTTAGAGTGAACGCACTGAGGTAAGTCGCACCTTGCAACGGTGTTATATATTTTTAGTGGTGTGCTGCCAAACCGCTGTGCGCCACTCTAGCAATTGGGGTAAACAGTTTACTAATAACTGTGGCTTATCCTCGCACAAGTCTGCAAGAAGCCCTGCAAGTGGATAATCAGTCGACTCTTTGCCATGCAGTAAGATATCAACTGTTTTCTGAGAGTCTTTACGTAATTTATCTAACCAAATATGCCATTCAGGCTCATGCTTCCAATAATTTGCTGCCGCGTGAATTAACTTAGCCACGGCTACACCTTTTTGGCTTTTAGGGCCTAGTTTTCGTGCATAACTAGCTTCAATCTCAATATCTTGAAGTACATCAAACAAGTACCTCTGCATAGCGCAGAACCCAACGCCTATTAGATACTCTCCTTGCTCACAAATGGTTTCAACCTCGCATACTTCTGCGGCTTTGATCTGCTCGTGAATGGATGTGAGTGAAGAGTCTAGAGTCCTTAGCAGTCCTTCAAGATGCATGAATCCACTATCCCATAACTCAGTAGAGCTTCTGCTCATCGTGATTATTGTCACTTCTTCTCCTCAGTACTGGCATACCGATTCAAGCTATCTATCAGTCGTCGGCTTGAGTCACTTGATCTGTTGGCTCGGGCAGATGCTCCGCAACTTCCCCGATAGGTACGCCGAAGTATGTGCACAGCTGATCCAGCACATTTGTATTGGTGACGTAGCCTTTCTGGTTTGCGATTTTAGAAAGCGTGGTGCGATGAATCCCTGTTTCTTTTGAAACCTCATCCATTGTTATCCGTCGCTCTTCTTTAAAGCCTTTGTCTGCCATCAGTTCTTTGAGACGAAATCGAATCATTTTTATCTCCTGTTTATCTTTCCTGATTCTACAGATAATTCCGTCTTTATGCTTGCTTTGCGCTTCTTAGGTATAGCTATCCGCTCCCACGTAGACCCTACTCTACATTAAATGCTTGACACGTACTTTCTACTGAACTAATGTAGACCCAGCTCTACAAAAATACATCAGGAGATACAAAATGAAGACTACATACCTAACCACTTCCGAGCTTGCCGAACGCATTAAGTACGACGCACGCACCATCCGTAATCAACTCAAGGATTCTGTTCTGCTGGAAGGCATTCATTACATCCGTCCATTTGGTGGCCGGAAGATTCTGTATTTATGGGAAAAGATTGAGGTCGATATGTTTAAGGCTCCTGCTATCAATTCCCTGATGATGGGCATTCGCTAGGAGGTGCGATATGGCAAGCGTAAATGCTAGAAATGGGCTGTTATATCTGGACTTTCGTTATAAAGGGCAGCGCTGTCGTGAGTACACAAAACTTGCTGACACTGTTGCGCACCGAAAGCGCTTAGAAAAAGTCGGGACACGCATCGAAGCGGAAATTATTTTGGGCACCTTTGTTTACCGAAACTACTTTCCAGACAGCAAGCGTGCTGATGTTTTTGAGGAATATGACCAGAAGGTGGAGGCTGCTCGAAAGAGTGAAGCCGGTGAGGAGGCTGAGGACAGCACCCCAACTTTGGCAGAGTTTGCGCAGATTTGGCTGTCTGAAAAACAAGTTGAATGGCGTGACAGCCACTACAAAGCAGTAGTGGGTACTTTGCAGGCTTATGCTATACCGACATTTGGGGAAAAGAAGCTCAACGACATCACCAAGGCTGAAATACTGCAGTTTCGCGCAACTCTCGCCAAAGATCCGCTACGAAAAAGCAGTGCATTAAAAGCATCCACCGTGAATAAGGCAATAACCCCGTTCAGGATGATTATGAATGAAGCCGCCGAGCGATACGATTTTACCTCACCGTTTCTTGGAGTTAAATCTTTAAAAATACAACGGACTGATATTGAGCCGTTTTCACTAGACGAGGTAAGCCTGTTTCTGACTAAGGTGCGTGAGGACTACAAGGCGTATTACACCGTACGGTTTTTCACGGGCATGCGAACAGGTGAGGTCGATGGTTTGCGTTGGAAATATATAGATTTTGAGCGTCGAGAAATCTTAGTCCGTGAGTCAGTTGTTCAGAACAAAATGACCTATACCAAAAACGATGGTTCACAACGTGAAATCTTTATGTCGCAGCCGGTATATGACGCGCTACGCGAACAACATAAGGTTACTGGAGGCCAAGAGTTTGTTTTCTGCAACCGCGATGGAAACCCTCTGTACCACCACAATGTTACTCGCAGAATCTGGCACCCAACACTCCGCTATTTAGGGTTGAAGCGCAGACCACCGTATCAAACGCGGCATACCGCAGCCACCTTATGGCTAGCTGCTGGAGAAGCGCCAGAATGGATTGCTCGCCAAATGGGGCACACAACTACGGAAATGCTATTTCGAGTGTACTCCCGCTATGTGCCTAACTTAACTCGCCAAGATGGCTCAGCCTTTGAGCGCCTAATCCTTACTGGCCTATCTGAGGAGAGTGAGAACTCATGACGCACATAATAAAAGCAAACAAAAGACAGGGTAAGCCGCTTACCGCTCGGAATGTCACGATATGGCTAATTGATTATTACAGCATCGCCAGAGGTAACGAGCTGTCGTTGTACTGGGGGCTGCCCTACTGGGTGGACAATTATGAAGCCATACGCATGTGGGTAGAAAATCTTATGCAGCGGCCAAGACCTGAGGGTAGAACCCTAGGTGATGTACGGATGATGTTCGAAGAACGACTGCCAATATAGGCCAAGCAGTGCTGCGCTCCTGATCATGGAGCGCACATAGATTTACTGAAAAGCGGGTGAGATTATGAAGAAATTAACCAGTCAGATTGCCTTGATCACCAAAATAGATCATCACAACAATCTTTGGCTACTAACGACAGTAGGCAATCAGTGGCCTACCTACAATAATAAGGGGCAGCTAACAAATGCTCTTGATGAAGCATATGTAGCCATTGCACAGATTGATCTACAGGCAAAGAAACCACACCATGTGTCCGCACCACTTGAGCTGCATGTGAGTGCCAATACTGTGCAGGCACACATGATTTGGTGTAGCTCAACACAGATGCCAGCACAGGTTCAACTGTGGCAGCGAGCGTCAGAGATTAGCGATACAGCCCTTAAAGAGTTTTTGATAGCGGTACTCAGCGATACCAAAATCATGATGCCGTTCTATATGAGCAGGGCCAGTAAAAGCTACCACCACAACGAACAGGGTGAGCTATTCATACACAGTGTTGAGGTGGCAATTGCTGCACAAAAAATGGCCAGCCAATACAATTTACCTAAGCGCACTCAGGATTGTGTCTTTGTAGGCGGCCTGCTGCATGATATTGGAAAAATCATGATGTTCTACAACACTGGCAATGGCAGCAATAAGGGTGTTAATGGCCAGCATGAGAGCTTCAATTTCATGGTTTTAGCAGAGCACCTAGAGCGGCTTAAAGATCAAGATAAAACACTCTTTGAGGCTATGTCAGCAATGCTAGCCCCGCAGGTGAATAACAAAAAATACTATGATTACGTTGAGGAGCTAATAGTGCGTTCGGCTGATCGTATTTCAGCACAGTGCGATGAGCTGCAAAGCCTGTTTAAAAGCAAGCCCACTGACCAGCTGTTCATCAGTGCGAACGGTGGTCGCAAATACAAGCGGCTTGGGCAGGCGCAGCTGGCATCATGAAAACTTGGTATCTAGCAAAATAACCCAGCTCACGCTGGGTTATTGCTTATGGACGCTTTAGCTGGCTGATACTGGAGTGGGCAAGAGACGTAGGTATGCTTTTCATATGGCTTTCTGCGCTGAGGTCATGCCAGCAAAGACATTTGGTGTAGGTAGTAGAGTGTGTTCAGGGTGATACTGGGTAAAGCCTGAAAGTAAGCTCTTGTTTTTAAATTCATGTCTAGATAATATGCTGTGTAGCGCTAAATTCTAAATTGGGCGCTACACTAGGTAGCTAGCCTAGCAAAACAAATAGTATTTAATAAAATTTATGGGTGCTTTGCATCCGTAAAATCAAAAAGGTGCTTTGCACCCACGTCTTGTAAGAAAACTTGCAAGCCGATTATATTGACGCGATTGACGCGTATCACTACGAGTGACTAATCAGTTTCTCGTATCATAACTAACGTGATGTTATTCGATGTATGGGTAATGTCTACGAAGCATAGACTTGTCTTTAAATTAAGATTTAAACAACAAGCTCCATATTGAAAATAGCCAACTATATCTATTCATAATATTTTCCTGGCTATCCCTGTGCGTTCGCACATCTATTCTTATTGATAATTTTCTAAAGACAATACTCTCTTTCTATAGGGCTACATTGTCTTTAGAAAGTTATTTATTAAATAGCTTTAATTTAATTATTATTTGGAGAAAATTTATGCTTGATAACTTCATAAGAAAAGAAATTATTTCGCAAATCAGTCCTAATACTAAAAAGAATGACATCAGTATAGTATTTAAGACTTCTAGTGCGGGAGCAAAAATCAAGTTTGATACTGAGATAATAACTGTTATTAAGGATTTTTTAAGCAAAAAAATAACCCCACAACATAAGAATAAATTTCGCTATGCTTTGGAGGGAGGGATTGATAGCAACAATCAACTTGATAGCAGCATACTGGTTATTTATATGCAGGAAAACTCTGACTATGATATGGAGTCAATATATTTATATTCAAAAAAACTGACTCGCAAATGCTTAAACAATCTAATAGAAATATCAAACAACCACAGCGGGAATGTACATAAAGTTAAAATTTTGGTGGTGTTTCAAAAAGTATGCTGACATTAAATGAAGCCATTATTGATGTAAAAAAAGGTTAAGTCGAAAGCTTTAAAATGGTTTTCAATCTTTTTTGAAAAATTACAACTCCTT
>JAVETP010000243.1:0-2622 GCA_034006005.1 Pseudomonas sp.
TCAGCCTGGTGTTCGGCTCTTTGTTTTTAATAGTGAGTGTCCCGCACTATTATCATGGTATTTTTTCGGCAGACAGCGCGCCCCATCTCAGCACTATTCACCAACAGTTGATCTCTCACTTTGCTATAGAAGCACCAGCACCCTTGCTGATTGGCATGATACTCGGCGTCATTTTGAGTTCAATTCTCTACAATCTATTACGTTTTCTCAATACCCAATACTACAGTAATCTCTTCGTTGCTCTGGCAGTCAGTTCTATGCTGCTACTGTTATTTTTCGCAGTTCAGCCACCGCTCAATGTACTGGCTAATCACACAGCACAATTGACCTACAGTCTGATTATTGTAAGTTTATTTTTTTTACACGCAGCATGCTTAGAATGCATACCCAAATCATCAAGCTTAAATCGATTATTTAAACAACTGATAGGCCATATGACGCTATTAGTTTTTAGCATGATCGGCCTATTCACACTGCCTGCTCACTATGCTCACGCCCTGACTTTTTTTCTATTAATCAGCTCAACCGTTATTTTGGTTGGCTGCACAATAAAAGTAAGACACAGTGACTATGCAAACACTGGCCTATTATCACTTGGCCTAATCATTACATCCCTGACTTTATTTGTTGTTTGGCCCTATTTAATCAATCCGCATGAGCTCTATTCAGACGACATACTATTTCTGATACTCGTCAGCCTAGCAATCAGTGCAGTTATCATTAGCACAGGCCTGAGTCAGACTCATAACGATCAGCGCGCTAAAATAATGGAGCATGCATTTAAGCAGGCAGCTGAAGAAGCTGAGCGCCGCGCCAAGTCAGAATTACTCGCAAAAATCAGCCACGAAATACGCACCCCCTTGAGTGGAGTATTAGGTATGACAACCTTATTACTCGACACGCCGCTATCCACTAAACAGCGTGATTACGCACACACCATTCAAGGTTCAGGTAATGAGCTATTGAGCCTTATTAATGCAATTTTAGATGTATCACACCTTGAGTTTAATGAGATTATGCTCAGTCATACACCTTTTAACTTGGCCGGATTACTGCAGGAGTGTACTCAAGCATTTTCATTTCGAGCCAAAGAGCAACAAGTTGAGCTCACTGTATTTTTGCAACCACAAACCCCTGAAACGATACTGGGCGACCCTGTACGCTTTCGTCAGATTGTACTGAGCATCCTCAGCAATGCATTTAAACGCACCTATAACGGCGAAATTATTCTTAGTGTGATGGTCGATCAAAGCAGCGAACAAGAACAGTTGGTTTTTACTGTGCAAGACACAGGAACCCCTTTAAGTGATCAAGAACGACATATTCTCAGTACCGCACAATTGCACAGCAAAGACTTACTCAGCGCATCCTTTATTGGTGGTAATTTAGGTATTATTATTGCACGTAAATTAATCAACTTAATGAGCGGTGACTTCAAAATAAAACGCAGTCCGCATGGCACAATTTTCACTTTTAGCCTGCCATGCAACACTGAGCAGAACCCTGTCAGTCATATCGAAGCAAATACAGCATTACGCCAAAAACAGATTTTAATTATTGATAGTAATGCCCTGTCGCAAAAAGTTTTAGCCCAACAATGCAGCGAATGGGGCATGCTGGTCAGCACTCGTTCATCCATTACTGAAGCTGTCGCTCTATTGCGTAACAGAAATATGCAAGGACAACGCTTTGACGCCATTATCATTAGTGAAACAACTCACCAACCATCGGCGATCGCTTTTGCTGTGCGGATACAAAAAGATCCGATACTCACCACTGACACCACCTTGATTATGCTGACCAGTAGCAGTCAAATTGATGCAGTGACAACGCGCAATGCCGGTATCAACCATGTTCTGATGAAGCCTGTCAGTGGTTCGACACTAAAAACCACATTGATCAATGCAGTGCAACACAGTACTGTACCGGTCAGTGCTATAAATAAAGTATCAGGTAAACACGTCTTAGTGGCCGAGGATGATGCTATTTCAGTCCAAGTGATTAGCGGTTTATTAAGTAAGCTCGGAGTTACACTTGAAGTCGCTGCGAACGGCCAAATCGCTTTAGAGATGCTGCAAAAAAACAGTTATGACTTAGTCCTAATGGATTGTGAAATGCCTGTGATGGACGGCTTTACTGCAGCACAAAAACAGCGCGCCTACGAAGCAGATCACGGCTTAGCCCCAGTGCCAATTATTGCACTGTCAGCTCATGTACTCGAAGAGCATCATCTGCGCGCTAAACAAGCAGGCATGAATGCCCATTTAGCTAAA
Source organism: Pseudomonas sp. (assembly GCA_034006005.1). Lineage (GTDB taxonomy): Bacteria > Pseudomonadota > Gammaproteobacteria > Pseudomonadales > Pseudomonadaceae > Denitrificimonas. Next base: position 2,274 of record JAVETP010000243.1, read on the forward strand.
CCCATCGAATTAGCTAAACTGCAGGCTATACTGCGTAGCAATTAACCACCTAACTATAGTCTCAGCGCTTTATGCTGTAAGTATGCTACTGCCAAGCCGCTACTGCTAATAATCAGTACACCTATGATTGCAAGCATATCTGGTAACTGCCCAAAAGCGCTATAACCGACGACACCAGCAAACACAATTTGCGCATAAGTAAAGGGCGCTAAGGTTGCTGCGCTTGAATATTTTAACGCCATGGTTAACAGCATATGTGCAGTCATTGCCAACAAACCAAGCGCTAACATAAATAGTAAATCAACATTGGCTACGCTTAACGTGTATTGGCCAGGTAGTAATGTGGTCA
>JAVETP010000244.1:0-2601 GCA_034006005.1 Pseudomonas sp.
TTACAAGAAAAGACAAAAATAATTCTACAAATTTACATTCGTTGAATAACTTGTGTTTGCTGATAATCTATCTGACTATCAATCATCTAACACAAGCACCCACACGAATTGCTTGATTCAAATTGTTAAAGAACGTTTCACCGAGTAACTCAGTGAGGAGGCGTATTCTCCACTCTCCTAAGTATCTGTCAAGGTTTATTTTCTAGAAACTTTACAGCTTCTGGATAACTCCTTGTTAGCGCTGAGCTTCTTACGTTGCTCGTTGCTAGGGTGCTTATCTTACAGCGTTTCGCGACCCTGTCAAGCTTATTTTTTAAGTTATTTCCTTAAAAATCAAACTCTTACGTTAGACCGGTGTAAGCTTGTTTGCCTAACGAGGTGCGCATTCTACAGACTTTAAAGATGCTGTAAAGCCCTTTTTGTAGATAACTGCATTTTCTGTAAAAATATCAATATTGCGAGCCACAACGCATGGGTTTGCTTTCAATCAAGCGCTGGCCATCACTACTATATAGCCACGCTCTAACCGTCCAGCTCTTCGCCAAGGCACGAATATTGTAACGCTGCCCTGCTTGAAAATCAGCATAAGCAATATTGACTCGACAGCGGCGCTGGCTATCACCGGTAGTGCTACCGCCGCGATCATAGCTTAAATGCATTTGCAGCTCATGCTCACCAGGGTTCGTTTGAAAGTAGCGCGCATCATTAACCTTAGTACCATCTATACGCTGAGCTGACAGTTGATGTCCCGCTTGTGACTGCACATCAACCCAAGCCATAGTTGGATTATGCTCAGGTAAAGATACAGCACAAGCACTGCAGGTAACTAATAGTGCTGTGCCACTGATAACTTTCCACAACATAGTCACTCCCCCTATATAGTCATTAACCAAAGAACCAGTAACACACGCTGATTGCAGCAATGACACCCGCCAGCTCAGCAAGCAATGCACAACCTACCGCATGACGCGCTCGTCGAATCCCAACCGCACCAAAGTAAACGGCTAATACATAAAAGGTTGTCTCAGTACTGCCTTGAATAGTAGCGGCGACTAATGCTGGGAAACTATCCACACCTTGGCTTTGCATGGTTTCAATTAACATGGCACGCGCAGCACTACCCGAGAACGGCTTAACCATCGCTGTCGGCAAGGCATCAACAAAGCGCGAATCCCATTGCAACCAATCCACCAGCCAACGAATACCGTCTAAACCAAACTCTAATGCACCTGAGGCACGCAACACCCCTACAGCACATAACATAGCCACCAAGTAAGGCAGCAGATCTTTAGCAACCTCAAAGCCTTCTTTAGCGCCCTCAACAAAGGTTTCATACACAGGTATTCTGCGCACCATGCCTAAGACCAAAAAGCTCATAATGATGCCGAACAATGTCATGTTGCCCAGTAAGGACGATAAACTGGCTAATGCAGTTGCACTTAAGGTGGCCAGTACCGCCATAAATGCACCGAGCAATACAGCACAAGGTACAAAATAGGCTAGAACCACAGGATGCCAAATACGTAGACGCTGCATAAAGGCTACAGATAAGAGCCCTACTAAACTGGATGCGCTGGTAGCGATTAAAATTGGAAGAAAGACTAAGGTTGGATCTGCAGCACCTTGCTGCGCTCGATACATAAAAATAGTAACGGGCAACAAGGTCAGCGAAGATGCATTAAGAACCAAGAATAAGATCTGCGCATTACTCGCAGTATGGGCTAAAGGATTAATCTCCTGTAAGGCACGCATCGCCTTGAGACCAATAGGTGTAGCTGCATTATCCAAACCTAAACCGTTGGCGGCAAAGTTAAGAGTAATTAAGCCCAAAGCTGGATGGCCGCGAGGCACTTCAGGCATTAACTTGGCAAAGAGTGGCCCAAGCAATCTAGCCAGTACATCGACTAAACCGGCCTTTTCAGCAATCTTTAGAAAACCCAACCACAGTGTCAGCGTACCAAAGAGCAGTAGCATCACATCAACAGAGAGCTTAGCCATATTAAACAGGCTTTCCACCATAGCGGCCCAGACACCAGGGTCACCACCAAACCAGCGCACCAATCCTGCAATACTGGCCACAATAAAAAAACTCAGCCATAAGCCATTTAACATGCAAGATGCTCCTAGGGTTGGCGGCTCATTTGTGTAGTCAGTGCTAAAAGCATGGCTGCTGTTTGCGCATCAGGCTCACCATCATATAAATCTGGACGGTATTTCATTTGAAAGGCAGCTATCACATTGCGTGTGACATCATCCAACTCACCGTGTTCAGGCACCCCATAACCAACTTGTGCCAGTTGCTGCTGAAACCAATCAATAGAAGGCAGTTGCTCAGTAAAGACTGCTAAGTGCGCCGCCACTGCTTCTGATTCAGGCCAATGGATTAAACCTTCTTGCGCTAAACGCTCCCATGGAAAGGCTGGGCCTGGGTCGACTTTGCGCTGCGGTGCAATATCACTGTGCCCAACAATACTTTCAGGCTTTAAACCGTGACGCTGCATAATATCTTTCAATAACGGCACCAGAGCCTCAATCTGTTCCTCACTCCAAGGCTGCCATACCCTGCCCTCTGGCGTATCGGTATAGCCTTGATTAACCATT
>JAVETP010000245.1:0-2588 GCA_034006005.1 Pseudomonas sp.
ATAAATGGATAGCCACCACAGAAGTGAAAGCAGCGATTAAGCAGTAAGAAAACAAAAACTGTTTATCAATGCTGCGGATGCCAATGCTCTGCAATATCCACTGAATGATGTTAGCGATTGATTGCCTCATTGTCATAAAACCTCGGATTGCACCCAGCATTTACTTATTTAGCGCAGAGTGGTGATAGATTTAGTTGTCATTATCATCAGCTCTATCGGCCGCAACGCGCTTTACGATAGGGCTAATGTATTAAAAGCTGAGCTGGTATGTCATACGTTATGGATGCTATGCCTTGGCCGCGACTACTTGACATGATCTTGGTTTAGAAGTGTGAAAAAAAGCGTGCTTCAGCTGCTATCCCAACAGACTCTATTTTGAGGCCTGCAGTGGCAGTCTAGTTACTATTGCTAGTTCTAAAGCGGTGTTGCTAGTATGTTTGGGTTAGATGTGTGCAGTGATATGTATGCACTCTGGCGTATTATCTGGTTTTAAGCGGCGCTGTAGATAGGCACCTTCGTGAGTCGCGATCAGTGTATCGGATTGTGGCACTATGATTTTTGCGACAGTGACATTATCGATCACATGCGTTTGGATAGTTACCGCTAATGAAGGGTGTGTCTGCGAGGCAATTAGCGCTGCTAAATGAGCGGTGTTGCGGTGTTTTCTGTGTAGGCCGCTGGCTGAACCGTCGTCTTCTACGCCAAGCCACAGCTCGCCACCTAGAGTGTTAGCCAGGCAGGTGAGTGCTTCGATGAGTTCTCGATCAGGGTAGCCGTTGCGATCACTTTTGAACTCAACGGTAAGGTTTTCTGCAGAGGGAAGGACGACAGACACAGCATCCACCTTATATGTCATGTGCTACAAAGCGCGTTAGTTGTAAGCATGAAGAATAGCAAAAATTAACATATTATTTGCTACTCGCAGAGTAAATCAGTCTTGCTATGCTTAGTTTTCTGCGCATTAAGCGTATGTCATGCAATATGCTTGATATTTTTGGGAGTGTACCATGCATCAAATTAATCCTAAAAAACTGTTACATAGCAAATGGACAGCTGTCAGCCCAGTTAATAAAGAAAAGCATTTTTTGCTGACAGAGTTAAAGTTTGATGAGGCAGGCAATGTTATTCATTGTTTGCTAGAGGCGGTGATATCCAATCGAGAGGCGTCTATTGATTGGCGGGAATTAAAAAACACAGCGCATTGGCGACAAGGTTGGAAATAAGTTGCTGTGCATACTTCAGACTGAATGAGTTCCAGCCTATTAAGGGGCCTATGCGCCTGAGCAGCAGGTGTTTCAGAGTGATGCTTTGTGAGAGTCAATGATGCGCCATCGCGTTTTTACTTATATCACTCGCGCCGATCAACTGCTTATTCTAGAGTATGTTGATGGGCGTTATGCGCGGCCACAGATTCCTGGTGGAACTGTCAAGGTGGGTGAGCTTGCGACACAGGCGGCGCTACGCGAAGCGCAAGAAGAAACGGGTTTAACAAGGTTACAGTTGGTTAAATGTTTAGGTAGCTTTGAGCGCAATTTAACTGATATTGGCCGTGACGAAACTATTGTAGCTTGGTTTTTTCATTTGCATACCGATGAGTCTACGCCAGTGTCTTGGCGGCATTTTGAGTGTGATTCATCTGAAGGCTTTGGCCCTATTGAATTTTCGCTATCTTGGGTGCCACTAGAGAATATCCCCATGCTGGGCGGGATTGATCACGCTATGTTGCCGGAACTGTATGACTCTGTCATAGAGCAGCGCAATAAATAGAGTGCTTTTTTCGCACTGTATTTGCAGGGCGATAACTTAGCTTATTCAGTAGTAACGACAGCCTTACTACATTATACTTAATTGCTAACTGTTTGCAGTCGCACATGCCTAGCATGCGCTGCAGTTTATAAAGTATGAGGTGCGTATGAAAATTGCTGTCACCAGTCAAAACCGCAAAATAATTACTGAGCATGCCGGTCGCTGTCGAAAATTCTGGATATTTACTGTTGATGATAATCAGATTATCGATAAGCAATTGTTGGAATTAGGTAAAGAGCAATCATTCCATGAGAGTTCTGTGCATGAACCGCATCCGCTCGATGATATTGATCTATTAATTACTGCAGGGATGGGCAGTGGTATGGTGCGGCGTCTTGGACGTAAAAGAATCAAAGGTTTGATTACTAAAGAAGAGGATCCAGAGACGGCAGTGACATTGTATTTAAAGGGAGAGCTTAAAGCCGAAGAGGCGAACTCACACGATACTCATGACCACGCTCATACGCATTGAGCATTCAAAACGTGATTGCGCAAGCCTGTTCTGGTTGAACCGAGGCGGTGTCATGCTGAACTCTCGGTTGGCTTTAGCTCTTGATCAAATACCTGTAGGCTGTTGCTGAATATGCTTTACTTAGCTGCTTGAAGCCACTGACTCATCTCAACTGTTAATAGTTGAGATGAGTCAGTGGCTTGATTATCTGTGGTTATTGAATGTGCGGGTAAAGCTTGGCTGATTAAAACAAGAGGTGTGTTATGCAATTAACGGAAGCTTTGCAGCGTCGTTATGCAACTAAGGCGTTTGATAGTGCGAAAAAATTGCC
>JAVETP010000246.1:0-2575 GCA_034006005.1 Pseudomonas sp.
GCCCTTGTTTGACCACGGCCAAGAAGTTTTCAGTGGCAGCAGGGCATTCATTATCGCTGAGCAGAGGACTGTCTTTTAGCGCGCAGAACAATAAGAAGGTGTCTAAGAAGCGTGCTTGCGGTAAATCGATACCCAGAGGTAAGAACGGATTGATATCAATACAGCGTGCTTCAACATACTGCACGCCGCGAGCAATCAGCGCTTCTACTGGCCGCTCACCCTCTTGGGTGATGCGCTTGGGGCGCATATTTGAATAGTATTCATTTTCGATTTGCAAAATATTGGTGTTGAGTTGCAGCCATTCATCGCCTTGCTTGGTGCCGATTTTTTGATAGTCAGGGTAAGGTGTGCTAACGGCACGCAATAAACTATCGGTGTAGCTGCTTAGCTCGTTATAACAAGGCGTTAAGCCCGCTTGAGCATTGCTTTGATAACCTAGGTCACTCATCCGTAAGCTGGTGGCGTAAGGTAAATATAAGGTGTCTTCATCAAAGCTATCCAGCTGATGCTCACGGCCCCGTAAAAAGCTGATATCCAATGCCGGTGAGGCACCGAATAAATACATCAATAACCAGCTGTAGCGACGAAAATTACGGATCAAGCCAATATAACGTGCTGATTGATAATCAACGGCTGAGCGTGTGTCTTTTTCTGCATCATGTAGTAGCGTCCACACCGACTCAGGCAAAGAGAAATTATAGTGAATACCGGCAATACATTGCATGGTTTTGCCGTAGCGCACGGCTAAACCTTTACGGTAAACGTATTTTAATTTACCGATATTGGAGTTGCCGTATTCAGCAATCGGGATCTGCTCTTCTTTAGGCAGATGTCCGGGCATGGATGGACTCCACAGTACTTCTTGGGCCAAATTGGTGGCGGTAAAGCGGTGAATGTCTTCCAGTTCAGCTAAGGTTTGTGCTGAGTCAGGGTGCGCCTCAGTAATAAACTCTAATAAGGCCTCTGAGTAATCAGTGGTGATACTGCTGTGAGTTAGAGCAGAACCAAGCACTTTAGGGTGCGCAGTCATTGCTAAGCGGCCATTGCGCTCCACGCGTAAACTTTCGCGCTCAATACCATGCAGACAGTGCTTGAGCTGTGCTAAAGCTTCGGGCTGGCTAAGCAGCGCCAGACGACGAGAATATGTATCGCTCAAGGGTAATTCCTCAATAGGGCATCGTGGCAATATGGGGTTGGTGATTGCCGAGTGCAAGGGTGCTGATCTACTTTTAGTAGGTTATACACCCTGTACGTATAAAAATGACGGTAGTCATCGATTACTTTTTCTTAATTTGACTTGCCTTGGCAAATAATGCCGCCATCGCTGTGTTAGTCGGCGCCGGCTTATCTTGCTGAGCATGACGTTCGCTACGTGGAGTATTACGAGCTTGTTGCGCGCGTGCCGGAGAGGCTGGCTTTTCACCCGGGATATCACTCATCCGCATGGATAAGGCAATACGCGCACGAGGGATATCCACGTCCATGACCTTTACTTTTACAATGTCACCCGCTTTAACCACTTGATAGGGGTCTTTGACAAAGTTTTCCGAGAGTGCCGAGATATGAACTAAACCATCTTGATGAACGCCAATATCCACAAAAGCACCGAAGTTAGTCACGTTGGTGATGACGCCTTCCAAAACCATTCCTAGGGTTAAGTCTTTTAAGCTTTCAACACCGTCTTGGAACTCAGCCGTTTTAAACTCAGGGCGTGGGTCGCGCGCGGGTTTATCCAGCTCTTGCAAAATATCGGTGACGGTCGGTAAACCATAGGTTTCATCAGTAAAGCGCTTTGGATCCAGTTGTTTCAGAAACGCTGAATCACCGATCAGTGAACGAATATCACGATTGGTATCTTGGGCAATACGGGTGACCAAAGGATAGGTTTCTGGGTGTACAGCAGACGCATCTAATGGGTTTTTGCCGTTCATCACGCGTAAGAAGCCCGCGGCCAGTTCAAAGGTTTTATCACCTAAACGCGGCACTTTTTTCAGTGCTGCACGGCTGATAAAAGCACCATGCTCATCGCGAAAAGTGACAATGTTTTTTGCTAAAGTGGCATTTAAGCCAGACACACGTGCGAGCAGTGCATAGGACGCCGTATTCACATCAACCCCGACGGCGTTCACACAATCTTCTACCACTGCATCCAGCGAGCGCGCCAGTTGTGATTGCGAAACATCGTGTTGGTATTGACCGACACCAATGGCTTTTGGGTCGATTTTTACCAACTCGGCCAGTGGGTCTTGTAAGCGTCGCGCAATGGAAACGGCGCCGCGCAGTGACACATCAAGATCTGGAAATTCTTGCGCGGCCAGTTCTGAGGCTGAATACACTGAGGCGCCAGCTTCACTGACCATTACCTTGCTCATGCGCAGCTCAGGTAACAGTTTTACTAACTCAATGGCTAAACGATCCGACTCACGGCTACCGGTACCATTACCGATGGCAATTAATTGCACCTGATGTTTTTTGCACAGCTTAGCCAAAATAGCGATGGTTTCATCCCACTTATTATGCGGCACATGTGGGTAGACAGTGGTGGTCTCAAGCACTTTACCGGTGGCATCCACTA
>JAVETP010000247.1:0-2570 GCA_034006005.1 Pseudomonas sp.
CCCACTTGGCGTTTACTGTATAAGAGTGGTTGCCCTGCTGTGCTAGGAGCCAGTATTTGTACTCCGCTTTCTCCGCCGCGCCGTTGATTGGGTGCTTCGACCCATTCACCGGTGCGTGACCACCAAGCATTAAAGTTGGAGTGGAGAGCTCGCTCTACTGCACCCATGTACCTCTCTCCTTATTATTTAGCTGTTTATTTTACGTAATACATAAACCCGCCACATTGAGTAACCGGGTAGAAAATCAAGAGACGTTTGAATGCTAAATCCTGCTTGAATAAATTCTTGTTCGGCAGTTGCATGGTTTATTATAAAGCGATTGCTGCTTTTATAGCATGGATCCTCTGCTAAGCGCTGCTGTTCTAGTTTTTTGCGTCGCCATGCTTTGTAGTTGCCGTCCACCCAGAGGGAAATAATCACGCTGTCGCGTGTGGTGCGATGAAACTCTTTAAGAAGCGCTAAGCGATGCTCGGGCTTTTCAATATGGTGCAATAAACGCATACAGAAGATGCTATCAACTGAATTGTCCGGCAAATTAATAGCAAAGGCTGAGGTGTTTAGAGTGCGTACATGCTCGGTGATATGTTTTGGTTGCGCAGCTATAGCGGTTGCTAGCATATCTGCAGAGTTGTCCGCCGCTAAAATAATGCGATTGGGCTGCTCCGCTAAGGTGGACCAAAAGCGACCGGCGCCGCAGGGCAAATCCAACACCAAGTTGGGTTCGTCAGCCAAGGCTAGAGCGCGGCGAGCCAGCTGCTGATCGCGATAATGCGACAGTTTACGCGCGAAGCCCGTTTGATGCTTTTCTAGGTATTGCTGAGCATGGGCTTGATCGTATTTTTCAGAAAACTCTAATTTAATCGGTGTGTTCAACATTGCAGTAGCCCTATTGAGAGAAGGAGTACCGCATAGCTTAGTTAGGGCAAGATCAAACGAATGTTAAACCTATGTGAAAAATATGTGATTTGCTATCTGTTTTCGGCAATTGTTTTGCTATCTAAGCGCACACTAAAGCAACTGCCGTGAGGACTGCGGGCACTGACCTGAATCGACCAGCTTTGGTGAGTGCAAATGCGTCGTACCAAGGATAAACCCAGTCCTAAACCTTCGCCGCGCGCGTTGTGCCCACGGGTAAAAGGCTCGAAAATACTCTTTTGAAAATCTGCAGGAATGCCAATGCCCGTGTCTTCTACGGTGAAGTGGTCTGCATGTAAAGTTAATTTAACCTCACCTTGCTCAGTGTAATGTAGGGCATTGCGTAGCAGGTTTGAAAGCACGGTGCGCAGAAAGGTGGCATTGTATAACGTCGCGTTGGGTGAATGGGCAATACACAGCTGCAAGTGAATCTGTTTGTCATTAAACATGGGTTGCCATAGCTCGATTTGTGCGTCAGCGATGCTTTGTAGTGTTGCTTGTCCGCCTAAAAAAGCTTCTTCAGGTTTGCTGCGTGCCAGAATTAAAAAAGTTTGTACGAGGTCGTGCATTTCTTCGCTGGCGCGCTTAATACGCTGCAAGTGAGTCGCTTCTTTCTCAGCTAGATTGGTTTCAGCGAGCAGTTCGCATGAAGTGGCGATGATCATCAAGGGTGTGCGTAACTCATGGCTGACATCACTGGTAAACAGCTTTTCTCGTTCTAAACTGTTGCGTAATTTACTTAAAGTGCTATCAAAAGCAGCGGCTAAGTGACCAATTTCATCGTCGGCATATTCGGGGGCTAACGGCGGTGCCAGCGGTAACAGTTGATCGCGGTGGCGCACTTGTTGCGCTAGACGACTGACCGGTTGCATAATTTTGCGCGCCATTAGGCGTCCTAAAATCCATGCACCGATAATGCTTAAGATAAAACCAGCCAGCACCACATTAAATAAAGCTTGTTCGCGCTGTTCAAACTCATGTTGCTCTTGCACTAAAACATAACGCACGCCGTTAATATCTTGTGTATAGACATAGAAAGCTTCATCGCCATCAACCACCTCAGCAAAACCTGCTATTGGCTGATTAAATTGTGCAGGAATTGCAAACTCTTCTAGATTACTGGCATAGAAATGGGTGGCAGGATCAAGGCGTGGCGAGTGACCTTTAGGTAAGTCTTCATGCACTACCACGTGCAGTTGCTGGTCAAGGTCTTGTGAAACTAGATTTTCCTCAATGAAATGCACGATCGCAACAATACCTAATGAAAAGGTGCCACTAACCAGTAAGGTCATAAGGGTAAAAGCAATAATAATCCGTCGTTTTAAGGGCTGTTTAGTGCTCATGGGGCAGTTCCGTTAAACGAAAGCCGACACCGTGAATGGTATGCAGTAGATGGGTGGCGAAGGGCTTGTCAATGCTTTGTCGTAACTGATGAATATGGCTACGCAAACTGTCGCTGTCTGGCACATCGTCCCCCCATAGTTCAGCTTCGAGTATTTCACGGCGCAGCACTGCTGGGCTGCGTTGCATTAACACCGCCAGTAATTTAAGGCCAATAGGATTGAGTTTAAGCGGCTGACCGGCGCGGCTGACTTCCAGCGTTTCAAGGTTGTAGCGCAAGTCTGCCACTTCGAGTACGCGCTGATTGATACCTG
>JAVETP010000248.1:0-2569 GCA_034006005.1 Pseudomonas sp.
TCAGTTAAAATAATCCCGCGCTCAACGGCGTTTTCCAGCTCGCGGATATTGCCCGGCCAGTCATGGCTGTGCAGTGCTTGCATGGCAAAATCAGTAAAGCCAGAAGTGGTTTTTTTGTAGTGTTTTTCATAACGTTTACGAAAATGTTCAGCTAGTAAGACAATATCGTTTTGGCGCTGGCGTAAAGGAGGAATGACAACGGTATAGGCATTGATACGATAGAAAAGATCTTGGCGAAAACGACCGTCTTTAACTGCGGCGGCTAAGTCTTCGTTAGTCGCAGCTACGACCCGAACATCAATCTTGCGTGTTTGACTGTCGCCGACACGCTCAATCTCGCCTTCTTGCAGTGTGCGCAGCAAAGCAGCTTGGGCTCGGGGACTGAGTTCGATAATTTCATCCAGAAAAATCGTACCACCATTGGCACGTTCAAATCGCCCTTGGCGGGATTGAGTGGCACCAGTATAAGCCCCTTTTTCAACACCAAAAAGTTCGGACTCAATCAGTTCAGGTGGAATTGCTGCGCAGTTCACTGCAACAAAGGGCTGATTATGGCGCTTGCTCATGCTGTGCACACGGCGTGCCAGTACTTCTTTACCTGTGCCTGTTTCACCCAGTAATAACATGGTAACTTCAGAGTCAGCGCCGCGATCAATCATTTTTAAAGCGCTGGTAAAGGGCGGTGCTTCACCTATTGTAGGGTAGATGTTGTCAGGGCTGGAGGCTAACGAAAGCTCTAAGTCGGCAATACGTGATTGCAGCTTATACAACTCATCAATTAAGGGCGCTTCTCTAAATAAGTAGCTGAACTCTTCGTGGTCAGGCCACTCAGTGGCAACTTTGCCGATGATGCGGCAGCGGTGATCGCCTTGGCCACAGCACTCTACCTCGCGGTATTGAATATCCATTCCGGTAAAATGGCTGCTGTAGGCACAAGCGTAGCCCAATAGAATCCAGCAAGCGGGTTCATTGAGTTGTCCAAAGATGGTACGACAAATTTCAACCTCGAATGAGTCGATCCATTCAAGCTCGGCATAAAAATGCTGTTTCTTTGGATCGTATTCTAGAACTAAAGGAACTGCTTTTACCATCCCGCGTAAACTATGCAAGAGTGGTCCTATAAGGAATGCTTGTTCTATTTCGGATTCTTGGCCTAAGTTGCGTGCCAGCTCTGCATCTTTTACACCGCTAAAATAACCAAGGCGCATAAAAAACCCTTTACCTCGCTCTTGGCCTAAAGAGGTCAGGATTTCTTTTCTAAAGCTTGCCAGAGCTCCCAGTCCCATCAGTACGGATCGCTGTTCAGCAAGCCATATTTTGCCCTCTTCAGGATTAAATTTGAGCTTTTTAAGCAACAGATCAAGATCCGGCATCTGCAAATTAAGGTTAGTCACTGCTTCTCCAGTTTGCTAGTTGTGCAGAGTAGGCGTTTATTTTTTTGTCAGACCTACACTTTGCTGAACGGGCCACAAATATTGCTCATAGCTCTAATCGTCTTCATACATACCGCGAGCGCGTTTGTCTGTACAGCAAGACCTGAGCTTAGCAACAAAATACATTTAGTGTAACTACAGGTTCTTACTCATTAGTCGCTCAGAGGGGCCAGGGTGAATCTCTGCACCAAATGATCAATTCGTCTTTTTTGATTGATCAAATCATCATTTTTTCAGATTGATTGAGCCGTGCCACGGCGTCAGTGACAGTCTTCTAAATCAATATTTTTTATATTATTTCTTATTTATCAAGTCTTTACATTATTTTTTGGTTTTCTGGCATGCATGTTGCATTTGAACTTGTTGAGTGTGTGAAAAATAAGAACCAGAGGATCTCAAAATGTCCCATTCACAGGCCGAACAAGCTCAACAGTCAAGATCTAAGAACAGTTATAGAGACTTGATCAAATACATACGAGTACGCAGTAAGTCAGATGCTCGTTTTGTAGAGTTTGACTTTGCGATAGGGGACCCCTCCTTGTTCGTAGAGTTAATTATGCCACCCGCTGTCTTTAAAGATTTTTGCGCGAACAACGCTGTGGTTCATATGAATGCTGAACAGATGGCGAGTGTCGACCTAGAGAGCGAGAAGTGGCGGTACGGCGCAGACACACTGATGTCTCACAACCGCAATCGATCCAGTGAATAACAACAAAACAACTGATAGGTATGAGCTGATGACACTTGAAATAAAAACAACAACATTACAGCCTATTCGTAATACGTTTGCCAATATTGAGCGACGCTTTGGTGATAAACCAGCCTCTCGATATCAAGAAGCAACCTATGATTTACAGGCAGAAACAAACTTTCATTACCGGCCATTGTGGCAGCCGCAGCATGAGCTGAATGATAAAAGCCGCACACAAATTGTCATGGCAGACTGGTACGACCTGAAAGATCCACGCCAGTTTTACTATGGCACTTATGTACAGCAGCGCGCCCGCCATCAAGAAGCCGCTGAAATCAACTATAGTTTTTTTGAAAAACGTGGTTTGGCTGAGCATTTGCCTGAAGCTGTCAGAGCGTATGTGATCAGCTACCTTATCCCTCTGCGTCATGTCGAACACACCGCC
>JAVETP010000249.1:0-2557 GCA_034006005.1 Pseudomonas sp.
ATAGATATCGCTTGGGCGAAATTTAACATGACCTGAGAGACCATCTTTTAATTGAGTCCGGTCGAGTATCGGCGGTAGTGCTTCAATTAGAGGATTGCCGTCATATTGACTGACTCCTGTTTGATGATACATGGCTTGAAGCATGCCTTTTGGTAGAGTCATTCATCATCTCCAAATAAATCATCAAGAAAGTCAGGAAAAGCAGTGTCTGCAGGCGGCTCGTGTAAGTATCTAACTTCAGCTTTTGGTTTCGAAGCAGCATTTTTTGAGTCAGGTCGGCGTTGTTGCCGTTCAGCATCGCGAGCTTCCAGCCTGCTTTTTTTAATCCCTGCTAAAGTTTCAGTCTTAGAATCACCAAAATAGGCGGGGCGCAGCTTTTCTGCCGTTCGAATTGTTTCATCAATTACATTTTCTAGAGCTCTCTTATTTTCTTGCTCAGCCAACTTGGCAGTAGCAATCGTTTTTTTCTGCTGCTGTTTGCTTGCCCACATCTCCCACATGGACTTGCCTCTGAACTCTCTTGAGCGGTCTGTTAGCGAACACTCCCAATAGTCTGGCTGGCTTGCATTGGGGAAAACATAAATTATATCAGCTACTGCTGGATCGTAAGCTGCTATAAAGGAACTGGGGCGCTGCTGCCGTGTTCTATGTAACCAGCCAGACTCTAGTAGCTCCCTACAGGTATAAAAAGCACCAAAACATTGGATACCATAGTTTGAAAGTGTCACTTTCTGGCGAGGAAGTAAGGCGATTTTCAGTGCTGCTTCAGAGGTGTTTCGTAGGCGGCCACTGCGGTTTTGAATACCCCACTGCCATATAGTAAGCGGAATAGGTGCCAGCGTGTCAGGCATCTCCGGGTCACGATCATATTTAACTAAAACAGAGTGTTGGTTGCGGTGAAGAATAGAACCAATAATGATTTTAGTGAACTCATCTAATGTGAGGGTTGCATCCAAACGGTAATCTTTTCCGCCACGCTTCTTAACGGTAGTTCCTGTCACCACGCCAGGTGCAAAAGGTTTGAAATCCGCTTGCAGGGTTCTAAAGTTACGCTCCACAATACCTTTAGCATCACCTCGGTATGGTGGAGTGTTCTCAATTCTCACGCCAAATGCTTGCTCTAGATATTCAATTTGATACCCAAGTAGCTCGCCTCTGTCTGCTAAAATAGCATCTGGAATGCCTATCGAAGGCCAGTCTTCTGACTCAATGTTATAACCGTATGATTGGCATAACTGTGCTTTGTCAGTCATCGCATTAACTAGAGCTAACATGGCTGTAACGTACGAAGGGTTCTCAAGGCCAACATAGAAACCGGCAATTAGCCTGCTATAAACATCAACAACGGCGTATAACGTTGGGCGACCGATAATACTTTGTCGATCGGCCGATAAAAGATAAATATCCGCTATCGTAGCGTCAATTTCGTAACGCGCGCCAGGCCCATGAACGTCAGCTGTTGCTGTACTCTGCAGCGGCTTGATGTCTTTTTGATAGTTGATTTTATTCGCTCTCAGGCGGATTCGGTCTGGCCGGATATATTCACGCTCATAAAAGTGACGTAGCTGAGTAATTGTTGGGTAGTCCTCTTTGAGCACATCTGGATTTGCTGTTTCAAAAATATCTTCAAAGCGGCGGTGGGCATAAGGCAGCGAGTGACTTTTTTCTGTTAAATAATAACGATCCAGCACAATACGAAACATACGTTCAATGCCGCTATCAACAATCGCTCCAGTGCCTGGTGAGATACTGCGAGGACGACCTAGTTTTTTATCAGATATTGCACGCTTTTCACCGCGAGCGCCTGATTTATCGTAATCAGGTAAAAGAGCGTTTGGAGTGCAGCCTCGTTGCCAGTACTGGCGCAGGTATGAGTACAAAGTTTTTTTCGCTGAGCCAGACGCCTCAATAGCTTGCTGTATTAAGACGCTTCTACCAGAACGATAATAAATCTCAGGATGATTGATGAGGGTCTCAATAGCTGCTAATCGTTTGTCGCGGATTTTTTGTGCAACTGAGCCCAGCTCTGGAAGCTGTGCTGCAAGGTGTAGAAAGGGGTCATCAACCTTTTTCAAGGTTTCGCATAGAATTTCTGCGTTAACTTCAGATACTAGTATTTGCTCTGGAAAAGCTTTATCTGAGTCGATATCTATCCAAGTATATTGAATATCGGAGACCACAAGAATTCGATAGCGAATGTCTACGTATATGACTACATCATTGATTCGCAGCATAGCGCTCCCTCAATGAATGTATGTCGGATGAGGCTTGCAGCTCACTAACGCTTAAAGATGACCAGTGCTTGGTAATATCAAATAAGAAAACTCGTAAAGCTAAGAGTGAGCGAATTTTTTGTAGTGATTCGCCGGGAGCCAGTGAATATGCTTGGTCAAGGGTCATTGCTACTTGTGAAATCTGTAGGGTTGGGTTCTGTAGGAAAAAATTTAAATAGAATGCTGCCATAGTTAATGTGCTTTCAAGTTCATCGAGAGCAACCTGCGCGGGATAAAGCCAAGCAATATTTTGTATGACTATCTTGGGTATTTGCTGTTCTGTT
>JAVETP010000250.1:0-2556 GCA_034006005.1 Pseudomonas sp.
CGGGGGCACGTCCTGCAGCTGAACGGCTCGGCAGCGTAGGCTTTTGCGCTGCAGGTGCAGAACTTTTCGCTGACTTTTCTGATACTGTACTCTGTGCTGCTGCAACGGGGGTTTTAACGCTGATCTGGAACTTACCCTTACCATGCAGTTGGTCGAGTAGTGATTCAAACTCATCATCACCAATTTTGGATGACGCATCACTAAGAGTAGCATCCGATGTGTCGCTAGCGTCGCCTGCAATAGCAGAGTCTGACGTAAACGCCTCAGAAGCCGGTGCTTCAACATTGAATTTACCCTCACCATGTAACTGGTCAAGGAGCGCTTCAAACTCATCATCAGTGATGTGATCCGACGCTGTAGCAGACTGCGCATCCGCTTGCTTTTCTGGCGCTGCCTGTGTCTGCTCTAACGCTGCAGGCTTACCGGTAGGACCGTGCAGTTGATCCAACAGTGCTTCAAATTCATCATCAGTGATGTGATCCGACGCTGTAGCAGACTGCACTCCCACCTGTTTATCTGACGCTGTTTGTGTCTGCTTTAACGCTGTAGGCTTACCGGTAGGACCGTGCAGTTGATCCAACAGCGCTTCAAATTCATCATCGGTAATAATATCACTGGCCGTATCATCAGCTGGCGTAACACTGCTATGCACTGCATCTGTACTCGCCTCAGGAATAGCGTCAAGTAGCTGCTCAAATTCGGTATCGACTTGATCAGCTGTACTTAGCTGTTCGCGTACTGCTTGTACTTGGGACTGTTCTTCATCTGCGCTGCTCGGTTGAGCTAAGCGTGCCAACTCTGCCAGCAACTCATCTGTCGCTGGGGTTAGCGGTATGCCCTCACGCACCTCTTGAAACATCGCATTGACACTGTCTAGGGCCTGCAAAACAACATCCATTAACTCTGCAGTGACTCTACGCTCACCTTTACGCAAAATATCAAAGACATTTTCGGCAATATGGCAGCAGCTGACTAATTCATTAAGCTGTAAAAAGCCTGCGCCGCCTTTAACGGTATGAAATCCACGAAAGATTGCATTGAGCAAATTCATATCATCAGGACGACCTTCCAACTCCACCAGCTGTTCAGATAACAACTCTAGAATCTCGCCAGCCTCAACTATAAAGTCCTGGAGGATTTCTTCGTCTGCACCAAAGCTCATGTATGCACTCCCTAAAACCCTAAACTAGATAGAAGATCATCCACATCCACTTGATCAGTCACGACATCATCAAGTTTATCGGCATGAATCTGCGGACCTTCACCTGCATTGCTATTCTTCTTTTTATGATTCTGTTTACGTAAGTCTTCAGTTGAGTGTTCAATACCTGCCACTCGGTCAACTTGCCCTGCCATGGCCACGAGTTTTAAAAGATTACTTTCAATATCTGCAATGAGGTTTATCACGCGCTTAATGACTTGTCCGGTCAAATCTTGGAAGCCTTGCGCCATCATTATTTCGTTTAAATTGGCCGACAACTGATCACTGTCATGCAGGCTACGCAGTAAAAAAACATCAATACGCTTAGCCAGTAAGCGAAACTCATCTGCTTGCATATCTCGGCGCATAAAACGCTGCCAATCAGCGGTTAAACTTTGCGCTTCATAGCTGATGTAAGTCACCAAAGGTGCGCTTTTTTCAACTAAATCCAGCGCGCTGTTAGCTGCCTGATCAGTCATATTGACAACATACTGCAAACGCTCAGATGCATCGGTTATTTGCGACATTTCTTGAGCATGTGGATTACGTGGATCAATATCAAAATCAATAATTGCATTATGCAACTCGCGAGTTAAGCGTCCCACCTCAAGGTACAGTGTGCGTTCACGGATCCGACTGATTTGCGCAATAATTCGCGTTGCTTCCTGCAAATCACCTTGAGCAAAACTCTGCTGCAGTTGAGGAGCATGCAGCGCAACCGCAGCCTCAAACTCACTATTATTATCATGTTGCATAACACACCCACCGCTTAATACTCAGCCGTTAACACGCTCAAAGATTTTTTCAATTTTATCTTTTAGTGTTTCCGCAGTGAATGGTTTGACTACATAGCCGTTTACACCTGCTTGCGCGGCTGTAATGATTTGGTCGCGCTTTGCTTCAGCTGTCACCATCAGCACTGGTAAATGCTTAAGCTTGTCATCAGCGCGCACTTCGCGCAACAGATCAAGACCGCTCATAATCGGCATATTCCAGTCTGTCACTAAAAAATCAAAACTACCGCTTTGTAGCATCGGCAAAGCAGTTGCGCCATCGTCGGCCTCGGCCGTATTGGTAAAACCGAGGTCTCGCAAGAGGTTTTTGATGATCCGGCGCATTGTTGAAAAATCATCAACAATGAGGATTTTCATATTTTTATCCAAGCTAACCTCCAAGCCATTTTAATCCAGCCTTTGCTCTATAAAGACTGCATGCTTACACCATTAATCGTATTTAGCTCTGTGTTTACTCTTGCCAATCAGCCAGTCGCGCCCTTAAACGTGCAGCACATTGACTGTGCAACTGACTCACCCGCGACTCACTGACACCTAGCACTTCACCAATTTCTTTTAAAT
>JAVETP010000059.1:0-17427 GCA_034006005.1 Pseudomonas sp.
CGCCCTACAGCTGAAATTAAAGCCTTAGTACGTGAGCAAGGCTTAGATCAAGCACAAGAGACGGTATCCTTTTGTAATACCGGTCATTGGGCAGCCACCAACTGGTTTGTCTTATCCGAGTTAGCCGGCCTTAAAGATGTCCGCCTCTACCCTGCTTCACTCGCAGAGTGGACACAGGATACAGCCGGTTTACCCATGGACAATACGCCCAGCCGTTTTGAGCAACTGCAAGCTAAGTTTTCTAAGCTGGTGAATAATTGATATGAAAAATCGTGTGGCTTTAACTCTAGTGTTCGCTGGCTTTGCAGCATTCTTATTTTGGTTTGTTTCAGTACGCCAAAGTTTATTATTTCTGGTCGGTATCGGTCTAGGTGGCGTACTAGCGGGTGCGCGCTTTGGTTTTACCACCGGCTGGCGCAACCTGATTGAAAAACGTGATGCCAGCGGCGTCTTTGCACAGATACTCTTATTAGCCATTGCGGCAGCATTCTCCATGCCGTTATTGGCCAGTTTCCCCACTGAACTGAGTGCTGCTTTAGGCCCACCGAGTATCAGTTTGTTGGTCGGTGCTTTAGTCTTTGGTGGCGCAATGCAAATTGCCGATGGTTGTGGCTCCGGCACTTTATATAAAGCCGGTTTAGGCATTCCATTGAATATGGCTATTTTGCCGGTGTTTGCTCTGGGCAGTTTCTTAGGCTCAGCACACCTGGGCTGGTGGCTCGATTTAGGGCATCTGGAACCTGTGGGTTTAGTTGAAGAAGTCGGTCTAGGTGGTGCACTGGGCTTAACCTACTTAGGTTTAATTGTTGTCGGTCTTGCAGCTTGGTGGTGGTCAAAAACCAACACCACTGTGCACAGCTTATTCAATAAAAAACTGATGATTGGCGCAGTGGTGATTGCTGTACTGGCCGTGCTAATTCTAGTGATTGCCGGTAAGCCTTGGGGTGTGGTTTATGGCTTTGGCCTCTGGGCGGCAAAAATCGCTAACGCCAGCAACCTGTTTGATCCCACCACCAATGCGTTTTGGAGTCAGCCGGTCAATGCCACAGCCTTACAACAGTCGGTATTTTTAGACCTGACCTCAATTACCAATATCGGTATTTTAGCGGGAGCGCTATGGATCTTCTCGCGTAATAAAACCGGTAAGTCCAATCCGCTGAATACTCAGCAGTGGGTTGTCGGTATTATTGCTGGCTTCTTATTGGGTTACAGCTCGCGTTTAGCCTTTGGCTGTAACGTGGGTGCGATGGTCAGTGGAATCTCTACCGGCAGTATCCATGGCTGGATTTGGGTGGTGATGGCCTTCTTAGGCTCACTGATTGGTGTACGTGTTCGCCGCTACTTTGGATACTGATATGAATAACTTACGTATTGTTGTTTTTTGGACTGCACTATTGGGCTTCTTTGTCTGGGACTGGCAGCACTCACAACCGGTCAACTTGCGCTTAGAAGCACCGATTATTGCCATTGGCTCAGGCCAAGCCCCTTCAGGCGGGCATTGCGCGACCTTTTAAATCCAGCAAAAAAATAGCCGAACTCAAATACAACTGAGTTCGGCTATCATCAAAGCAACAATCCAGACAACACAAATCAAACCTCTAAGCGTATGCCTGCCGACACTTGCTTACTATCAATAGCGGGTAATAAAACCCCATCTTGATAGTTGGACATAAAGACTTCGGCTTCTTGGGTCACTGTGGTTTGAATCACTAAACGCACACGAGTGCCCAGCACTTTGGCTTCAACCAGCTCCACCTGCTCGTTATCGATCCAAGCCTGACCGCTGAGCATTTGGAAGGTTTGATCAAGCTCTACGCGATAGATTTTACCCTCATCACTCAGCCATTCCCAGGTACCTTGCAGCGGTGCAGGCACCACCCACTTATACAAATACACACCGCCCATGGCGCGTTTAGCATCAGGTTGCCAGCGCCCCATATTAAAGGCGTGCGCAATAATACGTGTACCAGGTTTGAGCTCAGTCAAAATGCGTGCTTTTAATTTCACATTCAGCGAGGGCAGTAAATACAAGGTCAGCACTGTGGCTTCACTGAAATCAACCGTCAGTAAATCCTCTTGCAGAAACTCGACGCGATCTTCAACACCGATCGTTTCCGCCAAGGCATTGGCCTCAGCAATACGGCGCGGGTCCATATCAACACCCACCGCACGCGCACCACGCTCCATCGCTGCTGCCACAACAATGCGACCATCTCCACAACCTAAGTCATAGAGCACATCATTGGCAGTGACGGCAGCCATTTTCAGCATGGCTTCAACCACTAATTCATCGGTTGGTACAAAGATGACATCAAGTTCAGCATCCACCTTGGTAAATCCTTCTTCAAAAATCAGATCAGTAAACAAATAAAATACCTAAAAAATGAGTCCTAGGATTATTGCTCTAAGTCTCTTAAGCAACAACAGAGTCTATAGCACTTAATAGCGCTATATTGCAGTAAATTCGGCGATTTAGCAGATACCTACAGGACATTGTATACCTAGAGCGTGGCATACTGCAGCCCTGCAAAAGCGCTAAAGACTCTTTTATCCGCGTCTTGAGTGTTTATTAGAACAGACTGCGACCTTGCGTACCCTACAAATGCTTTACAGAAAGGTATAGTATGTTTTTAGTGTTCTGCATCCTTGCAGTGTTAATCCATACAACTGCACACGATAGAGGTCGGTATGAAATACATTACTTGGTTAAGTAAAAACCTAAGCTTAAGCATCCCAATATTTTTACTACTGGGTTTAGCAGCTGGCTTAACATTACCTACGGACAACCTCAGCGTCTTGATTGCTCCTCTCACGCTATTGATGGTTTATCCAATGATGGTCGGGATTAAGCCCAAGCAGCTATTAGTCGGTGGTGATAATGCCGTACAAATCTGGGCCATCGTTATCAACTTTATGTTTATTCCAGCAGTCGCTTTTGCACTGGGTCGTATCTTCTTTGCTGAGCAGCCAGAATTGGCGCTGGGTTTATTATTGGCGGCCTTGCTGCCGACCAGTGGCATGACTATTTCTTGGACTGGTTTTGCTAAAGGTAACCTGCCCGCCGCCATTAAGCTGACCTTAATTGGCTTATTTTTGGGTTCATTACTGACGCCATTTTACGTCAAGGTCCTGCTGGGTTCCGAGATTCCAGTGGAATTAGGTTTGGTTTTCCAACAGATCTTAATGTTTATCGTGATCCCACTGGTGGCTGGACAAGCCACTCGTACCTTCTTGGTGCGTCGTCATGGCTTAGAAAGTTTCCAGAAAAAATATGCACCTAAATTTCCACCGCTGTCGAGTCTAGGTGTATTAGGTATTGTTTTTGTGGCAATGGCGCTGAAAGGTCCAGACCTACTGGAATCACCCAGTTTAGTGTTACGTTTATTAGTCCCCTTGTTGTTGCTGTATACCATCAACTATATCGTCAGTACCGTGATTGCTCGCAAGCGCTTCAACCGTGGTGATGGTATTGCTTTGGTCTACGGTACAGTAATGCGTAACTTGTCCATTGCTCTGGCCTTATCGATGACAGCCTTCGGTGAAGCCGGCGCACAGGCGGCCTTATTAATTGCCTTGGCTTATATTATTCAAGTGCAGTCAGCTGCGTTGTATGTGAAATTCTCGGCAAAACTCTTTCCAATGAAAGAGTGATGTGAGCCACTCGCTGCTTCAACTTATCACTGAGATCAAGCAGCGAGTCACGACTCAATAGCCTATAGAGCACATACTGTAGGCGATAAAAAACCCCAGTACCGTCACCGATACTGGGGTTTTTCTATCAGGGCTATTAACCCTGACTTGCTGTTATCTTACAGCTGCTTAGTGCAGTAGTAGAAATCAACACACTCATACTCACCTGACTTAACACGCGCATCGGCTTCAGCTGCAGTACCTGCTGGTGGCACGATAACGCGCTCACCAGGTTTCCAGCCTTCTGGTGTTGCTACGCCATGCTCATCACTGGTTTGCAGTGCATCTAACAGACGCAAGAACTCGTCAATTAAACGCCCGTTGCTCATTGGGTAGTAAACCATGGCGCGCAAGATACCATTAGGGTCAATGATAAAGGTCGCACGTACTGCTGAAGTATCAGCTGCGCCTGGGTGGATCATGCCGTAAGCACGGGCAACGTCCATTTTCAGGTCAGCAATAATTGGGAATGGAATCTTAACGCCGAATTTTTCTTCGATGTTACGCATCCAAGCAATGTGTGAGTGGGTGCTATCAATAGATAAACCTAATAACTCACAGTTACGCTTGTTGAACTCAGGTGCTTTTTTAGCAAAGGCAACAAACTCAGTGGTACACACTGGAGTAAAGTCAGCAGGGTGTGAAAACAACACCAGCCATTTGCCTTTATAATCGTCGAGGCACTTCTCACCATCAGTGGTCGGCGCTTTAAATTCTGGTGCACGTTCATTCAAACGTGGTAAACCGTAAGCTGCAGTATCAGTATTTTGCATCGTGTTACTCCTAGGTTGTTTGCTTAATCTGCATACAATATAGCATGCTAATTCTTATTAGGAATATGTATATAACTATATTATTAATAGCTTTAAACTATTGAAGCTAAAAATAACATACTTTGAAAGCATCTCATTCACTATAGCAACATCCTCAATCGTTTTGCGCACTGAGTTCACTGAAGCCACAGGACAAAGGTTGTAGAGCTGGCACAAAAAAGCGCCCATCGAGAGCGCCTTTTTGATCTATGAGTTTGATGCAGAAAACCTCATACCTTTAGGTTTAGAGGGATATCACGCAACCCACAAAAACTTAGAAACTATCACCTGGAATACGTACCCAACCTTCCATCAATACCCGTGCACTGCGGCTCATAATGGCTCTTTTAACGATCCATTTGCCGTTCTCTTGTGCGGCTTCGGCACCCACACGCAAGGTGCCGGATGGGTGACCAAAGTTAACCGCTTGGCGATCAACGCCGCCGGCTGCTAAGTTAACTAAAGTCCCTGGAATCGCTGCAGCCGTACCAATCGCTACTGCTGCGGTACCCATCATCGCGTGGTGTAACTGACCCATGGAGAGCGCGCGAACCAACACATCAATATCAGCAGCTTTAATCTGTTTACCGCTGGACGAGATGTAGTCTGCAGGCGCAGCAACAAAAGCCACTTTCGGCGTGTGTTGACGTGCAACCGCTTCAGATACATCTTTGATTAAGCCCATTTTCACTGCGCCGTAAGAACGGATCAGTTCAAACTTAGCCAAAGCCTCTTTATCACTATTGATCGCTGACTGCAGCTCTGTACCTGTATAACCAATATCTTGCGCATTGACAAAGATGGTTGGGATACCGGCATTGATCAAGGTGGCTTTTAACGTACCAACACCAGGAACTTCCAGATCATCTACTAGATTACCGGTAGGGAACATTGCCGCATCATCGCCATCACCGTCGGCTGGATCGAGGAACTCAACTTGCACTTCCGCGGCAGGGAAAGTCACGCCATCCAGCTCAAAGTCACCGGTTTCTTGCACTTCACCATTGGTAATCGGCACATGAGCAATAATGGTCTTTTCAATATTGACCTGCCAAATACGTACAGTGCAAATACCATTTTCTGGGATTTTATCCGCAGCGACTAAGCCATTCGAAATCGCAAACGAGCCCACTGCTGCGGTTAAGTTACCGCAGTTACCGCTCCAATCGACAAAGGGTTTATCAATCGAGACCTGACCAAACAGATAGTCAACATCATGATCAGCACGCTCACTTTTCGCCAGTAATACAGTTTTACTGGTACTGGAGGTTGCACCGCCCATACCATCAGTTTGCTTGCCGTAGGGGTCTGGACTACCTATCACCCGTAATAACAAGGCATCACGCGCCGCACCGGGCTGTTGCGCCGCTGCCGGTAAATCATCAATACGGAAAAACACACCCTTACTGGTACCACCACGAATATACGTCGCGGGGATTTTAATTTGTGGGACCTGACTCATAGTGGAATCTCCCTAATCTAACAATTGAAATGGCTGTAGTTTTATATATACAACCACTAGAAAATAATAACCCGCTAAGCAAGGGTCACTCACTTAGCGGGTCGGGTCATGCTTTAATGAACATTAAGCACTGGCAGTTTCAGCGAGGAACTCTTGAGCAAAGCGTTGTAAAACGCCGCCTGCTTCGTAAACCACTTGCTCGGCTGCCGTATCAATACGGCTGAGCATTGGTACACGCACCACTTCACCATTCTTACGTGTGATCACTAAAGTCATGGTGTTACCCGGCTTCAGCGCACCTTCCACATCGTAGGTTTCAGTACCGTCTAAGCCTAGTGTGATACGCGTAGTACCTTCCGCAAACTGCAGAGGTAATACACCCATACCAATCAGGTTGGTACGGTGAATGCGCTCAAAGCCTTCGGCAGCAATCACTTCAACACCGGCTAAACGCACACCTTTAGCGGCCCAGTCACGTGATGAACCCTGACCGTAGTCAGCACCAGCAACAATAATTAGCGGCTGCTTACGCTCCATATAGGTTTCAATCGCTTCCCACATACGGGTCACTTGGCCTTCTGGCTCAATGCGCGCCAGTGATCCCTGACGTACCTTGCCCTGCTCATCCAAGACCATTTCGTTAAACAGTTTTGGGTTGGCAAAGGTGGCGCGCTGTGCAGTCAGGTGGTCACCACGGTGAGTGGCGTAGGAGTTGAAGTCAACTTCTGGCAAGCCCATTTTGTGCAGGTATTCACCCGCCGCACTGTCCAACATAATTGCATTAGACGGTGATAAGTGGTCCGTAGTGATGTTGTCACCCAGTACCGCTAACGGCAGCATACCTTTCATGGTGCGCTCACCGGCCAAAGCACCTTCCCAGTACGGCGGACGACGGATATAGGTACTCATCGGACGCCAGTCATACAACGGGCTTGGCGATTGAGTGATCGAACCTAAGTCAAACATCGGAATGTAGACCTGATTGAACTGCTCGGGCTTAACGCTGGCAGCAACAATTTCATCAATCTCTGCATCACTTGGCCACAGGTCTTTCAAGGTAATTGGGTTACCGTCTTTATCATGACCTAATGCATCTTTTTCGATATCGAAACGGATGGTACCGGCAATGGCGTAAGCAACCACTAATGGCGGTGAAGCCAAGAACGCTTGCTTAGCGTAAGGGTGAATACGACCATCAAAGTTACGGTTACCAGACAGTACCGCAGTAGCGTAGAGGTCACGGTCAATAATTTCTTGCTGGATCACTGGATCCAATGCACCGCTCATACCATTACAGGTGGTGCAGGCAAAACCTACAATACCAAAACCTAACTGCTCAAGTTCTTCGAGCAGGTTGGCATCTTTCAGGTACAGTTCAGCCACTTTAGACCCTGGAGCAAAGGAGGTTTTCACCCACGGTTTACGCTCTAGGCCCAACTTATTCGCATTACGCGCGACTAATGCAGCAGCGATCACGTTACGTGGGTTGCTGGTGTTAGTGCAGCTGGTGATGGCCGCAATAATCACTGCGCCATCGGGCATTAAACCTTCTTCTTTAATCCACTCGCCAGCAATGCCTTTAGCAGCTAAATCGCTGGTCGATACGCGCGCATGCGGGTTAGATGGGCCAGCCATATTGCGGCCAACGGCAGACAAGTCAAACTTCAGTACACGCTCATACTCAGCAGCAACTAAGCTATCAGCCCACAAGCCAGACACTTTGGCGTAGTTTTCAACTAGAGCAATTTGCTCTGGCTCACGACCGGTTAGGGTTAAATACTCGATGGTTTGCTCATCAATATAGAACATACCCGCAGTTGCGCCGTACTCAGGTGTCATATTAGAAATGGTGGCACGGTCGCCGATCGACAGGGTCGCAGCACCTTCACCAAAGAACTCAAGATATGCACCAACCACACGTTCCTTACGTAGGAACTCGGTCATTTCCAGAACGATATCGGTTGCAGTAATACCCGGCTGACGTTGGCCAACCAGCTCAACACCGACAATATTCGGTAAGCGCATCATGGATGGCAAACCGAGCATCACGGTCTCTGCTTCCAAACCACCGACACCAATGGCCAGTACGCCTAAAGCATCAACGTGTGGAGTATGGCTATCAGTACCCACACAAGTATCAGGGAAAGCTACACCGTCACGCGCCTGAATCACTGGAGACATTTTCTCCAAGTTGATTTGGTGCATGATGCCGTTACCAGCTGGAATCACATCAACGTTTTTAAAGGCTGTTTTGGTCCACTCAATAAAGTGGAAACGGTCTTCGTTGCGACGGTCTTCAATCTCGCGGTTCTTGTCAAATGCATCAGGATCAAAGCCAGCACTTTCAACTGCTAATGAGTGGTCAACGATCAACTGAGTCGGTACTACTGGGTTCACTTTAGACGGATCACCGCCCTGCTCGGCAATCGCATCACGCAAGCCAGCTAAGTCAACCAAGGCGGTTTGACCAAGAATATCGTGGCAAACAACACGTGCTGGGTACCAAGGAAAGTCTAAATCACTTTTGCGATAAATCAGTTGCTTAAGCGAATCCGTAAGCTCACTGGGCTCACAGCGGCGCACTAAGTTTTCTGCAA
Organism: Pseudomonas sp.; assembly: GCA_034006005.1. Lineage (GTDB taxonomy): Bacteria > Pseudomonadota > Gammaproteobacteria > Pseudomonadales > Pseudomonadaceae > Denitrificimonas. The sequence continues at coordinate 8,562 of JAVETP010000059.1, forward strand.
ATATGCGTGATGTGTAAGGCAGCTTGGCATAAGCGCCCGGTTCAATGGCATCAACCGCTTCGCGCACATCATAATAATCGAGCGCTGTGCCAGGTAGTTTTTTACGGAATTCGGTATTCATAAAAATTTAAAACCCATTAAATAAACATGGAGAACACGACTGGCTTAACCGCAAAAACCAGCTGCGCATACACACAACTGGTTAATGGATCAGCCTAAGCGTTCAAACTCTTAACGCTCGCCAATTGGCGGTACTGGGCGGTGCTCTTCACCGATATATTCAGCACTTGGGCGAATAATGCGGTTATTAGCACGCTGCTCAAATGCGTGTGCGGCCCAACCGGTTACGCGCGAGCAAACAAAGATCGGGGTAAACAACTGAGTTGGAATACCCATAAAACGGTAGGCTGAAGCATGGAAAAAGTCAGCATTAGGGAATAAGCGTTTTTCTTCCCACATAAAGGTTTCAATGGCTTCTGAAACAGGGTAAATCACCGTATCCCCTACCTCGTCGGCTAATTTCTTAGCGTAGCCTTTGATCACTTCGTTACGTGGGTCAGAATCACGGTAGATAGCATGACCAAAGCCCATGATTAGATCTTTACGAGCAATCATTTCGCGCAGTTCAGTAACAGCTTCTTCTGGCGAGCTGAAACGCTCAATCAGTTCCATTGCTGCTTCGTTAGCACCACCATGTAATGGTCCACGTAGCGAACCGATGGCACCAGTAATGCACGAGTACAAATCAGATAAGGTTGAAGCACAGACGCGGCCAGTAAAGGTCGATGCGTTAAACTCATGCTCTGCATAGAGAATCAGTGAAACGTTCATCACTTCACGGTGCAATGCGCTTGGCGACTTACCGTGCAGTAAAGCAAGGAAATGGCTACCAATATCCGGCTCATTGGTCATGCAGTCAATGCGTACGCCATCGTGACTGAAACGGTACCAATACAACAAGATCGCCGGGAAAGCCGCTAATAAACGATCAACCACATCTTGCTGCTGATCAAAGCTCAGTTCAGGCTCTAAAGTACCGAGCATTGCCGTACCCACACGCATCACATCCATTGGATGTGCATCAGCAGGAATGCGCTCGAGGACTTCTTTCAAAGTGACAGGCAAATCACGCATATCATGCAGGCGTTTTAGATAAGCAGTTAACTCATCTTGAGTTGGTAAATCGCCACGCAACAATAAATAAGCAACTTCTTCAAAGGTTTTGCAATGCGCGGCTAAATCACGCACATCATAACCACGGTAGGTTAAACCTGCGCCTTCTTTACCCACAGTACAGAGTGCTGTTTGCCCTGCAATCTGGCCACGCAAACCCGCGCCGCTCAGTACTTTTTTCTTATCTTCAGCCATTACGGTATTCCTCTTATTTTTATTGTTTTTTATCACACGAGTGGTGATAAAAAATTAGCTTTTTTTCTGTGCAAAAAGCGCATCTAAACTTTGCTCAAAAGCGTGGTAATTGATGCGGTCATACAATTCCATACGGGTTTGCATGGTATCGATCACATTTTTCTGTGTACCTTCACGACGAATCGTAGTGTAGACATTCTCAGCCGCTTTGTTCATCGCGCGGAAAGCAGATAATGGATATAAAACCAAACCTACATTGGAGGCTCTAAGCTCATCAACAGTGAACAATGGTGTCGCGCCAAACTCAGTGATATTCGCTAAAATCGGTGCATTCACACGCTCAGCAAACAGCTTGTACATCTCAAGTTCAGTAATGGCTTCTGGGAAGACCATATCTGCACCGGCTTCAACGCACGCTGCTGCGCGATCTAATGCTGAGTTCAAACCTTCAACCGCTAACGCATCAGTACGCGCCATGATTACAAAGCTATCATCGGTACGTGCATCAACGGCAGCCTTAATACGGTCAACCATTTCTTGCTGAGTAACGATTTCTTTATTGGGACGGTGACCACAACGCTTAGCACCCACTTGGTCTTCAATATGGATGGCCGCAGCGCCAGCTTTGCACATTGATCGAACGGTACGTGCCACGTTAAATGCCGATGAACCAAAACCGGTATCAACGTCAACTAATAGCGGCAGATCGCAGACATCAGTAATCCGACGTACATCAATCAGTACATCTTCAAGACCTGTGATTCCTAAATCTGGGATACCTAGGGAGCCAGCAGCCACACCGCCACCCGATAGATAAATTGCTTTAAAGCCAGCACGCTGTGCTAATAAAGCATGGTTTGCGTTAATCGCACCGATCACTTGTAACGGGCTTTCTTCGATAACAGCATCACGAAAGCGTTGACCTGGAGTTGTACGGCTCATAATTTACCTCGTAGAGATTGGACGGTGTTATTGGCACCTTGATAATGACGCTCAACATTACGCCGCGATGCAGCAATATGGCGGCGCATCAGTAACTCGGCTAGTTCACCATCGCCGGCGGCAATGGCATCTAATATGCCGTGATGTTCTTTAAAGGCTTGTTTGGGGCGGTTCGGCGTGGTCGAGTATTGAATACGGAACATACGCACCAATTGATACAGTTCTTCAGTCAGTAGCTTAACCAACATCTGGTTGCCACTGCCTTGGATAATCTTGTAGTGAAAGTCGTAATCACCTTCTTGTTGGTAATACCCCAAACCCGCTTGGAATGCGGCATCGCGCTCATGGGTCTCCAATACCGCACGCAACTCATCAATTTCAGTCGGAGTCATTCGCTCAGCCGCTAAACGGCACGCCATACTTTCTAATGACTCGCGTATTTCATACAGCTCAATTAACTCACTCGGCGATAACGCCACAACACGCGCACCCACATGCGGCACACGCACTAATAAACGCTGACCTTCTAAACGATGGATGGCTTCGCGCAATGGACCCCGGCTAATGCCATAGGTACGCGCCAGCTCAGGTTCAGAAATTTTACTACCTGGGGCGATATCACCGCACACAATCGCCGCCTGGATACTGCGAAAAACCTGTTCAGACAAGGTTGCAGAATCACCGCTGACACGTGTTATCTCATCAAGAAGCTCTGCCACAGTGTCGACACCTTTAGTTAAACCATACCTGAAAGCTACATTTGAGCGGCATATATGTCAACAATTCAGATCATATTGTCGACAATCCTGCGACCAAGGTCGAACAAATGAACGGATACCTAAGGCTGCTGTCAATCTATGCGTAGAGTTTTAACAGGCTGCAATAGCTTAGTAGGGCAGACAAAATCACTACAGACAGAGGATTGCATGGTTATTTTTAACATTGCCGATTAGAATAGATCGCCTACAACTGCCTTGTTTGTTAACAGGGTCAGGCTTTAGCACCCTAGTCTGAGTAATGGCAGCATAGGACACACTTATATTTTTATATTTGCGAGCATTATGAGATTTAATATTTTTGCACTATTAACGTGCTTTTTTTTATTACCGACTATGAGCACAGCAAACGAAAAAAACATCTACGGCTTAAATGAGCATGTTTATATCGCTGATATTGATATGCATATGTCCGCCAAACTGGATACCGGTGCTAAAACAGCATCGCTCAGTGCGCGCGATATTGAACGCTTTAAACGTGATGGAAAACCCTGGGTACGCTTTTACTTAGCACTGGATGAAGCCCATGAACATGCTTTCGAGTTACCTTTAGCACGCGTCAGTCGAATTAAACGCCGCTCAGGTGATTATGATCCTGAAGAAGATAAAAGCTATACACCACGCCCCGTTGTCAGCATGTCAGTATGCATGGGAAACACACTGCGTAGCATTGAAGTGAATTTAACCGACCGCAGCACTTTTCAATACCCTTTTCTGCTAGGCTCAAGCGCTTTAACACGGTTTGGCGCACTTGTTGATCCAAGCTTAAAATATTCTGTGGGCAAACCACAGTGCGACACTAACAAAACCACCACTGCCTTTGCTGAGTAATTATCATGCGTTCGTTGACACTGCACCTTAGAATACTAATCGCCTTGTGTGTCATTATTGGCGCATCCGTCACGGCCTATCAGATTTATATCTTGGGTATTCCTGTGTCGGCTGAAGAAACAGACAATCTCTGGAACATTGATGCCAAAGTTGATTTTAACGCCAATGGCCGTGGCCCAGTAAAACTGCAAATGTTTGTACCGCCACTCAATCAAGACTATGTCAGCCTGAATGAGAGCTTTATCTCCAACAACTATGGCGTCAGCGTCAATAGTAAGGATGATAATCGCCGCGTCACGTGGTCAGCACGCCGCGCCAATGGCAAGCAAACACTGTATTACCGTCTGGTCATGACCAAACGCTACAGTGGCGAACAGGTTAAAGCTAAAGGCCCGATCTATCGTGAAACCTTAGAAGTTGCAGGCGCTGAAAAAATTGCTGCCGAAGCATTGCTTGCTCCGATCCGCCAGCACTCTGCGGACGTGGAAACCTTTATCAGTGAAGCTATTAAGCGTGTCAACAACACCAGCGATGACAACGTACGCTTATTACTCGGCGGCGACACTTCTAGTGAGCGCAAAGCGGATGTGATTGATATTTTGCTATCGATTGCCCACGTGCCGATGCAACGTTTACATACCATTCGTCTGCAATCTGATATTGCACAGTCGCCTGAACTCTGGCTGCGCAGTTTTAATGGTGAAAAGTGGCTGTATTTTAATCCACAATCCGGCGCGCAAGGTTTACCCAATGACCGCATGATCTGGTGGATCGGTGATGAGCCTTTATTAAACATTGAAGGTGGCAGCAAGCCAGCTGTGACTTTCACTTTAAATAACAGTGAAATTAACGCTATCCGTTTAGCACAGTTGAGCAGCGACAATGCTGATAAAGGCTTCTTAGATTACTCACTGTACGGCTTGCCATTGCAAACTCAACAGACTTATCAAATTATGATTATGATCCCGCTGGGCGTGATGATTATTTTGATTTTGCGTAACCTTGGTGGCCTACAAACCTTAGGTACCTTTACCCCTGTATTGATTGCCCTAGCATTCCGCGAAACGCAGTTGGGCTTTGGCATTATGCTGTTTACCATTATCACCACCTTAGGTTTAGCGCTGCGCTCCTATCTAGAGCACCTCAAGCTGCAAATGCTGCCTAGACTCTCGGTAGTACTGACCTTTGTTGTGGTACTGATCGCTGTGATCAGCTTGTTCAGTCATAAGCTCGGTTTAGAGCGAGGCCTCTCGGTCTCCTTATTCCCAATGGTTATTTTAACCATGACCATTGAGCGACTATCGATCACATGGGAAGAACGTGGTGGCAGTCATGCGTTTAAAGTTGCGATTGGTACCTTGTTCGCAGCCTCACTAGCGCATTACTTAATGAGCATCTCTGAACTCAACTACTTTATCTTTACCTTCCCAGCAGTACTGCTGATTATGGTGGGCTTTATGTTGGCCATGGGTCGCTACCGCGGCTATCGCTTAACAGAATTATTCCGTTTCAAAGCCTTCTTAAAGGACTGATACCATGTTTGGGTTTGGTTTAATTAAAACGTGGCGCGAGCTCAATGCTAAAGGCATTATGGGCATCAATCGCCGCAATGCTGACTATGTACTCAAGTACAATAAACGCAGCCTGTACCCGTTGGTGGATGACAAAATCCTCACCAAGGAGCGTGCTATCCAAGCCGGCATTAACGTGCCGGAAATGTATGGCGTGATCTCCACCGAGAAAGAAATCGAGAAACTCGATAGCATTCTCGGTGGACGTAATGACTTTGTGATCAAGCCCGCCATGGGTGCCGGTGGTGATGGTATTTTAGTGATTGCTGACCGCTTTGAAGACCGCTACAAAACGGTCTCAGGCAAAATCATCAGCCACGAAGAGATTGAGTACCAAATCTCCAGTATCTTAACCGGCCTGTATTCACTGGGTGGCTCGCGTGACCGCGCTCTAATTGAATACCGCGTCACACCTGATCCGTTATTTAAAAGTATCAGTTATGAAGGCGTACCGGATATCCGCGTGATTGTTTTGATGGGCTACCCCATTATGGCGATGCTGCGTTTACCCACACGTCAATCAGGCGGTAAAGCGAACTTACACCAAGGCGCCATCGGTGTGGGTGTGGATTTAGCCACAGGCCTGACGCTACAAGGCACCTGGTTGAATAACAAAATCAACAAACACCCTGATACCAGTAACTTTGTTGCCGGCGTACAGCTGCCAGATTGGGATGGCTTTATGAAGCTATCTGCAGGTTGCTATGAGTTATGTGGCCTTGGCTATATTGGTGTTGATATGGTGTTGGACCAAGAACTAGGCCCACTGATTTTGGAGCTGAATGCGCGCCCAGGTTTGAATATTCAAATCGCTAACGACGCGGGTTTAACCTTACGCGCCCATGCTGTAGAGCACCGCATTGCCGATCTAAAACAAAAAGGCATCACAGAGACACCTGAAGAACGTGTACGTTTTTCACAGTCTTTATTTGCCGCCACCCCTTCTCAAAAAGATCTGTGAGGCTTTTACCTTCAGCCCAACACTGAGCTGAAGGTAACCTAAGTGTCTATGCCAACTTGCCAGCTTTTCCCACTTGATTACCATGCTGACCCTGCCCATTACTTTCAACAGGTTCACACCCAAACCGGTGCGGTGCTGTTGGACTCTGGCTACCCTGTCAGTCAACGTGGACGCTTTGATATTCTTAGTGCGCAACCGTTGCAGTCCATCACACCACAAGCTGACGAGCCCGTTGATCTATTTCGTCAACGCTGCCAAGACCTACTTAAACAACTGCCTCTATGCCAAGCACCTGAGGGTATTGAACTGCCATTTACTGGCGGTTTAATCGGTTACTTAACCTATGAACTCAACACCTTAGCGCAGTGCGCTGAGCTTGAAGGCTTAGCCAGCGCTACAGTGGGCCTCTATAACTGGGCGGTGATCAGTGATCACCAGCGGCAATGCTGCTGGCTGATGTGCCACCCAAGTATCGACTCACAGCATCAACAGCAGTTGCTGACGCTGTTTAAAAGCGATCCTGCCGCCAATCACATAGAGCCCTTTGTACTGCGCCAGCGCTTTCAGCCGCGCATCAGCGCACAACGTTACCGTGATGATCTGCAGCGGGTGCATCACTATATAGCTGCCGGCGACTGTTATCAGGTCAACTATACACAACGCTTTAGCAGTCAATATCAAGGCGACGCTTGGCACGCCTATCGCAGTTTGCGCGAACGCTGCCCAACACCCTTTGCAAGCTTTATCCGCGTTAATCAACAGCAAGCCATTGTCAGCTTATCGCCTGAGCGCTTTATTCAAGTACGTCAGCGTCAAGTGGAAAGCCGCCCGATTAAAGGCACGCGTGCTCGTGGTGCAACAGCGGCTGAAGATCAAGCGCTGGCTGATGACTTATTAGCCAGCCCCAAAGATCGCTCTGAAAACCTGATGATTGTTGATCTACTGCGCAATGATTTAGGCCGCTATTGCAGCACCGGCAGTATTCGCGTACCTGAGCTGTTTGCACTGGAAAGCTACCCTAACGTGCACCATATGGTCAGTAGCGTGACGGGCACGCTGGCCCGTCAATATGATGCACTGGATGTACTGATTGGCAGCTTCCCTGGCGGCTCAATTACTGGCGCACCTAAACGCCGCGCCATGCAAATCATTAGTGAACTGGAAGCCAGCGTACGCAGTATTTATTGCGGCAGTATTTTTTATGTGGATACACGCGGTGAAATGGACAGCTCGATTACCATCCGAACATTATTGGCCAATCAAGGTGAGATCAGTTGCTGGGGCGGTGGCGGAATTGTCTACGACTCGAATATCGATGATGAATATGAAGAATCGATTCAAAAAGTCCGTGTACTGATGAGTACCCTAGAAGAACTGTATTGCGCTCAACAGCCTAAACTTTAAAACGGTGTATTGAGGATATAAACAAAAGCCAAGGCACTACCGACGCATACCAATGCAGCTAAAAAGGCGTGCCAATATAAGCGCTTAGCAATGGCATCTTCACCGTAGCTGGATAAAACAAAAGGTCGGCTTTCCTGTGGTTTACGCAAATAATGCTGAGCCGGCTCAATCTGCTGCGCTTGCTGCATACGCAGCGCCTGCTCTTTGGCACTGTCGCGTACTGCTTGCCATTCTTGCTGATCCAGCTCGCCATCACCGTCTTGATCAAAGCGGCGTACTAAACCGACGAAGTCACCTTTCCACTCTCGAATCAACGCACCTTGGCTGGCGCTTAAATCAAAGGCCTCACGTCCACCGCCCCGCGTCACAAAATCACCAATGGCATAGAGCGGTTCATGCGCATGCAAGCGTTGTTCAGTGTAACGATAACGTTTAGTGCCCACCAAGAGCGTTTGCAGAAAATGCGCATGCATCTGGTTTTTTAATGGATGCCGAGCCGAGCCGTACCAGACTGCTTTAGTCATGGGCAGCATATGCGCACCTTGCGGATCAATCAGGCAATCACCGGTACCATCATTCAGACAGAGCAGCGCACCACTGCTACCTTTCTCAACCGTTTTCCAAGTTTGCTGCTTGCGCTCATTATGGACTTGCTGATCAATACTAAACGACCACCAGACACACGGCTGCCCACTTAAAGGCGCAGACATCTGCCCTACACCCTCTTTTAATACACCGTATAACTCAACATAGCCTTGAGCGGCTGAACGTATTTTTGAAGTCGGTGTATCCAGCAAGTAGCGTGCTTTTTTCAGATTATCAATGCACCACCAGCCACTGCCAAGGCAGGCAATACCGATGATTGAGAGCGCAACAATAGCGCCAAATGTATCCACGACGGCTTAACTAAATAAGCTTTTGATATCAACGTCAGCGATCTCAGCATCGCTAAAACGTAATAACTCAGCCGCAATAAAATTAAAACGTCGTGCGATCAACACATCAGGAAACTG
>JAVETP010000009.1:0-80975 GCA_034006005.1 Pseudomonas sp.
TGGTCGAAGCATTTAACGCTTGGTCGCAGCAGTTTAATGCTGAGCACGCAGCAGAAATTGCCAGCGGCGCGATTGAAGCCAAGCCCGAATCAAGTTCAGCCTTTATTGAAAAAGCTTCCGGAATCAAAAGCCGTTTTGTCACTGATAAAGCTGGCATCTTAGATCCACAACGCATGAAACCCTCTATTCCAGAGCGCTCCAATGATGAGTGGGGCATTCTTTGTGAAATGGCGATGGTTGCCGCCAAAGAAGCACTGCAACGCTCTGGCCGCACGGCTGCGGATATTGATGGGGTGATTGTTGCCTGCTCCAACTTGCAGCGTGCTTATCCAGCGATTGCCATTGAAGTGCAAGCAGCCTTAGGGATTGAAGGCTTTGCCTATGATATGAACGTGGCCTGTTCGTCAGCCACCTTTGGTATCCAAGCTGCTGCCAATGCGATTAAAGCCGGTGAAGCCCGTGCGATTTTGATGGTCAATCCAGAGATTTGCACCGGCCATCTGAATTTTACTGATCGTGACAGCCACTTTATCTTTGGTGATGCTTGTACTGCAGTGATTTTAGAAGATGCAGAACTGGCCGTGTCCAAGCATCAGTGGGAAGTGGTGGGGACTAAACTCTTTACCCAGTTCTCTAATAGCATCCGTAATAATGCCGGTTATCTAAATCGTTGTGCTGAAGAGGGTATTGGCGCAGAAGATAAGTTGTTTATGCAAGAAGGCCGCAAGGTTTTTCGTGAAGTCTGCCCAAAAGTGGCCAGCTTAATTGCTGAGCATTTAGCCAGCCAGAAGATTGATGTGCAGGATGTGCAGCGCTTTTGGTTACACCAAGCCAACCTCAATATGAACTTGCTGATTACCCGTAAGCTCTTAGGTCGTGATGCCACTGCTTCTGAAGCACCGGTGATTTTAGATACCTATGCTAATACCAGTTCAGCGGGCTCGGTGATCGCGCTGCATTTGCATCAAGATGATCTTAGTAGTGGCGCAATTGGCGTGCTGAGCTCTTTCGGTGCAGGCTACTCAATTGGTAGTGTTATTTTACGTAAGTGCTAACCTGTAGCCCAGCGCAGAACGTGTTGATCGCGTGATGTGCTGGGGTGATAGGCTGCTTAAACAATTTTATTGATGCGCTGAGCGACAAACTTTTGAATACGTGGCGCACCTACCATAATCAAGCTAAAAGCAACCGGCCAGGAAATATAAAAAGCCCGAAACCAGCGCAGTAAAAATCCTTCCGTAAAGCCGGTATTGACCAAAGTAATTACACAGGTCATTGCGGTCACCATATACAGCGACATTAAAATAGAAAAAACCAAGGGTGCAAAGCGCGGCGCTATCACAACGTTACTCTCCGATATAAAGCTGAACAGATTATAGGGTATTTCCTTTCGGAGCTCATCAATCGTTTTGTTGAGATATTTTAAAGTACTTGTGCGTAGTCTTTAAATTAAAAGTTTCCTGGTGCGCACTGTAAGCAAGTCAATCCTAAGTTGCGCCAGCTTTGCACAACTGCATCTCGATCATCCAAGACAAGCCACGGAGAAAATCCATCATGGTGAATCTTATCAAGCAGGGCTTTTTTCACATCTTCGTCTGGCAATGCATCAGCCCCATCTGGACGCAAGTAAATGCCATCGAATGGAATATTATGTTTTTGAATCCATTCAATTGAATACTGTTTATGGGACTCAGGGCGGCCGCTACAAATTAAAATGTATTGACCTTGCTCCTTTAAAATATTGACCAGTCGCAAAATATTCTCGACAACTGGTGCGTGCTGCATATATTCAAAGAAAGGGTTCCAGTGTTTTTCTACACCAAGTACCCAGTGGGCAACCTGAGTATGGTCAAACTCCGCAAGGGTGCCGTCTAAGTCGACAATAATAGCGTTTCGGGTCATGTGAAAACTCCTTTGAAGGCGCTAGTTTCCCAACCATTTTCATCTTGGTTAGGTATGAATAAAATTGGAGTAGCGTTGCCTATTCGGTTGCAATAAGGGGTGCCGTTAATCACGTTGTTCAATACTCGGTACACACCAGAGTGAGCAATAATTAATGGCCAAGAGTGCTCATTCAAAATGATATTTAGTGCACCAATAACACGAGTCTCAAAGTCTTGCCAAGACTCACCATTGGGCGGTGTAATCTCATAAGGAAGTTGCTGCTCGATTGGGCAACCTTCTAAATCTCCCCAGTAACGTTCTTTGAGCTGTTCGTAGGCGTAAGTGACTTGTTTTGAAACTGCATAAAATGCGGTTTGTTGGGTGCGTAGCAAGGTGCTTGTCGCAATAAAGCTCCACTTAATCTCACCAAGAATCCAAGCAGCCTCTTTAGCCTGTTGAATTCCTTTTTCACTAAGAGGGCTATCGGTAAAACCAGCAATAAGGTGATCCGCATTAAACGTACTCTGTGCATGGCGAAGGAAGACAAAAGGTTTCTTGATTAATGTCATGATTTTGCTCAATATAATTATGTGGTGTGATACTTGGACCAAGAGCTTTTTGCCATTCGTTTAGGTTCTTAATATCATGGAAAAGTGGCGCACAAATACGGCACTCTAAATGTTCAATAAGTTGTTTTAGATCTTGTTTACGAGGATGCACATTCCAGCGGATAAAGTAGGCTTTATTTTCACTAACAGCCTGACGTGCATGTGCAGGTAGATGGCCGGTATAAATGGGTAGATAACGATCTGGTTGCAGCAATAATGCAGCCGCTTCTCCACTCATGCCATCAGGATCTCCGCACAAAACGATCTTTGCATTCGGATTAAACGGCTTATAGTTCATGCGTTTTAATATGGGCCGTATTTTAGTACTAATGCTACCGGCTGGCGCTGCTAAAGCTTCTTCAGGCGTTATGCAATCGTCTCCTAATGTCCAATCTTCGAATCCTAACGATGTGAGCCAGCAGGCAATCTCCAAAGCGCGGCCTGTTTGTGGAACGGGCATGAGTAATATACGCGCCTCTTCAAGGTAACTTTCAAGGCCTTTTTTACCTTGCTCTAATGATTTTTCGTATAAGCCATAAGAAGCATCGAGTAACGCGATGCTTGCCTTCGGGGGCATAGTAAATGGATATAAAGTTGATTCGAAACTGAAATCTCCGCTATAAAATACGCCGTCCCCTATATCAAGGTGTAACCATACGCCACCAAATGAATGTCCAGCGGAGCCTGTTGTAACGTTAACGCCTAATACTTGGATCGTGCCACAAATAGGCAAAGTATGTAGATTGAGGTGACTGGGAAGCTGCTTTTGGACTGGCAAGGTTGCGTAGACAGGTACTTTGCTATCCACGTCAATTAAGCCTCCCATATGATCTTCGTGATCATGGGAAATGAAAATAGCGTCTAAATCTGCCGGTTGTGTCCAACCTTTTTTTTCTCCACTTTCTAATGCGCCACCCGCGTCGAGTAAGAAGCGTATTGGTCGTGACTGAGGTAACGCTTGATAAGAGACTAAAATGGCTGCGGCTGTTTTTCGACCTGCACCACTCAAAATATCCACGCAGACCTTCATGATTCCGTCTCCAATGTCCAAGCTTGCACAATATGAATATGATGCTCACTAGCAAGCATCATCGGAACATCACTGTATGCAAGCAAGCGCTGCCCATCTTTTAGGGTCAGTTCAATGTCGTATCGTTCACCGCGAAAGGTGCAACTATGTACTGCGACTGATAGGGCATGAGGGGCTGCGCCCACAAGACGAATATCTTGTGGGCGAATTAACACAGAACTACAAACTGTTTTTGGCGAATGCTGCTGGATAAGCTTATGTATAGTTGTGCTATTTATATATTTCTGAGACGCCACTGCTGCAACGCTCAATACCGAGCCTTTGCCAATGAATTTGGCAAGCCAAGTGTTCCTTGGCGTTGCATAAAGCACTTGCGGTGTTCCCCATTGAACGAGCTCGCCTTTATTTAATACGGCAATTTTATCAGCTAGTGACATAGCTTCGGATTGATCATGAGTTACATAAACAATAGTCGCTCTTGTGCGCTTGTGAAAAGCACGAAAGGTTTCTTCCATTGTTGCACGTAAGTGCCTATCTAAATTAGCCAGAGGCTCATCAAATAAGACAATATCAGGCTCTGTTACTAAACTGCGAGCCAGCGCCACACGTTGACGCTGGCCACCACTAAGCTGAGTGGGTAAACGGTCGGCATAGTCTTCAAGTTGAACGATGGCTAAGGCTTCTTTAATTCGCTTATTACGTTCCGTTTGCTGGGTTTTCTGTATTTTAAGCGGATAACCTACATTGTCTTTTACCGTCATGTGCGGCCAAAGCGCATATGATTGAAAAACCATACCGAAGTTTCTATCTTCGGTAGGAACATGCTTTTCTGTGCTGGAAATGCACTCCGTGCCGTGAATGATTTTCCCTGCGGAAACATGTTCGAAGCCCGCCAACATTCTTAAGATAGTAGATTTTCCGCAACCGCTTGGCCCAAGTAGAGCTACAAATTCACCAGGCTCAATGGTCAAACTCAGGTTTTTTACTACATTGTCGTTATTAAAAGATTTCGCAATACTATCTAATATTAATCGTGCCATGGGATCACTCCTTTTGGCATGCGAGATGCAAACAAGCTTAATAGAATCATGAGTCCTGCCACTAGGAAAACGACCAGTACAGCGATAGCAGATGCTAGTACGCTATCGCCACTTTCATCGAGGTTGAAAATCAATACGCCGAGGGTTTCGTTGCCAGCACTCCATAACAAAGCTGATACAGTTAGTTCGTTAATCGAGATTAAAAAAACTAGCAGACCCCCTGCGAAAAAGGCTGGTGCAGTTAATGGTAAGATAATGTCAATTAAGCGCTGTAATGGTCTTGCTCCAGCCAGCTGAGCAGCTTCTTCTAAAGCCGGATCCAGCTGAGATATGGCGCTCAATACAGGCTTTAAGCACACACTTAAAAAGCAAGAAAGATATGCTAAAAAAATAATGCTTAACGTGCCATATAGACTCACTTGGATAAAAGGTAGCGGCTTAGCGAATAGCAAAATAAAGGCAATTGCTAAGACAATACCGGGAATGGCGTAAGGCACCTCTATCAAACTGGCGATTACGGATCTGGTTCTCATTGGCAAACGCATTAACAAATACCCTAGCGGCAAAGACACAATCATGAGTACTAAGGCGCTAAAAAAGGCTAAAAGTGCACTGTTTTCAAACGCTCTTGCGGTAACACCCTGACGGCCTATCATTTCGTAAAACGCTGATAACGTAATAGTGTCTGCGGTAAGCGGCATGCCAAGAGCAGGCACAAGTGAACTGACGATTAAAGCAAGGAATGGTGCGACTAAAATAAAGCTCAACACTAATGCCAGTGTGGCCTCAAGTGGAAAGCGCCAATGTTTTAGATGAAAAGATAGAGGCTGGGCTGTGTGTCCCAACAATGCGTAACGACTGCGTTGTTGTAACCATTGCTGCAACAACATTCCCGCTAGCACCAATAAAGCTATAACCATGGATAGGGCTGCAACTTGGCTTAGCATGTCGTTCCCAAATCCTGCCATTTTTTGATAAATCAATGTAGGTAGAACTATATAGCCGATAGGAATGCCTAACATTGCAGGAATACCAAAGTTTCCGAGCGAAGAAACAAAAGCTAACGCAGCTCCAGCAATGATCGCGCCACGACAAAGAGGAACAATAATATCGACCCAAATTCGAAATTGAGATGCACGAGATAGTTGTGCCGCTTCTAATAAGTCTTGTGGCAAAGAAATAAGCTGAGTACGCAACGCAAGAAAGACTAAAGGTGCACTTTGTATTCCTAGCAGCAATGCAATGCCTTCTGCTGAATACATGGGTTGCGGACTGCCCAAGGTCGGCGCGATTCCCAAAGTGTTTAAAATCGGACTTGCTGGACCAAACAGTTGTAGCCAGCTTAGAGCAGTCACTTGAGGCGGAATCATCATTGGTAACATAAAACAGAAAACCCAAATTGCACGACCACGAATATTCGTTAAGGTCACAATAAACGCAAATCCGCTGCCTAAAATTACCGCAATGATCGTACCTAACCCCGAAGTGTAAAAACTATTCTTAAATGCAGTCCAGGTTCGCTCGCTGTTTAAAACGTCTGTCAAAGGTGAAGGCGTCGACACAGTTACATGACTGAACGCTTCAATCAGCAACCGTAAACTGGGTAAAACACTCAAGCCTGAAATTAAGATGAATAGCACGATGGACAGCCAGCCCAGCTGGCTATTCATGTAGGGTCGACTCATAAAACGCTTTCTTATAAAGTAAGGCATCATCTTGATTAATTTTCAAAAATGTTGCTAAAACGTTTTTTATTCGCTTCGCTGTTTTTTAACGTTTTCTCGGCATCAAAGGGCATTAAATGAATATCATCCCGTTTTGGGAAACCCTCAGGTACGCCAATATCGCCGCGAGCAGGCAAGTAACCTTGCATCATCACTAATTGCTGACCACTTTCTGATAGTAAGAAATCTACAAAGAGCTTTGCGGCGGCTTTGTTTTTTGCATCTTTCATTATTGCAACTGGTTCAGTCACAACTGTTACTCCAGTTTTCGGAAAGATAAACTCAATTGGCGATCCTTTAGTAGATTCTCTAATAGCTAAAAAATCCACAATCACGCCATAAGGTTTAGAGCCCGACGCTACCGCTTTTAACACACCGCCGTTGCCTCCTTGTGCCATCGCTTTGTTGGCGTGTAATTGCTCGTAGTAGTTCCAACCAAGTGATTTTTCATCTGTTAAGGTTGCAAGCTGAATCAGTGCAGCGCCTGAATAAAGTGGACTAGGCATCGCGACTTGGTTTTTGTAGTCAGATTTAACAAGATCAGACCAATCTGTTGGATGTTGAGATGCGTTTTTATGACGAACAATACCCGTTGTAATCAGCTTCGTACCGTAGTAATAACCATTTTCGCTATACAAGCTGTCTTCGAATTTCGTGCGATTAGGGCTCATGTAGGAGTACAGGTAATCATCAGAGACCATGGACTCCATGGTCACGCTATCGGCTATTAACAGCACATCGGGTTTCACCACGCCGGAAGATAATTCAGCACGTAATTTGGTCATCAGTTGAGTTGTTCCATCGCGCACCCATTCCACTTTAATATTAGGGTTTTCCTCCTCAAAAGCATCTACGGTCATTTGTGCATCTGTGTTTGGCTGGCTTGTGTACAAGGTCAATATCTCTTGTGCTTGCACTGAAAGAGGAAAAGCAAGTACTGCGGCACATATCAATAAGGTCTTCTTTACGGTCATTGGGAAACTCTCTTTTGATAAGGAAGCCATAACAATAACTTTAAGATTTGACACTATAGTGACAAAGAATTTAGTTTTATAACGGTTGTTTTTTGTTAGGAATTCCGCACTAAACTATCTAAATAGAAAGACAAGTTGTTTGTTCGGGCATTAGGATATTTACAGAGTCATCTTTAGGGTGGGGCTGCTACAGTGAAGTAAGGCTGTCCTTGTTATGAAGAAAATAGCTGGTATCAAATACGAGTACGCAATGCTTCGTGAAGAATGCATTGGTGAGTTGTGCATCAGCAATATAGTCGATTGTTATTGGATTTACAGGTGATGGTTTTAACGTTACGTAGGTTGTTTTTCAACTTAAATGGCGCAGGATATGACAGCGTATCCAGTATTGTAGTTAGTATTTTTAGTACGCTTGTCATTTAAATTTCATGTGTTAGTAATAGTCCTGTAACGGCTGCGCGTCAATATTCCCTGCAACACCAGTGAGCTTTAGAGCGCTGTGTTTTTGCCAATATAAGGGGGAGTATTCAATGATTCGCACGCAAAGAAAGACAGCTGTTTGCACAGGGTTTGCCGTGAGCGCTTTGGCGCTTATGATTTCATCACAAGCCGTAGCGGGCACTGTGACCACCGACGGCCCAGATATCACTATTAAAACTAAAGGTGGCTTACAGGTTGCTGCAGTTGATAAATCTTTTTCATTCAAGCTGGGTGGCCGTATTCAGGCTGACTTTGATCAGTTTGATGGCATTTATACCAAGAATGGTAAGAGTGCGAACGAGGCGTACTTCCGACGTGCATCTTTAGAATTGTCGGGCACTGTTTATCATGACTGGAAGTATATTTTTGACTTGAGTTTTGCTGATAATGGCAGAAGTAAGTGGAATGAAGCGTCCATTGCTTACACTGGTTTCAAGCCAGTTAGCATTAGAATAGGGCGTTTTGGTCCGGATTTTGGTTTAGAAAACGCCACCAGTTCGAAGTGGATTAGTACCATTGAGCGCTCTATTATCTATGATGCTGGTGATTGGGTGAACGACAGTCAAGACGGTATGGGCGTTCAGGTCAGTGGTACAAGCGGTATGTTTTACGGCTCGGCGGGTATCAATCGAGCTAAAAGTAATGAAGATGACAATGGCAGTAATAACAACACCTATAACATGCGTGGTGTGATTGCACCGATGGCTGAAGCAGGCAATGTTTTGCACTTCGGGCTCAACTATGCAAAACGCAGCACTGAAGATTTTGAAGGACGTATTCGCTCGCGTTTGGGCGTACGCGGCACCACTGAGGATTCTACAAACGGTAACCGACCCGTCTTTGCTAGCAGTCAATCAGGTGCGTTTGATAGTGATAGTGCTTGGGGTTTAGAAGCGGCTTATGCGCTTGGACCATTCTCTGTGCAAAGTGAGTATTTGCGCCGCGATATATCTGCGAAGTCAGGTTCGGTCATGAAAGACCGGCAGGTGGATGGTTATAACGTCCAGCTTGCGTACACCTTAACCGGTGAAGCGCGAGGCTATAAATTGGCCGGTGGTAAGTTTGACAGTATCAAACCCATGAACAAGCAAATAGGCGCTTGGGAGTTGGTCTACCGTTATGATCATTTGACGGTGGCTGATGCAGATATGGATCTTGCGGGTGATTTTTACGACACCAAGGCTAATGTTCATACTCTAGGTGTGAACTGGTACGCCAATGAGGCCATTAGAGTCTCGGCAAATTACCTGAAATCAAAAACTGACAATGTAAGCAATGCAGCCAATGACGATAGCGGTGATGCAATCAGCTTGCGTGTGCAGTACGTTTTCTAAGGTTAAACAATGTTCTCGTCTGAAATATTCTTTTAACCCGCTTCGGCGGGTTTTTTATTTATCTGTTAAAACAGCATTTATGCATGCAATTTCTGGCATTTCCTGTAAAAATAGGCATATTCTCTCTATTCATTTAATGGGCAAGGGTTCTGGATGGCTTCTTTTTTAGTATTGCATGGTCCTAACTTAAACTTATTAGGTACCCGCGAGCCTGATGTGTATGGTGCAACAACGCTTAAGCAGATCAATCAAGGATTGGTTAAGCAAGCGCAGGCTGCAGGGCATCAACTGGATTACTTACAAAGCAATGCCGAGCATGTGTTGATTGATCGTATCCATGCTGCACGTGATGAAAAAGTTGACTGTATTGTTATTAATCCAGCCGCTTTTACTCATACCAGTGTCGCATTGCGTGACGCGTTGCTTGCTGTGAGCATCCCATTCTTTGAAGTGCACCTTTCGAATGTGCATAAACGAGAAGAATTTCGTCACCACTCCTACTTTTCTGATGTTGCGGTAGGTGTGATTTGCGGTCTAGGCGCCAGCGGTTACCGTTTCGCTTTAGACGCAGCGTTTGAACATATTAAATAATAACCTCTTAATTTTGGAGTCACGGTCGATGGATATTCGTAAAGTTAAAAAGCTCATTGAACTGCTAGAAGAATCTGGCATTGATGAATTAGAAATCCACGAAGGCGAAGAGTCTGTTCGTATCAGTCGTCACAGTAAGCAAGTTGCACAGCAGCCGATATATGCACCTGCACCGCAAGCTGCAGCACCTGCCCCCGTTGCAGCTCCTGCTGCAGAAGCAGAAGGTCCTTCTTGCCCTAAATTCAATGGCACAGTAGCGCGCTCACCGATGGTGGGTACTTTCTACCGTGCGGGCTCTCCTGAATCAGAAGATTTCGTATCTGTTGGTCAAACCATTAAAAAAGGCGATGTACTGTGCATCGTTGAAGCAATGAAAATGATGAACCACATCGAAGCTGAAGTGGGTGGTGTGATCGAATCCATTCTTGTTGATAATGGCCAACCGGTTGAGTACGACCAGCCTCTATTCACCATTGTCTAACGACTTAGGAGTTTACAATGTTGGATAAAGTCCTGATTGCTAACCGTGGTGAAATTGCTTTACGCATTCTCCGCGCATGTAAAGAGTTAGGTATCAAAACAGTGGCTGTGCATTCAACTGCAGACCGTGATTTGATGCACTTATCATTGGCAGACGAGACTGTGTGTATTGGTCCAGCACCTGGTACTCAGTCCTATCTGAATATCCCAGCGATTATTGCTGCAGCTGAAGTGACAGGCGCAACAGCCATTCACCCAGGTTATGGTTTCTTAGCTGAAGATGCGAACTTTGCTGAGCAAGTGGAAAACTCAGGTTTTACCTTTGTCGGTCCAAGTGCCGCCGTGATTCGTATGATGGGTGACAAGGTTGCCGCTAAAGAAGCCATGATTGCTGCGGGTGTACCTGTAGTTCCAGGTTCTGATGGTGCTTTGCCAAAAGACGAAGAGCAAGCCTTAGCCATTGCCCGTGAAGTCGGTTACCCGGTCATCATCAAAGCTGCAGGCGGCGGTGGTGGTCGTGGTATGCGTGTTGTGCATAAAGAAGAAGATCTGATTCGCTCAGCCACTTTGACGCGTAACGAAGCAGCGCAAATCTTTGGCAACCCTGTTGTGTATTTGGAAAAATACCTCGGCAACCCACGTCACGTTGAGATTCAAATCTTAGCTGACGGTCAAGGTAATGCCATTCACTTAGGTGATCGTGACTGCTCATTGCAACGTCGCCACCAAAAAGTGATTGAAGAAGCGCCAGCACCTTTTATTGATGAAGAAGCGCGTCAACGCGTTTACGCACGTTGTGTGAAAGCCTGTATTGATATTGGCTATAGCGGTGCGGGTACTTTTGAGTTCTTGTACGAAGATGGTCAGTTCTACTTTATTGAAATGAACACTCGTATTCAGGTTGAGCACCCGATCACTGAAATGATCACCGGTGTTGACCTGGTTAAAGAGATGCTTAGCATTGCAGCAGGTAATAAGCTGTCGATCAAGCAAGAAGATATCGTCATGCGTGGCCACTCTATTGAGTGCCGGATTAACGCAGAAGATCCTGATAACTTTATGCCAAGTCCAGGTAAAGTGAAGCACTTCCACGCACCGGGTGGTAATGGTGTGCGTGTTGATACGCATCTTTACAGCGGCTACAGCGTGCCACCCAACTATGACTCCTTGATTGGTAAGGTGATTACTTGGGGTGCAACACGTGAAGAGTCTATGGCGCGTATGCGTAATGCTCTAGATGAGATTATCATCGATGGTATTAAAACCAACGTGCCTTTGCACCGTGATTTACTCAATGACAAAGGTTTCTGTAAGGGTGGTGTGAATATTCACTACCTCGAAAAGAAACTGGGCATGCAGTAAGTTAGACTGAGCTCAACAAAAAAGCCGATCATATGATCGGCTTTTTTGTGTCTGTTGTATCAGAGTTTAAGAGGCGCAATGTCTGCCTTATGCTTAACGACCGCGCAAGAACAGCTTGTCCAACTCATCCATGCCAAGTTGCGTCCATGTAGGACGGCCGTGGTTGCATTGTCCGCTGCGTTCGGTGACTTCCATATCACGTAACAAGGCATTCATCTCCACCGGCGTTAGGCGGCGATTAGCGCGGACGGCACCGTGGCAAGACATGGTCGCCAGCAGTTCATTGGTATGTGCTTCGATTTTATCACTGGTGCCGTATTCCATTAAATCAGATAACACATCACGTACCAGCTCGGCGGCATCAGCTTGTTTCAGCAGCGCAGGGATCTGACGGATAGCTAAACTTTCTGGGCCAAGGCCTTGCAGTTCAAAGCCCAGTTGCGCAAACCATTGTGCATATTGCTCAGCACACTCCACTTCACGCTCACTCAGTGCCAGTGTTTCAGGTACCAGTAAAGGCTGACCACGTAAGCCTTCATCGGCCATCGCTAGTTTTAGACGTTCATACATCACGCGCTCATGGGCAGCATGCATATCTACTAGTACTAGGCCGTGTTGGTTTTCTGCCAGAATATAAATACCTTTGAGTTGCGCAATGGCAAAGCCCAGCGGTGGAATTTCTTCCTGTGCTGATTCAGATAAATTATTTAAAGGCTCAGCAAAGGCTTTATACGCCGCTTGATACTGTTCTGGAGGGCGGTTGGGCTGCGGCAGTTGTTGTCCGTAGCTACTTTTATTAAAACTGGTGGTGGATTGCATGCGCGGCTCAAATGCCGACTGCGTGCTGGGCTTATCACTTAGTGGAATATGCCCTTGTGGGCCAAATTCTCCGGCCTCTAAACCACTAACAGCGGGCTGCGCCTGCAAATTGAGTGCGCTGGCGCTGGTCGGCTCTAACTTATCGTCGGGGCGTATATCAGCAATGGCGCGGTGCAAGGTGCCATATAAAAAATCATGCACACTGCGGCCTTCGCGAAAGCGCACTTCATGTTTGGTGGGGTGTACGTTGACATCAACGCTGCCCGGATCAAGCTCTAAAAACAATACAAAGGCGGGGTGACGGCCGCCATACATGACGTCGCGATAGGCTTGACGCACAGCATGAGCGACTAAACGATCGCTGACCACGCGGCCATTGACAAAGAAGTGCTGCATATCGGCTTTACTGCGCGAGAAGGTCGGTAAACCCACCCAGCCCCATAGATGCAAGCCATTGCGCTCAACATTAATCGGCATCGCTTGTTCTAAAAATGCATCGCCACAGACCGCGGCAATACGGCGTGCTTGCGCGACTTCATCGTTGGCTGCGTGCAGCGCTAAAATAGTTTTACCGTTATGGCGTAAATGAAAGGCCACATCAAAACGCGCCAGCGCCATACGTTTAATCACATCTTGTAGATGGTCAAACTCGGTTTTTTCCGTGCGCAGAAACTTACGTCGCGCTGGAGTGTTAAAAAACAAATCGCAGACTTCAACGGTAGTGCCGACCGGGTGTGCAGCAGGTTGTACACGTGACTCCATATCACGGCCTTCAGCTTCCACTTGCCAGGCTTGTTCAGCATCAGCGGTGCGTGAAGTGAGGGTCAGGCGTGAGACGGAACTGATGGAAGCCAGAGCTTCACCGCGAAAGCCCAAGCTGGCGACACCTTCTAGATCTTCCAGTGCAATAATTTTACTGGTGGCATGGCGGGCTAGGGCTAAAGGCAGTTGATCAGCGGCAATGCCGTGACCATCGTCACGGATCTGCAAGCGCTTAACGCCGCCTTGTTCAACATCAATATCAATGCGTTTAGCACCTGCATCTAAGCAGTTTTCCAGTAATTCTTTGGCAACCGATGAGGGTCTTTCAACCACTTCACCAGCGGCAATTTGGTTAGCTAAGCGTGGGCTCAGTAGATGAATGGCGCGTACGTCAGTCATTATTGTCCTGCTAAAGTTGTGGCGGGTACGGTGAGTATTTGACCAATTTTAAGTGCGTCACTTTTCAGCTTATTCACACTGCGCAGTTGCGCTGGGCTGATTTTATAACGCTGCGACAGTAAGGCTAGGCTTTCACCCGAGCGCACCACATGTTCGCGCGGTCCGATGGCCAGTTTACCTGAGTCACGCAACCATGCAATGTAGCTACCCGGTGGCGGGTTTTGTTGGAAAAACTGACGGATGCCGGAGTGAATTGAACGTGCCAAGGCTTGCTGGTGGGTGCGATTGGCCAGCTTTTTTGATTCACCAGGGTTACTGATAAAGCCCGTTTCAACCAAGATGGATGGCATATCAGGTGATTTAAGCACCATGAAACCGGCTTGCTCCACGCGCTTTTTATGCAGCGGAGTAATGCGGCCCATATTACTCAGTACTTTTTGACCAACATCCAGACTCGATGACAAAGACGCAGTCATGGATAGATCCAGCAACACGCCAGCCAGCATGGCATCTTTATCGTCCAGCTTTACATTACCGGCACCACCAATTAAGTCAGAGCGGTTTTCACTGTCAGCCAACCAACGTGCGGTTTCTGAGGTCGCACCGCTATCGGACAAGGCAAATACGGAAGCACCAAAAGCGGCAGCGCGGGGTGCAGCATCGGCATGCACCGAGACAAATAAGTCAGCGCCTTTTTTACGGGCAATCTCGGTACGGCGACGCAGTGGAATAAAGTAATCACCAGTACGTACCAGCTCGGCACGGAAACCTTTTTCAGCATTAATTTGTCGTTGCAGTTCTTTGGCAATCAGCAGCACAATATCTTTTTCACGTAAACCGCCGGGGCCAATGGCACCAGGGTCTTCGCCACCATGACCGGGGTCAATCGCAATCACAATATCGCGTTTACTGGATGTTGGCAGTTTTGAGAGTTTTGCTTTAGGTGCCGTTGCTGCGGGTCTGCTCAGCGGCTGACGTGCTGTTGGAGTCGTAGCCTTGGCAACAGTGTTCGGAGCATTATCAAAGAGGTCGACCACCAAACGGTGTCCATATTGCTGGTTGGGCGCCAAGGTGAAACTTTTAGGTGTGACTTGTTCAGAAATATCCAAAACAATACGCAACTGTTCTGGGCCCTGACTGCCAGTACGCACTTGAGTGATAGGTGACTTGCCACCAGTCAGCCCAGTGAGTTGGGTGGACAGTTTGGCTTTGTCGATATCAATAACAATACGATCCGGGGCACTGAGGGTGAAAACGCTGTGCTCAACGGGGCCGGTTAGGTCAAATACTAAGCGTGTGTTATCCGGTGCACGCCATAGGCGCACACTATTAATTTGAGTCGATGCAAATGCTTGCACAGGAAGAACAATACACAGTGCTAAAGCAACTAGTAAAGATGGTATGCGCACGAATAACCTCGCTATATATTTAAGTCAGGTTTGCCAAAGCAACGCACCAACTTTTGCCGCGTGTACTAAAAGGTGATAGTCGCACAATTCGCCCATCATCATGTGCTTTTATCGTTATTTCCAAGTCAGGTTGCGGTAAATAACCCTTTCCTTGTTGTGGCCATTCAATTAAGCACAGATCATCATCAGCAAAATAATCTCGAATACCTAAGTATTCCAGCTCTTCAGGATCGGCTAAACGGTACAGATCAAAGTGCCAAACCCTGATGTCGCCTATCTCATAGGGTTCAACGAGGGTGAATGTTGGGCTTTTGACTGAGCCTTGATGACCCAGTCCGCGCACGATACCGCGCGACAGAGTGGTTTTCCCCGCACCTAAATCACCCTCTAAGAAAATGACACCGTGTCCGGCTGTTTGTTCAGCAAGCGCCTGCCCGAAGCGTGTCATGGCCGCCTCATCTTCAATATACATCTCTACGCCTGACATGGGCTATGTTCCTCTAATAAGTGTCGAATACTCTGGCACATATCGCTGGCGGCGACGCCGCGGCCTTGCTGAGCCAGTTGCTCTCCGGCACACGCATGCAGCCACACCGCTAAACAGGCCGCAGCATAAGCGGGTAAACCTTGGGCAGCCAGTGCCGCAATCACCCCGCTAAGCACATCACCAAAACCTGCTCCTGCCATCACTGGATGACCTCGCTCAACGCAGGATAGTTCACCTGCGGGAGTAGCAATTAAAGAGTGATGGCCTTTAAGTACTGTGATTGCATTATAACCTTGTGCGATGCGCAGTGCAGCGCTGTTTCGATCCGCTTGTACTTGAGCTGTGCTGATATTCAGTAAGCGTGCTGCTTCACCTGGATGTGGTGTTAAAATAGCCTGCTTAGGTGCAGTACAAAAGCCACTGGCCAGCAAATTCAGCGCATCAGCATCCCAGACTTGCAGTACTTCACGTTGTGCCGCACAGCTGAGTAAGGCGCGCGACCAAGGTGACTGACCTAAACCCGGACCCACCACCAAAACGCTGGCTTGCTCAAGTGGTGTAACCAGCTGCGTACTGCTACGGATAGCATGGGTCATCACTTCAGGTAAACGGCTTAAGGCGGCACTCAGATGCTGCTCACGAGTGGCCAAACTGACCATCCCTGCACCGCAACGTAAAGCGGCTTCAGCGCTGAGTAAACCAGCACCGCCCATACCTAAGTCACCGGCGATGACCAAAACATGCCCCAGCTGACCTTTATGGGTATCCATTGCACGCGGTGCGAGGCGCATCAGATTGTCGGCATGTATACTGCGCACAGGCTGATTATCCGTCATCATCGTTTGCACCATTTAGCTGAGACTATAGGTAATAGTATAACAATTTTTCAGAGGAGATAGCGTGCAATGGCGGCAGAACAGCTTGATTTAGTTGCATTGACTGTATCAATTCGTGACTGGGCGGCGCAGTTGGGATTTCAGCAGCTGGGTATTACAGATACTGACCTCAGTGAGGATGCAGCACGACTGGATGCCTATTTAGCGGCCGGCTATCACGGTGAAATGGCTTATATGGCCAGTCATGGCACCATGCGTTCACGCCCTGAAGAATTAGTGCCCGGTACTGTGCGCGTGATTTCCGTGCGTATGGACTATCTGCCAGAAGACACGCAGATGGCGCAGATGCTGGCGCAACCTGAACAAGCTTATATTTCGCGCTATGCTTTGGGACGTGATTACCATAAGTTAATCCGTAAACGCCTGCAGCAGTTGGCGGAAAAAATTACTGCAGAGATTGGTCCCTTTGGCTATCGAGCTTTTGTTGATAGTGCGCCAGTGATGGAAAAACCTTTAGCCCGTAAAGCCGGTTTAGGCTGGATGGGGAAAAACACTCTGATCCTCAATCGCAAAGCCGGTAGTTGGTTCTTTTTAGGTGAATTGTTGATTGATGTGCCGTTGCCGATCGACACCCCCAATGATCGCGACCACTGCGGCAAGTGCAGCGCCTGTTTGGATGTGTGCCCCACGCAAGCCTTTGTTGGTGAGCGCGTGTTGGATGCGCGCCGCTGTATTTCTTATTTAACCATTGAGCTTAAAGGTCCGATTCCTGAAGAGTTGCGGCCCATGATGGGCAATCGCGTTTTTGGTTGTGATGACTGCCAGTTAGTCTGTCCATGGAATCGCTTTGCTAAGCCCACACAAGAAGATGATTTTAAGCCACGCCATCAGCTAGATAGCAGCAGCTTGGCTGAGTTATTTATGTGGAGTGAAGAAGAGTTTTTAAAGCGTACACAAGGTTCACCGATTCGTCGGACGGGTTATGAGCGTTGGTTGCGCAATATTGCCGTAGGTCTAGGCAATGCACCCAGTACCATTCCCGTTCTTGAAGCGCTCAAAGCACGTTTGGAGTATCCATCAGAGCTGGTACTTGAGCACGTGCGTTGGGCCTTGCAGCAGCATCAAGACAAGGCGGGCGCCTCCTAGAGGTGCTTTGTAGTAAAATCGCGCCGCTGGACTATTGTTATCACGCGTGAGGCGCAAGCTAAAGCAGATAAAAATCGCTATGATAGGCGCCTCTTTTAAACCCTCTAGTATTTGAACTTATCATGACAGAAAACGATTATCAGTTGGCTTGGGTTATTTATGCCGTTTCGGCTTTGGGTTGTATGTTGGCGTGGTTTTATTTCACCAGCTGGATGTGGCGCTATGTGCGTGAGCCGTTGCGCTTAATCGCTGCTGTGATGTTATTTGTGCCAACGATGGTTGATCCTACGGGGAGCTTGTATGCGCCAGCCATTGCCATTACTGCGATGGATCTGTTGTTTAAAGGCAGTAATGATATGTGGCGTTCAATCGCAGATTTGCTGATGTACGGCGCCATGGTTTTTGTTGTCTACGCTTTATTTATCGTTGGGCGTTTATTCCTCGCGCGTAAACGACCTCATAAAAACCAAGAAGAGGATGATCAGAATGCTGAATATAACGCACCGCAGCGTGATTTTGAGCCGGCATTGACTCTGCAGCAAATGTTAGATGCAGAAAAAGCAACACCGCCATCGGGTCTGAGTGCGCGCCGTTAGGAGGCATTATTATGTGTGAGTTATTAGGGATGAGTGCCAATGTGCCCACTGATGTGGTGTTTAGCTTTACTGGCTTAATGCAGCGCGGCGGTAATACTGGGCCGCACCGTGATGGTTGGGGTATTGGTTTTTACGAAGGCCGTGGATTGCGCTTATTTCAAGACCCGCAAGCCAGTGCTGATTCAGAAATTGCCCGCTTGGTGCAGCGTTATCCGATTAAGAGTGAAACCGTAATTGGCCATATCCGCCAGGCCAATGTCGGTGCTGTCAGCTTGGCCAATACTCATCCCTTTATGCGCGAGATGTGGGGGCGTAACTGGTGTTTTGCCCATAATGGTCAGATGGCGGACTTTGCGCCGGCCACGGGGATGTATCAGGCCGTTGGCGATACCGATAGCGAAGCGGCGTTTTGCGATATCCTTAATCGTTTACGCGAAGCTTGCAGCAGCGAGTGCAGTATTGAGCGGTTGTTGCCGGTGATTGTTGCAGCCTGCCAAGAGTACCGCAGCCAAGGCGTATTTAACTGCTTACTGAGTAATGGTGATTGGTTATTTAGCTTTTGCAGCACCAAGCTGGCGCATATCACTCGCCGCGCACCTTTTGGTCCCGCGACACTAAAAGATGCAGATATGAGTGTCGATTTCCAATCTGAAACCACGCCCAATGATGTGGTCACAGTCCTAGCTACTGAGCCGTTAACCGATAATGAACTGTGGACAGTCTATGTCCCCGGCGAATGGCGCTTGTGGCGCGGTGGCGAGACCATTGCTCAAGGCTATAAACCGTAGGTCGAGCCTTTAGGCCGACAGGGGCGATACAATCGCCCTAGTTCCGCGCCGTAAAGCATCACCACTACGTTGGCCTGATGTTAGTGCCAGTCGGATGGTCAATAGATGAAAAAGCAGTTCTAAAGAACTATTGCACTCTAAGCATAAGGTCGTGATTGTGTGGGCTCTTGCTAAGAGGTCACTATGCCGCAGACACCTTCACTGAATCATCCGCTATGGCAACACACACTAGCCGCTGGCTGCGAATTAACAGTCGTGCAAGCCGTGGGTGCACAGCAGTGTGCGTTGGCGTTAAGTTTTGAGTCCGGGAGTCATCACGAACCTTTTGACTCTTTAGGCATGGCACATTTTTTAGAGCACTTAGTCTTTCGTGGCAGTCATCACTATGGGTTAGATGATGGCCTCATGGCTTTTATTCAACGCAATGGCGGCCAAGTGAATGCGCAAACTCAGGCGCAGCAGACTTTATTTCACTTTCAAATTAAATCGTCATTGTTTATCCAAGCCATCCAGCGTTTGGTGGATATGCTGGTTACGCCGCTCTTAGAGCCCGCCATGCTGGCTTCTGAGCGTGAAGTCCTGCATCAAGAGTTTGGTTTATATTGCCAAGCTCCGCAAATCTTGCTGGATGCAGCCATCGCTCCGTGCTTATTAGGTACGCATCCTTTGCAGCGCTTCTATGCAGGCAACCGGGTGACCTTAGGTATTGAGGATGAGAACTTTGCAGCTGAATTGGCGGCTTTTCATCAGTTGGCCTATTTACGCAGTCGGCTAAAAATTGTGCTGGTTGTGCCGCAGCAGTGGTCGCACTGGCAAGACTCAGTTTTAGCTGCACTGCAACCCTTAACCTGTATGTCGCGTGATCAACCTGCTCAAGTACTACCTGAACTGCGAGTGCCTGCAGGATCTGCAGTTCAATTATGTTTGCCGGTGGATGAAGCCTATTTGGCGCTGCATATCCCCATAAATCAATCGGCGCAAGGCTTATCTGAGCTGGCAGAAAAAATGCAGCATGCCTTAGCGCTGAGTCTTGATCAGACTTTTCTGGCGTATGCCAAGCAACAAAAATGGTGCTCTGAGATCAACGTGCGTGCGGCTTATAGTACCCAAGATCAGGGTGTTTTAACGTTAGAGTTTAAAAATACGACAGAGGATCATCCGCTTTTAGTCGCTGCTTTTCAGCAGTGGTTAAGCCAATGGCGCAAGCAGATGCACAGTGCTGAGCAGCAGGCCTATGAGCAGCAGGCGCAAAACAATCGCTGGTGTATTGCTGAGCCTTTACGCAAAGCACAGCAGCTGCTGTCAGGCTGTTGGCCATTGCTGGGAATTTCATCAGAGTGTTTAGTTGCGTTGGATACTGTGCTTGAGGCGCTTGCGGCTGATGCTCTAGTGCAGGTGATAGCCAGCGCGGCAGCGGTTGAAGGTCAATACGATAAAGGTTTACCCATGCAGGTGGAGCGCCTTGATTGCAGCACAGCTGACTCGATTGCCGCTGTCAGTGTGCCGCAGTTTGCTTTCTATTGTGGTCAAGTCAGCCGTCAGTTAGAGCCTGTCGCAGCACCGCAGAGTGGTACGTACGCCTTAGTCCAGCAGCAGTCGTTGCAGATCCCCAGTGGTTTGGCTGTGTGCTATTGGGGCTGGTCGGTGAATGATCCGTATGCGGTGGCTCAGCGTTTGTCCGGTCAATTAGCGGCGGTGTCAGAATTGCTCAGTTATAACGCGGTGCATTGGCAGACTGAATGCGTACAAAACTACGTTTTTATCTGCATCACAGGGCCCGAAGAGTATGTCGCTCACGCGGTGAATCAAATGTTAGCCGTACTGCAATTACCCTTGACTGAAGCAGCGCTGCCAGCGCGCGGGCACTTTGCTTTGCGTCGGTTATTGCAGCGTTTACCTCGCGTGTTAGCCGGTGCAAAAGGCTTAGATGTTGCATCAGAGATCACTTTGTTAGATCAGCCACAAGCCGCATTGTGGTTGGGTGCGAGCGAGCACGCTGCTGTACTGGAACAGCGTTATGTGCAGCGTTTAACCGCTTTGAATACGGCCGTCGCGACAGCGCCTGCAGCAATAGGTTGGGAGCAGGCCAGTGCCAGCGGCAGTGATGATGCCTTGCTGGTGCTCTATATACCTTTGACGGGTGAGAATATCGTTGAGCAGGATCGTATGCGGGTGATTAATCGAGTCTGTGCTCAGCACTTGAAAACCTTGTTGCAGCGCTACTTACGCACTGATCGAGCGCTGTGTTATGCCGTGTTTGTCTTGCCTTATGCGCAAGGAAATTATGAGGGGCTGGTGTGTGCGGTACAGTCGAGCACGGTCAGCGCTGTTCAGTTAGTTGAAGAAATAAAACAGTGTTTAGCCGACTTTCAAACGCAGCTGGCTGAGTACATCGAGACGCTGCACGCTGATATCAAACGACAGGTTGAGCCGCTAGAGCAGGGCGCACTGGGTATTGAATATGGCCATGCCATGCTGTTTAGGCATTGGCGCGAGCAGCGTCTGGAAGTGGGTGTGCAGGCAGAAACTCAAGCTGCGCAGCAGATCTGTAGCGCTGAAATAGAGCAGTACTGCCAAGCGCTGCAGCAGCATGCACAGTGGTTGCTCTTGAGTAATCAATCTGCCACTGGATCATGAGTTTAATCAATATAATATTCCACGGATTGTTATTCGAGATTTGCCCATCTAAGGGCTTGCGTCTAAAGCACTGTATCGGGTTTTAAGCCCGTTAAATCAGGGTTTGGACTTGTTGTTTATCTCAATTTTAAAGTTTTATTGTGTTCTTTTGGAGAGCGACTATGGGTGCGAAAAACACTCTCTAAAGGTTGGGCTAGCAAGTCGTATCGGTTGGCCACTAAAGCGGCGTATGAGTGAAGTGCATAGCTTTCAATAATCAGCACTGAAGCAACTGAGAGTTCAGTTGTTGCATTTCTGTGGAGAAAGCTATGTATAACAATAAAATTGCCAAACATATTTTTATGCCGTTAGCGCTTGCCGGCGCTATCGCAGCAGTCAGTAGTCCAGCTCTCGCTGAAATTGTTCTTTACGATAAAAATGATATGACGTTTTCAGCGGATGGTTATGTCAACGCTTTTTATGTGAACAGCAAAGTCGATCGTGCAGGGGATGAGTTCGACCGTCGTCAGTCACGCGTTAAAATGGGTTTTTTGCCCAACTATATTGGTTTCAATATGGGTAAACAGATGGATGGCCTGAAGCTTGGCGCGCGTTCATCATTTTGGGTCACGATCAACGACAGTGATGATAACGGTACCGGCACTGACATCGATGTGCGTCAATTCTACGGTACGGTCGCTGGTGATTGGGGTGAAGTGCTGATCGGTAAAGATTTTGGCTTATTTGCCCGTTCTAATATTTTGCTGGATGAGTTGCTTGCTGGTTACGGTCAAGTCAGCGACACCTTAGCACTGGTGGATGGCGGCGGTGTATCCTTCGGTAATATCGGTAGTGGCTACCCATACCCATTCCCAACCTCACAGATTACCTATCGCTCGCCAGTGATGAGTGGCGCGCGTATTGCTGTGGGTATTTTAGACCCTGTTGATACCACTCGTGAAGATGGCACTGGTAAGGCACTGGGTAAGGCGTATCAAAAAAATCCACGTTTTGAATCAGAACTGACCTATCAATTTGATGTGGCTGGCGCAGAAATTTACTCATGGTTAAATGGTGGCTATCAAACCTCAGAAAACACCGACAGGACGGTTAAAAACGTCACCTCTAAAGGCTTAGGCTACGGCGTACAAGCTAAAATGGGTGCCTTTACCCTAAGCGGCTCAGGCTTTACCGCCAAAGGTATCAACCCTTTCTTTACCAACAACGCCGGCAACGCTACCTTGCGCGATATCGACAGTAAAGGTTACTTAGCGCAGGGCTCATACCGTTTTGGTAAAAACCGTGTGGCGTTAAGCTTTGGTAAAACTAAGGATGATGGTAACGGCGCAGTGGCGACCGGTGCTGATTATGAAACACGTGGCATAGCCTTATTTCACGACATCAATAGCAACTTAAAATTGGTCGCAGAATACAACCAGTTTGAAATTCGTGGCCACAAAAATAACAGTTTAGTCAATGAAGATACCGACACTTTTGCAGTGGGTGCGGTCTTGGCCTGGTAAACATTCTTTAGCGAACCCCCCAGCCAGAAGTGTTCGCACCTTCTGGCTTTTTTATGACCGCTACTTTAGTAGGTGGTACTCGCCACTGAAGGGGCATGGGTTTCTAGTCAGATACTTTTAAAATAGGCGCATAACAGGTAGGTGAATTATGGGTCTAGGACGATTGTCTTTCGATAATGAAGGCATCACAACAGCCGTCTCCTTTGCACAAGGGGCAGACGATGTTGCACAGGATTTAGCACGGCAATTGATCAGTCCCTATTTGGGCTTTGTCTTGTTTTTTTGCTCGGCTGAGTATGATCTACCGGCCTTATCTCACTCACTTGAACAGTCTTTCGGCGGTGTACCCTTGGTGGGTTGCACTACAGCCGGTGAAATCAGCGAAGACGGCTACGGTCGTGGCTGCATCAGCGCGATTGGTTTTGACCATCGCCATTTCTCCGTAGCCAGCGTCTTGGTTGATGAAATGGAGCGCTTCAGCCTCTATGACGCGCAAGAGCTGGTGGAGAATTTAGTCAGTGATTGCCGCAGTAATGCCGTGGCGCCGATTAAAGATCACAGCTTTGCCTTAACCCTATTGGACGGCTTATCCAGCCGTGAAGAGGTGGTGCTGGCCACGCTCAGTGCCGCGTTGGGCAGTATTCCGCACTTTGGTGGCTCTGCCGGTGACGACAACCATTTAACCCACACTCATGTGTATTACGGCGGTCAGTTTCATAATGCTGCAGCCGTGGTGGTGTTGATCAATACCCATTTGGAATTTGAAGTGTTTACTACCCATCACTTGCAGCCTTCCACGGAAAAGCTGGTGGTGACCAAGGTCGACAGCGATTCACGCCGAGTGCTGGAACTCAACGCTGAGCCCGCGGCGCAAGAGTATGCTCGGCTGATTGGTCGGCGTGTAGACGAGTTGGATATGCATCTGTTTGCCAGTCATCCATTGGCGGTGAAGATCAGTGATTATTATTATCCGCGGGCGATTCAGCAAACTAACCCCGATCAGAGTCTGACGTTTTACTGTGCTGTTGAAAACGGCATTGTCCTCACCGCTATGCACACCACTTCGTTGTTAGATAACGTCAATCAACTGTTTGCTGGGCTGAATGAGCGTTTGGGTGAGCCATTGATCACCATCGGTTGTGATTGTTTTTTACGCCGTTTGGAAATCGATATCAAGGGCGGCCAGCAAGCGATTGAACAAGTGTTGCAAGAGCAAAACGTGATTGGTTTTAACACCTACGGTGAGCAGTTTAATGGCATGCATATCAACCAAACTTTTACCGGTGTAGCGATTGGACGGCCAAAATATGGAGCAGGTTGATCTCACCACGCAAATACTGGCTTTGCAGCAGGAAAATAACAAGCTGCGTCGCATCAATGCTGCTCTGGTGGAGCGTGTAGAGTCGGGTACTTCGCAAAATTCTGAGTCTTATACCGCATTTCGTCACTCGGTGGTGTTGGCCGAGCAAGTGCGTGAGCGAACCGATGCACTCAATCAAACCATGGCTGATTTGAAGCGCAGCAATACCTTGCTTAGCGATGCGCGGCATACCGCAGAAGTCGCGCATCAGCATTTAATGGATGCCATTGAAAGCAGCAGTGAAGGTTTTGTTCTGTTCGATAAAGACCAGCGCATTGTGTTGTTTAATCGCCACTTTAAGAATTTCTGGGATAAAAGTGCCTTTCGTATTGGTGTGGGTACCAGCCTGCATGAGGTGAAATCCTATATTGAAGGCGCCGGTATGGTGGTCGAAAAGCAGCGCAGTGGTCGTCAGCGTTTGCTCTACCGTTTGCGCACCGGGCGTTGGTTGCAAGTGACTGAGCGGCCAACCCAAGAGGGCGGTTTGGTGATTTTATACACCGATATCACTGAGCTGAAACACAGCGAAACCCAGCGCCGCGAACAGGCGCTGGCGCAGAAAACCCGCATGCTGCAACAAACCGTGGATAATCTGTCGCAAGGCGTGGTGATGGTCAATGCCAAGGGCGTGTTGGAGTTGTGGAATCACCGCTTTTTAGAGTTGTGTGATTTGCAGCCTATTGAAGCTAATCGCTCCTTTTTAGAGGTGATGGGCGATAGCCGCGTCTCGGTGCTGACGCCACGCAGTCGCGATAGAAATGCGCAGCCAATCTTGCAAAAAGAGCAGCGCTTATCCGATGGCCGCGTGTTAGAAATTCGCACGCATCCGCTGCCTAACGGCGACTTCGTCAATACCTTCACCGATATCACCGAGCGCTACCGTCATGCCGAAGTGCTGCGTAAACGTGAGCACTGGATCCGTCTAATTACCGACCATGTGCCGGCAATGATTGCTTATGTGAAAAGTGATTTTACCTATGAGTTCACTAACAAGGTTTATGAGGAATGGTATCGCTGGCCGCGTGACAGTATTTTAGGTTTGAGCCTGCGTGAAGCGCACAGTGACGAGCACTTTTTGCGCTTGCAGCCCTATATCAATCGGGCTTTAAAAGGTGAAAGTCTGACCTTTGATGTGGCGGAAAGCAGCGTTTTAGGTAAGCAACGTTTTATGCAGCGCTCCTATGTGCCCAATCGACAAAGCAATGGTGAAATCACCGGTATTTTTGTACTGGTACGCGATATTACTGAGCGCCGCCAAACCGCTGATGCTTTGCATCAGGCCTATCAAAACCTCGAAGGTCGCGTGCGCGAACGTACGGCAGAATTGACGCAACTTAACGGTCAGTTAGTCTCGGAAATTGAAGTTCGTAAGCAAGCCGAAGTGCATTTGTTGGAAGCCAAGCGTGAGGCGGAAGAGGCCAACCTGTCTAAGACCAAATTCTTAGCGGCGGTCAGCCATGATCTGCTGCAACCGCTGAATGCGGCGCGTTTATTTACCGGATCTTTAGCGGAGCGACATGATGTCGCCAGCAGTTTAAAACTGGTGAAAAACATCAGTAACTCGCTGGATGATGTAGAAAACTTGCTCGGCACTTTAGTGGATATTTCTAAGTTGGATGCCGGGGTGATTAAAGCTGATGTGTCTGCGTTTTCGGCTCAGCATTTATTAGATAACTTGGCGGTGGAATATCAGCAAGTAGCGAAAAGCGTTGGCCTGACGCTGGATTTTGTTCCCAGTACGGTGCTGATTAAAACCGATATCCATTTGCTGGCGCGTATTCTGCGTAATTTTTTAAGTAATGCGATTCGCTATACTGAAAGTGGTCGTGTGCTGCTGGGTTGCCGCCGTCATGCTGACTTTGTTTCGATTGAAGTGTGGGACACCGGCATTGGTATTGCGGAAGATAAACAAGGCGAGATTTTCCAAGAGTTTAAACGCGGCGATGGTCAGCGCTTAAAGCAAGATCGCGGTTTAGGTTTGGGGCTGGCGATTGTTGATAAAATCACCCGTATTTTAGTTCATCCGGTGCGCGTATCGTCGCAACTGGGGAAAGGTTCGATGTTCTCGGTGCACGTGCCTTTAGCGCAAGCGCGTGAGTTGCAGATCCAGCCCGTCGCTGAAGTGCCCAGCTACCATTTGGATCACCTGAGTGGCGTACGTGTTTGGGTGGTGGATAATGATATGGCGATTTGCCTAGCCATGCGCACCTTGCTCGAAGGTTGGGGCTGTTTGGTTACCACAGGTTTGTCAGAAGACGATTTAGCCGAGCAGGTCGGCTGTTTTCAGATGCCGGTGGATTTATTGATTGTTGATTACCATCTTGATAACGATATCAATGGCGTGGATGTGGTGGTCAATATCAATTACCAACGCGCCACGCCCATTCCAACCCTGATGATCACCGCCAACTACAGCAACGAACTCAAGCAGCAAATGCGCGCACTGGGTCACACCTTGATGCATAAACCCGTGAAACCCATGCACCTAAAAACCGCGATGAACCACCTACTCAAAAAGTAGGTCGCGCCTTCAGGCCGACAGGGCGTTAACAACGCCCCAACGATGCCACATACCGACACATTTACATTGAGTTGATGGCGTTGTCGGCCTAAAAACCAACCTACAAAAGTCCTGCGCAATCACCTAAAAGCATGGGTCATCGTAGGGCGGGCACTTGTGCCCGCCAAGCTACAATAGGGGATTAGCGGCGCAGGTAAGTAGCGAAATCGATATCGCCGACTGAGAGAATAGCTTGCACACGGTTATGTACATTCAGCTTGCGTAAAATAGCTGATACGTGGGCTTTCACCGTGGTTTCAGCAATATCCAAATTATAGGCAATCTGCTTATTGGATTCGCCCTTAGCCATACGTTCCAGCACCTGCAGTTGTTTGCGCGTCAGTGCCTGCAACAGCTCGGGTGAAATAGTGGCTTCGCGTGGTGTACGGCGGGTATTGGCTTGGGTTGAGCGAATAATATCTGCGGGTAAATACACATGCCCATTGAGTACTTGCTCAATGGCAGCAGTCATTTGCTCGCGTGGTGTTGATTTGGTGATAAAACCGACGGCGCCATAGGTAATGGCTTGCAGAACAATATGTTTATCTTGTTCGGCCGAGACAATCACCACCGGAATAGTGGGGGCTTCATTGCGCAAGCTCATCAGGCCATTGAGTCCGCTCATGCCAGGCATATTGAGATCGAGCAAAATTAAGTCGAGATTATCATGCTCAACGGCCAGCAACAGAGTGCTATCCAGATCAGCCGTCTCGAGAATGCTACAGCCTGGGAAACCTGAGCGAATGACATTGCAAATCGCTTCGCGAAACAGTGGGTGATCGTCAGCGATTAAGATGTTGTACATGGTCTTTGACCTCGTTTTTATAAAGCATAATTAATGCAAAGGTGCTGGTTGTGCGTGCTCTAGCGGCAGGTCTGCTTGCTCCCAGCCATCAATGCCATCGCGTAACCAGTAAAGATTAGAGTAGCCGAGTGCGTATGCGCGTTTAATGGCATTCCAGCCCAGCCAACAATCTGAACGACAATAAAATACGATCGGCTGAGAGGTATTGCCCGCCGTCGCTTGCTCAAGATGATCTTGGCAGTATGCCAGCCATTGCTCGCTAAGCGAACCATCGCCGCAATTGGCTAACCATAAGCTATTGGGTAGATTCTTGTGTTCTTCCGTTAAGGTGAAATGGCCGCGTAGCCATGGATTGCGATAGACATCAATTAAGAGCAGGTTAGGGTATTGCTCTTGCATATCCACCAGCTCGCTGGGATCAATAGTGTGTGCTTGCTCGTGAAAGGTGGGTGTAGGACTGCGATATACACTGCTGCGATAGCCTTCGGCATTAAATAAAGTGTTTTGCTGTGCATAACTAGGGGCTGCCGCTAGAGGCAGTAAAATGACGAAGAGCGCTGCACCGATGGATTTAAGCATGGTCGAATCTCACAATGGTTACTTACATTAGAAGCAAAGCAGCGCTCCTTGGGAATGAGACATTGTGCTGCTTGGCTTAGTACTAAAGTACTGTTTTTGTGCGATTATGCCGGTTTGCTGAGTACCGAGCTGCGTTGTGGGTTCACCTGTACGGATGAGCAACAAGCATAGGAACACTGCGCCGCGAAAGGAATATGCAGAAAGTACCAACTAGGCAGTACCAAGGTAGGAGAAAGTTCGGATCAAGGTCTGATTAGCATGGGGTTCTTATAAAATTAGCTGTGAAAATAACCGAGGAAAGCCCATGTCGCAGTCTGTGCAAAGTGTCGTGATGGCGTCCTTACCAGCTGAACTGCAGCAGATAACGGTGCAGTTGCAGGCAGCGCGCAAAGAGAATCATCGATTAGCTCAAGCATTAATCGAGCAGCAAGACCGCGAGCGCAATCAACTGGGACAAACCTTGCATGATGATCTCGGCCAATATGTTGCTGGTATGCGCGCGCAAATTAAGCTGCTGCAAATCGTTGCTGAACAACCGCAGACCGTGCGCAACGTCGCGCAACTGTTAGAGCAACACGCCAACAATTTGCTGCAGGGCTTTCAGTGTTTAGTGCAGGATTTATACCCGGTCAAATTGGAGCACTTAAGCCTTGCGCAGTTATTGCACAGCGTACAAACGCATTGGCAGCAACTGCATGGCGGGCACTGCAATCTGCATATCCTCGGTACGCCGCCGCAGTTAGCGCTGGCGCATAAACAGCAGTTGTATCGTTTGTTACAAGAAGTGCTGACCAATTCCCAGCGCCATGGTCAGGCCACCCATGTACATATCTGGCTGCGCTATAAGCAGCAGGCGTGGCGATTATTAGTGCGCGATAACGGCAGCGGTGGTGCTCTGCAGCACAAAGGTGTTGGGCTGCATTCAATGACTGCGCGGGCTAGCGCTTTAAATGCGCAACTGCATATCCAAGCTCGCCCAAACCGTGGCTGGAGCATCTATCTGTACGCCCCTTTAGCGAGTGAGAATAATGAAAATACTCTTGGTAGATGATCATGCTGTGGTGCGTCAAGGCTATGTCAGCTTGCTCAGTACTTGTATGCCTGACGTAGAAATTGCCCAAGCCTGCAGTGGCGAAGATGCCTTGCAGTGTATGCCGGCAGTCAATCCGCATTTGGTGATTCTGGATATTGGTTTGCCAGGGATCAGCGGTTTAGAAACCTGTCGGCGTTTGCGCCAGCGTTTACCACAATTGCCGGTGCTGTTTTTTAGCATGCACGATGAGTTGAGTTTAGTGCGCCAAGCGCTGGATGCTGGAGCCGCAGGCTATATCAGTAAAAGTGCGGCACCTGAAGTGTTGATTGAAGCGGTGCGTCGCACGCTGTCGGGGCAGATGTATATCGAGCAAGCGATTGCCACGCAACTGGCTTGTCATAAGTATTTGCCGGGGGCGATTGATCCGCGTCTACAAAGTATGACGCCACGAGAAATGGAAGTGTTTGTAATGTTGTCGCGGGGCTTTGCCACGCTGCAGATTGCTGAAAAGCTTTCGATCAGTAGTAAAACAGTGTCTAACTATATGACTTTGTTGAAGCAGAAACTGCAGGTCACGTCCCATGTGGAACTGGTGCATTTAGCCATTGATACTGGGGTGTTGCGCATTGGTGAAGCCAGCTAATAGCCGGTGAATAGACCGCTATTAGCTGTGCAAGGTGAGAGTGTTTACCAATCGACTGGGCATCCTGTACAACCTTCCATAAATGTCCCTAAAAAAGTTGCATAGTGACGGCGTGCGCCAGTCATATCAGCTTTAGCCATATTGGCTTCGCTGAACTTGGACTCCTGCATATTGGCATCAATAAAGGTCGATTGACGCAAATCGCTTTTAGTAAACCAAGCCATTTCTAAATTAGCCGCATTAAAGTTAGCTTTGCGTAACTTCGCACCCGACAAACGAGCGAAATCTAAATTAGCACCGCTAAAATCAGTGTTTTTACCGTGAGCACCTTGCGCCATCATGGCCCAACCGGTGATCGCGATCAGTTTAGTATTGTCCAGATTGGCACCGCGCAGGCTGGCTTGCTGCAAGCTGGCGCGAGTCAAGTTGGCACCGGACAAGTTGGCTTGGTTAAAGGTGGCCAAATCCAATTTCGCGTGACGCAAATTAGCGCCCGATAAGTCGGCTTTGTCGAAGTTGATTTTTTTCAAATCCATATTGCTCAGATCAGCATTGCGCAGATCCATGCCGGCACAGTTACTTGCGGGCTCGAGCTTACAGCCATTGATGGTGGGCACGTCTTGGTTAGCCCAGACACCGGTGCTCAGCACCAATGCTAAAGCAGATAAAAGATGGCGTTGCATACACAGTCCCTCAGGAAAAACCGCTGCTATGCAAGCACAGCAGCGGTGAGTGTTAAGTGAATAGACGTAAGGCTATTACTTGTTATCCCACTCTGGCAGTTTGAACACCCAGAATGAACCGCCCTGTGCAACAGGCTTGGTCAATTCCGCCATATCGCCGCCCCACAGTGGTACTGCACCGCCGTAACCTGAAGTCACGCCGATATACTGCTGACCATCCATTTCCCAGGTGACGGGTGGTGAAATCACGCCACTACCGGTCTGGAATTTCCACAGCTCTTTACCGGTTTTCGCGTTAAAGGCTTTGAAGAAACCATCACTGGTACCGGTGAATACTAGGTTACCTTTGGTGGCCAAAACGCCCGCCCACAATGGTAATTTCTCTTTATGTTCCCATGCCACTTTACCGGTGGTTGGATCCATCGCACGTAAGATACCGACGTGGTCATCAAACAGACGCTTGATACGGAAACCTTGACCTAAGTACGCTGAACCTTTCTTGTAGCTGATTTCTTCGGTCCAGTAGTCTTCTTGCCAGTGGTTGGCCGGTACATAGAACAAACCGGTGTCTTGGCTGTAAGCCATTGGGTTCCAGTTTTTACCACCTAAGAATGACGGTGATACTTGCACTGACTTACCGCGCTTCTCACCTGGCTCAGGCTTGGGTGGACGCTGTCCTTTGTTTTCAACTGGACGACCAGTTTCTAAATCAATATGTGACGCCCAAGTGATGCCATCCACAAATGGGAAGGCATTTTTCAGCTTGCCGTTTTCACGATCCACGACATAGAAGAAACCGTTACGGTCAGCGTGCGCTGTGGCTTTGGTGACCTTACCGCTTTTGTCTTTATGATCAAACAGCACTAACTCGTTGTTACCTGAGAAGTCCCATGCATCGTTTGGTGTGTGCTGGTAGAACCATTTCACTTCACCGGTAGTGGCATCAACGCCTAACTGACCTGAGGTGTAGAGGCTGTCGAAATCTTTAGGATCGCCACCATCAGAGGTACGCTCCCAACCATTCCACGGAGCTGGGTTACCGGCACCAATAATAATGGTGTTGGTTTCTTCATCAAAGCTGGCGCTCTGCCATGGTGCACCACCACCTTGGCTCCAGGCTTCTTTTTTACCGGTCGGGTGATTTGGATCATCCGGCCAGGACGGTGCTTTAATATCGCCAGTTGGCGTGCTGTCTTTACCGTTGAGGCGGCCCATATGGCCTTCAACAAAGGGACGCATCCATACTTCTTCACCGGTCTCAGTGTCGCGAGCAAAGAGTTTACCCACTACGCCGAACTCATCACCGGAGCTGCCGTGAATCAGCAGAACTTTGCCGGTTTTGGCATCTTTAGCCATGGTTGGCGCGCCGGTCATGGTGTAACCCGCGGCGTGATCACCAAATTTCTTATTCCAGATCACTTTACCGGTGTCTTTATTGAGCGCAACAACACGCGCATCCAGCGTACCGAAGAATACTTTATCGCCGAAGATCGATACGCCACGGTTCACTACGTCACAGCAAGGACGGATATCGTCGGGCAGGCGGTGGCTGTAGCTCCACAGGCGCTCACCGGTTTTAGCATCCAGTGCCCACACACGTGAGTAGGAACCAGTGACATAAATAATGCCATCGTGGATCACGGCTTGAGATTCTTGGCCGCGTTGTTTTTCATCACCAAAAGAGTAAGTCCAGGCTGGCGTCAGCTTAAAAACGTTGTCTTCGTTGATTTTGGCGAGCGGGCTGTAACGCTGTGCGTTAGTACCCATACCGTATTGCAATACGTTGGTGGTGGTCAGGTGGTCTTGCGCAATATCTTCCCACGTCACAGGTTTGGCAAAGCTGAGGTTGGCGCTAATTAAGGCAGCGCCGAGGATTAAGCCCTTAACGGCAAGGGCCAAGGGTTTGGCAGAGCTGGGTGATTGTCTTGTTATCATTGCTTTACTTCCCATTGGTTGCATGTTGTGAGTCTTGCGCTTGTTGATCGCGCAGTGACGGCCTCCATAGTCTGAAAGTGCGAGCCTTATGCATACGGAATTTTTCCCGCAAGTGACGGGAAATTTTCCCAGTCGATGGCTCAATTGGCAGTGCTTCTAAAACCGTTAATGTCTATACCTTTGCGCCTACTACTAAGGGCTTGCTTGTCGACCACCAAAGCAGGGTTCTCCTCAGAGCGCAGCGTTTCTACCATAAATCCAGTGTTCAACTTCATGGCGAACGTCTTGCGTACTATTTAAAACGGTGGAAATAATGAATAAGAAAAATGCAGTGTTCGGAGCGTTAATCGCAGCCGCTTTAGGTTTCTCAGCAGCAGTCTATGCACACGGCGATATGGTGCCGCAAAGCGTCAATACCGGTGATCTAGAGCTTTTAGGTGATGAGTGGCGTGAGAGTAATCCCTACCGCGCGCCCAACGAGCAAAATGCTTTGGCGATTGAGATTGGCTCATCGGCCTACAACCAAAACTGCGCTCGCTGCCATGGTCTGGAAGCCATGTCCGGTGGTATTGCCCCCGATTTGCGCGAGCTTCCGGGCGATGCTGACAATGATGAGTGGTACAAAGATCGCGTGATCAATGGTGCGGTGCGTAATGGTGCGGTGTATATGCCGCGTATGGCCGACCACTTAACTCAAGAAGCGCTGTGGGCGATTCGTACCTACGTTGAGAGTCGTGCAGAACTTCAATAAACCGTCTGCGCTGTTGAGGCTGAATGGTTACAGCCCTGCGCAGTGCTTGAAAATCTGCGGCCAGTCCTAGTGGTGTGACGTTGTGTGTCAACACCGCCACTGGGCGCCGCAGTCATACATCCTGATCTGTCGCGCCACGCATCGACCGTTAAGCGAAAGGACCCCACAGCTGTCGCCTGAGCTTACATGCTAAAAGCGCTCACCGATTGAATCGAGCTGGAGGTGGTATGAAATCGAAAATTGTCTATGCCTTGGTGTTGTCCTTGGCGACAAGTTTTTCTGCGGCGGTGGAAGGTGATCCGCAACCCTCGGTGATGTGGGAGTATTTCCATACCCGTCTGCTGGATAATGCCGACTTTGTCTTTGATGACAAGGTGCAAGTTAGCGTGCCACCTTTTGCTGAAGATGCGCGGCAAGTGCCGGTGGAGGTGGATGCACGCGCGTTAAGCGGGCTTGTTGAAAAAGTGATGATTTGGGTTGAGCTCAATCCGATCCCGCAAGTGTTAAATCTATACCCCAGTGCCGAGGTGGAGAAATTTTTAGCGGTGCGTATCCGTGTCGAACAAGCGACACCGGTGCGCGCCGCTTTTTTAATGGACGATGGTATTTGGCATGTGGGTTCGGCGCGGATTGAAGCGGCCGGTGGTGGTTGCAGTGCACCCAGTGTCGTGCGCGCTGAAGAAGGTTGGGAAAGCCGTTTAGGCCAAGTGTTTGGTGCGCGCTTTAATGATGGCGATAGCAGTCGTGTGCGTATGAGTATTTCCCATCCGATGGACAATGGCTTAGTGGAATCCATCCCCGAGTTCTATGTTAATCAAGCCGAGCTGCGTGATAACGACGGTGCGGTGCTGGCGCGCTTGGATCTGTTTTCTGCGGTCAGTGAAAATCCTACTATTACCTTGCGCGTTAAAGGCCATCCGCAAACTCAACTGTGGCTGCGCGATAACAACGGTAATGAATTTTCTGCACAGATCCCTTAATCGGCGATCTGTGTAGCAGCTGTCTTGGTGTTGTAGTTATGACAGTCAGTCGCTCGTTTGCACTGAGACGTTATGCCAAATACATTGTGACGATAGAGGTGATGTTATGCGCTGGTTTTTACTGATTTTATGCGGCTGGCTTGTCAGTACTGCTGCCTTGGCAAATTATGTGCTGACCCCAAAAGAAATTGCTGAAAACACTTATCTGGTGGAAGGCTCAACTGATAACTTCAGCAAAGACAACGGCGGTCATATCGTCAATGTGGCCTTTATTGTCACCGATGCCGGGGTGGTACTGATTGATACCGGCCCCTCCTTAGCCTATGGCAAAGCCTTGCGCGCAGCGATTGCCACAATCACGGACAAGCCTGTAGTGCAAGTATTCCTCACTCATCATCACCCCGATCATGCCTTAGGTAATCAAGCCTTTGCTGATGCGCCGATTGCTGCGCTGGCAGGCACCAAGCAGCTGTTAGCGGAGCAGGGTGATCATATGGCTGAGAATATGTACCGCATCATCGGCGACCAAATGCGCGGCACCGAAGTGGTGTTACCCACGCAAATTGTTGAAGCCGGCGTCATCAATATCGGCGGCCATCCACTGCAACTCTTATCATTCACCGGCCACACCAGCGCCGACTTGGTCATCCTCGACCAACGCACTGGCGTACTGTTCGCTGGAGATTTGGTTTTCTACCAGCGCGCTTTAGCCACGCCTAATACTCCAAGTTTAGAAGCGTGGTTGGCGGATATTAATACGTTACAAACCTTGCCATGGAAGCTGATTGTGCCGGGGCATGGGCCATTAGCAACCGACAATAAACCCTTTGTACAGATGCATGATTATCTAACTTGGCTCGACACTGCCCTGCGTGAGGCAGCGCAAAACGGTCTCGACATGAACCAAGTCATCCGTCTGCCCATCCCCGAGCGCTTCGCCAACGTCAGCCTCACCCGCTACGAACTCACCCGCACCGTCAGCCACCTCTACCCCCACTACGAACAACAACAATGGCAACGGATAGATCAGTAATACGCTGTGGTTTTATAAAATCAGCGCGTGTCGTGCTTCGGGCTGGGTGTTCTTCCGTCGACGAACCCATCCTGGGTTCAACTCCGGCGCTGCGCCATCCATGGCTTCGCTTGTCACACCCACCCCGAAGCACTTATTGACCCAATCTATTGCTCTCACTACCGTAGCACCAGTCATTTAAAAGCCAGTTCAGTCCACTAAACCTCCATCCAGCACCAACGATTCATCCACAAATACTGCCAACCCCATCACTGATCAATGAGTACATCGTTCGTGCTGCGACAAGCGTAGCCATGGATGGCGCAGCGCCCGACTTGGGGCGGGACCGCCCCGTGGAGGGAAAAGCAGCACGAGCGAGGTACGGCATACCCCAATCATGCTGAATGCTCTTAACACAGCTCGAACAGAACCAAACACTCCAGGGCATACCCCAATCATGTTTGACGCTTCTAATCGCATTAGCAGAATAAAATACGATATGGCATGCCCTCATCATGCTGAATGCTTCTAAGCCCCCAGAAGGACAGGCGCATTCTATCTACTCCCAAATGATTAGATTTCCCATGCCTATGATGCATTCGGCTCACC
Organism: Pseudomonas sp.; assembly: GCA_034006005.1. Taxonomy (GTDB): domain Bacteria; phylum Pseudomonadota; class Gammaproteobacteria; order Pseudomonadales; family Pseudomonadaceae; genus Denitrificimonas. The sequence continues at coordinate 35,839 of JAVETP010000009.1, forward strand.
GCCATCAATAGCTATGATCGAACCATAACCTGCCCGTGGATGGCGCAGGCACTGAATAAGAAAGAGGCTAACCAGATGATTTACGCACAACCAGGTACACAGGGTTCACTCCTCACCATCAAGCCACGCTACGGCAACTACATTGGTGGCAAATTTGTACCGCCCGTCAACGGCCAGTACTTCACCAACATCACACCTGTTACCGGTGCCGTTGCAGGTGAATTTCCACGCTCAGACGCCGACGACATCAACTTAGCCTTAGACGCTGCCCACGCCGCCGCACCTGCTTGGGGCAAAACCTCAGCCCAAGACCGCGCTCGCGTCCTATTACGCATCGCTGACCGCATCGAAGAAAACCTCGAACTGCTCGCCGTCACTGAAACTTGGGACAACGGTAAACCCGTGCGTGAAACACTCAACGCTGATATCCCATTAGCCGCTGACCACTTCCGCTACTTCGCCGGTTGCTTGCGCGCCCAAGAAGGTTCAGCTGCAGAAATCAACGAACACACCGCCGCTTACCATTTCCACGAACCATTGGGCGTTGTCGGTCAAATCATTCCATGGAACTTCCCATTGTTAATGGGCGCATGGAAACTCGCTCCAGCACTGGCCGCTGGTAACGCCATCGTACTCAAACCTGCTGAACAAACGCCATTGTCCGTCACTGTATTGATGGAATTAATCGGCGACTTATTGCCACCGGGCGTACTCAACGTAGTGCAAGGTTATGGCCGCGAAGCCGGTGAGGCCTTAGCCACCAGTACTCGTATTGCCAAAATTGCCTTCACAGGTTCAACCCCAGTTGGCTCGCACATTATGAAATGTGCTGCAGAAAACATCATCCCAAGCACGGTTGAGCTGGGCGGAAAATCACCGAATATCTTCTTTGAAGATATTATGAATGCTGAACCTGAATTTATTGAAAAAGCCGCTGAAGGTTTAGTCCTCGCGTTCTTTAACCAAGGTGAAATTTGCACCGCGCCATCGCGTGCATTGATTCAAGAATCGATTTATGAGCCGTTTATGGAAGCGGTCATGAAGAAGATTGAGCAGATTCGTCGTGGTAACCCACTCGACACCGAAACCATGGTCGGCGCACAAGCGTCAGCTCAGCAGTTTGAAAAAATTATGTCCTATATGGACATTGCTAAAGACGAAGGCGCTGAACTGTTAACCGGCGGTAAAATCGAGCAGCTGGAAGGCGAGTTTGCCAGTGGTTTCTACATCCAACCGACCTTGCTTAAAGGTCACAACAAAATGCGTATTTTCCAGGAAGAAATCTTTGGTCCAGTGGTTGCTGTGACCACCTTTAAAGATGAAGCCGAAGCGCTGGAAATTGCCAACGACACCGAGTTTGGTTTAGGTGCGGGCGTATGGACGCGTGATATCAACCGTGCCTACCGCATGGGCCGTGGTATTCAGGCGGGTCGTGTCTGGACCAACTGCTACCACCTCTACCCAGCGCACGCAGCGTTCGGTGGTTACAAGAAATCAGGTGTGGGTCGTGAGACACACAAAATGATGCTGGATCACTACCAGCAGACCAAAAACCTGTTGATCAGCTACGATATTAATCCTTTAGGTTTCTTCTAAGGGTGCTGCATGTGCCGCTGGAATATTCTAGCGGCACACCACTGCATATTCCACGATATGCGGGTCTAGTTATGCTTGTGACATGGATGCAAATTTGTCGACGTGAAGGGTAGGGCTTTGGTTTTTAGCGTGCTTACTTATTCCTGCACCTGCTCTGATTTTGTCGAAACGCGGCCTTTGGGTTGCGTTTTTTTTTGCCTGCAATCAGCCGTTTTAGCACAGGGTAAAAGCAGTGCGACCAATGGCAACAAAAACCAGTCCCAAAGTACCGTTTGCTCGACTGCGTAACAGCGCTATTAATAGAGACACCGGAATTGACCGGTCTTAATAAGAAAGAGGAATCTACTATGTGGACTAAACCTACCTACAACGATATGCGTATTGGCTTTGAAGTGACGATGTACATTTCGAACCGTTAATACCTATCGCTTGATGCTACAAATCGTCTAACGATCAGGCCCCGGCTTCGGCTGGGGTCACTAAGGAAAAAATCATGTACATACAAGTATTGGGTTCAGCCGCTGGTGGTGGTTTTCCGCAGTGGAACTGCAATTGCAAAAACTGTCATGGTTTACGCAAAGGCACCTTACGTGCTGCACCACGTACCCAGTCGTCGATTGCGATCAGTGATGACGGCGTTAATTGGATTTTATGTAATGCTTCGCCGGATATCAGAAGCCAGATCGAAGCATTTCCCGCCTTACAACCGGCGCGCCAAGCCCGCGATACCGGTATTGTTGGCGTTATTTTACTCGACAGCCAAATTGACCATGTCACCGGTCTATTAACCCTGCGTGAAGGTTGCCCGCACGATGTGTGGTGCACCGAGATGGTGCATCAAGATTTAACGTCAGGTTTCCCGATTTTTAATATGTTGGCGCATTGGAATGGCGGTCTCAATCATCAGCTGATTAAGCTCGATGGTCAGCCGTTTACTGTACCGGCCTGTCCCGCGCTCAGTATCACGGCCATCTCTTTACGCAGTAATGCACCGCCGTACTCACCGCGCCGTGATGATCCGCACCCCGGTAATAATATTGGCCTGCTGATTGAAGATACGCGCACGGGTAAAAAAGTCTTTTACGCACCGGGTCTGGGTAAGCTCGACGCTGACGTGTTGAGCATGATGCGCGATGCCGATTGCTTATTAGTGGATGGCACCGTCTGGCAGGATGACGAAATGCAAGTCTGCGGCGTGGGCACCAAGCTCGGCAGTGAAATGGGCCATCTGGCACAAAGCGGCCCCGGCGGCATGCTGGAAGTGCTGGCGGATTTCCCTGATGCACGCCGTATTTTAATTCATATCAACAATACCAACCCCATTCTCGATGAGGACTCAACCGAGCGCGCGCAAGTGCATGCGGCCGGTGTCGAAGTCGCTTATGACGGAATGAGTATTCAACTCTAGGAGCCTGCGATGAGCGATCAAGCCATGACGCCCGAACAATTTGAGCACGCGTTGCGCGCCAAGGGGGGCTATTACCATATTCATCACCCCTACCATATCGCCATGCACAACGGCGAAGCGACGCGTGAACAGATTCAAGGTTGGGTCGCCAATCGCTTTTATTATCAGCTCAATATTCCGATGAAAGATGCGGCGATTATGGCCAACTGCCCTGATCGTGATATGCGCCGAGAGTGGGTGCAACGCATGTTGGATCATGATGGTGCGCCGGGTGAAGAGGGCGGTATTGAAGCTTGGTTACGTCTGGCCGAAGCGGTAGGTTTGGATCGTGAGCAAGTGTTATCCGGCGAATTGGTGTTGCCGGGTGTACGTTTTGCTGTGGATGCCTATTTGAACTTTGCACGTCGCGCCAGCTGGCAAGAAGCGGCCAGCAGTTCCTTAACCGAATTGTTTGCCCCGCATATTCACCAATCGCGTCTCGATGCTTGGCCGCAACATTACCCATGGATTGATAACAGTGGTTATGACTACTTTCGTAAGCGTCTCAGTGAAGCGCGTCGCGATGTCGAGCATGGTTTAAAAATCACTTTGCAACACTACACCACGCTTGAAGCGCAGCAGCGCATGTTAGAAATTTTGCAATTTAAATTGGATGTGCTGTGGAGCATGTTGGATGCTATGAGCATGGCTTATGAGCTGAAACGTCCTCCGTATCACACTGTCACTGAACAAGCCGTTTGGCACCGAGGGTTGGGCGTATGAGTGAGTTAAATCTTGAGCAAGCGATGCGCATTCGCCGTGGTTTTCGTTTGCAGTGGGAGCCAGTGCAAAACGCCCATGTCTTGCTCTATCCCGAAGGCATGATTCAACTGAATGACAGTGCCGCGCATATTTTAAAACTCGTCGACGGCCAGCGCAGCACGGGGCAGATCATTGCCGAGTTGCAAGGGCAGTTTCCTGATGTGCAGGGCTTAGACGAAGATATCTTGACCTTTATGGGGGTGGCGCATGCACAGTTCTGGCTTGAGTATTGCTAATCCCACGCCGAGCACCACGCCACCGCTGTGGTTACTGGCCGAGCTGACCTATCGCTGCCCATTACAGTGCCCGTATTGCTCCAACCCAGTCGACTTTGCTCGCAGCGGAGAAGAGCTCACGACCGAGCAATGGATTGAAGTGTTTCGTCAATCTCGCGAATTAGGTGCAGCGCAATTGGGCTTCTCCGGTGGCGAGCCCTTGGTGCGCCAGGATTTAGCTGAGTTGGTGAAAGCAGCGCGTGATTTAGGGTATTACACTAATCTGATTACTTCAGGTATTGGTCTGACTGAAGCGCGGATTGCCGAACTCAGTGAGGCTGGTTTAGACCATATCCAAATCAGTTTTCAGGCTGCTGATGAAGAGGTCAACAATATGTTGGCCGGCTCGAAAAAAGCTTTCGCGCAAAAACTGGCCATGGCTAAAGCGGTGAAAGCTGCAGGCTATCCGATGGTGCTGAACTTTGTCACTCATCGTCATAATATTGATCGTATGGATCGTATTATTGAGCTGTGCATCGAATTGGAAGCAGACTTTGTTGAGCTCGCTACCTGCCAGTTTTATGGCTGGGCAGAACTCAATCGCGCCGCCTTATTGCCTACGCGTGAGCAATTAGAGCGTGCAGAACAAGTCACTCAGCACTGGCGTGAAAAACTTGAAGCAGAGAATCATCCCTGCAAACTGATTTTCGTCACCCCTGATTATTATGAGGAACGCCCTAAACCCTGCATGAATGGCTGGGGCAGCTTGTTTCTGGATATCACCCCTGATGGCACCGCGCTGCCCTGTCACAGTGCGCGACAGTTACCCATCCAATTCCCCAATGTGAAAGATCACAGCATTCAGCATATTTGGCAGGAGTCCTTCGGTTTTAATAAATTCCGTGGCTTTGATTGGATGCCCGAACCGTGCCGTTCTTGCGATGAAAAAGAAAAAGACTTTGGCGGCTGCCGTTGCCAAGCCTTTATGCTGACTGGGGATGCCAGTAATACTGATCCAGTGTGCAGTAAGTCTGAGCACCACGGTATTATTCTGGCCGCGCGTGCAGAAGCGGAAAATGCACCTTTAGGTGTGGAGCAGATGGTGTTTCGTAATGAGAAAACCTCAAAAAATATTATCGTACGAGGTTAATTGAACATGGCAGAGCAGCAGGCACCGGTCGCCGGTTTTTGGCCCAGCGCTTGGAGCGCACAGCAGGCAGCTGCGGCGGGGCGGGAGCTTAATGAGCTGAAAGTCTCGGTGCAGGGCGTGTTTTGGTCCGAGACCGATCCGCAAACAGCACAAACGCTGCTCTACTGTTATCAACACAGCACACAAGCCACCACGGTATTGACCACTGCGGGATTTTCCGTGCGCAGTCGTGTGTATGAGTACGGCGGTGCTTCGTTTAACCTGCTGCCGCACGGCGTGGTATTTACCAACGAAGCTGATCAGCAAATCTATCTGCAAGCTTGGCAGGATGCGCCGCAACAGCTGACCGACAATAGCCAGTGCCGTTACGCCGATATGCAGTTTGATACGCACAGCAATAGCATTATCGCCATTGAAGAAATACATCACGACACTCATGTTGAGCACCGTTTAGTCAGCATCAGTTTAGCCACGGGTGGCACCCTTAATACGCATCAAATAACAATCATCAGCGCGGGCAGTGACTTTTACGCTGCGCCGCGTTTAAGTCCCAATGGTCAGCGTTTGGCTTGGATTGAGTGGCAGCGCCCTGATCAGCCGTGGACGCAAACGCGATTACTCTGTGCGCAGCGCAATCCAGACAATAGCTGGAGTACGCCCATTTGCATGGCTGGCGCAGCAGGCGATGCTTCACTTCAACAGCCGTTATTTGATCAAGATAATCGCCTAGTGGTATTGAACGACCAAGAGGGTTATTGGCAGCCCTGGCGTGAAGATCAACCGAGCTATTTATCCAAGCTCAACGGCATTGAAGCCGATTACACCGGCGCACCCTGGCAGCTGGGCGGCTGCAATTATTTACCGTTAGACGATGACACTTATTTGATCAGCTGGCTTGAAAACGGCACTGGCAAGCTGGCGCTGTACGACTTTAACCAGCAGCGTAAAGTACAACCCTTAGCCATGGAATACAGCCGCTTACGCAATCTAGCCGTTGACGATAACTGTATTTATTGCCTCGCTGGCCACAGCGCGCAAGGCACCTCAGTGTTAGCCATTGATCGCAGTACCTTCAAACTGCAGGTGCTGGCGCAACTGAGTATTGGCCTGGCAGAGCAAGAGATATCCCGCCCGCAGAGCTTGTATTTCCCCAGTACCAATAATGACCCAGTGCACAGTTTTTTCTACCCACCGTGCAATAGCGCTCACAGCCTCAAAGACCACGAGCGCCCACCGTTAGTAGTGTTTCTACATGGCGGACCCACTTCGGCCTGTTATCCAGTGTTTGACGCACGTATTCAGTTTTGGACGCAGCGTGGCTTTGCTGTGGCCGATCTCAATTACCGCGGCAGTACCGGCTTTGGTCGTGACTATCGCCAGCTTCTGCATCAGCAGTGGGGCATTGCTGAAGTGGAGGATGTTTGCGCTTTAGTGCGCCATTTAATTACTAACGATAGGGTTAACCCGCAGCAGATGTGCGTACGCGGTGCCAGTGCTGGTGGTTATACTGCGTTATTAGCGATTGCTGCTAGTCAAGATTTTGCTGCAGCGGCCAGCCTCTATGGTGTTAGCGATCCCGAGGCGTTGCGCAAAGTCACGCATAAATTTGAAGGTGATTATTTAGACTGGTTGCTCGGCAGCACTGAGCACTTTGCTGCGCGTGCGCCATTGGAACGTGTAGCGCAGATCAACACGCCAGTGATCTTCTTTCAAGGCGGTCGTGACGTGGTGGTGGTGCCTGAGCAAACTGCCGATATGGTCAACGCGTTAACCGAGCAAGGCGTGACGGTGGATTGCCATATTTACCCTGAAGAAGGCCATGGTTTTCGTCAGGCGCAACACTTAGCCGAGGTGCTGGAATTGGAGTTGGCATTTTATCAGCGTATTTTTAAGCAAGCTGCACCTTAAACCTGTCGCGAGTGCAGCTTATTGAACCTAGGCCGTAGCTAGACTCATGGCTAGTGCTTAAAGTTTGAGTGTAGAGGTACACTATTGTCATAGTCTGAATCGTGTGATGCTGCCAAGGAAGTGCGCTGTCTGTGACTGATCCAGTCTGTGCTCGAATGCATGCCATACCGTGAATATGCCTGCTTGGCGAAACCTATAACGATAAGACGAGTAGCTATGACCCGATCCATTAGCGAACTGCGCAAGTTTGTCTCCCCCGAAATAGTTTTTGGTGCCGGTTGCCGCCACCGTGTCGGCCATTTTGTCAGTGCCTTTGGTGCCAATAAAGTTTTGATTGTCTCTGATCCTGGCGTACAAGCCGCGGGTTGGGTGACTGATATTGAAGTCAGCCTGCAAGAGCAAGGCATTGGCTACCATGTGTTTACTGAAGTGTCGCCCAATCCGCGCGTGGAAGAAGTGATGCATGGTGCAGAGATTTACAAAATGCACGAATGCACCGCGATTGTTGCCGTCGGTGGCGGCAGTCCGATGGATTGTGCCAAAGCCATTGGTATTGTTGCCGCCCATGGTCGCAGTATTTTAGAGTTTGAAGGCGTGGATACCATTCGCTTGCCCAGCCCGCCGCTGATTTTAATCCCCACCACTGCCGGCACGTCGGCGGATGTATCGCAGTTTGTGATAATTTCCAATCAACAGCAACGGATGAAATTTTCTATTGTCAGCAAAGCCGTGGTGCCGGATGTGTCGTTAATTGACCCCGAAACCACCCTGACGATGGATCCGTTTCTCGCTGCTTGTACTGGGATTGATGCCTTGGTGCATGCCATCGAAGCCTTTGTCTCGATCGGCAGCGGCCCATTGACCGATACTCACGCACTGGAAGCCATGCGCCTGATCAGTGGCAATCTGATTGAAATGATCGCCAACCCGACCGATATTGGCCTGCGTGAAAAAATTATGCTCGGCAGCATGCAAGCCGGTCTGGCCTTTTCCAATGCGATTCTAGGTGCGGTGCATGCGATGTCGCACAGCTTAGGCGGTTATCTGGACTTACCCCACGGCCAGTGCAATGCCACTTTGATTGAGCATGTGGTGGCGTTTAACTTCGGTGCTGCGCCTGAGCGTTTTACTATTATCGCGCAAACCTTTGGCATTGATTGCCGCGGCCTGACTCCGCTACAGGTTCGTCAGCGTTTAATTGATTACCTAATCGCTTTTAAACAAGCGGTGGGCTTTAAAGATAGCTTGGCTACGTATGGTGTGAGTCTGTCGGATATTCCATTCTTATCACGTCACGCCATGGGCGATCCGTGTATTTTGACCAACCCCAGAAGTTCGAATCAGCGTGATATGGAAGTGGTGTATGGCGAAGCACTCTAAGCACACATTAGACGGTTTATTAGGCTTAAGTGACCAATCCGCGCGTAAAAGTCATTACCCTGAATTGCTACTGCAGCTGGACGAAGTTGAGCGCGAACGTAACCGTTATAAATGGCTATTTGAGCATGCCACCTATGGCATTTTTCAAGCTCATATCGGCGCGGGATTTCGTTCGGTTAATCCAGCCCTAGCGCGAATGCTGGGCTATAGCAGTGTGACTGAGTTGCTGGCGGTCAGTGGCACTGAGACGGACAAATTGTTTGTTGCTGGCACTGCTGAAGTGCAGAAAATACGTGCAGAGCTTTTACAAAAGACCATCGTGCGCGACTATGAAACTCGCTTGCTGTGTAAAGACGGTAAGCCGCTCGATGTCTTAATGAATATTCTGCTCAAAGACGACGAGCCCGGTGTGCTGGAAGGGTTTGTTGCGGATATCTCTGAGCGCAAAAAAAACCAAGTGCGCTTGCAGCAACTGAATCAAGAGTTGGAACAGCGTGTGGCTGAGCGCACCCGTGAGCTGCAACTGAGTAATGAAGACTTGCAGCAACAAATCACACAGCGCAAGCAGATGGAAACGGCCTTACGTGAAGCCCGTGATGCTGCCGAAGAAGCCAATCGCAGTAAAGACAAGTACCTTGCTGCCGCCAGCCATGATTTATTACAGCCCTTAAATGCTGCGCGTTTATTGATATCGACATTACGTGAGCGCCAGCTGCCGTCAGCTGAGCAACACTTGCTCGAGCGTGCGCATATGGCCCTTGAGGGGGCGGAAGATTTATTGGCTGATCTGTTGGATATTGCCCGTTTGGATCAGGCGGCTGTCACCACGATGTTATCGGTGTGTTGCATCAATGAGATGTTTAGCACCTTAGCCTCAGAGTTTGAACCCGTGGCGCAGGCGCAAGGTTTGCAATTAGCGTTTTTTTCAACCGGTTTATATGCTCATACCGATTGCCATTTGTTGCTGCGAATTATTCGAAATTTTCTGAGTAATGCCTGCCGTTATACTGAATCGGGACGCATTTTACTGGGCGTACGCCGTCGCGGCGAGACCGTTCGTATTGAAGTCTGGGATACTGGTCCGGGCATTGCGCTTGATCAGCAGAAAAAGATTTTTCAAGAGTTTAATCAGCTGGGCAGTCAGCATAGCAGCGGTCGTAAAGGTGTGGGCTTAGGTTTAGCTATTGTGGAACGGATTGCCAGTGTTTTAGGGGCGCGTATCGGTTTACGCTCAGAGGTTGGGCGCGGCTCGTGCTTTAGTGTGGAAGTGCCGCTCAGTCGTGAGCCAGTGCAACGCGCGGTGATCGGTGCGCCTTGCCCTACAGCGCTGCACAGCCTGCAAGGTCAGCGGGTTTTAGTGATTGATAATGAGCCGGAAATCTTGCACAGCATGGCAGCGCTCTTAACTCAGTGGCAGTGCGAGGTGTTAGTGGCGACAGATTACAGTGGCGCTCTTGAAGGGTTGGATGATCATGCACCGGATTTAATTATTGTTGATTTACACCTAGACAATGATGTAACCGGCTTAACCGTGGTGGAGCAGCTTAGAGCGTATTTTTCTAAGAGCATTGCGGCCATTTTGATCACTGCCGACTATACCGATACCGAGCAGTTGTTACGCAAGAAACTCGGCATCCCGCTACTGACTAAGCCCGTCCGGCCAGGCAAGTTGCGCGCAACCATGAGTCACCAGCTCAAAGTCGCCAGTGATTAAGATATTGGGGCGTTTTAAACACCTCAATATCGATGCCGCAAACCATCACAACGGTCTGGTGTTGATAGTTTTTGCCTTAAAGAGAGAGGCTTATGTGTTGCTTTATGTGCCAATAGAAACTAATGTGTTGCTTACTGGGTTAAAAGCAACATATGTGGTGACTTGTGAGTTCTATTCTCCAGCAAATTAAAGATCGTCGTGAAGTGCTTGGCTTTAAGCAGAGCGACATGCTGTTGCGTATTGGTGTGTCTCGGCAGCAATATCAGCGTTTAGAAACTAAGGGCAATCCTAGGCTGGATACGTTGGAATTGGTTGCTAAGGGACTTAATAGCGAAGTTTTATTAATACCTAAAGAAAAGCTTAATGCGGTATTGGCTATTCTTAATACGGACGATATGAACTCCCTCAGTACTTGCGATAAACAACAAAAGTTGGATGAAGAAAAAGATTATTCAAATGATCCGTGGCAAGGGTTGTTGGGGGATGAGACATGAGTACTGAGCATAAATCGCAGCTAAAAAGACATTGGCGCCAGCTCAGTACCGATTTTAGAATCAGTTAGATTCCATTCTGGCAGTGATGCCTTTATGTCGAAAATGCTTTTTATTTAAATCAATCTCGGTCTGGAGGCTGGTTTTACGATAGGTCGAGTCGTTAGGCCGACAGGGGCGTTTTAAACGCCCCAATCTGAGCACTACAAACCATCACGTCGGCGTTGGTCTGCTGAAGTTGTTGGCCTAAAGACCAACCTACAAAAGCGCAGTTTATTTGGCTAAATAACTCATGCCTTCTTCCAGACCTTGCACCGTTAATGGGTACATTTGATCTTCAATCAATTCACGCACCATGGATATGGAATGAGTGTATTCCCACGCGTGTTTTGGGTAGGGATTGAGCCAGACAATCTTTTTGAATTTCTGCATAAAGCGCTGCATCCACAGATAGCCGGGCTCGTCATTCCAGTGCTCAACGCTGCCGCCGCGTTGGGATATTTCATACGGTGACATGGCTGCATCGCCGACAAAAATCACTTTATAGTCAGCGCCGTAGGTGTTGAGCACATCTTGCGTGGGGATGCGTTGCTCGAAGCGGCGTGAGTTATCTTTCCATAAACCTTCATAGATAAAGTTATGGAAATAGTAATATTCCATATGCTTAAACTCGGTCTTACAAGCAGAAAACAACTCTTCGCAAACTTTAATATGCTCATCCATCGAACCGCCGATATCAAATAAGATCAGCAGTTTGACCGTATTACGGCGCTCGGGGCGCATTTGGATATTCAGCAGACCACCATCACGGGCGGTGTGGTCAATGGTGCCACCCAGATCAAACTCATTCTCAGCACCTTGGCGAGCAAATTGACGTAAGCGGCGCAGGGCTATTTTGATATTGCGCGTACCAATCTCAACTTGATCATCAAGATCCTTATATTCTCGCTGCTCCCACACTTTAACCGCGCGACCTTGGCGTTCACCGTCGCTGCCGATACGAATGCCTTCAGGGTTATAACCGCCTGATCCAAAAGGGCTGGTGCCGCCGGTGCCAATCCACTTACTGCCGCCTTTGTGTTTACCTTTTTGCTCTTCAAGGCGCTCCTTAAAGGCTTCAATCAGCTTATCCAAGCCGCCGAGTGATTTGATTTGCTCGCGCTCTTCAGCACTCAGCGAGCGCTCAAATTCTTTACGCAGCCACTCATCGGGAATTAAGGCCTCGATATGCTGATCCAGATTTTCAATGCCTTCAAAGTAAGCAGCAAAGGCGCGGTCAAACTTATCGTAGTGGCGCTCATCTTTAACCAGAATCGCGCGCGATAAATAATAGAACTCATCCATATCGGCAAACACGACGTTGTGTTTCAGCGCATTGATTAAGTCCAATAACTCGCGCACCGACACCGGCACTTTGGCGGCGCGCATTTCATTAAATAAATTCAGCAGCATGGCTACAGACCTCTTAGGTAAAAGGTGCAGCGGGACGGCCTCTAGCAAACAGGCGGACCCGTGCAGCACATGTGTTTAGCGTTTGCGGCGGCTCATAAAGGCCAAACGCTCCAGCAGCATCACATCTTGCTCGTTTTTAATTAACGCACCAGCCAGCGGTGGAATGGCTTTAGTGACATCACGCTCACGCAATACCGCTTCACCGATATTGTCGGCCATCAGCAGTTTGATCCAGTCCACTAATTCGCTGGTGGAGGGTTTTTTCTTGAGGCCGGGAATTTGGCGTACATCAAAAAACACATCCAGCGCTTCGCTGACTAACGATTGGCTGATGTTAGGGTAGTGCACATCAACGATTTTCTGCAGCGTAGTGCGATCTGGGAAAGCAATATAGTGAAAGAAGCAGCGACGCAAAAAAGCATCTGGCAGCTCTTTCTCGTTATTGGAAGTGATAATAATAATCGGGCGGTGTTTAGCTTTAATGGTTTCATCAGTCTCGTAGACGTAGAACTCCATTTTGTCGATTTCTTGCAGCAAGTCGTTGGGGAATTCAATATCGGCTTTGTCGATTTCATCAATCAGCAGAATAACCCGCTCATCCGACTCAAAGGCTTCCCAGAGTTTGCCTTTATTAATGTAGTTGCGTACATCATTGACTTTTTCAGCATTGAGTTGCGAATCGCGCAAACGGCTGACAGCATCGTATTCATACAGACCTTGGTGCGCTTTGGTGGTGGATTTAATATGCCAGGTAATTAAGCGCACCCCAAAAGATTCTGCCAGTTGTTCTGCCAGCATGGTTTTACCCGTGCCTGGCTCACCTTTTACCAGCAGCGGTCTTTCTAGGGTAATCGCAGCGTTGACTGCGAGTTTAAGATCATCTGTAGCAACATAGGATGGAGTACCGGAAAACTTCATAGAGACCTCTGCACGACTTGCGCGTTATTGTTTTAAATATATTTATAAGTTGTTCACTATACCTTGCCGATCTTAGCTTTGTGAACGAAAGCGGGTTTTTAGTCATTGTGTGGGCGTTATTGCTTGAAAAACAGGCTGGACGCTTAGCGCTCAGGGCTTTAGGCTCGTGGTTATATAACAATGACTTGAGGAGATTTTCATGAGCCGTATTTATGCCGACAATGCGCAGAGCGTGGGTCACACACCTTTGGTGCAGATCAACCGCTTAGGTCCAGCCGGTGTCACTATTTTAGCCAAGTTAGAAGCGCGTAATCCGGCCGGTTCAGTCAAGTGCCGTGTCGGCGTCGGTATGGTGCAAGCGGCGGAAGCCTCAGGTGCGCTCAAGCCGAGCGTGACCATGGTTGAACCCACTTCCGGCAATACCGGGATTGGTTTGGCCTTTGTGGCCGCAGCGCGCGGTTATAAACTGATTTTAACCATGCCTTCGTCGATGAGTATTGAGCGTCGTAAAATTCTTAAAGCCCTAGGTGCTGAACTGGTTCTGACGGAACCGGCGAAAGGGATGCAAGGTGCGATTGATAAAGCCTATGAAATTGCGGCCAGTGATCCGGAGAAATACTTAGTCCTGCAACAGTTTGATAACCCAGCCAACCCTGATGTGCATGAAAAAACCACCGGCCCAGAAATCTGGAATGATACCGATGGCGCTGTTGATGTCTTGGTCAGTGGTATTGGTACCGGCGGTACGCTGACGGGTATTTCACGTTATATTAAAAACACCTGTGGTAAGCCGATTTTATCCGTAGGCGTTGAGCCGCTGAGTTCGCCAGTGATCAGCCAAGTGTTGGCTGGTCAGGCAGCAGCACCCGCACCGCACAAGATTCAAGGGATTGGCGCTGGCTTTGTGCCAAAGAATTTAGATTTAAGCATGCTCGATCAAGTTGAGCAGATCAGCGATGAAGAAGCTAAACAGATGGCTCTGCGCTTGATGCGTGAAGAGGGTATCTTATGTGGTATTTCCTGTGGTGCAGCAATGGCTGCCGCCGTACGAATCGCGCAGCACCCTAATATGCAGGGGAAAACCATTGTGGTGATCCTGCCTGATTCCGGCGAGCGCTATTTATCCAGTATGTTATTTGATGGTTTGTTTACTGAGCAGGAATTAGCTCAGTAAAATGGCCGATGATTTTGTGTAGTGCATCGGATAAGCCGTGTGCACGGACGCTGTATATTTATAAGTGGAGTGGCTTCGATGGCTATAAATTGTTCTGCAGTTGCGATAGCGCGACAAATTTTAGATGGTTTTGATCATTATCGAGAAGAATTTCGACAGATCACCAATTTAGGTCGTGAGCGTTTTGAGAAAGCGCAATGGCAAGAAATTCAAGATGCATCAGCAGAACGTATCCAGTTGTATAAGGTGCGGGTTGGCTTAACGCGTGAGTTTCTGCTGAAACAATGCGGCGAAGACGCTCTACTGGATATTGAGTACTGGCCGCAGATTAAAGAATCTTATACTGGTCAGATTGATTTACGTCTGGATGACGAGCTGTCAGAAACTTGGTTTAACTCGATCTTTAATAGCTTGTTTAGCCATGATTTGATCAGTGATACCTGCATGTTTGTGCACACGACTCGGCCTGAATTGCGTCTTAATGAAGCTCCGGTACAAATTCGCACCTACCGTCCACATGGTGATCTAGCGGCGACTTTGCGCCAAATCAGCGAAGACTATCGTTTTTCAGTGCCTTATGCCGATCAAGAAGGTGATCTTGTCCGTCTCGAGGAGCAGCTCAGTGCCAGCTTGCCGGATTGGGTGCGTAAAGACCCTGAGCTGTGCATTGAGCTCTACAGTTCGCGTTTATACCGTAATAAAGGCGCGTACTTAGTTGGCAGGGTATTTACCCAAGATGAGCAGTGGCCGCTGGTGATTCCCATGCTCAATCGCGAAGAGCAGGGTATCCGTATGGATACGGTGATTGTCGATGAGGCTGAAGTCTCAATTATTTTCTCCTTTACTCGCTCCTACTTTATGGTGCGTGTGGCGTATCCGGCGGAGTTTGTCAGTTTCTTGAGTCGTATTTTGCCGCGTAAACATATTTCTGAGCTCTACACCTCGATTGGTTTCTATAAACAAGGTAAGTCTGAGTTTTATCGCTCACTGATTGAGCATTTAGAAACCACTGACGATCAGTTTGTGATGGCACCCGGTGTGCGCGGTATGGTCATGAGCGTGTTTACCTTGCCCGGATTTAGTACCGTATTTAAAATTATTAAAGACCGTTTTTCACCGTCGAAAAACGTCACGCGTGAGACGGTTATTGATCGCTATCGCATGGTTAAATATGTCGACCGTGTCGGGCGTTTGGCCGATACACAAGAGTTTGCCGACTTTCGCTTTCCCTTAGCTAAGTTTGAGACTGAGTGCTTGCGCGAATTGCTGGAAGTGGCACCGGCGACCGTGGAAGTGCAGGGCGATGAAGTCTTAGTGCGTCACTGCTGGACCGAGCGCCGCATGATTCCGCTGAATATTTATCTGGATAACGCCAATGAGCAGCAAATCAGTGACGCATTGGAAGAGTACGGTTTAGCGATTAAGCAGCTGGCGGCGGCGAATATCTTCCCTGGCGATATGTTGCTGAAAAACTTTGGTGTGACCCGTCACGGTCGCGTGGTGTTTTATGACTACGATGAAATCAGTTATTTAACCGAAGTTAATTTCCGAGATATCCCAGAAGCGCGTTATCCAGAAGATGAGATGTCCGCTGAGCCGTGGTATTCAGTCGGTCCGCATGATGTATTTCCAGAAGAATTTCCACGCTTTTTGTTTACCGACCCAAAGCAGCGTAAACTGTTTAGCCAATTGCATGGCGACTTGTTTACTGCAAAGTATTGGCAAGGCCTGCAGAGCGCTATTCGGGAAGGTAAGGTTATTGATGTCTATCCCTATAAGCGTAAAGATATTGAGTAATTGAATTGCTTAGCTTGGATTTGAGTACGTTTACGTGTTTTAACCATTGAGAAGCCCAACGTTGCGCGGTATAATACCGCGCTTCCATTTTTCCCGTTCGGGAGCGTGCAATATGCTGCGTATCAGCCAAGAAGCTCTGACCTTTGATGATGTATTATTAATCCCCGGTTATTCCGAGGTTTTACCCAAAGATGTCAGTTTAAAAACCCGTCTTACACGGGATATCGTACTTAATATTCCATTGCTTTCTGCAGCAATGGATACTGTTACCGAGTCACGCTTGGCCATTGCTATGGCACAAGAAGGCGGCATCGGTATCATTCATAAAAACATGACAGTTGAACAGCAAGCAGCTGAAGTGCGCAAAGTTAAGCGCTACGAAACTGCCATTGTGCATGATCCTGTTACTGTGACTCCCGATACTAAAATCATTGATTTGCTCAAACGTGCAGATGAACTTGGCTTCTCAGGTTTCCCTGTGCTTGATACTGGCAATCAATTGGTGGGTATCGTCACCGGTCGTGACCTGCGTTACACGCCCAATGCGGGCGACACTGTAACGGCGATTATGACGCCTAAAGAAGAGCTGATTACCGTCAGTGAAGGCACCGGCCTGGAAGAAATCAAAACTAAACTGTATGAGCATCGCATTGAAAAAATGCTGGTGGTCAATGATAAGTTTCAGTTGCGTGGCATGGTCACTTTCCGCGATATCGAAAAAGCTAAAAGCTACCCATTAGCCTCGAAAGATGGCCAAGGTCGTCTGCGTGTTGGTGCGGCAGTCGGTACCGGTGCTGATACTGAAGAGCGCGTAACGGCGTTAGCAGCAGCGGGTATTGACGTGATTGTTGTTGATACTGCGCACGGCCACTCTAAAGGTGTGCTGGATCGCGTGCGTTGGGTGAAACAGAACTTCCCAGCAGTGCAAGTGATTGGCGGTAATATCGCTACAGGCGCAGCAGCTTTAGCCTTGGTTGAAGCAGGCGCTGATGCGGTTAAAGTCGGTATCGGTCCAGGTTCAATCTGTACTACACGTATTGTTGCCGGTGTCGGTGTACCGCAGATTTCTGCGATTGCCAATGTCTCTGCTGCCCTTAAAGGTACAGGCGTTCCGATGATTGCTGATGGTGGTATTCGCTACTCTGGCGACTTATCTAAAGCGATTGTAGCTGGCGCTGATTCAGTGATGATGGGTTCAATGTTCGCCGGTACTGAAGAGTCACCGGGTGAAATTGAATTGTTCCAAGGCCGTTCCTACAAATCCTACCGCGGTATGGGTTCTATGGGTGCCATGGCGCAAGCGCAAGGTTCATCAGATCGTTACTTCCAAGACACTACGGGCGGTGCTGAAAAGCTGGTTCCTGAAGGTATTGAAGGTCGCGTACCTTATAAAGGTGCGATTTCCGCGATTGTCCACCAGTTGATGGGTGGTCTACGTGCTTCAATGGGTTACACCGGTTGTGGCACCATTGAGCAGATGCGTACCGAACCTGAATTTGTACGTATTACCGGTGCAGGGATGGCTGAATCCCACGTACACGATGTACAAATCACCAAAGAAGCACCGAACTATCGAGTCGGCTAAGCTGAACTCATAATAGTCAGACAAACCGCCGTATTTAGGCGGTTTGTCCTTTCAGACGTTGATACATTGTTATTGAGACTTATCCCATGACTGCACAAGATATTCATGCTCATCGTATTCTGGTTCTAGATTTCGGCTCCCCATACACCCAACTGATTGCGCGTCGCATTCGTGGCATTGGTGTGTTTTGTGAAATTCATCCATTTGATGTCAGTGAAGACGTCATTCGTGCGTTTAATCCGCGCGGTATTATCTTGTCAGGCGCGCCTGAAGTGGCGCAGTTCAGTGATATGCCTGCAGTACCGCAGTGGGTGTTTGATCTGCAGTTACCTGTCTTAGGTTTGGGCTACGGTATGCAGGCCATCGCCCAGCAGTTTGGTGGTCAAGTACAAGGTTCCGCTGCGCGCCAGTTCAGTGCTGCACGTGTGAATGTTGTCGCTGATAATGCTTTGTTAGATGATTTGCGTGACGCCGCAACAGCAGCATCGCCCAGTGGTCTTGATGTGTGGATGAGTCATGGTGATCAGGTGACTGTATTGCCAGAAGGCTTTACCACCATTGCCAGCACCGATAGCTGTGCCATTGCTGGTATCGCTGATGCCGCGCGTCATTACTACGGTTTACAGTTCCACCCTGAAGAAACACAAACCACGCAAGGCCTAGAAATCATCAGCCGTTTTGTGCTGAATATTTGTACCTGTGCAGGCTTGTGGACGCCAGCTAATATTGTTGATGATGCCATTGCTAAAGTGCGCGCCCAAGTCGGTGATCGTAAAGTACTGCTGGGTTTATCCGGTGGTGTTGATTCATCGGTCGTCGCGGCGTTACTGCATAAAGCCATTGGTAGTCAGCTGACCTGTGTCTTTGTTGACCATGGCTTGTTGCGCTTGCACGAAGGCGATCAAGTGATGCGTATGTTCGCTGACAATATGGGTGTTAAAGTCATCCGTGTTGACGCAGAAAAGCGTTACTTAGACTTGCTTAAAGGCGTGTCTGATCCAGAAACCAAACGTAAAATTATTGGCCGCACCTTTATCGAGATTTTTGATGAAGAGTCGAGCAAATTGGAAGGTATTGATTTCCTTGCCCAGGGCACGATTTACCCTGATGTGATTGAGTCAGCATCGATTAAAGGCGGTAAAACCGTTGCGGTTAAGTCCCACCACAACGTGGGTGGCTTGCCAGAAGACATGAAGTTTGAGCTGGTTGAACCCCTGCGCGAGCTGTTTAAAGACGAGGTGCGCAAACTGGGTGTTGAGCTGGGTCTGCCGCACGATATGGTCTACCGTCACCCGTTCCCAGGTCCGGGCTTGGGTGTGCGTATTCTCGGTGAAGTGACCAAGGAATATGCAGACTTACTGCGTCAAGCGGACCATATCTTTATTGAAGAGTTACGCAAAGCCGGTTGGTACGAGAAAACCAGCCAAGCCTTTACTGTATTCTTGCCGGTGAAATCTGTTGGAGTGGTCAATGATGAGCGCCGCTATGCTTGGGTTGTGTCATTACGCGCGGTGGAAACCATCGACTTTATGACCGCACGTTGGGCGCACTTGCCGTACGATTTACTGGAAACAGTATCAGGCCGCATTATCACGGAAATCGAAGGTATTTCACGTGTGGTTTATGATGTATCGAGCAAGCCACCCGCGACCATTGAGTGGGAATGATTTAACTGTAGTCGTGTAAACGACTGAGTTGTCAGCGGCGAACCCCAGCGATGAGGTTCGCCGTTTTTCTATCTAGAGAATAATGATGATGCAAGAACAAGATGATTTACAGGCGCAAGATGAGTTGTTTATGCAAGAAGCCTTACGTCTAGCAGAGCAGGGCGCAGCTTTAGGTGAAGTGCCGGTGGGTGCGGTGTTGGTGCGTGATGGTGAGATTATTGGCCGTGGCTTTAATAGTCCGATCAGTCTCAATGATCCTAGCGCACATGCTGAAGTGCAGGCGATTCGTGATGCGGCGACGCAGGTGCAAAACTATCGACTGCCGGCCACCACGCTCTATGTGACGTTAGAACCCTGCCATATGTGTGCTGGGCTGATTGTGCATGCGCGTGTTGCTCGTGTGGTGTTTGCCGCCCATGAGCCGCGTGCCGGTGCGGTAGAAAGTCAGGGCTGTTTCTTCTCACATGATTTTCTCAATCATCGAGTGGAGATCAGCGGTGGCGTATTGGCCGAGCAGTCGGCGCAGATGTTAAAAGCGTTTTTTAAAGCACGGCGCTAAGGGCAATGACTGCTTACTGCGAGATCACCGCTGGATCAGTCGGCAGGCTGCGACCATCATTGGGTGCCACGCCAGGTAGATGCGCGCCGCTGGTACTGATGCTGGTGCCTTCGATTTGCGGTTGTGTCACCCAGGTTAAAATATCGTAATAACGGCGAATGTTATTGACGAAATGCACAGGTTCACCGCCGCGCGCATAGCCATAACGGGTTTTGCTATACCACTGCTTTTGCGCTAAACGCGGCAATATGGTTTTCACATCCAGCCATTTATCAGGATCCAGGCCTTCAGCAGCAGTCAGCTTGCGCGCATCGCCAAGATGGCCCATGCCGACGTTATAGGCCGCTAGTGCAAACCAAACGCGATCTGCCGGATAAATGCTTTCCGGTAGCTTGGACATTAATAAACTAATATAACGTGCGCCGCCTTGAATGCTTTGTCGGGGATCCAAACGGTTTTTCACGCCCATAGCTTTGGCTGTGCGCAGGGTGAGCATCATTAGGCCACGTACACCGGTTTTCGAGGTGGCGGTGGGTAGCCAATGTGATTCTTGATAACCCATAGCGGCCAATAAACGCCAATCAACAGCGTGCTCTTTGGCAGCATCACGAAAGGCTGTTTCATAGTTGGGCAGGCGCTGTTGTAAGTGACGTGCAAAGGCGTTGGCGCCAACATAACCTAAGGTGTCGAGATGACCGTAATAGCGTTCAGTCAGCTGTTGAATCAGTCCCGATTGCTTGGCGTTGGCTAAGAAACGGTTGATCTCATTCAGTAAACTGACATCGTTGCCGGCCGCAATCGCCCAGCCCAATGGAATGCTGTCTTCTAAGGTAAAGGCCACGCGTATATTCGGAAAATACACCTGATTCATCGCGATCTGGTTTGAAGTCACCAGAGTCATATCAATCTGTTGCTCATCAACCATGCGCAGTAAATCAACACTTTCAACTTGATCAGAAACGCTATAGCTCAGTTCTGGATAATCGAGTTGTAAGGCTTGCAGACTGTGTTCATGAATACTGCCTTTAAGTGCCAGCAGATTTTTACCGATTAGATGTTTGGGGTTTTTCGGGCGATTATTTTTTTGGTGATAAATAAACTGCGATGACACATCAAGATAAGCATCAGAAAAGCGCACATGATCATAACGCTCAGGATTAACCACCAAACCCGCCGCCGCTAAAACAGGGCCATCTTCTGTGCCTAAGCTGTCGAATAATTGCTCAAGATTATCTGCGGTTTTAATAACCAGTTGTACGCCCAGATGATCAGCAAAATGCTTGACCAGCTCGTATTCAAAGCCGGTTTTACCGTTGCGGTCTTGGAAGTAGGTCGACGGGCTATTGCGGGTCACCACCTGCAAAATGCCTTGCTCCTGAATGCGCTCAAGAGTTGTTGGCGGCTTGCCACAACTGTTTAGCATCAGCATAAAGATCGTTACACAGCCCAGCATCAGGCCGCGTAGAGGAGTTAAGGTCAGTAAACGCATGGGCGCAGTATACGCAAAAGTGCATGAATCCAGCAAAGAAAAGCACTGTGTTAGCCTCGCTCAGGGCTGTCAGTCACCTGTTATCAGCCAATAACCAGCTAAAAGGCAGATTTGGATGGTTATTTATTGCTATGGGCACTAGAATATCAGCCCATTTCATACAACTTTTCGAGGCTGTCACGACGATGCTGATCTTGCGCGGCGCACCTGCCCTTTCTGCTTTTCGCCACGAGAAACTTTTTGAACAGTTACTTCAGAAGGTTCCTTCAGTCAGCGCTGTGTACGCTGAGTTTGCTCATTTTGTTGAGGTTTCAGCTGCATTAAGCAGTGAAGAAGGCCAAGTCCTTAGCCGTTTGCTCAAGTATGGCCCTAGTGTGCCAAGCCAAGAGCCAAGCGGACGCCTATTTTTAGTGGTGCCACGTTTTGGCACTATTTCACCGTGGTCCAGTAAAGCAACGGATATTGCTAAAAACTGTGGACTGGCCAAAGTACAGCGCATTGAGCGCGGTATGGCGTATTACATCACCGGTGATTACAGCGATGCTGAAACTCAGCTGATTTCTGCTGTATTACATGACCGTATGACCCAACTCGTATTGGGCGCGATGGAAGAAGCATCGGCTTTATTTAGCCATGCACAACCACGCCCATTAGCTGTAGTTGATGTGCTGGAAGGTGGAGTTGAAAGCCTAGAAAAAGCCAACCTAGCATTAGGTTTGGCATTGGCTGAAGATGAAATCGAGTACTTGGTTGAGAGCTTTAAAAAGCTCGGTCGCAACCCACACGATATTGAATTAATGATGTTTGCCCAGGCGAACTCTGAGCACTGCCGTCATAAAATCTTTAACGCTAGTTGGGATGTTGATGGTCAGGCGCAAGAGAAATCATTATTTGCCATGATTAAAAACACTTTTGCCATGAACAGCGAAGGTGTCTTGTCCGCTTATAGCGATAACGCTTCAGTGATTGAAGGCTTTACTGCCGGTCGTTTCTTTCCAGACCCAGTCACCGGCGAATACGCTGCGCATCAAGAGCCGATTCATATCTTGATGAAAGTCGAAACGCACAACCACCCGACGGCGATTGCACCCTTCCCAGGTGCATCAACCGGTTCCGGTGGTGAGATTCGTGACGAAGGTGCAACCGGTCGTGGTTCTAAGCCGAAAGCAGGTTTAACGGGCTTTACCGTATCGAACCTGAATATCCCAGGTTATATCCAGCCGTGGGAAGTGGCGTACGGCAAGCCTGATCGTATTGTGACTGCTCTGGATATTATGCTTGAAGGCCCGCTGGGTGGCGCGGCGTTTAATAATGAGTTTGGTCGTCCTGCGATTACCGGTTATTTCCGTACCTTTGAACAATCCATTACTACACCTCGCGGTGAAGAAGTGCGCGGTTACCATAAGCCGATTATGTTGGCCGGTGGTTTAGGTAATATCCGTGCGGAACACGTCGAGAAAGATGATATTGCTGTTGGCAGTAAACTGATTGTCCTCGGTGGCCCAGCCATGTTGATTGGTTTAGGTGGTGGTGCTGCCTCGTCGATGGCGACCGGTGCTTCATCAGCTGACTTAGACTTTGCTTCAGTACAACGCGAAAACCCAGAAATGGAACGTCGTTGCCAAGAAGTGATCGACCGTTGCTGGCAGTTGGGTGACGATAACCCGATCAGCTTTATTCATGACGTGGGCGCCGGTGGTTTATCCAACGCTTTCCCAGAGTTGGTGAATGATGCCGGTCGTGGGGGTATCTTTAACTTGCGCAATATTCCCAATGACGAGCCGGGCATGAGCCCGCTAGAAATTTGGTGTAATGAGTCGCAAGAACGCTATGTGATGGCGGTTAAACCCGAGAACCTTGAGCGTTTCGCCGCGATTTGTGAACGTGAGCGTTGCCCGTTTGCCGTAGTCGGTGAAGCGACGCAAGAGCGTCATTTAATTGTTGCCGACAGCCACTTTGATAACAAACCAGTGGATATGCCATTGGATGTGTTGCTGGGCAAGCCACCGCGTATGCACCGTACTGTGACGCGTGAAAACGAGTTAGCAGACGGTTTTGCGGCAGCCAGCTTTGATTTAAAAGAAGCCACAGATCGCATTTTGCGTCACCCAGCAGTGGGTAGCAAAAGCTTCCTCATCACTATTGGTGACCGCAGTGTTACCGGTTTAGTAGCGCGTGATCAGTTTGTTGGCCCATGGCAAGTGCCTGTGGCTGACTGTGCTGTCACTGCGAGCAGCTTTGATGCCTACGTCGGAGAAGCGATGGCGATGGGCGAGCGTACGCCGCTGGCTGTCCTTGATGCACCTGCGTCAGGTCGTATGGCTGTGGGTGAGGCGGTCACGAACTTGGCTGCGGCACGTATTAATAAGATTTCTGATATTCGTTTATCAGCAAACTGGATGGCTGCAACCGGTCACCCAGGCGAAGATGCGCGTTTATATGACACCGTGCATGCGGTAGGTATGGAGCTGTGCCCAGCACTGGGTATCACCATTCCAGTCGGTAAAGACTCAATGTCGATGAAAACCAGCTGGCAGGATGAAGGTGTTGATAAATCAGTCACTTCACCACTGTCATTGGTGATCACAGGTTTTGCTCCGGTGCCGGATATTCGTCAAACCATGACGCCGCAACTGCGTTTGGATAAAGGCGATAGCGCATTAGTGCTGATTGACTTAGGTCGCGGCCAAAACCGTTTGGGCGCATCGATTTTTGCCCAAGTTTACAGCCAGATCGGTCAGCAGACCCCTGATGTGGACAGTGCCGAAGATCTAAAAGCCTTCTTTGCAACCATTCAAAGCTTGAATGCTGAGCAGCGTTTATTGGCTTACCACGACCGTTCTGATGGTGGCTTGCTCACGACAGTATTGGAAATGGCCTTTGCCGGTCGTTGTGGTTTGGATATCAATCTTGATGTGCTCAATATCGCAGCTGACCAAGTCAACGCAGCTTTACTCAACGAAGAGTTGGGTGCGGTGGTGCAGGTGCTGAGAACGGATCTTGATGCAGTGGTTGCGGCCTTTGCTCAAGCCGGTTTGGCTGATTGCGTCAGCATCATTGGTCGTCCAGTGGCCGGTGATACGGTGAAAGTCAGCTTGGCTGGCAAAACTGTATTTAACGGTGAGCGTCGCTTATTGCAGCGTACTTGGACAGAAACCAGCTATCAGGTTCAGCGTCTGCGTGATAACGCTGAATGTGCTGAGCAAGAGTTTGAAACGCTATTGGATCAAGAAGATCCTGGCCTATCAAGCAAGCTGACCTTTGATATCAATGCGGACATCAGTGCGCCTTATATCAAAAAAGGCCTGCGCCCACGTGTGGCGGTATTGCGTGAGCAAGGCGTCAATGGTCATGTGGAAATGGCAGCGGCGTTTGACCGTGCTGGTTTCGCGGCAGTTGATGTGCATATGAGTGATGTGCTGGAAGGCCGTGTTGATCTAGAAACCTTTAAAGGCCTGGTGGCCTGCGGTGGTTTCTCCTACGGTGACGTCTTGGGTGCCGGTGAAGGTTGGGCTAAATCCATCCTGTTTAACAGCCGTGCTCGCGATGCATTCTCAGCGTACTTCGATCGCGATGACAGCTTCACCTTAGGTGTGTGTAACGGTTGCCAGATGTTGTCCAACCTGACTGAGCTGATTCCAGGTTCAGAGTTCTGGCCGCGTTTTGTACGCAACCACTCCGAGCAGTTTGAAGCGCGTGTAGCGATGGTTGAAGTGCAAAAATCACAGTCGATCTTCTTACAAGGTATGGCCGGTTCGCGCATGCCTGTGGTGGTGGCACACGGTGAAGGTCATGCTGAGTATGCCAGTGCCGATGCTTTGTTAGAATCTGATATCTCAGGCAGTGTCAGCCTGCGTTATGTGGATAATTACGGCAAAGTGACTGAGCGCTACCCAGCGAACCCAAACAGTTCGCCTAAAGGTATCACCGGTCTAACGAACCGTGATGGTCGTGTGACCATTATGATGCCGCACCCAGAGCGTCTGTTCCGTGCCGTGCAAAACTCTTGGCACCCAGATGAGTGGCAAGACGATGGCGCATGGTTACGTATGTTCCGTAATGCGCGAGTGTGGGTGGACTAAGTCAGTCTGCTAACACCAACAACGCCGCTGCCCGTCAGCGGCGTTGTGCTATCTACAGTTTATGTTGCGCATTCAGATCATCGTAGTGCGGGCATTTATGCCCGCGATCACTTTAGATTGTAAGTAATGTATCCAGCATCGCGTGGGCATAAATGCCCACCCTACAAACTGTATAGAAATTCATCTTGTGGCTACACGCGCTTTTTAGATTCACTGAGACGGACTAAAAATCCTGCTAACAACATCACTGATCAATAAGTACCTCGTTCGTGCTGCGACAAGCGAAGCCATGGATGGCGCAGCGCCCGACTTGGGGCGGGACGCCCCGTGGAGGGAAAAGCCGCACGAACGAGGTACGACAGACATCAATTATGCTCAATGCTTTTGTTTTTGATCTTGTTGAGGGGCGGGCGAGTAAATGCGCAGAGGGATTTAAGGTCGAATCTCAATCAGCGTGCCGTCTTTCACTGATGCCCAGATTTCTTCCATATCCGGGTTGGTCAGGGCGATGCAGCCCTCAGTCCAGTTCAGCGAGCTGAAAAACCACTCAGGGTATTCTTCATCTTTGGGAGTGCCGTGCAACATAATCATACTGCCCGGCGGCAGACCAGTTTCTTCTGAACGCTTCAGATCATCCTCATTCGGATAAGAAATATGCATAGCCAAATTAAAGTTATGACTGTGCTTACGCCAGTTGATTGAATAGATACCTTCTGGCGTACGCTTATCACCCTCATATTGCTTAGCCCCAGGTTTTTTACCCAGCGACACCCGATAAGACTTCACCACCGTATCGCGATGCATTAAATGCAGGGTACGTTCAGACTTTAGCACCAGCACTTTATCAATATGCGGAGTACTCATAGTGAGATTCGAGTTGGCGCAAGCAAAGAAAGGTAAAGCCAATAACATCCCAAGAAGTAACGCGCGCATAGACATAATCCAAATAATAACTGAAGCCCCAGCCCATATCTGCTGGGTGAGTGCGCGGGCTATTCTAATCACTTTATCCGCAGCTGGCGATCTGTTCGCAGCTTGTGAATAGATATACTTTTTACTGAGTAGTAGATAAGTCGCTTGGGTGCGGCGCAGGGTTCTGGCATGATGATTCTATATTGAGGTATAGAGCATGCCTATGTTTGATAATGTTATTCAACGTATACAAAGCTATTCACCACGTCATTTGTTGCTGCCCGCGCATGCGCGCGAAGCCGCAGTATTGATGCCGCTGACGCGCGCTGATAATCCAGAAGTGATCCTGACATTGCGTTCATCAAACCTCTCCACCCACGGTGGTGAAGTGGCCTTTCCCGGTGGACGGCGTGACCCTGAAGATTGTGACTTGATCAGCACTGCGCTGCGTGAAACCCACGAAGAAGTCGGCTTAGAGCCTAACTTAGTGCAGGTGGTCGGTCCGTTAAGTGATGTGATGTCACGCCATGGTATTAAAGTGACGCCCTATGTCGGCTTTATTCCTGAGGCAGTGGAATACCGAGCTAATGCGGGCGAGATTGAATCGATATTTTCTGTGCCACTGGAATTCTTTGCCGGTGACCCGCGCCACAACACTCACCGTATCGATTATTTAGGCCGTACCTGGTATGTGCCCAGCTATCATTTTGACGGCTATAAAATCTGGGGTCTGACTGCAGTAATGTTGGTTGAGTTAGTCAATCTGCTGTATGACACACGGATCGTGCTGAGCGAGCCACCGCAGCTGAGTAAAAAAGAAATCTAAACAATAATTATAAAAGGAATAACCCAATGAAATACCGTTTAGCAGAAAGCCAAGTTGATGCCCATCCTGAAAGCTGGATTGCACCCACTGCCGCAGTGATTGGTAAAGTGCGCTTAGATGCGGGCGCCAGTATTTGGTTTGGCGCAGTCTTGCGCGGCGACAATGAGCTGATTCATATTGGTGAGAACAGTAATGTGCAAGACGGCACAGTGATGCACACCGATATGGGCTGGCCGCTGACTGTAGGTAAAGGCGTGACCATTGGCCATAATGCCATGTTGCATGGCTGCACCGTCGGTGATCACAGCTTGATTGGCATTGGCGCAGTGATTCTCAATGGTGCCCAAATTGGTAAACATTGCATTATTGGCGCCAATAGCTTGATCCCTGAAGGTAAAGTGATTCCCGATGGTAGCTTAGTGATGGGCTCGCCGGGAAAGGTGGTGCGCGAGCTGACCGATGAGCAAAGAAGCAACTTAGAAGCCAATGCTACTCATTATGTGCATAATGCCCAGCGTTATGCTGAACATTTGCAGGAAGACCATGACGATACCCCCTAAGCCCCCAGAGAAAGAAAAGCCGCTGCGCTCACCTTGTGTGAGTTTATGCGCCCTAGATATCAATGATATTTGTATGGGTTGCCAGCGCAGCGGTAAAGAAATCAGTTACTGGGGCAGAATGACGAATGAAGAGCGCCGCGAGGTGCTGCAACAAGCCAATGCTCGCGCGCGTGAGCAGGGCTTGTTGAGCTAATTAAAGAGGATATGTAATGCCCCGTATAGGAACACCATTATCGACCACTGCAGTACGTGTTTTGCTCTGCGGTTCAGGTGAGTTGGGTAAAGAAGTCGCCATTGAACTGCAACGCTTTGGCGTTGAAGTCATTGCGGTTGATCGCTACGCCAATGCCCCTGCCATGCAAGTCGCGCATCGCAGTCATGTGATCAATATGCTGGATGATGCAGCTTTGCGTGCTGTAATTGAGCTGGAAAAGCCCGACTATATCGTTCCAGAAATTGAAGCGATTGCTACAGCCACTTTGGTTGCCTTAGAAGCTGAAGGCTTTACGGTGATTCCCACTGCACGTGCAGCGCAGCTGACCATGGATCGAGAAGGTATTCGTCGTCTCGCCGCTGAAGAGCTGGCGCTACCGACGTCACCCTATTGTTTTGCCGATAACTACGCCGAGTATCGCGCGGGTGTCGAGCAGGTGGGTTACCCTTGCGTAGTTAAGCCGTTAATGAGTTCCTCCGGTAAAGGGCAAAGCGTCTTACACAGCTCAGCTGATCTTGAGTCGTCTTGGCAGGTTGCCCAAGAGGGCGGTCGCACCGGTGCCGGTCGGGTGATTGTTGAAGGCTTTATTGATTTTGATTATGAAATCACTCTGCTGACCGTGCGCCATATCGACGGCACCAGTTTCTGTGAGCCGATCGGGCACTTACAAGAACGTGGCGACTATGTGCAGTCATGGCAGCCGCAGGTGATGAGTCCAATCGCTTTAGCTGAAGCACAGCGTATTGCACAAAGCATTACCGATGCCTTAGGTGGTCGTGGTGTGTTTGGTGTTGAGCTGTTTGTGCAGGGCGATCAGGTGTGGTTTAGCGAAGTATCACCGCGTCCGCACGATACCGGCTTAGTCACTTTGATGTCGCAGGACTTATCTGAGTTTGCGCTGCATGCACGGGCGATTTTAGGTCTGCCAATTCCAGCCATTCGCCAGATGGGCGCAACAGCATCGGCGGTATTGCTGGTTAAAGGTCATTCCACGCAAACGGCTTTTGCTGGTTTAGCGCAAGCGCTGCAAGAACCTGACACCGCGCTACGCCTGTTTGGCAAGCCCGCTGTAGAAGGCGAGCGCCGTATGGGTGTGGCCTTGGCACAAGCGCCTACAGTGCAAGCTGCGCGTGAAAAAGCCTTACAAGTGATCAGTCATCTCAGCGTTGAGCTCTAATCACGCGTAAAACCGAGTTAGCCGCCTTCCCATAAGCGTGCGCGACTGACTCGGTTATCTTTAATCTCCAGCGTTTCGACATAGTAGGGGCCGACTTGAATACAGACGGCGCCTTTAGGAATAAACTCGAGAATTTCCGTGATTAAGCCATTCAGGGTTTTCGGACCATCACTGGGCAATTCCCACTCCAGCGCTTTATTGATATCGCGAATATAGGCTGTGCCATCAATGGTGTAGGTGCCGTCATTGAGCTGACGAATTTCTGGCGTCGAGCGGCGGTCATGGTGGCTAAACTCGCCGACAATCTCTTCCAGAATATCTTCCAGCGTCACAATTCCTTCTACATCACCGTACTCATCAACAACAATACCAATGCGGCGCTTTTGCTTTTGAAAATTCAGCAGCTGGGTGGATAGAGGCGTGCTTTCTGGAACAAAATACGGATCACTGCAGGCTTCTTGCAGGTCGTCGTGCGTGAGCTTATTTAAGGTCAATAGACGCGCAATTTGGCGCATATGAATCACGCCAATAATCTGATTAATATTCTCACGATATAGCGGTAGACGTGTGTGCGTCGTGGTGCGCAGTTGCCAAATGATTTGATCTAGATTGTTATTGAGGTCGATACCAAAGACTTCATTACGCGGAATCATAATGTCATTGACCGTCACTTTCTCCAGATCAAGAATCCCCAGCAGCATATCTTGACGATTGCCCGGTAACTCTTGTCCGGCTTCACGTACCACGCTGCGCAGTTCTTCAGTGGAGAGGCTTTCTGATGAGTGATGGCGGGTATCCACACCAAATAAGCGCAGCAAGCCATTACTGATCGTGCCAGTCAATAGAACAATAGGGTGCAGTGGTGCCATCAGTAGTAAAATCACCCGACTGGCCGGAAAAGCAATCAGCTCTGGACGTAATGCTGCCAATGTTTTTGGGGTGATTTCACCAAAAATCAAAATCACAATGGTCAAGCCAGTGGTAGCAATCACCACGCCGGCATCGCCCCACAGCTCCACGGCAATCACCGTAGCAATCGAAGCCGCAAGGATGTTAACCACGTTATTGCCGACTAGGATGGTACCTAGCAAGCGGTCAGGGGTATTCAGCAAGCGCAATGCGCGTTGTGCGCTGCGGTTTCCTTCGCGGCTCATATGGCGCAGTCTGTAGCGGTTTAAGCTGAGTAGACCTGTTTCTGAACTGGAGAAAAAAGCAGAACAAATAATCAGAAAAATCAGCAAGCCCAACAAATAGCCGATGTGCATCTCGTCCACAAGCAAATAGCCTCAAATAACTAGAATAAATTCACGGACTAATTTGCTGCCAAAATATGCCAGCATTAATAGCAGGAAGCCGGCAATGGTCCAGCGAATGGCTTTGTGTCCGCGCCAGCCGAGTTGGTGGCGGCCCCACAGTAAGATGCCAAACACCAGCCAAGCGATGCAGGACAATATGGTTTTGTGCGCCAAGTGCTGAGCAAATAAGTTATCCAAAAACAACCAGCCGCTGACCAATGATAGTGATAGCAACAACCAGCCGGCCCATAAAAAACCAAATAACAGGCTTTCCATGCTTTGCAGTGGCGGGAAGTTCTTGATCAGTGTTGAAACGGGGCGCTTACGCAGCTGCTGTTCTTGAATCAGCAGCACTAAAGATTGGAATACCGCAATGGTGATCATGCCGTAGGCCAAAATGGAAAAGAGAATGTGCGCCAAAATGCCCGGAGCTTCATTTATAGGTTGTACATAACCTTGCGGTAAGTACTGTGCTGATAACACCGCTAGGATGCTCAGACTGAGCAGTGGCAGCAGCAGTATATGCGCAGAAATCCGCGTGAAGCATAGCAAAACAAAGCCGGTAATGGAGAGCGTAATTAAGTTCGCCACATTAAACAGGCTTAAGAGTAGACCTTGCTCTGATAGCAGTTGGGTAGATAGATGTGCTCCGTGCGCAATAAAGCCAAGCAGGGTCAGGCCTGTGACTATAACTTTATTAAAAGGTGTGCGACGCCAGAGGCAGCTTATAATGTAGAAGCACGTAGCACCATAAAAAACAGCAGCAAATAGACTGGAAAACTGAGTGGACATAGGACCTTAACTAATAGTTTCTTCAAATTGAGTTTGGCATATAATAGCCCAGCGTAGAAACAATATTTACTTTGTAGCGCTGAGCGGGCAAATCATGGCTATTTTTAGCAGCCAAGGCAACGATAGAATCATCTAAGGGACAATATCCTTTGACAGTTGCAGAGTCTATCCATAGAATATCGCGCCTATGATAAATGCACCGATTCCTCCTCACGTTGATCCGCGAAAACTTGCAGATCGTGGTATCACCTTAGCTGGTGAGATCCCTCTATCTGATTTTTCTAGGGTTTGCGAATTGCTGACAGACACTGCCGGACTTGTTCGGGTAGCGTTTGAGTTTAGCCGCGACGAGCAGAAAGTAGCAGTAATGCGACTTAAGCTTGAATCGGAGGTTAGGATGATTTGCCAGCGTTGCTTGGATGAAGCGCTCATACCTGTCAGTGGTGAGTATCTGTATGCCATTGTAATACCTGGCACAGAAGAGCTGCACTTCCCGCAAGGGTATGACGTACTTGAAGTAGGTGAGGAGCCTTTAGATTTATTGGCATTGATTGAAGATGAGTTATTGCTCTCTTTGCCGATTGTCCCGATGCATCCGCCTGAAGAATGCCAGCAACCGGCTGGACTCATCGAGTCTGAGACGAGCAAGAATGCGGTTACAAGGTCCAACCCATTCAGTGTATTGGCGCAATTAAAGCGTGACCCAAACGTTTAGGAGTTTATAATTATGGCTGTTCAGAAGAGCAAGAAATCCCGTTCAGCGCGTGACATGCGCCGTTCACACGATGCACTCACCGCTAGTACTTTGACTGTAGAGAAAAGTACGGGTGAGTTACGCTTACGTCACCACGTATCACCAGAAGGTGTATACCGTGGCCGTCAAGTGATCGCGAAGGATTCTGCTGAGTAAACCTTGACAGGTTCAGCGATAGCGATTGATGCAATGGGCGGGGACTTCGGTCCCCGCCTTGTTGTTTCTGCGTGTGTAAAAAGTTTGCTAGAACATCCAGCCTTGCACTTAGTGCTAGTGGGTGATCGAGCATTGATTGAGTCAGCTCTGGCTCAATACCCTCAAGTCGATTATTCACGACTGACTATTCAGCATGCCAGCGAAAGCATTGATATGTCTGAATTACCTGCGCATGCCTTGCGCCATAAACCTGATTCCTCCATGCGTATCGCCTTGCAATTATTGCGCGATAAGCAGGTGCAAGCCTGTGTCAGTGCTGGTAATACCGGCGCCTTAATGGCCTTGGCTAAGCATATTCTCAAGCCTTTACCCAATATCGAACGTCCAGCGATTATGACCGCATTGCCCACCTTAACCGGTGAAACCCATTTGTTAGATCTGGGTGCCAATGTCGATGTCAGTGCGCAGCAATTGGTGCAATTTGCCTTAATGGGCTCAGCGGCTGTGCAAATTCAAGGGATTGAGAAGCCGCGTGTGGCCTTACTCAATGTTGGGCTGGAAGCGATCAAAGGCAATCAACAGGTCAAGCAAGCCGCTGCTGAGTTACAAAATATGCCGCAGATTAACTATATTGGCTATGTGGAAGGCGATGGTGTCTTTCGTGGTGATGCTGATGTGGTGGTCTGTGATGGTTTTGTCGGTAATGTTTTGCTGAAATCCAGTGAAGGCTTAGCTAAGATGATCGCCACACGGATCAAGCAACGCTTAGGTCGTGGCTGGCGGGCTTGGTTATTGGCCTGGTTAGCCGCACCTTTATTAAACATGTTGCGTTTAGAGTTAGCGCCCGAGCGTTACAATGGCGCATGTTTGTTAGGCGTGGATGGTGTTGTGGTGAAAAGCCATGGTAATGCCACTCAGGAAGCCTTTCAGGCGGCCATTAGTGTGGCCTATCGAGCTGCACAAGAAGGGCTGGCTGAACGCTTGCAAGCGCACTTACAAGTGCTCAACCCCAGTTAAAAGCGTCGTACTGCAGACTAAATACAAGTAAAGTGTGACGGATGGGTAGGGTTTATCATCCAATAGTCGGTTTGTTATTGATATCCTATACGTGGCAAACTTCCTTTGTTGAATGACAGGTAATTATAGTTATGAAGGCTTCTCTTGCGTTTGTATTCCCCGGCCAAGGCTCACAAGCCGTTGGCATGCTGGCCGATATTGGTGCGGCAGAGTCAATTGTGCTCGATACCTTTGCCGAAGCATCCGCTGCTTTAGGCTATGACCTCTGGGCGTTAACTCAGCAAGGCCCAGCGGACGTATTGAATCAAACCGATAAAACCCAACCGGCTATTTTAACCGCATCGATTGCCTTATGGCGTCTGTGGCAAGCAAAATCATCTGCTCAGCCAGCCTATGTCACCGGACACAGTTTAGGTGAGTACTCAGCTCTAGTCGCAGCAGGCAGCTTATCTTTAGCTGATGCAGTGCGTTTAGTTGAGCGTCGTGGTCAGTTGATGCAAGAAGCGGTACCTACAGGTACCGGCGGTATGGCGGCTATCTTAGGTCTGGATGATGCGGATGTGCAGGCAGCCTGTGCTGAAGCAGCCGAAGGCCAAGTGGTCAGTGCGGTCAATTTTAATGCGCCAGGCCAGGTGGTTGTGGCCGGTGACGCTGCTGCAGTTGAGCGTGCCATTGTTGCCTGTAAAGCGCGTGGCGCGAAACGTGCGATCGCTTTGCCGGTCAGTGTACCGTCGCATTGTGCCTTGATGCGCCCAGCGGCAGAGCAGTTTGCCCAGTCGTTAGCTGCGATCAAATGGCAGCAGCCGAGCATTGCTTTAGTGCAAAACGTCACTGCTGAAGTGGTGACTGACTTAGCTCTTTTAGAACAAAATCTCCTCGCGCAACTGTACAGTCCTGTGCGCTGGGTTGAGTCGATGGTGTGCTTAGCGGCACAAGGTGTTACGGATGTGGTTGAGTGTGGCCCAGGTAAAGTCCTGTCCGGCCTCAATAAGCGCTGCATTAAAGGCGTTAATACCTATAATTTAGATACCCCAGACGGGTTTGCAGCTGCTGTTGCTGCGCAGCTTTGAGATGGAGAAAATCATGAGCTTACAAGGTAAAGTGGCATTGGTGACCGGCGCAAGCCGTGGGATTGGCCAAGCCATTGCCCTGCAGTTGGGCGCACAAGGTGCCATCGTGATTGGTACCGCAACCTCTGAGAAGGGCGCAGAGAATATCAGTCAGACATTAAAAGATAACGGCATTCAAGGCACCGGTATGATGCTCAATGTCTGTGATGCTGAGTCTGTGACTGCGACCCTTGCGCGCATCCAAACTGAATTTGGTGCGCCGCTGATTCTGGTCAATAACGCCGGAATTACCCGTGATAACCTGATGCTGCGGATGAAAGATGACGAATGGTTTGATGTCATTGATACCAACTTAAACAGTTTGTACCGCATGAGCAAAGCAGTTTTACGTGGTATGACCAAAGCACGCTGGGGCCGCATTATCAGTATTGGCTCCGTAGTAGGTGCAATGGGTAACGCAGGTCAAGTAAACTACGCCGCAGCAAAAGCAGGCCTAGAGGGTTTTGGTCGCGCATTAGCACGTGAAGTGGGCTCGCGTTCAATCACTGTCAATGCCGTAGCACCGGGCTTTATTGATACTGATATGACCCGTGAATTACCCGAAGCACAGCGTGATGCATTGCTGACACAAATTCCATTAGGACGTTTGGGTCAAGCTGAAGAAATCGCCAATGTGGTGAGTTTTTTAGCATCAGAGCAGGCGTCTTATGTCACTGGAGCAACAATTCCAGTGAACGGCGGCATGTATATGAGTTAAAATGCCTGTTATTGTGACCGAAGCGTTGTGTTTTGAGTCATAATTGCAGCCTGTAGGATTAGAACTTTGTGTGCAGTGCTGATGGCAGCGCACACAAAGATCAAATAAGTGGTTCGCAAAGGGCAAGCAGTTTGCTTAATATGCACAAACCCTTTTTATACAAAGCGGCAGCTTAAGTTGCCCAGTTTTCCATTTAGGAGTGATATACGGTATGAGCACTATCGAAGAACGCGTTAAAAAAATCGTTGCTGAGCAGTTAGGTGCTAAAGCAGAAGACGTGACTAACAATGCATCTTTTGTTGATGATTTAGGCGCAGACTCAT
The DNA here is from genome assembly GCA_034006005.1 of Pseudomonas sp. Lineage (GTDB taxonomy): Bacteria > Pseudomonadota > Gammaproteobacteria > Pseudomonadales > Pseudomonadaceae > Denitrificimonas. The sequence goes on from JAVETP010000009.1 coordinate 71,078, forward strand.
TGGATACAGTTGAATTAGTAATGGCTCTTGAAGAAGAGTTCGAGACTGAAATTCCTGATGAGAAAGCTGAAAAAATCACTACTGTTCAAGAAGCAATCGATTACATCAACGCCCACGCGCAGTAATGTAGACGGTTTCTTTGCAACAGTGAAAGCCGCGCGACTTATTACGAGTGTGCGGCTTTTTTTTGTACAGTACATTTTGCATTAACAAGAGGTTGTCGCCATGTCGCGTAGACGTGTCGTAGTTACCGGGATGGGTATGCTGTCCCCACTAGGTCTTGATGTCGCACACAGCTGGTCCGGCATCCTAGCTGGTAAAAGCGGTATCAGTTCGATTGAACACATGAACGTTGAAGCTTTTTCAACGCGCTTTGCCGGTTCAGTCAAAGACTTTGATGTAACTCAATATATGCCCGCTAAAGATGCGCGTCGCTTAGACTTGTTTATTCAGTATGGTTTAGCTGCAGGTTTGCAGGCCATGCAAGATTCAGGTTTAGAAGTGACGGATGCCAACCGTGAACGTGTTGGTGTGGTGATGGGTTCAGGTATTGGTGGATTGACCAATATTGAGAACACCAGCAAAACATTAGTCGAGCAAGGCCCGCGCCGTATTTCGCCGTTCTTTGTCCCCGGTTCTATTATCAATATGCTCTCGGGTGTGCTGTCGATCCAGTTGGGCTTACAAGGTCCGAACTATGCCATTGCTACCGCCTGTACAACAGGTACGCATTGTATTGGTATGGCTGCGCGCAATATTGCTTACGGCGATGCGGATGTGATGCTGGCGGGTGGTGCTGAAATGGCAGCCTGTGGCTTAGGTCTGGGTGGTTTTGCCGCTTCACGTGCACTCTCCACACGCAATGATGATCCACAAACAGCCAGTCGTCCTTGGGATGCCGGCCGTGATGGTTTTGTCTTAGCTGATGGTGCTGGTGCGCTGGTACTTGAAGAGCTCGAGCACGCTAAAGCCCGTGGTGCCACGATTTATGCCGAAGTGGCTGGTTTTGGTATGAGCGCTGATGCCTACCATATGACTTCGCCGCCTGAGCAAGGTGATGGTGCAGCACGCTGTATGGCCAATGCCTTACGTGATGCCGGTATGCGTGCTGATCAAGTGCAGTATGTTAACGCACACGGAACCTCAACGCTGGCCGGTGACTTAGCTGAAGTTAATGCACTAAAAACTGTGTTTGCTGATCATGCGCAAGCGCTGGCTGTCAGTTCAACTAAATCCATGACCGGTCACTTGTTAGGTGCGGCGGGTGCAGTTGAAGCTATTTTTAGTATTTTAGCCTTGCGTGATCAAGTGGCTCCGCCGACCATTAATCTGGATGAGCCGGGTGCAGGCTGTGATCTGAACTTTGTGCCACACCACGCTCAACCAATGAAAATTGATGCGGTATTGTCCAACTCCTTTGGTTTTGGTGGCACTAACGGTTCGCTGTTACTGCGTCGGTACAGCTAAAGGTGCAGGCCTGGGTTAACGGTCAGCCCGCAGATAGTATTGCGCTCGCTGACCGTGGTTTGGCCTATGGTGACGGCCTGTTTGAGACCCTTAAAGTGCAGGGTGGACGTGCGGTCTTACTGGAACGGCATTTAGCCCGTTTACAGGAAGGCTGTCAGCGTTTAAAAATACCGTGCGCTATGCCGATTTTGCGCCGCGAGTTGCTGGAGTATATGCAGCAGTTGGGCGATGGCGTATGCAAATTGATTCTAACCCGTGGTGCCGGTCAGCGTGGTTATGGTTTACCTGATCCCTGTGTACCGCAGCGAATTTTACAAGCCTCTGCTGTACCGCAATGGCCTGCCGCACATCAGCAACAGGGCATTCAATTGTTTGCCTGTCAGTTGCGACTCTCTGAACAACCCCTGTTAGCCGGACTTAAACACCTCAATCGCTTAGAGCAAGTCTTAGCGCGAGCGGAATGGTCTGACCCGACCTACGCCGAAGGTGTATTACTGGATGCGCAGGATCGTGTGGTCGATGGTGTGTTTAGCAATGTTTTTATCGTCCATAAGCAACAACTGCTGACCCCCGCACTGCATCGCTGTGGCGTGGCCGGCGTGATGCGTGCCGAGTTATTGGCCCGTGCCGCCGCGGTCGGTATCGATGTTATGGTGCGCGATATCACTCTGCAGGATTTACAACAGGCCGACGAAGTCTTTACCTGCAATAGCCTCTACGGTATTTGGCCGGTACGCGCTTATGCAGCACAACGCTGGCCGATTGGCGCTATGACTCGTAAACTGCAGCAACTTATTAAAGATTGAGTGGAAGAAAAGCCGTGCTGCGTAAGTTAATGATTGTGATTTTGCTGGGCATTGTGTTGCTGATTACATCAGTGGCTGGACTGCTGTGGAAGCAGGAGCAAGTGCTGGAGCAACCCTTACAGCTGGAGCATGAGATCGTCCTCAGTGCGCCCACTGGCAGCACCCCCAATGGTTTATTGTTGCAGTTAGAGCAGCAGGGCATTTTGCACGGTGCATTTTGGTTGCGTTTAAGCTGGCGCTTGCAGGGGCATATTCAACCGTTGCACAGTGGTGAGTACGAGTTAACCCCAGGTATGAATGTCACTCAGTTGCTAGAGAAGTGGCGCAGCGGTGATGTTTTACAATACCGCGTGACGCTGGTGGAAGGCTGGAACTTTCGCCAAGTGCGTGCCGCCTTAGCGCAGCAAGATAAACTGCAGCAAACTCTGGGAGATGTTAGCGATAGCGAACTGATGCGCACGCTGGATCAAGCCAATCTGCATCCCGAAGGGCGCTTTTTCCCCGACACTTATAATTTTACTCGTGGCCAAAGCGATTTAGATATTTTACGCCAAGCCAATCAACGCTTACAGAAAGTGCTGGCCGAAGAGTGGGCGCAGCGAGCGGATGATTTGCCGTACCGCAATCCTGATGAAGCCTTAATCATGGCCTCGATTATTGAAAAAGAAACCGGCGTAGCCCGTGAGCGCGAAGAAATCGCCGGGGTGTTTATGCGTCGTTTAGCCATTGGCATGTTATTACAGACCGACCCCACGGTGATTTACGGCATGGGTGAGCGTTACACCGGTAAAATCACCCGAGCAGATTTACGCAAACCCACAGCGTACAATACCTATGTCATCTCAGGACTGCCGCCCACGCCTATTGCTATGGTCGGGCGCGAAGCGATTTATGCTGCGCTGCACCCCAAAGCTGGCAAAAGCCTGTACTTTGTGGCGCGTGGCGATGGCAGTCATGTGTTTTCCAATACGCTGGCGGAGCACAATAAAGCCGTGCGTGAATATCAAATTAAGCGCCGTGCAGACTATCGCTCCAGTCCTGCTCCTGCCGCTCAATAAGGACTCTTAGCATGCGTGGATTATTTATTACTCTGGAAGGCCCTGAAGGCGCTGGCAAAACGACTAACCGTGCTTATCTGGCCGAACAACTGCAGGCTCAGGGTTTTGAGGTGGCACTGACCCGCGAGCCGGGCGGTACCGCTTTAGCAGAGCAAATTCGCGATATATTATTAGCACCGCATGATGAAGCCATGTCAGTGGACACTGAGCTGTTACTGATGTTTGCCGCACGCGCGCAGCATTTAGCCCAAGTGATTTTGCCTGCTCTAGAAGCCGGTAAAATTGTCATTTGTGATCGCTTTACTGATGCCACCTATGCCTACCAAGGCGGCGGTCGTGGTTTGGATTGCTCGCGTATTGCTTTGCTGGAACAGTTTGTTCAAGGGGATTTACGCCCGGATATTACTTTGCTGTTTGATTTGCCGGTTGAAGACGGCATGGCGCGTGCTGTAGCGCGCGGCACGTTGGATCGTTTTGAACAAGAGCAACATAACTTTTTTGAAGCCGTGCGCCAAAGCTATTTACAGCGTGCTGAAGATGATCCCGAGCGCTTTCGCTTGGTCAATGCTCAGCAAACACTGCATGAAGTGCAAAAAAGTCTTGATGTGCAGTTAATTGAAATTATGGAACGTGCGCGTGCGCAATAGTCTTTACCCTTGGCACGCGGAGCTGTGGCAGACTTTAGCCGGACGCAGTCAGCAAGCCCATGCCTATTTACTGCATGGCCCAGCCGGCAGCGGGAAACGCGCGTTAGCCGAACATTTTGCTATGTTCTTACTCTGTAAAGCACCGGTTAATGACCAGCCTTGCGGACAGTGTTCAGCCTGTAAATTATATACCGCTGATACCCACCCTGATTTGATGCGCCTAGAGCCAGAAGAAGAGGGCAAAGGGATTTTAATTGCCAGTGTGCGTGAGCTGGTAGCAAAGATTTTACAAACTTCGCAGCAGGGCGGGCGCAAAGTAGTGATTGTGGAACCGGCGGAAGCCATGACCACCGGATCTGCTAACGCCTTATTAAAAAGCCTTGAAGAACCGGCAGGCTCGACAATTTTCATCTTGATCAGCCATCAATTTAGCTTTTTACTGCCAACCATTAAAAGCCGCTGTGTCTTACAGGTCTGCCCGTTAGCCAGCGCTGAGCAAAGCGTGGAGTGGTTGCAACAGCAACAGCCAGAACTCAGTCTTGAGCAAGCACAGAATGTCCTAGCACTGGCTTCCGGCGCACCACTCAATGCACAAAAACTCTTAAGCGGTGATGTCTTAGCCATTCGTGAGCAAGTGGTCAGTGGTGTTAAGCAATTGTTTAAGCAGCAAAGCAGCCCCAGTGATTTAGCGCTGGCCTGGGCGAAGATGCCGCAGGATTTACTCTTTGATTGGTTTTGTCAGTGGGCGCAGCTGATTTTGCGCTATAAAATAACCGAAGATGACAGCCAGTTGGGTTTAACTGATATGGCGGTGGTATTAAAACACGTGGCACCGCGTGCGCCTTTAGCGCAGCTGTTGGAAACACAGGATTGGTTGCTTGAGCATCGGCAAAAAGTCTTACGCCGCGTGCCCTTGCGCGCTGATTTACTCTTAGAAGGTCTGCTGGTGCGTTGGCAAGCGTTGTTGCCGCGTTAAGCGAGATCTGTGCGTATACTATAGATATTGCGCTGGGTGAGTGCTGCAGCTGAGTCAGCGCACCACGCCCTGATTGATTACTCCGGAGGTTGTTATGAATGTGTCAGTGAATGAAGTACCGCGTCATAATGTGTTAACACTGAGCATTAGAGACACCTCGGTTTTGTATGCGGCCTATATGCCCTTTATTAAACACGGCGGTTTATTTATCCCCACTATTCGCGAATATGAGTTGGGTGATGAAGTATTGATGTCGCTGAATCTGATGGATGAAGTGGAGAAGATTCCCGCTACCGGACGTGTAGTCTGGGTCACTCCACGTGGCGCACAAGGCAACCGTGCAGCAGGCGTTGGTGTTCAGTTTTCTGAAAACGATGCCATTGCGCGTAATAAAATTGAAACCTATTTGGCCGGTGTACTGGCGTCAGGTCGTCCAACTCACACGATGTAAGCTGTGACTGACGCAATACTGCCTGCCCATATTTTAAAAATGGCTATACCTATGCTTATTGATTCACATTGTCACCTTGATCGACTCGATTTAACCGCCTACGACGGCTGTCTGGATAGCGCGCTGCAAGCAGCACGTGATCGCGGCGTTGGGCATTTTCTCTGTATTGGCATCAGTGTGGAAAACGCACCGACCATGCGCGCTTTGACTCAGCGTTATGCGGATGTGGATTGCTCGGTCGGCGTGCATCCTTTGGATTTAACCCGCGGTAGCGAACCCACCATGCAATGGCTGTTGGATGAGTTAGATCATCCCGGCGTTGTCGCAGTGGGTGAGACGGGCTTGGATTATCACTATCAAGCTGAAACAGCGCAGATGCAGCAGGATTCGTTTCGTCTGCATTTAGATGCGGCGCGTCAGTGTGGTAAGCCGGTCATCATCCACACTCGCGAAGCCAAGCAAGATACCTTGGATTTAATGCGCGAAGCGGCCTTGCCACAAGCTGGCGTGATGCATTGCTTTACTGAAGACTGGCCGATGGCCAAAGCGGCGTTGGACTTGGGTTATTACATCTCATTTTCCGGCATCGTCACCTTCCGTAATGCCGCAGCGCTGCGCGAAGTGGCCTTGCAAGTACCCAGTGATCGCATCCTAGTTGAAACCGACTCACCGTACCTTGCACCTATCCCACATCGCGGCCGCCCCAACTTCCCTGAATACGTCGCCGACGTCGCCAAGTTCGTCGCCGAACTGCGCGGCGTCCCCTACGAAGAACTCGCCGCGCAAACCACTGAGAACTTCAAACGCCTATTCCCCCTAGCCCGCGTAAAAGCAAAGGATTAATACATCGATATTTGTGCCTGCCGTGCTGCGCGATTGCTATTTTTCCGTCGATGAACCCGTCCAGGGTTCAACTCCGGCGCTACGCCATCCATGGCTACGCTTGTCACAGCAACAGCGCAGCACTTGCTGAGCATAGGTGTTGTCTGCACTGTTTGATTTGCATTTTTCTAATTGTGAAATGATGCGTTCTAGTCGAGCGTCTTTTAAGCACGACAATCTACGGTAGGGCGGGCATTTATGCCCGCGTTATGCTCTTGCAGCTACAGCAGGTTACAGCTGAATCTTATATTGGTTGCAGGAAGGCGGGCACAAGTGCCCGCCCTACGGATCTTAAGGCTTGCGCCCAACTATCACTGCGCGCATCGGGGCGGGGAGGCCTTCTAGGGTTTGTTGTGGGTTGTCGGGGTTGAGGAAGTCACCTAGGGATTGATATTTCATCCACTCAGTCGAGCGTTGTTCATCGGTGGAGGTGTAGCTGATGTCCACGCAGCGCACATCTTTAAAACCGGCGCGGCGTAGCCACAGTTCCAGCGCGGCAACCGAGGGCAAAAACCACACGTTACGCATCTGCGCGTAACGATCTTCTGGCACTAATACTTGATTGCAGTCGCCTTCGATGACTAAGGTTTCCAGCACCAACTCACCGCCACTGACTAAACAATCCTTCAGCGCCAACAGATGATCAATCGGTGATTTGCGATGATAGAGCACACCCATCGAAAACACCGTATCAAAGCCTTCCAACTTGGCCGGTAAGTCTTCTAGGGTAAAGGGCAAATGCCACACCGGCGGCGCATCAAAGAAGCGGCGCATCGCCTGGAACTGGCAGAAAAATAACCAGTTCGGATCAACCCCGACCACGCTTTTAGCGCCAGCACCGAGCATGCGCCACATATAGTAACCATTGCCACAGCCGACATCTAAAATGCGCTTATGGGTTAAATCCAAATGCGGACTGACACGATCCCATTTCCAATCCGAGCGCCATTCAGTATCAACGTGCACATCAAATAAACGAAATGGGCCTTTGCGCCACGGCATTAAGCCTTGCAGCGCCGTGTGCAATTGCTCGCGCTCAGGCTCAGTGCATGGGCCATCTAAATTAAATTCAGTGGTTAACTCGCGCTTAGCAGGTAGCAAAGGCGGTAAGGCATCCACTGCAGCCATCCAGCGCGGTAAGTCGCCGTGGCTGATCGCGTACAGCTGATCAAATTGTGGCTGAATCGTCAGCGACCAGTCTTTTAATGGCGTATCGGCCAGTTCTTCAACTAAAGGTGTGAAATCAATCATGGTAGGGCAATCAACGAGGCAAAGTTTAAACACTGAAACCAGACCACGACTTTACTGAACCCAGCCTTGGCTAAACGCTCACGGTGTTCTTCAAGGCTGTCAGGCAGCATGATTTTTTCAATGGCGCGGCGCTTTTGCGCAATTTCTAGATCGCTGTAGCCATTGGCGCGCTTAAAGTCCAAGTGCAAGTCATTCAGAAGTTCATGTTCTTCTGGATCATTAAAACGCAGTTTTTCTGAGAGTATCAGCGCGCCACCCGGTAGTAGGGCGCGGTGAATCGTCTGCAGTAATTCTAAACGCTGCTCTGGGGCAATAAATTGCAGGGTAAAGTTCAACGCCACCAGCGAAGTGGGTTCGAACTCAAGCTTAAGAATATCCGCTTCAATCACACTCACCGGCAACAATTCTTGGAACATCGCATCTTGTGCATTGAGATGTTCACGGCAGCGTTCAACCATGGCCGCTGAGTTATCCACCGCAATCACTTTACAACCGCTGTGACTGACATGGCGGCGCATGGCTTGAGTGACAGCGCCCAAAGAGCAGCCTAAATCGTAGAGCGTGCTATTGGGCTGGGCGAATTGAGCAGCCAGTACGCCGGTGTTTTCCACAATGGTGGGGTAACCGGGTACTGAGCGCTTAATCATATCGGGGAATACGCGCACCACATCTTCATTAAAGACAAAGTCGGGTACTTGTGCCAACGGCGTGTTAAATATGCGATCTGGAGTGTGGGTCATGGCTTTAATATAGATAAAAAAGAAAGCTATTATGGCATATCCGCTGTGAAAAGAGGTGGATCACAGGGGCTGTTACAGCGGCCTATAGCACAGCAATAAGTCTATTTTAAGACTTACACCGTTTTGCCTATGGCGGATAATGTGTCGTCAGGCTATTGTGGTACGTCATAAATGGAATAGAATTTTAGGTTTGGCCGTTAACGCGCGCAGTAAACTGTGCGTATTTTTACCTAACAGTGACTCTGTAGTCGAGTGCTGGGTTGACGGTCATCTACGGCGGTTTTTAAGGTGGAAGATGCACGATGATTGGCATACGCAGTATTGCAAGTTACATCCCAGAAGGGCGAATTGATAACATCGCGCAAGCGCACAGTTTTGATCGTGATGAGGCTTTTGTAGACGTTAAATTGGGGACTCGGACTTTATCTGTTAAAGAAGAGGGCCAAGAGACTTCAGATTTATGTGTGCGTGCAGTACAAAATTTGCTCGCTAAAAACCCTGACTTAAAGCTTGAAGATGTCCAAGCTTTGGTGGTCGTGACGCAAAACGGTGATGCTGAAGGATTACCGCATACCTCGGCAATTGTTCAACATAAGCTGGGCATTCCGATGAATGCGGCGTGCTTTGATGTGTCGCTGGGTTGCTCGGGCTATGTGTATGGCTTGTATGTACTCAAAGGCTTTATGCAGTCCATTGGTTTGAAAAACGCCATTTTAGTCACCGCTGACCCTTACTCAAAAATCGTTGATCGTGAAGATCGCATGACCACATTATTATTTGGTGATGCGGCGACAGCCACTTGGCTGACCGAAGATCCGGTCTGGGAATTGGGTCCTGCGCGTTTTGGCGGTGATGGCGGTGGTGCTGAGTATTTAGTGGTCAAAGATGGCCATTTCCATATGAATGGTCGCCAAGTGTTTAACTTCGCCAGCTTAAAAATTATCCCGCATATGCAAGAAGTGCTCGATGAACTGAGTCTGAGCATGGATGATGTCGATGCATTCTGTTTACACCAAGGCAGCGGGGCGATTGTGGATGCCATTGCTAAGCGTCTGGGTGATAACGGCAACAAAGTGATTAAGGATATGTTTGGCGCGGGTAATACCGTCTCCTCATCCATCCCGATGCTGCTTGAGCATTACGCCTTTGATGGCAAATGGCGCAACGCCATGCTCTCAGGCTTCGGCGTCGGCCTCTCATGGGGCTCCGCATTATTAGTACGCCCCAAAGCCTAACCCCAAGCCATAAATCACCCTCCGTATGACGGGCACTTGTGCCCGCCAACGCCATCTCCCAGCCCCACACCTTCCCCAGAAACACCCCGCCCCGTAAGAGCTGGCCACGCCTGCGACCGCCGCCTCTCAGCCCTGAAAATCACCCAAACCCGCTGTCCGGTTTGCACCCTATGCTGTGTGCTTGCTGGCTCTGTAGTGTCTGAAAAGCCCCCAGAAACACCCCGCCCCGTAAGAGCTGGCCACGCCTGCGACCGCTGCCTCTCAGCCCTAAAAACGCTTCAAATTCGCTGCTCTGTTTGCATCCCGTATGCTGTGCTTGCTGGCTCGAAAGTGTCTGAAAAGCCCGCAGAAACACCCCGCCCCGTAAGAGCTGGCCACGCCTGCG
>JAVETP010000251.1:0-2540 GCA_034006005.1 Pseudomonas sp.
ACTTCTACTGCAATCAAGGCTCAAGGCTTAGGCCAAGCGTTTATTATGTACCAAGGTAAAACGCATGCGGTTCAGGTGTATAACCACGGTATCAACGAGAAAGGGAGTGACCCATTAACTCGCTATGTTGATTCTTGGTACTCTGTTCGCATGGCAAAAATTGCGATTCCAACTGTTGAAGAGCTTCTTGAGTTAAACAATCTTTCCCCAAGTCGTGAGTACCAAGATCTGTTGGTGATGATTCGCGATGATTCTCGCAAAATGCTCGCCTCGATGAATCTTTATTTTCACTCGATGCTGGTCATAGAGCGTTTGGCCAAGCAGACTTTGAGCGATAACGATAAAGAAAGGATGTTTGATAAAGGGGTTATTGAGTCGGTATACGGCGCGAGAGACTTGCTGGAAGCAGATTATAATGAAAGCGAATTAGTAGGCTTACTGCGCCGAGTGGTTGATGCTGACTTAGATAGCAAGAAAAGCGTGGCTGAGTTGTTTATTTCGCTTTTGAGAGATAACGAGTCTCCAAGCTTTATTGAACAAAAGCAGCAGGCGCTGAATAAACGATTAGCTAAAGAAACAAACATTACCATGCCTGATATGAGCGGTTCGTTACTCTACGACGAAACCGAAGGCGATATTTATATGGGCGATGATGATTCCGAGGAAGAAACTGATTCGGGCAATACCGGCGGCACTGGATCGTTATCATCTAAACCAAGTCCAAAAGAAGAGGTGGACCCGCTCAACGCTTACTTAGGAATGGAGATCACCGGTGATGGTAATGACGAAATGCCGGAGTCGTACCAAGAGGATTATAACCATTATTTCGATGGCGAGATCCCAGATGAAATGCCAGCGGAAGAATCTGAGTATTCAAGAAGTGAAGCGCTAACTCCAATTGCTGAGATCACAAGGAACGCTTTAGCCTTGATGCCTTGGTTTGGTTCGGTAAATGAAGTTGATGAAGCTCGGGCAGCGATGGTTCAAACTGAGCTGTTTATGACTAATTCAGCTGATGAGAGCAAGGCGCTGTCAGCGGTGAATGATGGCTTTGAAATGATTGCAAGCGCATTTACTTACCCGAAAACAAAAATGCCAAACGCTGAAAACGTGAACCTTGATAGCTTGTTATCGAATCTTAAAAGCGATTAAAGCTACAAGAAGTTCTTTTTAATCCGATTGATCAGCGAGTATGAACACTGGTATGACACGCCGCACTCCCGTGCGGCTTCACCAATACTCGCTCCCTCCACCCAATGCAGCCTCGCTATCGCCACTGACTTCGCACTGTAAGCGTTTTTCTTGCGCTGAAGCTTGTCTAGTAGCTTCCCGAACTCTACCGCCGTCATTGAGCCCGTGGGGGCTTGTGGTTCAAGTAAGTTAATAAGCGCAGAGATTTGTTTTCGTGAATATTTCTGTAGTAACTGCTCTGCGAGATCTTCCATTTGCGTGCCTTTTGTTTAAGAGCAAAAACGATGTGATATAATGGCATTATTCGATATTAAAAGCACACTGAAGCGAGCGGTAAAGTTGTGATAACTAAGTTAAAGAGATCCCATGATGGCGCGCAAGAAGACAAAGACATGCCTTTTGTTTTCGGAAACCCTGAAAGCAAATTAAAGCGCGGCAACAAAAGTGCCAATGATATTGAGCTGGGGCACTATTTTCCTTGTCGTTTCAGTTTTATAGAGCACGTCAAGCAATGCAGAGCTGGCCGCGTGGTCAATTTTTATAAAGACTTGGAGTTGAATGTGCAGGGGGTGGCTGGAATGCAAAACACCTATAGTATGCCAATGGCTGTACAGGTCATGCTTATGTGGCACGGGCCTAAAATTATTGACGGCGTACCTATTCAAAGCATCATTGACTTAGAGTTAAGTCGGCTGAGGAAGAAGATACATATTTTGACCACTGTGAATAAAGAGGCTTTTCTTAAGCGAGGAAAAGGAAACAAAGGGCTCTTTGATGACCTTCAGCTATGCGTGGATTGGCTAACATTCAATCGCTCTTCTTTTTCCAGTCATCCTATATCAAACGTAGTTCTCGATAGATGCTTGCGCTGGGACTCGGTGCTTGTAAAACAACCTAAACAGGTGCGGGAGGCTTTGCCGGCGCTTGGCGTTGAAGGTTCATTTATGGTCAATGATCAGATATTTTTCAACCGAGGGCAGGCCATAAATTATCTTGATCAACTTATGGTACAGGGTGAACAGGGTTCTATGAGTATCGGCATTGATGCTACTGGGTGCGATGCATATAATTATTTAAAAAAAATACATGGCGAAATGTTACCTAAACTTCTATGCAATCATGGTGTTTATGGTGTTGCTTATTCTCAAGGATATAGCTGCTTACTTGTATAAGTTATGGCACTTTTTGCGCCAGCCAAAGCTAAACGGGTTAGAGGGTACAGGATGATGGATGACAATAGATCGGTTGCCGTGATTACTGGAGAGAATAGTAAAAGCGTTGGTCGTAGCCGCTTGCACTCGCCTGGCATATCTGCACAGGCTTTGAGGGACTATTTTAGTCATCAGTCG
>JAVETP010000252.1:0-2526 GCA_034006005.1 Pseudomonas sp.
GTGCTTGTAGCAGTCCACTGAAAACTACCATCAACACTGAACACAGGAACAGCACTCTTATGCTTTTCATATTAACCTCCATGTGTTTCCCAAGGTTTGTATCTGCTGAGATATTGTCAAATACTATATGTTAGGAACTGCATTTAACCCTATTCTGTATAGTGCTCCGCAAACCACTTTGTGGCTTTGGCCTGGATCTGCTCCTTCTGTTGTTTGCTTAGTTTTTTTGCTATAACGTCACGGTTTTGCTTAGCAACGTCAAGATTATTGGCAGCAGCGATTAAAAGCCAGAAGTAGGCCTCTTTGTAGTCCTGAATGACGCCTTCGCCAGTGCCATACATCGTTCCGAGATTGTATTGAGCGTCTGCAATACCCTGCTCAGCAGCAAGGCGATACCACTTCGCAGCTTCTTTGTAGTCCTGAATGACGCCTTCGCCACTGGTATACATCACCCCGAGATTGTATTGAGCAGATTCATCTCCCTGCTCAGCAGCAAGGCGAAACCACCTTACAGCTTCTTTGTTGTTTTGGATCACGCCTGCGCCATTGTAATACATATCCCCAAGATTGTATTGAGCGTTCGCATATCCCTGCTCAGCAGCAAGGCGGTACCATCTAACAGCTTCTTTCTTGTCTTGGATTACGCCTTCACCATTGCTATACATCACTCCAAGATTGTATTGAGCAAATTCATCTCCCTGATCAGCAGCAAGGCGGTACCATTTCACAGCTTCTTTGTGGTCCTGAAATACGCCTTCACCAGTGCCGTAACACAAACCTAATTGTAGTTGAGCCTCAGCATCGCCGCTCTTGGCTCTTTGCAGTAATGCCTCGCTATATGTGGGCTGTGCCTGCAGTAAGCCAGTGAAAACCACCAGCAACACTGCACACAAAAACAGCACTTTTATGCTTTTCATATACACCTCCATGTGTTTACCAAGAATTATATCTGCTGAGATCTTGTCAAATAATATATGTTAGGAACTGCATTGAACCCTATTCTGCTTAGTGCTCCGCAAACCACTTTTTAGCTCTGGCTTGGATCTGCTCCTGCTGTTGCTTGCTAAGTTGCTTTACCACAGTCTCATGGCTATCTTTGGCCAAATCAACTCCATTTGCAGCAGCGATTAAGAACCAGAAGTAGGCTTCTTTCTTGTCCTGGATCACGCCATCACCATTGCTATACATCACTCCAAGATTGTATTGAGCAAATTCATCTCCCTGATCAGCAGCAAGTCGGTACCATTTCACAGCTTCTTTGTGGTCCTGAAATACGCCTTCACCATTGCCATACATCACTCCAAGATTGTATTGAGCTGATGCATATTCCTGTTCAGCAGCAAGGCGATACCATTTCAGAGCTTCTTTCTTGTCCTGAATTGCACCCAAACCGTTGGAATACATATAACCAAGATTGTACTGTGCAGGTGCATTTCCCTTTTCTGCTGCCAGACGGTAACATCTCACCGCTTCTTTAAAGTCCTGGATCACGCCTTCACCTTTGTCGTACATCAGCCCAAGATTGAATTGTGCTCTTGCATATCCCTGCTCCGCAGCAAGGCGATACCACTTCACGGCTTCTTTGTGGTCCTGAACTACGCCTTTACCTTCGTTGTAACACAAAGCCAATTCATTTTGCGCTACAGCATCGCCGCTCTTGGCTTTTTGCAGTAATAACTCGCTATATGTGTCGTCTGCCTGTAGTGAGCCAGTGAAAACCACCAGCAACACTGCACACAAAAACAGCACTTTTATGCTTTTCATATACACCTCCATGTGTTTACCACGATTTATATCTGCTGAGATCTTGTCAAATACTATATGCTAGGAACTGCATTTAACCCTATTCTGCTTGGTGCTGTAGATGGCATTTAAAATTGGTACAACTTGGCACTTGAAATTGGTACAGTAGTGCTATAATGGGTTCCACTAAATAAATAGTAGGAGCTCATTATGATAGGAGCAAAGATGTACAACACGATTAAAACACTACGAGAGTTGGGACGTGCCTTAACTCAAGTGCTTCTACATGCCAAATATTATCGATTCTTATCATGCCTAATTTGCCGAGCGTATTAGCAAATATATTAGGGAGTATCTTGAGTCTCTGTAAATCATTATCTATGATCATTTCCCTGAGTATTTTGTATCTATTCTCAATGTGTTTTAAATCACTCCAAGGATAATCAAAGTCATCCAAAATAAGGATGTCAACAGTTTTTGAATACTGCAGTTTACTTTTTCTTTTAATCACTTGTACACAAATCTCTGCCCATCTTTTTTCAGGATAGGCACCATATATTCCTTCCTCAACCAGATGATCTCCAGGCTGTCTTATTAAATCTATATTTTCATCCTTACTAGGTCTGCTATCATGATAAAGAGACGCAATTTCCTCATAGTCTGCATCAGGGTTTCCGGTTTTTTCTGTCTTGTGCCTAACATACTCGATGCGTTGAGTAGTGATTTTGGATATTTCAACTAGTAATTCTCTATCGACATAATCTATTACAAAATCAGGCTCCT
>JAVETP010000060.1:0-17312 GCA_034006005.1 Pseudomonas sp.
CTAAGGTGTGGTCGCAGTTTGTAGTGCATGAGCAAGCACTGCAAAGCCATGCTGCATGCTGGTCTGCACAACAAAATAAACAGGCTGATCTTGCAACAAAGCTAGCTCTTTTCTATCAAGATTGGCTATGATGCACGCCTAAAATTTTATTAACATCCCCTATGGATTTTCAGCATGAAAACTGCACAAGAATTTCGCGCCGGTCAAGTAGCAAATATCGATGGTTCACCTTGGGTCATCCAGAAGGCTGAATTCAATAAATCAGGTCGCAACTCTGCGGTCGTTAAGATGAAGTTGAAGAACCTATTAAACGGTACAGCTACAGAAACTGTATTCCGCGCAGATGATAAGTTTGAGATGGTTGTTCTTGATCGTAAGACCGTGACTTACTCATACTTTGCTGATCCGCTGTATGTATTTATGGATACTGAATACAATCAATACGAAGTAGAAAAATCTGATTTGGAAGCTGTCCTGCCTTATATTGAAGACGGTATGACGGATGAGTGCGCTGCAGTGTTCTATGATGATAAAGTCATCTCTATTGAGCTGCCTACCACCATTGAGCGTGAAATCATCTACACTGAGCCATCCGTACGCGGTGATAGCTCAGGTAAAGTGATGAAAACTGCGCGTTTAAGCACAGGCCATGAGATCCAAGTGTCTTCATTCTGCGAAATCGGTGATTCAATTGAAATTGATACCCGTACTGATGAATACAAAGGTCGTGTTAAAGCTTAATCTTTAATAGACTCTCGTGTCATTAAAACCCAGCCTAGGCTGGGTTTTTTGTTATGAGCCTGTTGCTACTGGGGCGATCGCAATGTTAAGAGGCGGCATGCGTTATGATGATGCTTTGGTTGAGTATAGGTTCGGGTGTGCTGCTTGCGGCATATCATCTGTATCGCTATTGGCAAGCACGTAAGGAATATGCAGTGTTAGTTGAGCAACAAATAGAACGACGCATTATTGTTGAAGAGACGGATGAGTTCGGTGTGATCCGAGTGGTTGAAGTCAATGGTTATCGCTATCTCGAGTTTGGTGACCGTTTTGAGCAGAGCTGTGTCCTGTATGACAACCCGCTGTATTTAAAGTACGACTATACGCGTGCGATGTTATTAGCCAGCTTGTGTCACGAGCACCCAGAAACAGCATTGTTTTTAGGCTTAGGGGCGGGCAGCTTAACTGAAGTGTGTTTGGCCACTTTGCCACTAGAAGATGTTGAAGTGTTGGAGCTGCGTGAGCCATTGCCGCGTATTGCCATGGAACATATGGCGATGACCGATGATCCGCGTTTAACCATCCGTATTGGTGATGCGCTGGAGTTGATTGATACGGCAGAGACAGCTGACTTGATCTATTTGGATATGTACACCGATATGGGACCGTCAGCTGGGCATTTAGCCTGGGGCTTTTTAACCAAGTGTCAGAATAAGCTCAATCCGGGCGGTTGGCTGATTATCAATCAGTGGGCTACATTGGATGGCAGTCCTTTGGGGTCTGCGTTATTGCGTGGTTTGTTCTATCGACACTACTGGGAGATACCGGTGAAAGAGGGCAACGTGATTCTGCTGGTGCCCTACAGTTTCGAGCAATCACCGTCGATTCCTTTATTGCGCGAACAAGCCGCGCGCGTCAGTGAAGAGTTAGGCTATGACATCAGCTATCTGATTGATGCGATTCGCCCTGCTAGCTGAGAAAACGCCCGCTGACTTAGACTAAGCATGCGGGCATTGCTACGAAGATGATCCGCGCTTACAGCGGTATGGTTTTATCCAGTTCGATTGCTGTATCCAGCGCTTCTAATAAGTTTTTACGCACCTTAAGTTTGGTTTTACTGTGCGCATTCATATTGATTTTCTTCATCTGTGTGGCCACTGCGAGCGCTGTATCCATCAATTGCTCAGCAGGAACCACGCGATCTAAGAAGCCAGCACCAACAGCATCCTGCGGATTAAACAACTCACCATTGATCACTGCACGCTGAAAAGCAGGCTTAGTCAGGCGATCTTTGGCCAGCTCGATACCCGCATGGTGCATGGTCATGCCGATCAGCACTTCGTTGAGGCCGATATTAAACGCACCTTCAGTACCAATTCGGTAATCCGCAGCCAGTAATAAGAACGCGCCTTTAGCAATGGCATGGCCTGGGCAAGCGACAATGATCGGGTAGGGGTGTGCTAACATACGGCGCGTTAAGGTTGAGCCCAACGCAACAAGATTAAAGGCGTTGTCGATGCCTGATGTCATCACTTTTAAGTCATAGCCGCCGGATAAAATACCCGGTTGGCCGGTGATGATAACGATGGCTCGATCTTGTTCAGCCTGATCCAGACACTGGTTGAATGCGGCGATCATTTCGGGCGAAAGCGCATTAACTTTACCGTTGTTTAAGGTTAAAGTAGCAATAGCTTCGTTGCAGCTGTAGTGAATCAGTTCGCTCATGGCATAGAATCCATTTTGATTATTGTTTGTAGTCGCACATTACCCAGCTCTGAATCAGAGGTAAAGCACAAAGGCTGACTCGTAAGTCTAGTTTGTGTTCAATTGGGTGTATAAAACCAAGCACGTCGAGAGGATTCAGCCCAGTGCTGCTGTCGTGCAATTTAACCAAAGGTAAAGAAACGTGACAGATATGCTGATACAGGTTGATGCTGAATTGGACGCCAGTGGTCTTTTTTGTCCTGAGCCGGTGATGATGTTGCACACTAAGGTGCGCGAGTTAGCCGCCGGTGCTGTGTTAAAAGTCACGGCTACCGATCCATCAACACAGCGTGATATACCGAAATTTTGTATATTTTTAGAGCATCAGCTGCTTGAGAGTCGTGAGCAGGATGGCACCTATATCTATTGGATTCGCAAAAAACTTTAAGTGGCGCTGTGCATCTTAAATTATTAACAATCGCAGTTTAAGCGGGGATTTTATGGAGCAGTTTCGCAATATTGGCATTATCGGACGCATGGGCAGTGTGCGCGTTTTAGAAACGATTCGTCGCCTCAAGCGCTATCTGATTGGTAGGCATTTGCATGTGATCTTAGAAGAGACCATTGCAGAAATGCTGCCGGGCCATAATTTGCAAACCAGCTCACGTAAATTGCTCGGTGAGGTCTGTGATTTAGTGATTGTGGTCGGTGGCGATGGTTCCATGCTGGGTGCCGCGCGAGCCTTGGCGCAACACAGTGTTCCAGTGCTGGGGATTAACCGCGGTAGCTTAGGCTTTTTAACCGATATTTTACCTGAACACTTGGAGTCGCAAATCTCTGAAGTGTTGGCCGGTCACTATACGGTTGAACAGCGTTTCTTATTGGAAATTGAAGTGCGTCGTGACGGTGTACCAATCGGCCAAGGTGATGCGCTCAATGATGTAGTGTTGCATCCTGGTAAATCCACGCGAATGATTGAGTTTGAACTGTTTATTGATGGGCAGTTTGTCTACAGTCTGAAAGCTGATGGTTTGATTATTGCCACGCCCACTGGATCAACCGCTTATGCGCTGTCTGCCGGTGGTCCGATTATGCATCCACGTTTGGATGCAATTGTGATTGTGCCGATGTACCCGCACACCTTATCGAGTCGCCCGATTGTGGTGGATGCTGATAGTGAGCTGAAAGTGGTGATTGCTGAGGATATGAGTATCTATCCGTTGGTGTCCTGTGATGGTCAGCACCATGTCACCTGTGCACCGGGTGATACCTTGCATATACAGCGTAAGCCGCAGAAGTTGCGTTTGCTGCATCCTCTGGATCATAACTTTTACGCGGTATGTCGTGACAAGTTGGGCTGGGGGAGCCGCTTGGGGCAGGATAATAAATAATGTGGCTTGATCCTGCGCGCAATTATGATCTGATCGGTGATGTGCACGGTTGTGCCCATGCTCTTGAGCGCTTGCTGGCGCTGCTCGGTTATAGCAAGCACGCGGGAGTGTGGCAGCATCCTCAGCGTCAGGCGTTATTCTTAGGCGACTTGATTGATCGCGGCCCGCATATACGCGAGACCTTGCAGATTGTGCATGCGATGGTCGATGCAGGGCATGCGCATTGTATTATGGGCAATCATGAGTACTACGCGCTGGCGTGGAATACACCGCTTGAGCAGGGCCATGATGATGCCTATGTGCGTGAACACAATTCGCGACATGCACGTTTGCAACGTGAAACCATCGACCAGTTTGAAGACCATCCTTATGACTGGCAGGACTTCAATCAATGGTTTTTAAGTCTACCGTTGTTTATTGATGCTGAGCGCTTTCGGGCGGTGCATGCCTGTTGGGATGACCGGCTCATCAGTACCTTGCGTACACGTTTTCCCGATGGGCGTATTGATACGAGCTTTATTCAGCAGTCGGCAGTCAGTGGCAGTTTTGCCGATCAGACCTTTAACCGTTTATTGCGTGGGGTGAACTTGCCTTTGCCTTACGGTATGTCGCAAATCAGTCAAGACGGTTATCGTCGTTCCTCGTTTCGCACTAAGTTTTGGCATGAAGATGAATCAGCGCTGACCTACGGTGATGTAGTGTTTCAACCGGATGCTTTGCCTGAACATATTGCACAAAAGCCGTTACCCGCTCAGTACTTGCGTCATATCAACAGTTACGATGCACAACAACCGTTGTTATTTGTCGGGCACTATTGGCGTCAAGGTCAGCCCAGCTTGATCCGTCCTAACTTAGCGTGTCTGGATTACAGTGCGGTGAATGGCGGTAAATTGGTAGCGTATCGCTTAGGGCAAGAAGACTATTTATTGCCGAATAATTTTGTTTGGGTGGATGCCCAAGAGTAAGGATAGAGATCATGACGTGGAGCAGTGCCTTACGTGTACCGCTGGACAGTAACCTTGCGCCCTTTCTACATGTGCTGGCGCAACAGGGTATTGGCCATCGTGTGACTGAAGATCGAGGTGAGCAGGTGCTATGGGTGGGCAGTCAAGCACAGGCCGATGTAGTGCAAGAGTTGCATCAGCAGTTTCTAAGTGGTCAGTTGTCGCTTGAGAGGCCTGTGCAGCCCATTCAAGACCATGCGCAGGGCTACCGGCCTGATGGTTTTGTTCAGCAGTTGCTACGCAGCCCCGTGACCGCAGGTGTATTAATCGCCTGCGTACTGGTGGCGGTGCTAACGCAGTTAGGCGATAACTTCGAGATGGTGCGCTGGTTTACCTTTAATGACTTTAAAATCGAAGGTGACTATGTTTACTTTTTATCCCTAGAGCGCGGTTTAGAGCAAGGCCAATGGTGGCGTTTACTGTCACCGATGCTGTTGCACTTTGGTTTTCTGCACTTAGCGATGAATATGATGTGGTACTGGGAGCTGGGTCGCCGCATTGAATATCAGCAGGGCCGGTTATTTCTACTCGCGTTGACGCTGGTGGCGGGATTGGTATCGAATGTCAGCCAATTTATGTTTTCAGGCATGTCACTCTTTGGCGGTTTATCCGGTGTGCTGTATGCGGTACTGGGCCATTGTTGGATTTACCAACGTATTGATCCGCAAGCCAGTTATGCCTTACCCAAGGGCGTGGTTGCTATGATGCTGATTTGGCTGCTGTTATGCTTGTTTGGTGTTGTTACTGCGCTGGGTTTTGGGCAGATTGCTAATGCTGCGCATGTGAGTGGTTTGTTGTTGGGATGTTTAAGTGGTGGTCTCTTTGCGCTGATGGCGCGCCACCGTGCGGCGTAATGCCTTAAATTTATTGTGTGTAGGAATCAATGATGAAAACTTTTAATGATTTAATTCAACGTCTCACGCCGGAAACATATGACACCTTAAAGTTGGCGATGGAAATTGGTAAGTGGGGTGATGGCACAAAACTCACTCAAGAGCAGAAAGAATTGACCATGCAAGCGATGATTCTTTGGGAGCAAAACAACCTACCTGAAGAAGAGCGTACTGGTTACTTGGGCGGTCAAGAGTGCGGCTCCAAAACCAAAAAGAAAATATCAGACGAGCAGGCTGCTTTATTTGCACCGGCAGCAGGGACTCTGCACTGATGTTGGAATTAGGTCGTGGCGCGGTCAGTAAGATGCAGATTGCGCTGGATGCACCTGCACAATACAGTTTTCGCTTAGATGATCAGCAACACGAGTTGAATCAGCTGATTGGCAAAACCTTACGCTTAGAGTTTTTGGGTGCGATTAATTGCACTCATTGTGATCGCTCCATTAAAAAAAGCTTTGCGCAAGGTTATTGCTGGCCGTGTTTCACTAAGCTGGCGCGTTGCGATACCTGCATGATGAGTCCTGAGAAGTGTCACTACGATGCAGGTACCTGTCGTGAGCCTGAGTGGGCGCAAGACTTCTGCATGACGGATCACTATGTGTATCTAGCCAACTCCACCGGCGTTAAGGTGGGCATTACTCGGGGCACGCAATTGCCAACCCGTTGGCTCGATCAAGGTGCGATTCAAGCGGTGCCGATTTTCCGCGTTGCCACGCGCCAGCAGTCAGGTTTTGTTGAGGATGTGTTGCGCAGTCAAGTGGGTGATCGTACCAACTGGCGTACCTTGCTCAAAGGCGATGTTGAACCGATTGATTTAATCGCCATCCGTGAGCAGTTGATGGACAGTTGCGAGCAGCCTTTACTCGATCTGCAACAGCGTTTTGGTTTGCAAGCAATTCAGCCGATTACTGATGTGGATGTCTTGGATATCAGCTATCCAGTCGAAGCCTATCCCGCGAAAATCAGTAGCTTTAATTTGGATAAGAATCCCATTGCTGAAGGCACCTTGATCGGTATTAAAGGTCAGTATCTATTGTTTGATACTGGCGTGATAAATATCCGTAAGTACACGTCGTATCAGTTGGCTGTTAGCGTGGGTCATTCAGACGTTTAAATTTTTACTTTTCAAAGTCAGTGTGTTTTCTAATCGAGGTTTTTTATGATGCGTACCGAACAACCAAAAATGATCGCTTTAAGTGATTACCGCCTACCGGATTACCTGATTGATGAAACACATCTGACCTTTGAGTTGTATGAAGATCATGCCTTGGTGCATACGCGCCTACTGATGCAACGTAATCCAGGGCTCGATCATAGCTTGCCGCCCTTGGTATTACATGGTCAGGAGTTAGAGTTGGTCAGTCTGGCTCTAGATGGTCAGCCACTGTCCGCAGTGCAATACCAAGTCACTGATACGGACTTGCAACTGCAGCCCACGCAGAGTGCATTTGAGTTGACCAGTACCGTACGTATTGAGCCGCAAAACAACACAGCACTGGAAGGGCTGTATAAGTCCTCGGGTATGTTCTGTACGCAGTGTGAGGCGGAAGGTTTCCGTAAGATTACTTACTACCTCGATCGCCCCGATGTGATGAGCCGCTTTACCACGACCATTCATGCTGACAAGAAGCTCTATCCGATCTTGCTGTCTAACGGTAACCCGATTGCGCAAGGTGAAGATGAGCACGGTCGTCATTGGGCGACATGGGAAGATCCGTTTAAAAAGCCAGCCTATCTATTTGCTATTGTTGCCGGTGACTTGTGGTGTGTAGAAGATACATTTACCACGATGAACAATCGTGAAGTGGCATTGCGTATTTACGTAGAGCCAGAGAACATCGATAAATGCCAGCATGCAATGGACAGCTTAAAGAAAGCCATGCGCTGGGATGAAGAACAGTACGGCCGTGAATACGATTTAGATATCTTTATGGTTGTGGCGGTGAATGATTTCAATATGGGCGCGATGGAGAATAAAGGTCTGAATATCTTTAACTCCAGTTGTGTCTTAGCCAAAGCTGAAACCGCAACAGATGACGCGCACCAGCGTATTGAAAGCATTGTTGCGCATGAGTACTTTCATAACTGGTCAGGTAACCGTGTGACCTGTCGTGATTGGTTTCAGTTATCACTGAAAGAAGGTTTTACTGTATTCCGTGATAGTGAGTTCTCTGCGGATATGAATTCACGTGTGGTTAAGCGTATTGAAGATGTGTCCTATTTGCGCACTCATCAATTTGCCGAAGATGCAGGCCCTATGGCGCATCCGGTACGTCCTGCGCAATATATGGAAATCTCGAATTTCTATACCCTGACCATTTATGAGAAGGGTGCTGAAGTGGTAGGTATGTTGCACACCTTGTTGGGTGCTGAGACATTCCGTAAAGGTTCGGATTTATACTTTGAGCGTCATGATGGTCAAGCTGTGACGTGTGATGACTTTATTGCTGCGATGGAAACCGTCAGTGGTATGGATCTGACTCAGTTTAAACGCTGGTACAGTCAAGCAGGTACGCCAGAGCTTGAGGTGAGTGATCACTATGATGCAGCCACGCAGACTTATCAGTTAACGGTTAAGCAAAGCTGCCCTGATACACCGGGTCAAACCAATAAGCTGGCGTTTGTGATTCCGCTGAGTATGGCGCTATTGAACAAGCAGGGTCAGGCGCTGCCATTGCAGTTGCAGGGAGAAAGCACAGCGGTCCTTGATGAGCGTGTGCTGTCTGTGACCGAGGACGAGCAAACCTTTACTTTTATCAATGTAACTGAGCAGCCTCTGCCGTCACTGCTACGTGGATTCTCTGCGCCAGTGCAATTGCGTTACGCCTACAGCCGTGATGATTTACTGTTTTTACTTCAGCATGACACTGACGGTTTTAATCGTTGGGAAGCAGGCCAACAGCTGGCGCTGCAAGTGATTGAAGAAGTGGTAGGGCAGATCTATGAAACTGAACAGCCGATGCTGGATACACGTTTAGTCGAAGTGTTTACCGCGTTGCTTGAACAAGATGATTTAGATCCAGCCATGTTGGCTGAGTTTATCGCGTTGCCAAGCGTCGGTTATATTATTGAGCAATACGAGCAAGCTGATCCGTTGGCGATTCATCAGGCACGTGAGCATGTGAGCAATCAACTGGCTCATGCGTTAAAAGAGCCGATGCTGGCGCGTTACCAAGCTTTACGTAAAGTCTCCTTAGACACGCC
Organism: Pseudomonas sp.; assembly: GCA_034006005.1. Taxonomy (GTDB): domain Bacteria; phylum Pseudomonadota; class Gammaproteobacteria; order Pseudomonadales; family Pseudomonadaceae; genus Denitrificimonas. Next base: position 8,917 of record JAVETP010000060.1, read on the forward strand.
CTATGTTGCGCAAGATACTGACTTTGCCCGCCGTCGTTTGCAGAATATGCTGCTGGCCTACTTAATGCGTACTGAAGATGCAGGCGTACTGGATGCGTGTGTGGATCAGTTTGGTGCTTCAGACAATATGACTGAGCGCTTAGCTGCGTTAGCGTGTTTGGTGAACTCACCCTTTGCCGATGAAGCAGCACAAGCCCTAGAAAGCTTTGCAGAGCGTTTTGCTGATGATTCCATTGTGATGGATCAGTGGTTTAGCGTGCAGGCCGCTGCAACATTGCCAGGCGGTTTAGAGCGGGTTGAGCAATTATTGAATCACCCAGCCTTTAGCATCAAAAACCCAAATAAAGTGCGAGCTGTGGTGGGTGCGTTTAGTGCGCAAAACACTCCCGGCTTCCATGCACAGGATGGTTCCGGTTACGCATTCTTGGCCGATAAGGTGATTCAGCTCGACGCCTTAAACCCACAAATGGCTGCGCGTATGCTTTCGCCCTTAACCCGCTGGCAGCGCTTTGACTTACACCAGCAAGAAATGATGCTGGCGCAACTCAAGCGTATTAAAAACAGTGGCGATTTATCAGCAGACCTGTTTGAAGTACTGGAGAAAAGCGTGCCAGCGTAAGCACAACACGCCTTTCTAACAATCTGCGCTAGCCGATAAACACTAGCGCATCCCTTTCATACGGCACTGTGCAATACAGTGCCGTATTTATTTGTAGAGTATATGTATTAGTTGTATATAAGTCCTGTCGAGCATATATTTATGCGCAGCGAACTCTATTTCTGTTGTATATAGCTTTTCGCCATGTTTTTAGTCGAAGTAGTTGTACTAGAAAAGCTGTTGGGTGATCGATAGTTAATATTAAGCAGTAGCTTGAGCATATTTATGTTGTGTGGCTGATAGTTGATTTGATTTTGTGGCGCATAGCCACTACTAGTCAGTTGTGACTAGTTGGTATTAATAGGTTTTTTCATTAGAAATGCACTGTTCTGAGCATATGTTATATGTATACTCTAAATTATATAGAGTAAATATAAACACAGTTAGGAGAGTGGCTATGAGTAATCGAAATATAAAGAATGTATTGGTTGCAGTTATAGGTTTGGCGTTTGCTAGTTCAGCTTTAGCTGACACAAAAACAACTACATTTAACGTTACCGCCACTGTTCTTAGCAGTTGTAACGTTAGCGCCACTGATTTGGAGTTTGGTAACTATGATCCTACTGCTGGCGATTTAGATCGCACCAGTACGATCACTGCTACTTGTACTGCTGGAACGAGCTATGCTATTGCTCTAGGCGAAGGTCAAAATACAAGCCGTCAGATGAAGCTCTCTTCTGGTCCCGATCTTCTAGATTATGAACTGTACCAGCCTGGTGGCTACACTACTATTTGGGGTGATGTGGGTAGTGGTGCTACTGTTGCGCAAACAAGTATATTAGGGGGGCCTGTTAACTACACCGTAAATGGCAGAGTTACTGGAGGTCAATACGTAACAGCCGGTGCTTACACTGATCAAGTTCTTGTAACTGTAACTTACTGATTATGCTTGAGTGCTTATTGAGTATACGAGGTTGGCTTAAGGTCAGCTTCGTTATAGGTCTATTTTGCAGTTCGGTGCAGGCTGCTAGCCTGTCTGTTAGCCCGGTATTAATTACTCTTGATTCTAGTGCTGCGATTGCTGCTATGACAGTCACCAATCGCGGTGACGATGCGGTAGTTATGCAGGCCTTTATTAACGATTGGTCAATTCGCGACAACCAAGAGCACTATGAAGAGACCGATCGATTGGTTGTTAGCCCGCCGGTATTTGAGATTGCTCCGGGTAAAAGTCAGATTGTACGGATTGGTTTACTCGACACCGAACCTAAAATGATTGAACAAAGCTTTCGTGTTTTCTTTGAGCAAGCACCTGCCACGCCAAATCTTGAACTCTCAGCTGACAACAGCACTACTAACTACCCGCGCGGTGTACAGATTATGCTGCGTATGGGTGTACCGGTATTTGTAAAGTCAGTTATGCCGAGCGCGAGTAGAGTTGTTTGGAGTGCTCAGCGTCAGCCAGATGGCCGTTTGCGTATTGAAGCTGATAATCAAGGCGGTGCACATGCAAAAATCTCGCGTCTGGCGCTTATTGATAACGGTAAAACTGTAGCTAGTGCCGAGCAGTTAAGTTATATCTTGCCTGGCAGTCGTCGCCATTGGGTGCTTGATGTGCCTGCAGGAGTTTCTGCACCTTATCGCATCAAGGTCGAGACGAAAGATGGTGTACTCGATACAACAGTCAGCGCGTCCGCGCCGTAGCGCTATTTGTGTGTTACTGGTACTGCTAGGTATTGGCAGTGTCAGTCACAGCAAGGTGTGCATTGCGTCTGTTGCGCCTGATACTCGGGTTGGTGTTGCAATACCACAACTGTTGGTGGTTGAGGTGAATGGCAAACGCTTTGATCAGGCCGCACAGTTGCTGGATAGTTCGAACCTGGGCTTGCTGGTGCCGAGTACGGAACTGGGCCGCTGGGGGTTTATGCTACCGCCCGCTATTGAGGCTGTACCGTATAACAGTAAGGTTTATTATCCGTTGCGCAAGCTTGATGATCTGGACTATTCAATCGATAGCGCCAGCCAAGTCTTGCTTGTAAAGATACATCCGCGTCAGCTGGTCGGTTCGCAGATTGATTTGAATAAGACAGAATTGAGCTTTCCACAGACAGATTCACGTGGTGCTTTTATCAACTACGATCTTCTGCATGAGGTTCGTTCTGGTTCTTATAGCTCTAGTAGTGGCACTTTTGAATTGGCAGGATTTAACCGTTGGGGGCTATTGACTACCACATTGCTTGCGCGTGATAAAAATCAAAACCAGAATCAAAGTGGTGTTGTTCGGCTGAATACTACTCTGCGCCACGATGATCCAAGTACGCTGCGTACGCTAACGTTAGGCGATACATATTCGCGCTCAGATAGTTGGGGGCGTGGTGTACTGTATGGCGGCATCCAATGGGGCACCAATTTTGGTACTCAGCCTGATATCACCACTTTTCCAATGCCGAATATGCGTGGTGAGGCAATTATGCCGTCATCCGTCGAGATCTACGCCAATGATCAACGTCAATCTGAGAGTCAACTGAATGCTGGCCCGTTTTCTGTCAATAATATTCCGGTGATGACTGGGGCTAATGATCTGCGCATTGTTGTGCGTGATGTACTTGGTCGTGAGCAGGTAATTGAGCAATCCTTCTATGCAAGCCAGCAACTGCTACGAAGTGGTCTACATGACTATACTTATGAGGCCGGTTCTATTCGCGAGGACTACTCGCTGCAAAGTAATCAGTATGGTCGCAGTTTTGCCGTGGCCAGCCATCGGTTGGGTATAAATGATAAATTGACTGGCGGGGTACGACTGGAGGCGCTCAAGGATCAGCAAACATTAGGTCTGAGTGGCGCTTGGCTGGCTAGCCCTCGTATAGGTGTTGTCACTGCTTCGGTTGCTGGTAGCACAGCTAAAAGTGACGATGGTGGTCTTGCAAGTCTTGGTATTGAACATCACGGACGGCGCTTTAGCTTTGGCGCAAATACTACAGCCACGACTGCTAGTTTTCGTCAGCTTGGATTACGAGAGGGTGAGCTGCCTGCGCGTCGAACCTCACGAGCTAATATTGGCGTAGGCTTGCCTGGTGGGAGCTCGCTTGGTCTTAACTATATCGAGATAGATCGCCGTGAAGAAGCTGATAGTCGTGTAGTCAGCGCTCACTACAGCAATAGAATATCGCGCGGTGTTGCGTTGAGTTTATATGCCACGCAGGAGCTTGAAAGTCACGATACCTTTGTTGGCTTGAGCCTAAGCGCTTCCCTCGGTGAGCGTACTAGTGGCAGTCTCAGCCATAGTCGTGATAACGATAGTTATAGCAGTCGTGTGCAAATCCAGCGCAATTTACCGCGCGGTAATGGCTTTGGCTACAATCTTTCGACTGAAGATGGGCGAGGGCAAGGTGAGCAGAATCGTAGTCATGCACAAGTTATGGCGCAAACTGATTACGGTACTTACCGTGCTGAAGCAGCGAAATTTAGTGGAGACACCGCGTATCGTTTGAATGCTGCTGGAGGAGTTGTGTTGCTTGGTGGTAATACTTTTGCGACTCGGCGAATTGATGATAGCTTTGGTGTGGTTAAGGTGGGTAGTTACCCTAAAGTGACGGTTTATAATGAAAACCAGCGTGTTGCAACCACTAATGCTAATGGTGCCGCTCTAATTCCTGATTTGCGCTCATTTGAGAAAAATCGTATCAGTTTTGAGCAGGCTGACCTGCCGTTGAGCGCACGCCTTGATAGTCGTGATGCGACTATTATTCCTGGATTTCGTCGTGGTGTGCTAGTGAATTTCGATGTTGGTTCAGCGAATGGGGCATTACTTACTGTCCTACAAACCAATGGTGAACCGTTGCCAGCGGGTGCAACTATTCGTCATCTTGGATCGAGTGAGCTTTTCCCAGTTGCGCGGCGTGGCGAAGCTTGGGTTACTGATCTTAAGGATCGTAATCAGTTTGTTGCAAAATGGGCTGATAACAGCTGCTACTTTAACGTAAGTATGCAGGTCGACCCTGGGCCAATGCCAAGAATTGGTCCATTACTTTGTCAGGAGACGCCTTAATGAAACGAACAGCACTGACTGCTTTACTGTTTAGTGGAGTTATGTTGTGGACTGCCCCAATACTGGCGATAGACCTTTTTACCGGCTGCAGGATCAGTGCAACTGACGTTGTATTCGGTTCTTATGTCCCGTTTAACGTCAGTGAAAGTATAGGTTCGGTTTCACTTAGTTGCGGTAGTTTAATTACACTGGTAAGCAACTCAATATCTTATGAAGTCAAACTCAGTTCAGGCGGTAGTAGTCCGCTTGCACGGAAGATGAGTAAAGGTAACGATAAATTAGGTTATAATCTGTATATGGATTCTTCATATAATACTTTCTGGGGTGAAACAACGCCAAATACACATATAGGTAAATTTAAGTATAGTGGTCTTCTCGGAGTCATTGTGGTGATGAGCGAAGACTTTTCCGTACACGGTCGAATTCCGGCTGGCCAGTTCGTCTCTGCTGGTAATTATAGCGACTTGGTAACAGTTACAGTAATGTATTAACCACAGTATTGGACAGCTTGGGTTGCGCACCTAAGCGGAGCTAAAATTTTAGTCACCTATTTGTTCTAAATCCAACTCTTTGTTGCGTATTGATTATGCACCTGATTTTTCGTTACTTGTTGCAGACTATGCAATAGCAATACGAGTGATTACAGCAATATTATTTTTCTTTGAAAATCACAGAATTTACATACTAGCGTGCGATTCTGACTCATTGTGTCACCTCACGCACAATGCTACGGTTAACTGAAATCCCGTATTGGAGAGTTACCGCATGGACACGCTAACACCCGCTGAAATCAATGCCTTGCACGAGGCACTAGAAGACGAATACCAAGCGTGGTCAATCTACGACCAAGTGATTCAAGACTTTGGTGAAGTACGCCCCTTTATTAATATTCGCGAAGCAGAAGCACGCCATATTGAAGCGCTGCGTACTCTATATCTTCGCTATGATCTGCCAATGCCAGACAACCCATGGCCGGGTAAAGTTGAGCGCTATGCCACTGTGAAAGAAGCCTGTGAGGCCAGCGTTGCAGCTGAAGTTGCTAATGGCGATTTATACGACAAACTGTTTGCTGAGCCGATGCGCGCTGATATTGTGACTGTGTTACGCAGATTGCAAGAAGCTTCGCTAGAGCGTCATTTGCCAGCCTTTCAGCGCTGTGTAGAGCGTGGTGGTGCTGGCGGAGGTGGTGGTTTTGGTGGTGGACAAGGTCGTGGCGCTGGCGGTGGCCAGGGGAATGGACAGCGTCGAGGTGGGCGCGGCCAAGAATAAATCATCGTCAAAGGCAGTTCGCACGATCTGCATTAACCTATTTTGACATCCTTTTCACTTGAAAGAGGAGGATGCTTAGAAACCTGAGAGGTATGGCGTCTCTACCGCTTGGGCAGTTATCTGACCGCAACAACACAGTGCTGCGCAATGCAGTACTGTGTTGTTTAAAACTATTATTCAGCTGAATAAAACCCGTCTTTTACGCAACACTCCCTTCGTTAAATATTCTTATATAAAGCAATGACTTAGCAGTCAAAATAAAACCGATTATTCAGTGCGTGATTATGCTGATTTTGGTTGCTTTTTAAGCCTCATTAGCTGCATGGTTGGGATGTATTCGCTCAGTAACAGCGTAAAGCTTGAGTCAGACCTGTTACTGAGCCGTCTTAATTATAAGAAATTGATTAAATAAAGCCGCACTGGCTCTGTACATTGGATATCTCAAGATTAAAGCCTGTAACCGAGTCAGTGATGGTTTGTCATTATAAAAATAATGGGGAGTATATATGCGTGAACCCTTATCGCCAGCATGTGAGCACCGCACAGCAATGACTCGACTCTGTCGTTCAGTGCAGAGCTGTACCGATCTATTTAAAGTACTACCGCTCTGCGCAGCATTACTGATACCCAGCCTGTACTCAGTGTCTGTATCAGCCAATACAGACGAGGCGACTGCGCCGGCGTACTCAATTGCGTCGGCCGCCGCACAAACAGGTTTGTTACTGGATGTGGTGCGTGCTGGCCAACGTTTGCTGACGGTCGGTGATCGCGGGCATATTCTTTATTCTGATAATGACGGCCAGAGTTGGGCACAAGCCAAAGTGCCCACCCAGCAATTACTGACGGCAGTGTATTTTGTTGATCAGCAGTATGGTTGGGCGGTTGGGCATGATGCGCTGATTTTAGCGACGACGGATGCCGGGGAAACTTGGACACGTCAATATGATGACCTTGAGCAAGAATCCCCTTTATTAGATATCTGGTTTAAAGACCGCAACCAAGGTTATGCAGTGGGTGCTTATGGCATGCTGCTCAAAACTGACAATGGCGGCCAAGACTGGCAGCGCATTGATGAGCAACTGGATAATGAAGAAGGCTATCACCTGAACGCCATCAGCGCCGTGACTGACGCAGGTCTCTTTATTGTGGGAGAGATGGGCATGATGTTTCGCTCGGCTGACTGGGGCGACTCGTGGGAAGTTCTAGAGGGGCCTTACCGAGGTTCGTTATTTGGTATTGTCGCTGGACAGCAGCCGCAAGCATTAGTGGTCTATGGTTTACGTGGACATATCTTTCGCTCAAATGATTTTGGTGAGAGCTGGTTAGAAACCAAAGTGCAAACCGATAGCGGTGATCTGCAGTTTGGTTTGGCTGGGGCAAGTTTTCTGTCGACTGGCGAGCTGGTCATTGTCGGCCATGGTGGCACGGTGTTACGCAGTGAGAATGGCGCGGAGAGCTTTACAGTGGCCAGCCGCGCTGATCGTGCATCATTGACCGGCGTTGTCGCCAGTGTGGATGATGGGCTGATACTAGTAGGACAAAACGGTATCCATACAACTGATGCACACGGCAACGATGTTGCTCGATAAATAATAAGACTGGAGACCGTCAATATGACATCTAAACCAAGAAACAATCCAGCCGCAGTGCTCGAACGTTTAATTTTCAATAATCGCCCAGCAGTGATTCTTCTGTGCATCATTATCAGTGCTTTCTTATTTTGGAACGCCGCGCAAGTCCGCCCGGAAACCAGTTTTGAGAAAATGATTCCGCTGAAGCATCCTTATATCGAGACCATGCTTGAGCACCGCAACGACTTAGCCAACTTGGGTAATAGTGTGCGTATCTCTGTCGAAAACACCAAGGGTGATATTTTCGATAAAGACTATATGGAAACGCTGCGTCAAATCAGTGATGAAGCGTTTTACATTCCAGGAGTGGATCGCTCCGGTGTGCGCTCGCTGTGGAGTCCTAACGTACGCTGGACGGAAGTCACAGAGCAGGGTTTTGCTGGTGGTGAAGTCATTCCGCAAACCTACGACGGCTCAGCTGCTAGCTTAGAAGACCTGCGCAGCAATATTCTGAAGTCAGGGCAGGTGGGACGTTTAGTCGGTAATAACTTTAAATCCAGTATTGTCGAAATCCCGCTGCTGGAAGAGTTTCCTGATCCCAATGATCAGAGCCAGTTAATTAAGCTCAATTACCAGGACTTCTCGCACAGTTTAGAAGAGAAAATCCGCAAGAAATATCAACTGCAAAATCCTAATGTCAAAATCCATATTATTGGCTTTGCGAAAAAAGTCGGTGATTTGATTGATGGCTTATTTGGTGTGGCGCTGTTTTTTGCGGTAGCGATTGGCATCACCTTTATCTTGTTGTTTTGGTTTACCAAGTGCATCAAAAGCACCATTGCCGTTCTATTTGCGACCTTAGTGGCGGTTGGTTGGCAGCTGGGCTTGTTGCACTTAATGGGCTTTGGTC
>JAVETP010000253.1:0-2518 GCA_034006005.1 Pseudomonas sp.
TGGGTACAGTTACGCCTGTACTGCTGATATTTTCATAGAGTGTAATGTTGTCTAAATAAGCAAACAGCGACAATAAGTCAGCCCATACCCAATACAAACTAATAAAGAACACGCCCAACAAAGCTAAGTGCGCTAAACGCAGTGATTGCGCATTGATTTGTGAGATATCCAAGAGCATGGCGTCGGTAGCAACCTCACCCTCAATCCCCTCTTTGGATTGATTTTGCTTAGCTTCTTGCGCTCGTTTCCAGGCTAAACGGCGTGCCGCCAAAGCTAAACCTCGTACGAGAACCGCCTCGAGCAACACCCAAATCAATACCAAGGATAAGGTGTCCAGCAAGCGCGCACTGAGTTTGAGTGCGGTGTAGTAATAGCCTGAAACTAAAGCAGCGGCAAACAACAATGGTAGTAGCACCACTACCACACCAATTAAGCGCCTAAAGACAGAGGTGCTGTCGCTACTATAACGATGAAACACCAAGCGTCCCATAATCCAAGACAACAACAATAAGCAACTCATCAGTAAAATAATACCGATCACATCTTCGCTGAGCGCTGCCGGATGCGCCTGAGCAATGATGACCACTGCAGTCAGTGGCAGCGCGGTTAAGCCCAAGGCACGGATACGCTGCTGCAGAAAACTGACTTGCGCGCGCGGCCAACGAAAATGCAATAACGCCACGCCGTTAGGCGCTAAAATCCGATACGCGCAATAAAACACTAACCACACCTGCGCCATACTCCATAAAGCACGCCCCACTTCAAGATTATTGCCCTGGCCTTCGGCCTGTAACATCGCGCCAAGACTGGCTAAGACAATCGCACCTGGTAGTGCCAACAGTACATTCAAGAATAGCGCGCGGGGCGTGTGCAGCTGACTATCATGGCGAAAGTGACCAATATCAGCATGCAGTTTGCGCAAGGCTCGTAAAATCGCGGGACGCTTCCAGGCGGCCAGTAACAGTAATAAGGCCAGCGGAATAAATGCCCATGCACGCTTACGTAAACTCTGCCCAACTTGACTGATTTCCGAGGCCCACAACACCGAAGAAAATTGGTACTGCAAACGTGCCGGTGCGGCTTTGAACCAATCCCAATCTAAGGGTTTGTTGCTTGGAATCCAAAACATCTGTTCATCAAGAGTCGAGCGCAGCGCCTCGGTCATACCTTGCAGTTGTTTTTGATTGAGCTGCAGAGTAATCGACTCACTTAAATAAGCATTCAGTTCGCGGTTTAAACGGTCTATTAATTCAGCTCGCGAGCGTGCTAAATCTAACAAACTTGAACGTAAAGCCACTTGCTCATCGCTAGGCAGCGCATCTTTGAGGATGTTTTGTACATAATCTTCAGGGCGATTGACAGTGTCACGCAATTGCCGCAACTCAAACTGGTACAGGCGCATGTCGGCAATTTGATCAGCTAAGGTACGATCAAAACTGGTTTTCGGTAATGATTGTTTTTGCTGATAAAGAATTTTCGCCAACAGCAAGCTGCCTTGCAAGACACTGATCTGTTCTTCCAGTGCTTGATCGGTTTGCTGTACGCTATCGAGTTGTTGACGCACCAATAAACTACGCTGAGTCAGTTGATTACGGCGCTCGGTAATGGTTAATAAATAGTCAGAGAGTTTTAAGTTCAAGCCACTTTCACGCAATAACAGGCTATCGCTACCCGCCTTACTCACTTCTAGTGATAACTCAGCAACGGTTTTTTCCGAGTCTGCTTGACGTTTTTCATTCAGCAGCGATTGCAGCGCCAGAATATCTTGCTCTTGCAAACGCACTTTATTCAGTAAAAAATCACGGCGGTTACTGCCCAACTCCTGCAGCACGCTGTTACCAGATAACTCGGCACGGCGTAAGTTGCTTTTGCTTTCTAACGCAAGTAACTCTGCCTTCAAGGTGTCAGTTTTTTCACTACTGAAGGCTTTACTGCCTTCCTTAGCATTTTTCAGTAAGGCATTAATCTCTTGAATACGTGCCTGATTGCTGCTGATTTCTGCTTGTGCACGCTCTGGGCGAGTTTGTGTCGTGATAACTAAACTGTCGGCATCAGCCAATTCTTTTTGCAAAGCGCGCAGTTGCTGATTGCGCTCTGACAATAGAGACTCAAGTTCATTGACCGAGGCTTGTGCCAAACGCTGAGCTGGATCATCTGGTGCAGTGGCTAACAGCTTTTGCAGTGCTTGCTGCGCTTCACTGATGTGCTTAGGCGCATCGAGCAATTGCTGTTGTAACGTCTGCTGTGCCTGTTCTGTGCGGTCAACCACATCCAACCACACCAAGGTTTGTTCTAATGCTTGCTGCGCTGCCTGCTGTTCAGCTTCAGGAAGTTTACGTGCGGGCAGATCAGTTAACGTCTGTCGCACCTCAAGCGTATTCAGCTCAGCAAATACCTGTGTAGCAGGCAGCCAAGTCATAATACTGAAACACAGCAGCAAAAACAGATTCGGTTTCATAGGCTTAGGATATTCCCGTTAATTAAAACCGCTGAGCATGTCATTCTCTAGCGTGGTATT
>JAVETP010000254.1:0-2509 GCA_034006005.1 Pseudomonas sp.
CATAACTACCCGGTATGGATTTGCCAATCCGATCGCTGGAAAAGCAGTGGTGGATTGCATGTCGATGGCCCGTGGAGCTTATCAGCTAAGGGCAAATCGACGTCTTTGGTTCTGGGTGAATTTTCGTTTTGCGCTTTGACCGCTTACAGAGAGTCAGACCCAGATGGCCGATGCGCATTAAGCCTTGTGTCTGGAAAATGGACACTAACCGCTAGATCAGGTGTCTCAAACCAAACGAAAAGCTGCTCTGCCATTTGTGCTAAATAGGTTATTGCCAATCCAGTCCCAAGCGCTGGAAAAAAGAAAGTAAGTTTCGAGGATCGTTCGGAAAGTATGGAGATGGAGTTTGTCACTCTACAAATCCAGAAGCTGACAACCAGTGCGTTTGCCCAGCTGGATCTGTCACGCAGCAGATATGGGCGTATAGTTTTTACCCTGGGAATTACTCACTATTCATGTGTTATGTATTTAACTAGCTTGTTTTGCCAATCCGAGATGTGGAAAAGAGTTTACAAAGTGGAAAAACCGATAACCCGTGATGATGGTATCTCGTCTGATGGCGCTGGAGACGGTGCGCCTGATTTTCAGTCATGCCAAGAAGACGAGATTGTTATAGGGGGCGGTGGGCAATGTCTATGGAACTCATTTGTTTTTGTTTCTCGCCCCTTGCACAACGGCTGGTATCACGATTGCACATCCAACGGCAGTGGCTATGCACCAGCACAAGCCTTTGCTATTTGTCTTAAATCACAATAAATCTATCTTTGCCAATCCGATGGCATTGCTACGACCTGGAAAGCACAGAGGCCATCGAAAGTGCTCTCAATCGAAAGCCTAGGAGCGTCCTGCGGAGGAAATCATGTAGCCACTGCCCCAGCGGGCGTTTACGAGACGTATGCATACTGTCCTAATGGCACCACCCTCGTAGGAGGTGGCTATCGGTTTGCCTGGGATTTATATCCTCCTGGCGCAATAAGTCCATACAAAACAGGTGCGGGGGCCCACACAAATAGTCCCGACGATTCTTATCCGCTTAACGAAGAAACGTGGGCAGTAAAAGCCGGTGGCTACCCCGATTTTTGTTTTAAAGCAGTCGCGCTATGCGCCGAGTAGTTTGCCAATCCGGTAGCTGGAAGAAGATAGGCGGCATGGATGAGGCTGTCATAGGAGAGAATGGCTATACAAAACTGCCGAGCGGTTTAATTCTTCAATGGGGAAGTGAAGCTGTCAGCGGAGCAGCCTTAACAACTATCAAGCTTCCTTTATGCTTCCCTAGTAAATTTTTTTCGGCAACTGCAAGCTTGGTAATATCTGGATATGGAGGGGCTGCATCAGAGCGTTATATTGCCGGATCAAGCAATTGCTCTCTTACGTTAGCAACTTTTAATAATGCAGGTCGAGTGGCCTATATGGCAATTGGTTACTGACGTAACAGTCTTGCCAATCCGGTGTGTGGAAAAATCAGTTTGAATTGGGCACATCGTCAAGAAATTACTATGCCAGCGAAATGCCCCAGACTCTGAGCATCGGTGGGAGTCATGCGACACGAACCTGGACTATGTCTTTTCGAAGCGATAAGAAGACCTTTGTTTTCATACACTTCAAGCCATTCATTACGTACTCTGGTGTAGTGATTACATTTAACACGTTAATTAGTGTTGATGGCGCAAATTGTTCTCTTAAATCAACACAGATCAGTCATACGATTAATTCAACGCTAGATACAACATGTGCATTTGTTGCTGAACCAAATAGAACATACGAATTACAACTATCCCAGAACAACAACCCTTCTTCCCTTTCGTATTGGGTCGATGTAGGTGCTCCGTTGTTGACATACATGGAAATTTAATTGCCAATCCGGTTGGTGGGTCGCAAACGCTGCTGAGTTACCTACAGGATCTCTTTGCGGGTTGGCCTCGCATGTAAGTGGCTCGTTTGCACCCTGCAATGGATTTAACGTCAACTCCGGATGCCCCTCTGGTTTTAAAAGGCGGCAATTTGCCGAAGGTAATGCGGGCGGTATTCAGTACATCCGCTTTTGCGTGAAGGACTAGCTTGCCAATCCGATGGCAATACTCAGCGATGGAGAGGCATATCGGGTGGCGAGTTTGGCGGCAGCTTTAGACTCATCTCTGGTGCTGCTAACTACTGCGAGCTAGCCAACCTTAAAACAGGTGGCTGCTCATGTCCGTCAGGCTTTCAAGCTCGAAATATGGCTTTAGGCGCTAGGCATATGATTTATCTTGGTGACTCGTATAGCTATGGCTATACCTGCGAGAAATAAAGATTATTGCCAATCCGGAGTGTGGGTCACGCCAAACTCAAGGCTAGACATCGCGTTGCGCACCTGTCGGGGATCTAATTATGTGGGATGTAACCCTGGCTGTCCTAGTAGCCATCCGAACGTTGTTGCCTCGCAGCACAGTTGGCCACTTTATATGATGATTGCTGGCATAAATATCTGTGGACGGTAATTGCCAATCCGGTAGCTGGAAAGGTACTGCTA
>JAVETP010000010.1:0-79288 GCA_034006005.1 Pseudomonas sp.
GAGCGTTGGAACCACCTGATCCCATCCCGAACTCAGAAGTGAAACGATGTATCGCCGATGGTAGTGTGGGGTTTCCCCATGTGAGAGTAGGTCATTGTCAAGCTTAAACACCAAAACCCCAGATCAGTAATGATCTGGGGTTTTTTTATGCCTGCAAGAAAATCAATAGCACAGAGCCACAGCACAAACGACCCTGACGGGTCGTCTATTGAATGGAAAAAGCAGTGGCTGGCATGAGTCAGGTAATCGCTAAGTATGTTGTGATGCATCATTATTTAACGCAGTTAAAAGCCAATGCCAATAGCAATTTAAAATTGGCAATAAAAAAGCCCAGCTTATATAAATATAGAGCTGGGCTTTAATGGTTTGAGGCTATTGAAACTAAAGCAATGATGTTTAAACTTAACTCTCAGCTTCAATCACTTCCTGAGCGGCACGGAAAGCTTCACTTGCTGCAGGTACACCAGCATAGACAGCGCAATGCAAAATAGCTTCGCTGATTTCCTCAGCAGTACAACCATTATTAAGGGCACCACGTACATGTCCTTTAAGCTCTTGTGAGGCCTTTAGTGCAGTAAGGGCAGCAATAGTAATAAGACTGCGCTCCTTACGACTCAAGCCATCACGCTCCCATACAGAGCCCCAAGCATGTTGATTAATAAAATCCTGCAGAGGTTGGGTAAAGGTGGTGGTATTGCCCATAGCGCGATCAACGAAAGTATCGCCCATCACTTCGCGACGCACTTGATTAGCTGGAACCTGACTCATAACGTCTCCTTAGCATTAGCTTGTTTAGTTTGCTCTAAAGCATTCTGACAACGGTCTTCAGCGGTATCGAGCTCAAGCTGCATATGTTGAATATCTAAAACTTGCTGCTCTAACTGTACACGCCGTTCATTAATCATTTCTATCATAATCTTGAGCTGTTTTTGATTACCTGCTTGTGGGTCATAGAGCTCGATCAGGGTTTTGCATTCTGCTAAGGAAAAACCGATACGCTTGCCGCGCAGGATCAGTTTTAAAGCCACTCGATCTTTTGGGGTGTAAACACGTTCTTGCCCACGACGCGCAGGGTGCATCATACCTTGTTCTTCATAAAATCGAATGGCTCGGGTTGTAATATCCAGCTCGCTGGCTAGATCAGAAATACTATAAGTGCGTTGTACTCTAGTCATGGACGACCCTTTATGACAGATAAAAAAACGCGGAATTAAATTCCGCGTAAAAGTAGAGAGCAAACCCAATCAGTTGCTATTTAATACCGACAGTTATCGGATGATTGCACAACCGGTAGCGTCTTGTAACTGTTCAAAACTGACACCTTCTGCTAATTCAACCAGTTTTAGGCCATCAGGGGTCACATCAAGTACGCCCAAGTCAGTAATAATACGATTCACGACGCCAACACCTGTGAGTGGTAGATCACAAGCTTTAAGGATCTTCTTATCACCACCACGTGCAGTGTGCTCCATTAGAATCACTACACGCTTTACACCGGCAACTAAGTCCATCGCGCCGCCCATGCCTTTAACCATCTTGCCTGGAATCATCCAGTTGGCTAAGTCACCCTGTTCCGAGACTTGCATAGCGCCCAGAATAGAAAGGTTGATATGCCCACCGCGAATCATCGCAAAGCTTTCAGAACTATCAAAAATACTGCCACCGGCTAGAGTGGTAATGGTTTGTTTACCGGCGTTGATAAGGTCAGGGTCAATGGTGTCTTCGGTTGGGAAGGGACCAATACCTAATAAACCATTTTCACTTTGCAGCCAAACATCCATACCTTCTGGAATATAGTTAGCAACTAAAGTTGGTAAACCAATACCTAAGTTCACATAGAAGCCATCTTGCAGTTCTTGTGCGGCACGTTGTGCCATTTGTTCACGAGTCCAGGCCATGATCAGCTCCTTAATGTACGTTGTTCAATACGTTTTTCTGGGTTGGCGTTCAATACAATACGTTGTACGTAAACACCAGGTAAATGCACGTGATCAGGATCAAACGTGCCAACTTCAACAATTTCTTCGACTTCGACAATACAAACTTTCGACGCCATAGCAGCCAAAGGATTGAAGTTGCGTGCAGTTTTATTAAAGAGCAGGTTGCCCGACTTATCAGCTTTCCAAGCTTTCACTAGGCCAACATCGGCAACCAGTGAGCGCTCCATAACATAGTGCTCGCCATCAAACTCACGCGTTTCTTTACCTTCAGCGACTAAAGTGCCGTAACCGGTTTTAGTAAAGAAGGCTGGAATACCTGCACCACCAGCACGCAGTTTTTCTGCGAGGGTACCTTGTGGGGTGAATTCGAGTTCCAGTTCGCCTGCTAGGTATTGGCGTTCAAATTCTTTGTTTTCGCCCACATAGGATGAAATCATTTTTTTGATTTGACGGGTTTCTAATAATTTACCGAGACCAAAACCATCAACTCCCGCATTATTACTGATAACGGTGAGTTCTTTTTTGCCTGTGTCGCGTAATGCGTCAATCAGGGCTTCTGGAATACCACATAAACCAAAACCACCTACGGCTAAGGTCATGCCGTTCTCGACGACTCCGTCGAGGGCTTCGGCGGCAGATGCATATATTTTATTCATTATGATCTCACGTATTTAGTTTGCAGAACAATGCCAAGCGCGAGCGACTCTAGAGCCTGTTTCGCGGCCTAATACAGCACTGATGTTTAACCCTGCGGCAATGACTTTTTCTAGGTTAACTCCCGTGTGGATACCTAGACCGTTGAGCATATAGAGTACGTCTTCTGTAGCAACGTTACCGCTTGCTCCTTTAGCGTACGGACAACCACCTAAACCAGCAACTGAACTATCGAATATAGCAATGCCTTCCGATAAGCTAGCGTAAATATTAGCTAAGGCTTGGCCATATGTATCATGGAAGTGCCCTGCCAGTTGCGTGCGTGGAATATCCTTAGCAACTTCAGCAAATAGCGCTGCAGCTTTATGCGGGGTACCCACACCGATGGTGTCGCCCAAGGAGATTTCATAGCAGCCCATATCATAGAGTGCTTGCGCCACTGCGCGTACCTGCTCTGGTGCAATCTCACCTTCATACGGGCACCCCAGAACACATGATACATAGCCGCGTACACGAACACCCTGTTGCTTGGCAGCGTCCATCAGTGGCTCAAAGCGTTTGAGGCTATCGCTAATTGAGCAGTTGATGTTTTTTTGTGAAAAAGATTCAGACGCAGCAGCAAAGACAGCTACTTCTTTAACACCGGCTGCCATCGCTGCTTCAAACCCTTGCATATTGGGAGTTAAAGCAGCATAGGTGATGGCGTCGGCACGCTGAATTTGGCCAAACACTTCAGCGCTGCCAGCCATTTGTGGCACCCATTTGGGCGACACAAAGCTACCGGCTTCAATATAAGATAAGCCGCTGTCACTGAGAGCATTAATCAACGCAACTTTATCGGCCACGCTGATCGGTTGTTTTTCGTTTTGTAGACCATCGCGTGGACCCACTTCAACGAGGCGTACTTGCGAGGGGAAACTCATCACTCACCCCCGTCAAGTTCAACCAGTACCATGCCATCGCTGACCATATCGCCTTCTGCGCAGAAGATATTTTGTACGATGCCATCGTGTGGCGCGCTAATACTGTGTTCCATTTTCATAGCTTCTAGTACCACGAGCGTTGCGCCTTGTTTAACGGCTTGGCCTGGAGTGACTAAAATTTGTACGATATTGCCGTTCATAGGAGCAGTTAAGCCACCTTGTTGCTGTGAACTGGCTGCTGCTTGGGCAATAAAGTCGACTTGAGTAACAGGGTGCAACTCACCTTGCCACTCAAGATATAAGGTATTACCAACGCGCATCGCAGGGTATTGCTGAGTGATATTATTTTCTTCAATGATCAACTTGTCGTTAATCAGCTTGGTATTGGCTAAGTCGTCACAATACACCACAACTTTTTGCTGCTGCTCACCGTTTTGTAAGTTCAGTGTATACAGCTGCGGTTGTGCACTGCGCCATCCTGAAGCAACCGCCCACTGTGAGGTTTGATCATCTTCACGGATGCGATCATCTTGCGATAATGCCCAAGCACGACCCGCGGCACTCCAGAATTCTGCTGGTAACTCAGATGGAGTGATAAAAAGATCGGCTTCATGACGTGGAATAAAGTCAGTATCGAGCTCCGCTGCAGCAAAGGCTGGGTGAGCTAAGATGCGGCTTAAAAACGCCAAGTTGGTGCGCACACCATGGATATGGGTCTCAGCTAGCATGGCCAATAAGCGTTGACGCGCTTCTTCACGGTTTTCGCCCCAAGCAATCAGCTTACCGATCATTGGGTCGTAGAAGGGTGAAATGCTATCGCCTTCTTCAATACCCGTATCCACGCGACGGCCTTCACCTACAGCAGGCTCACGATAGAGATTTAACGTACCGGTTGAAGGTAAGAAATCATTATCTGGGTCTTCCGCATACAAGCGTACTTCAATAGCGTGGCCATTGAGCGGAACTTGCTCTTGCGTCAGTGGGAGTTTTTCACCGCGAGCAATACGAATCTGCCATGCAACTAAGTCTTGTCCGGTAATAAGCTCGGTAATCGGGTGCTCAACTTGCAAGCGGGTGTTCATCTCCATAAAGAAGAACTCACCACGCGCATCCAGTAAGAACTCAACCGTACCGGCACCAACATAACCAATGGCTTGCGCCGCTTTAACCGCCGCTTCACCCATAGTTTTACGCAACTCTGGGCTGAGGCCTGGCGCTGGAGCTTCTTCAACAACCTTCTGGTGGCGACGTTGAATGGAGCAGTCGCGCTCATTGAGATATACGCAGTTACCGTGCATATCAGCGAAAATCTGGATTTCTACGTGACGAGGCTTCAGTACATATTTTTCCACCAGCATGATGGGGTTACCAAATGCTGATTTTGCTTCACGTTGTGCTGATTCTAATGCTTCTTTGAGCTCAGACTCTTTTTCAACGACCTTCATGCCTTTACCACCACCGCCAGCGGTGGCTTTTAGCAGTACCGGGTAGCCAATCTTTGCAGAGGCAATGCGGAAGGTTTCGTAATCTTGTTCTTCGCCATGAAAACCAGGTACCAATGGCACGCCAGCTTCTTCCATTAAGAATTTAGCGGCTGACTTACTGCCCATGGCAATAATTGCGCTGGCCGGTGGGCCTAAAAAGATTAAACCTGCATCTTCAATGGCCTGAGCGAAATCACTGTTTTCCGCTAAGAAACCGTAACCAGGGTGAATGGCTTGTGCGCCGGTTGCTTTGGCGGATTCAATGATTTTATCAATCAATAGATAGCTTTCTGCGGGTCGAGCACCGCCTAGGTTGTAGCAAATATCTGCCGTGCGCGCATGACGCGCATTGCGGTCAACTTCACTGTGTACCGCTACGGTTTTTAAACCTTGAGCCTTAGCGGTTTTCATAATACGGCAAGCAATTTCACCGCGGTTTGCAATAAGTAGCGTATCAATATGACGATTCATTAGCGTGACTCCTGCCAAGAAGGTGAGCGTTTTTCAAAGAAAGAATTTAAGCCTTCTTGCCCTTCAGGGCTGACGCGTAAAGCTGCAATAGTTTGTTCGGTTTTAGCACGGGTGTCGGCATCAATTTTGCCTTCATCCACTGCAATTAACAGGGCTTTAGTGGCGGCCATGGCTTGTGGGCTATTTAAGCGCAAGTTGGCCAGCCACTTCTCAGCCTCTGCATCTAAAGTTTCAGCTGGGTAGTTTTCAGCCAATAGGCCAAGCTGTGTTGCTGTTGCACCACTAAAGCGTTCTGCAGTCAGCGCATAACGGCGCGCTGCACGTTGACCTAATGCTTTAACTACAAAAGGACTGATCACTGCCGGTGCTAAACCGATACGTACTTCGGATAAGCAAATCACTGCATCATCAGCACCAATGGCCATATCACAGCAGGCAATTAAACCCACAGCACCACCAAAGGCTGCACCTTGCACCACGGCCAAGGTGGGCTGGGGCAGGTGATACAGTGTGTGCATCAATTCGCCTAACTCATGTGAGTCAGCCAAATTCGCTGCGTAATCTAATTGTGCTGAAGCTTTCATCCAGCCTAAGTCAGCACCTGCGGAGAAGTGTTTACCACGTCCACGCAATACCAGAATGCGGATACTTTGATCCTGTTTAATATCTTCCAGTGCATGAATTAATTCGCTGATCATGCCGGCATTAAAGGCATTGTTTTTTTCTGGACGATTTAACCAAAGGGTCGCAATACCCTGCTCACCACGTTCTAATTGTATTTCTAGATAAGCCATGATTGCTTTCCTTACATGCGGAACACGCCGAACTTGGTCGGCTCAATGGGTGCATTCAGAGTTGCGGACAACGCTAAACCCAATACATCGCGAGTTTGCGCTGGATCAATGACACCGTCATCCCATAGGCGCGCACTGGAGTAGTACGGGTGACCTTGGTGTTCGTACTGGGCCAAAATAGGCTCTTTAATAGCGGCTTCTTCTTCTGCAGAAAAACTACCGCCCGCACGTTCAACTTGTTCACGCTTAACTTGTGCTAGAACACCAGCGGCTTGTTCGCCACCCATTACACCAATACGCGCGTTAGGCCACATCCATAAGAAGCGTGGATCATAAGCGCGACCGCACATACCGTAGTTACCTGCACCAAAACTACCGCCCACTAGAACAGTGAACTTAGGAACTTGTGCACAAGCCACAGCCGTTACTAATTTCGCACCATGCTTTGCAATACCGCCTTCTTCGTACTTTTTACCGACCATAAAGCCAGTGATATTTTGTAAGAAAATCAGCGGAATACCACGTTGGCAGGCCAGCTCAATAAAGTGCGCACCTTTTTGCGCCGCTTCGGAAAATAAAATACCGTTGTTACCTAAAATGGCGACAGGGTAGCCATGCAAATGCGCAAAGCCACAGATTAATGTAGTGCCGAACAGGGCTTTAAATTCATCGAACTCGCTGCCATCCACTAGGCGCGAGATAATTTCGCGTACATCAACCGGCTGTTTAGCATCGGCTGGAATCACACCGTAGAGCTCTTGGGAATCGTATAAAGGTGCTTGTACAGGACGTGTTTGCAGCTCGCCCTGTTTTTTCCAATTTAAGTTAGAAACGCAGCGACGGGCAATGGCCAGCGCGTGATTATCATCTTCAGCGTAATGGTCAGCGACACCAGAAATACGGCAGTGGGTATCAGCACCACCCAGTTCTTCTGCAGTCACCACTTCACCGGTAGCGGCTTTAACTAAAGGTGGGCCGGCTAAGAAAATGGTCGCTTGATCGCGCACCATAATTGTTTCGTCAGACATGGCAGGTACATAAGCACCACCGGCGGTACACGAGCCCATCACCACGGCGATTTGTGGGATGCCTTGTGCACTCATATTGGCTTGGTTAAAAAAGATACGGCCAAAATGTTCGCGGTCTGGGAATACTTCATCTTGGTTGGGTAGGTTAGCGCCACCTGAGTCAACCAAGTAAATGCAGGGCAGACGGTTTTGCTGAGCAATGGTCTGCGCGCGAAGATGCTTTTTAACGGTGAGCGGATAGTAGGTACCGCCTTTAACCGTGGCATCGTTAGCAATAATCATGCACTCGACACCTTCTACGCGACCAATACCGGCAACCACACCTGCGGCAGCAATATTGTCAGCATAGACTTCATAGGCCGCTAATGGAGAAATCTCCAAAAACGCTGATCCAGTATCAAGTAATGCGTCAATACGGTCGCGCACTAATAATTTGCCACGCGACTCGTGACGATCTTGAGCTGCTTTACCACCGCCTAGATTAGTGGTGTTGAGTAAAGCGCGTAAGTCATCTACTTGCGTTTGCATCGCTTGCGCGTTGATTGCAAATTCGGGGGAACGGGTATTGATTTTAGTATGCAAGGTGGCCATTGGCTGTTCCTCTACTGTTGTTATTGTTGTAGCAGCCCTTGAAAGCGATGGATGCTTTCAAGGGGCGGATAGAGAAGACTTATTTAGTTTCGCGGAATAATTCACGACCAATCAACATACGGCGAATCTCACTGGTGCCTGCGCCGATTTCATACAGCTTGGCGTCGCGTAGTAAACGACCGGTAGGGAATTCGTTGATATAACCGTTACCGCCTAAGATTTGAATGGCTTCAAGCGCCATCTTAGTAGCGATTTCGGCGGTATACAGAATCACACCGGCGGCATCTTTACGTGAGGTTTCAGCACGGTCACAGGCATTGGCGACAGCGTATAAGTAGGCACGGCTGGCATTCATTTGTGAGTACATGTCGGCAATCTTGCCTTGAATAAACTGGAACTCACCAATACTTTGACCAAACTGCTTGCGGTCATGGATATACGGCACCACCACATCCATACAGGCTTGCATAATGCCCACTGGACCACCGGCAAGTACTGCGCGCTCGTAATCCAAGCCGCTCATCAGCACTTTAACGCCACCGTTAAATTCACCTAAGATATTTTCTGCAGGCACTTTTACATCATCAAAGAACAGCTCGCAGGTGTTAGAGCCGCGCATACCGAGTTTGTCGAACTTAGAACCACGACTAAAGCCTTCTAAGTCACGTTCAACGATAAATGCAGTAATACCGTGTGCGCCTTTCTCTGCGTCGGTTTTCGCATAAATCACATAGGTATTAGCATCTGGACCGTTAGTAATCCACGTTTTACTACCATTGAATACGAAATGATCGCCTTGGCGCTCAGCACGTAAACGCATTGAAACTACGTCAGAACCAGCGTTTGGCTCACTCATTGCCAGAGCGCCGACATGTTCGCCTGAAATCAACTTAGGTAAATACTTTAGTTTCTGTTCATGGGTACCGTTACGGTTGATTTGGTTCACGCATAAGTTGGAGTGCGCACCGTAGGAAAGACCGACAGAGGCGGAGCCGCGGCTGATTTCTTCAATAGCAATCACGTGCTCTAAATAGCCCATACCAGCACCACCGTACTCTTCTGGCACAGTGATACCTAACAGACCCATATCACCGAATTTGCGCCATAAATCTGCAGGAAAAAGATTGTCGTGATCGATGGCTTCTGCGCGGGGTGAAATTTCGCTTGCAACAAAGCTGCGGACTTGGTCGCGCAGCATATCGGCGGTTTCACCAAGAGCAAAGTTAAGGCTGGAATATGTCATGTGTCGGTACCTTTGATTGGGTTTTGTATTTGTTATAAGAGGCTGTTGCCTCGTTAATATGTCAGAGCCATGAAAATTAGTGTTTTTAGGGTGTTTACATCGGCTTCAATTGCGTTGTATGTTGTAGCTATGGATCTGACCTTTACGTTAACGTAAGCCAACCATGGATTCGCTGTCAACAATAATCTTGAAAACAAGAAAGTAAATAGCCAGTCCAAATAAAGCAACCTCAATAACAAACATAAAATGTCGAGGGAATTTTACGATGAGTATTCCAAGCTATACCTGCGGATTGCAGGATAAACCTCTATTGGCTATGACTATTGGTGCGGCCTTCGACCAGACCGTAGCTCGCTTTCCTGACCGAGAAGCACTGGTTGCACGTGAACAAGATATACGGATGACTTGGTCTGAGTTAGGCGTGTTAGTCAATAAGTCTGCGCGTGGGTTACTGGCTCTAGGTATTAAGCCGGGTGATCGAGTGGGTATTTGGTCACCGAACTGTGTGCAGTGGTTAGTCTCGCAATTTGCCACGGCTAAAGTGGGTGCTATTTTAGTTAATATTAATCCTGCTTATCGTACGACTGAGTTGGAATATGTACTGAAACAGTCCGGCTGTGCTTGGTTGATTAGTGCATCGGCGTTTAAAAGCTCTAACTATCACGCCATGATCAGTGATTTGTTGCCAGAGTTAGCACCTGCAGTGCAAGGTCAGCTGGATAGCCCACGGTTACCGATGCTCAAAGGCGTGATTAGCCTGAGCGATGAGCCAGCGCCAGGCATGCTGGCGTGGCAGAGCGTGTTATCGGGTGCGCATGTGATCAGTGAGCAGCAGTTGGCAGATGTTGGCAATCTTTTGCAATTTGATGAGCCGATTAATATTCAGTACACCTCAGGCACCACCGGATTTCCTAAGGGTGCAACACTGAGTCATTACAATATTTTAAATAATGGTTATATGGTCGGCGAGAGCCTCGGTTTAACTGAGCATGATCGCTTAGCTATTCCTGTACCGCTTTACCACTGCTTCGGTATGGTGATGGGCAACTTAGGTGCCTTAACCCACGGCAGCACCATTATCTACCCAAGTGCTGCTTTTGATCCCGTACTTACATTGCGTGCTGTTGCCGAAGAAAAAGCGACTGTTTTATACGGTGTGCCGACGATGTTTATTGCCATGCTCGACAATGATGAACTGCCAAAGTTAGATCTTAGCAGTTTACGCACGGGCATTATGGCGGGTGCTATTTGCCCCATTGAAGTGATGAAACGTGTCATTTCAGATATGCATATGACCGAAGTGCAAATTGCTTACGGCATGACCGAAACCAGCCCAGTTTCCACACAAACCGCCGCCGACGATAATCTTGAACACCGCACCACAACTGTGGGTCGTACTCAGCCGCACTTAGAAAGCAAGATTGTTAATGAGGAAGGCCGCGTTGTCCCCCGTGGTGAAATTGGTGAGTTGTGCACCCGTGGTTATAGCGTGATGCTGGGCTACTGGAATAATCCTGACGCCACCAAAGAAGCCCTGGATAGTGCGCGTTGGATGCATACCGGTGATTTGGCCATTATGGATGATGATGGCTATATCAAAATTGTTGGCCGCAACAAAGATATGATTATTCGCGGTGGCGAAAACGTGTATCCGCGCGAAATTGAAGAATATATTTACACCCATGAATGCGTGGCTGATGTTCAGGTTGTGGGTATACCGTGTGAAAAATATGGTGAAGAAATTGTGGCATGGGTGCAGTTACACCCGGGTGATGTCATTACTGGGGATGATTTAAAAGAGTTTTGTAAAGGCAAAATTGCTCATTATAAAGTGCCGCGCTTTATCAAAATTGTGAATGAGTTTCCAATGACAATCAGTGGCAAAGTGCAAAAATTCAAGATGCGTGAAGAGAGCACTGCTGAATTTTGCCCTGATGGTGTTGCCGTCACTCAGTCATAAATAATAATAAAGAGGTTATACCATGCCCCAATTGAGCCGTTTTCCATTCCCTGATTCTATCGCGGACTTACCGGAAGATTTGCAACAACGCATGCTTGCCGTGCAAGAAAAAGCAGGGTTTATTCCCAATGTGTTTTTAATGCTGGCGCATCGGCCTGCTGAGTTTCGGGCATTTTTTGCCTATCACGATGCGCTCATGGATCGCGAGTCGCCCACGTTGTCTCTTGTCGAGCGAGAAATGATTGTGGTTGCTATGAGCGCGCAGCATGAATGCTTATATTGCGTGGTGGCGCATGGGGCATTGTTACGTATTTACTCTAAGCAGCCACATTTGTCAGATCAGATCGCGGTTAATTTCCGCACAGCTCCGATCACTGAAAAACAACGAGTGATGCTTGATTACACTTACTACCTAGCTATTGAATGCGGCGTATTGACTGATGATTGGGTTGCCACGCTGCAAGCGCAGGGCTTCAGCCTGGATGATATTTGGGACATGGGCGCTATAGCATCGTTCTTTGGGTTGTCGAATCGACTGGTGTCCATGGCCGGTACACCACCCAATGACGAGTTTTACCTGATGGGACGGATTCCGCGAACCAAGTAACTCAAGGGCTGAAGGCTCGAGTTATATAAACAGTCGTTAATAAAAATAAGAGAGACTTACTATGCACACTAAAATCAATAAGGTGTTTTTAATCAGCGCTTTGGCAGCGGCAGTCGCCATGCCATGCGTCACTCAAGCCGCATTTGTGGAAGATGCTAAAGGTAGTTTGAGTTTACGTAACTTTTATATCAATCGCGATTACCGTGATTCAGGTTTACCTGGCGGTCCCGTCCATAAAGGTAAAACTCAGTCTAAATCTGAAGACTGGGGTCAGGCCTTTATGCTGCGCTTACAGTCAGGCTATACCGAAGGCACTGTTGGTCTTGGGGTGGATGCCTTAGGTTTGCTGGGCGTTAAGCTTGATTCGGGTGGCGGTACTGGCGGCTCTGGAACATTGGTACGCAGTCGTCATACGGGAAAATCAGCCAATAGCCATGCTTTCTTAGGCTTAACTGCAAAAGCAAAAGTATCCGACACAGTACTCACTGTGGGTACGCATGAGCCGGTCATGCCGATTGCTTTCCGTAATGACACGCGCTTAATGCCACAAACCTTTCAAGGTGGACAGGTTCAGTCTAAAGACATCGAGCATCTGACATTAACGGCAGGGCAGTTTCAGAAAGTACGCTTGCGTGATTCGACCAACTACGAAAACATGATCATGGCTGCAGATGGTGCAACTGGTGGTGTTGCTAGTAATAAGTTTAATTATGCTGGCGCCAGTTACGAGTTTATTCCAGGCCTAACCGGTACTTACTTTTATGCTGAATTGAAAGATAACTACAATCAGCACCATGTGAACCTACAGTTCTTAACTGATTTAACCAGCGAGCTTAAATTTAAGACAGATCTGCGTTACTTCAAAAGTTCTGACAAAGGCAATACCAATATTGATAGCCGTTTAGCCAGTGGTATGTTCTCTCTAGGCTACGCAGGACATTGGTTGGGCTTAGGTTATCAAGATGGTGGTGGTAAAACCGGAACACCCTATTTAGGTGGTGGTACCGACCCGTGGACGATGAATACATCAACCTACTACCCTTTTTTACGTGCTAAAGAAGATTCTTGGCAGATTCGCTATGACTATAACTTTGCGCAAATTGGCGTACCGGGTCTGAATTTGATGGCGCGTTATGTCAGTGGTGATAATTTTAAAGTGGCGGGTAACAGCGCAAAAGAGTGGGAACGCGATATTGACCTGGGTTACACCATCCAGTCAGGTCCTTTAAAAGATGTCAGCTTATTGGTGCGTAACGTGATGTATCGCGGCTCGCACACCACTGATATTAATGAAAATCGTGTGATTGCTAACTACACATTTAAGTTCTGATTCCCTAACACGATTAAAGCGCGTGATGATCTAAAAGTCCTACTTTGGTTCATCACGCTTGCTTTAAAATCACAACTCTTGTTATCGTTAACGTAAAGGTAAGGCACCTATAAAGCTAATAACCAACAACAATAATCAGGGTTAGAGGGCTGCACATGTCATCGGATATTATTTTAGAAACCCGTGGGTTAACCAAAGAGTTTCGTGGCTTTACTGCCGTCAATAATGTTGATTTAAAAGTTCAAAAAGGGCACATCCATGCCTTAATCGGTCCTAATGGTGCAGGAAAAACCACGTTTTTTAACTTGCTGACCCATTTTTTACCGCCGACCCGTGGCGAAATTATTTTCCAGGGTAAGGCGATTACCGGTACTAAGGCCAACCAAATTGCTAAGTTAGGTTTAGTGCGTTCATTTCAGATTTCTGCCGTATTTGGGCGGATGACTGTTTTGGAAAACGTGCGCGTGGCCTTGCAAAGTAAACAAGGTAATTCCTTTCACTTTTGGAAATCAGAACGCAGTTTAAATAATTTAAATGACCAAGCGATGGAGTTACTGGAGAAAGTCGGGCTGGGTAGTTTTGCCGATACTGTCACCGATGAGCTGTCCTACGGCCGTAAACGCGCCTTAGAACTGGCCACTACCATGGCGTTAGACCCTGTGATGCTGTTGCTGGATGAGCCTACTCAAGGTATGGGTCAAGAAGACGTAGATATGGTCGTTGACCTGGTGCGTCGCGTTGCTGTTGGCCGCACAGTGTTGATGGTTGAGCATAATTTAAGCGTGGTCAGTCGTTTATGTGATGCGATTACCGTGCTGGCGCGTGGTTCTATTTTAGCTGAAGGCGATTATCAAACCGTCTCGGCCAATCCTGCTGTACGTGAAGCCTATTTAGGCACAGCAGTGACCGATGAGGTGGCGGTATGAATACATCCAATCGTGAACAACTGCTGGTCGAAGATTTGCACGCTTACTACGGTCAGTCGCATATTTTGCATGGCGTCAATATGGTTGTGCGTCGTGGTGAGTTGGTTACTTTACTGGGCCGTAACGGTGCGGGGCGCAGTACCACCTTGCGCTCGATTATGAATATGGTCGGTAAGCGCAGCGGCTCCATCATCATCAATGGCACCGAAACCATGACGATTCCAGCGCATCAGATTCCACGTTTAGGTGTGGGTTTTTGCCCTGAAGAGCGCGGTATTTTTGCCAGCCTCAATGTTGAAGAGAACTTACTGCTGCCGCCGACCGTGCGCAGTGGCGGTATGGGACTTGATGAGCTGTATGAAATGTTTCCTAACCTGTATGAGCGTCGCTTTAGCCAAGGCACGCGTCTTTCCGGTGGTGAGCAGCAGATGCTAGCGATGGCGCGTATTTTACGTACTGGGGCTAATTTATTACTGCTGGATGAAATTACTGAAGGTCTGGCTCCGGTGATTGTGCAGAAATTAGCTGAGGTGCTGATCAAACTCAAAGAAAAAGGCCTGACCATTGTTCTAGTTGAGCAAAACTTCCGCTTTGCTGCGCCACTGGCTGATCGCCACTATTTAATGGAACACGGCAAAATTATTGACGAAATCAGCGCCGCTGAACTGCCATCAAAACAGGAGTATTTGAGTAAAAGCTTAGGTGTATAAAATATTTCTCAGTCGAGAAACCTCGTAAGAAACCACTTAGTGTGACAACAACAATAAAACTCAAAAGGTGTTCTATGAAAGGTTTAAGAAAAGCAATCAGTCTGATCGTTGCCGCAGGTCTACTGTCGAGCACAGCACAGGCTGCGATTAGTGATGATGAAATTCGTATTGGTTATTTGGCCGATATGTCAGGTACTTACCGTGATCTTTCCGGCCCAGGTGGTTTAGAAGCCCTGAAAATGGCTGTGGAAGATTTCGGCGGTCAGGTCAATGGTAAGAAAATTGTCATTTTTAATGCCGATGACCTGAACAAGCCGGATGTGGGTGCCAATACTGTACGTCAGTGGATTGATGAGAAAAACGTTGACGTGATTACCGGCTTAGTCGCCACATCAGTGGTGATGGCGGTTAATAAAATTGTTGAGCAAGAAAATAAACTAGCACTTATTTCTGGTTCAGCGTCTTCATCATTAACCAATGAACACTGCTCACCCAATCATATGCACTGGGTGTATGACACCTATGCCTTATCCAACGGTACGGCGCGCGCTGTACTCGAAGAAGGTGGCAAAGATTGGTTTATTTTGGCGGCTGACTATGCTTTTGGTCACTCTCTAGAAGCTGATATTACCAAGGTGGTTGAGACTGGCGGTGGCAAGGTGGTTGGTAAAGTCCGCCATCCATTCCCAAGTAATGACTTCTCATCCTATATTCTACAAGCGCAAGGTTCTGGCGCTGAAGTTGTCGCTTTGGCTAACGCTGGCGCGGATATGGTGAATGCTCTACAAACCGCAAGTCAGTTTGGTTTAACCCAATCAGGTCAAAAATTGGCCGGTATGGTGGTGTTCCTGAATGACGTACATTCGATGGGTTTAGACGTCACCCAAGGACTGATGCTCACTACCGGTTGGTATTGGGATATGAATGATGAAACTCGTGAGTGGGCGAATCGTTACCACAAACGCGTTGGTCGTATGCCAAGTATGACTCATGCGGGTGTTTATTCTTCAACCATCCACTACCTTAATGCAGTTAAAGAGACTGACTCTGATGACTCGCAAGTGGTTCGCGCAAAAATGATTGAAACTCCAATCAACGATATGTTTGCTAAAAACGGCAAACTGCGTGAAGACGGCCGCATGGTGCACGATATGTATTTAGCGCAAGTGAAGACACCTGCAGAGTCTAAGTCAGAGTGGGATTTATATAAAATTCTACGCACTATTCCTGCCGACCAAGCCTATCGCCCATTGGCTGAAAGCCAGTGCAAACTTATTAAAAACTGATTGTTTAATGCCGTTATAAGCCGTTGCAATTGAGTTGCAGCGGCTTTTGGAGTGGGTGACAACCTATGACGATACTTTTTGGGGTTCCCCTCAGTGTGCTACTGGGGCAACTGCTACTGGGACTGATTAACGGTGCATTTTATGCGTTGTTAAGTCTAGGTTTAGCAATTATTTTTGGCTTACTGCGCATTATTAACTTTGCCCATGGCGCACTGTATATGTTGGGTGCATTTGTCACCTTATTGAGCTTGCAGTACTTAGGGGTGAATTACTGGTTTGCCTTATTCTTGGCACCGCTGACCGTTGGTCTGGTCGGCATGGCGATTGAAAAATACCTGCTGCGCAGAATTACTGGAGAAGATCACCTCTATGGTCTGCTGCTAACCTTTGGTTTAGCGCTGATTATTGAAGGTCTATTTGTTAAGGTATTTGGTGTGTCGGGTAGTTCTTACCCTATGCCAGATGCGCTCAAGGGCGGCTTTAATTTAGGCTTTATGTTCTTACCCAAATACCGTGCTTGGGTGATTGTATCGGCACTTATTGTTTGTTTTGTGACCTGGTACATGATCGAGCGCACACGCTTGGGTTCCTATCTGCGTGCAGGTACGGAAAACCCAAAGCTGATGCAAGCTTTCGGTATTAACGTACCGTTATTGGTCACCTTAACCTACGGTTACGGCGCAGCATTAGCAGCCTTTGCTGGCGTGTTAGCGGCACCGATTTATCCGGTTTCACCGGGCATGGGTGCGAACCTGCTGATTGTAGTATTTGCTGTGGTGGTGATTGGCGGTATGGGCTCGATTATGGGCGCGATAGTCACCGGCTTATTGATGGGCTTGATCGAAGGTCTAACCAAGGTGTTTTACCCAGAAGCGGCTAACACGGTGATCTTTCTAGTTATGGTGCTGGTGTTGTTAGTGCGTCCAGCGGGCTTATTTGGTAAGGAGACATAACATGTCTGAAGCAATCAAAACCCAAGTACAACAGCAGCGTGTCCGCGTTGAGCGGGAACGTCGGATTGCTGCCAGTCGGCGTAATAAAATATTCTTTGCCGTGTTTATCGCTATTGCCTTAGTTGCGCCCTTTGGTATTTACCCCGTCTTCTTAATGAAGTTGCTGTGTTTTGCTCTATTTGCTTGCGCGTTTAACTTGCTTCTAGGTTATGCGGGACTCTTATCATTTGGGCATGCGGCTTTTTTAGCCACTGGTGGTTATATCACCGGCTTTGTCCTCACTGAGTACAGTGGTTTAGGTACGGAGTTGGGTATTTTAGCGGGGACAGCGGCGTCTGCAGCATTAGGATTAGGCTTTGGTTTATTGGCGATCCGTCGGCAAGGTATCTACTTTGCGATGATTACTTTGGCCTTAGCGCAGCTGGTGTTCTTTATGTTTATGCAGTCCAGTTTCACCGGTGGTGAAAACGGTCTGCAAGGGGTACCGCGTGGATATTTATTTGGGTTTATTGATCTTAAAGATAACCTGAATATGTATTACTTTGTTTTAGCTGTGTTTCTAATTGGATTTCTAATTATTCAGCGCACGATCCATTCACCTTATGGACAAGTGTTGAAGGCGATTCGTGAAAATGAGCAGCGGGCGATTTCCTTGGGCTACAACGTTGATGCGCATAAGTTACTCGCGTTTGTATTATCTGCAGCCTTAACCGGCTTAGCTGGTGCAACCAAAACTGTGGTCTTCCAATTGGCGTCCTTAACCGATGCGCATTGGCATATGTCGGGCGAAGTGATTCTGATGACCTTGCTCGGTGGGGTGGGTACGGTGCTTGGGCCTTTTGTAGGAGCCAGTATTGTTGTGACCTTACAAACCTATTTAAGCAGTGGACCAATGGGCGAGTGGGTGCATGTGATTTTAGGGGTGATTTTTGTCTTGTGCGTATTGATGTTCCGCGCAGGCATCGTCGGATGGTTCAGTAAACTGATCCAGAAAAACTTTAAATAACGTTCACAGAATGCGGTATTGATATCAGTGTTGTGACAAACAGAAGCTATCGGTACTCAGTTATTTAAAGTGTTGTGAAAGAAAAAACGGCCTTTATGTCTGAAGTGAAATTCAGATATAAAGGCCGTTTCTCTTTACATCGTGCAGTGGATACGAAGTACAACTGTATTGAGTCGAGTACTCAATACAGCTACTGGCTAAAACCATTGGGATTGCTTTGCTGCCAGCGCCACGTATCGCGCATCATATCGTCAAGGCTGTGTTCGGCTTTCCAGCCCAATTCTTGGGCAGCCTTGCTTGGGTCAGCCCAGCATTCAGCGATATCACCACTGCGACGCGTAACTATTGCATAAGGCACAGCAACGCCAGCTGCTTGTTCAAAAGCGCTGACCATCTGTAATACGCTGTAGCCTTGTCCGGTACCTAAGTTCCAGATGTGCACACCTTGCGATGCAGCAATAGCGTCCAGTGCTTTTAAGTGGCCATTAGCGAGATCCACCACGTGAATATAGTCACGTACACCGGTGCCATCGACCGTTGGGTAATCATCACCGTACACTGATAGCTGTGGCAGCTTACCCACGGCAACTTGGCTGATATAAGGCAGCAGATTATTGGGAATGCCGTTGGGGTCTTCACCAATCAGGCCGCTAACATGTGCGCCTACCGGATTAAAATAACGCAGTAAGGCGATACTCCAACGTGATTCTGAGAAGGCTAAGTCACGCAGCACTTCTTCAACCATCAGTTTCGAGCGACCGTAGGGATTGGTCGGAATACCAGTTGGACAGTCTTCGCTGATCGGCATCTGCTTAGGCTCGCCATATACCGTGGCGGATGAGCTAAATACTAAATTAAACACACCGGCAGCAGCCATGGCCTGAAATAAGACCACACTACCGCTGACGTTGTTTTCATAATAGTCCAGCGGCTTCTGCACGCTTTCGCCGACCGCTTTTAAGCCAGCGAAATGCAATACCGCTTGGATTGAATGGCGGGCAAAGATCGAGTCGAGCAATTCTCGGTCACGAATATCACCTTGAATAAAAGTCGCTGCTTTACCGCAAATGCGCTCAACACGGCGCAATGATTCCAGCGAGCTGTTGGTGAGATTATCTAAAACGATAACCTCATGACCGGCTTCAAGCAGAGCCAAGGTGGTGTGCGATCCGATATAACCCGCGCCGCCAGTAACTAAGATAGATTGCTTCATGTGATCCCTAAATATCCTTAAATTAGTGAGCTATTGGATGAATGTCTGGTTGTTGCTGTGCTGTAGTTGCGCGCTTTCTACGCCACTGCAACGCACTGACTCCCAAGAGCAGTAATAGGCCTGGAATCCACATGATTTCTTTGCGTATCCGATCAGTGGGTGCGCGTACCAGCACAATCTCTTGATCAAATTCTAAGCCTAAATCTGCCGCTGGGCTGGCAAAGGTGACGTTATCAATTAAGGTTTTTCCGTCCTCCTCAATCAGCATCAAGCCTAATGCCTCCATACGTTCTGCACCGCTCTGACCTGCGGGTACCGGTAATAGGACTACAAACTCACGTGGCTCACCGAGTTCATCCTCGCCTTGGATACGCAAACGTAGCTGGCTGCCTTCATCAACATCACCTAACGCCTGTTCCAGCTGACTTGACGGGATATTTTGATAGGGATCATGCACGATATCCATCCAAAAACCTGGGCGGAATAAAGTAAAGGCCACCAGCAATAACAGGATGCTTTCATACCAGCGACTGCGAGTGATAAACCACCCTTGGGTTCCTGCAGCAAAAATCAGCATGGCCCCAGTGGCGACAATAAAGATCAAGATACCGTGCATCAGGCTGATATTAATCAGCAGTAAATCGGTGTTAAAGATAAACAAGAAGGGTAAGGCTGCGGTACGCAAGCTGTAATAAAACGCTTGGACCCCAGTTTTGATTGGATCGCCTTTGGAGACCGCTGCGGCAGCAAAGGATGCTAAACCAACCGGCGGAGTAACGTCAGCCATAATGCCAAAATAGAAGACAAAGAGGTGCACAGCGATCAGCGGCACAATCAGACCGTTTTGCTGGCCCAGTGTGACGATCACGGGGGCTAATAAGCTGGATACCACAATATAGTTAGCGGTGGTGGGTAAGCCCATTCCAAGAATTAAGCTGAATACTGCGGTAAATAACAGCATGAGCAGTAAATTACCCATCGACAGTAATTCAACTAAGTCAGCCAGAACTAAACCGACGCCAGTTTGTGAGACCGCACCGACAATCACACCGGCTGCTGCAGTCGCAATACCGATACCAATCATATTACGGGCGCCGCCGATCATACCTTCACGCAGATCAATCAGGCCATCCATCCAGCCGCCATGATCATAACTGCGGTCAGTGCGCATCCAGGTCAAAATAGGGCGTTGCGTGAGCAGGATAAAGATCAGCATTACACTGCCCCAGAATGCTGAGAGTCCAGGGGATAAGCGCTCTACAGTTAAGCACCACACTAACACCACTACAGGCAAAATAAAGTGCAAGCCAGAGAGTAAAACAGTTCGTGTGTTGGGCAGTTCTTCGATAGGTTGACTGGCATCTTCGATCGGCAGTGGAGGATTGCTGGCCGCAACTTTTAGCAGAGCTAAATAAGTGATAGCCAGTAAAGAGCCTACACCGATGAGCACATACTCACCTAAGGCGGGTTTAAGCCAACCGAGACCGTAATACACCAGCAATGAAATACCAGAAATCAAAGCGGCACCAAAGGCAAAGCCAGTTAAACGGCGTAACCAAGGTTTAGGCTGATGGTTACCAATGGGTTGCATACCCAGTTTTAACGCTTCTAAATGCACGATATAGAGTAAAGCGATATAGGAAATGGCAGCAGGTAAGAAGGCGTGCTTAATGATTTCAACATAGGGGATGCCTACATACTCAACCATTAAAAACGCAGCCGCACCCATCACGGGCGGCATGATTTGTCCGTTAACTGATGCGGCAACTTCAACAGCACCGGCTTTTTCAGATGAAAAGCCCACGCGTTTCATCATCGGAATGGTAAAGGTACCGGTGGTGACCACGTTGGCGATGGATGAGCCAGAAATCATTCCGGTTAGACCTGAAGCGACTACCGCTGCTTTAGCGGGGCCGCCGCGCATATGGCCCAGCATGCTAAAGGCCAGTTGGATAAAGTAGTTACCAGCACCAGCACGTTCTAATAAAGCGCCGAATAAAACAAATAAGAAGACAAAGCTGGTGGATACACCCAGGGCGATACCAAAGACACCTTCAGTGGTGATCCATTGGTGATTGGCCAAAGCCGTAAAGCTCACGCCACGGTGAGCGAGCATCGCTGGCATATAAGGGCCGGCAATACTGTAGGTTAAAAATAGTAAAGCAATAATCGCCAGCGGTGGGCCTAAGGTTCGGCGCGTGGCTTCCAGTAATAATGGAATACCAATACAGGCGGTAACTAAGTCAGCTGTGGCTAAAGTACCTGGGCGTAATGCGAGCTGCTGATAACAGATAAATAAGTAAGCGGCACTGGCAGCAGCGACTAAGCCCAGCGCAATATCCATTAAAGGCACGCGATTGCGTGGTGAGCGCTTAAAAGCGGGGTAGGCTAAAAAGGCCAGCAATAGCGCAAATGTCAGGTGAATGGAGCGTGTTTCTGTATCGTTAAAGACACCGATGCGAAATATAAAGGGCAGCGGTGAAGCAATCCAAAGTTGAAACATTGACCAGAGTAAAGCAAGGCTGGCAATCACTTGAGCCATAATGCCATCAGGCAAACGTGCGCCTGAATCTTGGGCGATCAGTTCTTCGGCGGAAAGATGTTTGTCTGACATGGCAGCTAACCTGCTTAAAATCTAAAGAAACCAATACGTCAGCACTTGATTAAGTGCCAACGTATGGAGATTGTGCAGCTAAAAGCAGTGAACGGTTATAACCAGCCACGCTCTTTGTAGTAGCGAATTGCACCTTCATGCAACGGCGCTGATAAACCAGCTTCAATCATTTCTTCAGCTTTTAAATCTTTAAAGGCTGGGTGTAAACGTTTGAAGCGGTCAAGGTTATCAAACACAGATTTAACCATTTGATAGACCAAGTCAGGGCTGACTTTGCTACTGGTTGAAAGTACTGCTTTACCGCCAATCGATGGGGTTGGCAGGTCGTTGCCGGTGTACATACCACCTGGGATTTCAGCTTTAGTGTAGTAGCTTTTTTCGGCTAACAAAGCATCAATTTCTGGGCCAGTCACAGGGACTAGAACTGCATCAACGGTTGTAGTCGCTTCTTGAATCGCACCGTTCGGGTGGCCAACAAAGTAAGTCATGGCATCAATATTATTATCATTGAGTGCACTGGCTTGCTCAGCTGCTTTGAGTTCTGAAGCTAAGGAGAAAGTCTTACGATCCCAGCCTTTTTTCTCCATGATTTCTTCAAGGGTGTCACGCTGACCGGAACCTGGGTTACCGATATTAACGCGCTTACCTTTTAAATCATCAAAATTAGCAATATGCGAGTCACGACGTGCGAGGACGGTGAATACTTCACTTTGCAGTGAGAACAATGCACGCATATCATCCATGGCACCTTCAGCTTCAAAAGGTGCTAAGCCTTTCATTGCTTTATATTGGTGGTCGGACTGCATCACGCCGAAGTTAAACTCTCCACTGCGAATACCGTTGACGTTAGCTACGCCACCGCCACTGGCTGGTGCGTTACAACGGATACCGCTGGTTTTGCTATCACGATTAATAAAGCGGCAGATGGATTGTCCTGCCACGTAATAGACACCGGTTTGTCCGCCGGTACCAATGGTGACGTATTTTTCTTCGGCCTGTGCCATACCGCTCAAGCTCATACCAGCGAGGGTCATGGACAGGGCCCATGCGAGGGTTTTGCCTTTGATCATGGGAGTTCTCCTTAATTATTTTAAACACAGCACACCATTGTGTTGGCGTTGTGCTGTGTTGTCAGCTGTCGGTCAGTGTATATACCGCAACTTATCTGCACTCTAATGGCTTTTATAGCGAAAGACCATTAGCCCAAGGTTTTTCGGAACACTTTAGAGTTACGCTGAAAGTTATAGAGCGATGCTTTTGTACTGGGCAATTGCTCCAGTGTGCAGGCTTGGAATCCACGCTCTTGAAACCAGTGTGCGGTGCGAGTTGTGAGAACAAATAATGAATCTAGCTGTAAGGCACGTGCGCGTTTCTCAATACGCTCCAGTAAAACATCGCCATGTCCGCCATGACGATAATCCGGATGCACAGCTAAACAGGCCAGCTCGCCTGTATTTTGTTCTGGGAATGGATAAAGAGCGGCGCAGGCAATAATTAAACCATCGCGTTCAACAATACTAAACTGAGTGATTTCACGCTCAATTAAGTCGCGTGAACGGCGCACTAAAATACCTTGTTCTTCCAGCGGCCGAATCAATTCTAATAAGCCACCGACATCTTCAATTTGCGCTTCACGCACTTGCTGAAACAAGCCTTCATCGACCAAGGTGCCACAGCCATCACGGGTGAACATTTCGGTCAGTAAAGCCCCATCAATGTGATAACTGATAATGTGACAGCGCTGCACACCGCCACGGCACGCACTGACGGCGGCTTGTAACAGCTCTTTTGGCTCAAGCTGTTTATTGATTTTAAAACGTTGTAAATGCTGTTCTGCCTGTTGCGCAGGCAGTTCGCGAATTAACGCTGCGTTGGCATCAAGCAAGCCTTGTTCGGAACTAAATAGCACTAACTTATCCGCTTGTAACTCAATAGCGGCGCGTGTGGCGATATCCTCACAGGCGAGGTTAAAGGTTTCGCCCGTGGGTGAATAACCAATGGGCGGCAGTAGAACGATGGTGCGGTCATCCAGTAAACGTTTGATACCTTTGCTATCAATACGGCGCACTTCACCGGTGTGCTGGTAATCGACACCATCAATCACACCCAGTGGTCGTGCCGTAACAAAATTACCACCGGCCACACGTAAACGCGCACCTTGCATCGGCGAGGCAGCGATATCCATGGATAAACGGGCTTCGATTGCTGCACGTAATTGCCCCACAGCATCCAGTACACAGCTTAAAGCGGGTGCATCGGTGATGCGTAAATCTTGATGGTAATGCGAGGATAAACCTTGCTCAGTTAGGCGGGCTTCAATTTGTGGGCGCGAGCCAAAAACCAGCACCAAGCGCACGCCTAAGCTGTGCAATAGCACTAAATCATGCACGGTATTGCCAAAATTATCATGCGCAATGCTTTCACCTGGCAGCATTACCACAAAGGTGCGCTCACGGTGGGCGTTGATATACGGCGAAGAATGGCGGAGCGAGTTAACGTAATCGTGCATGAGAGCGTCCAATCATGGCGACAGCTATAGAATGATGGATATTTTTAGATGTTGGCTGTCACTGAGGAGAAACAGTGCCGTTTTTTCAGGCAATACGCAATCACGTAGCACCTGAAAAAACGCAGAGTTGAGTATTATAGAAAGATCAGTTTCAAAATACTAAAGAACACAATAGCTAGGAATGCACCGGCTGGTAAGGTAATGGCCCATGACATAAAGATTGAGCCAATCACGCGCAGATTCAGCGCGCTGATACCACGAGCTAAACCAATGCCCAATACTGCACCAACTAAAGTGTGCGTGGTAGAAACCGGCAAACCAATCGCTGATGCGCCCACCACTGTCGATGCGGTGGCTAATTCAGCCGCAAAACCACGACTTGGCGTCAACTCGGTGATACCACGACCTACGGTTGCAATGATTTTATAACCGTAGGTGGCCAAACCAATTACAATACCGACTGCACCTAAGAGAAGAACCCACGCTGGAACTGCTGATTGAGCCGTGAGCTCACCAACGCCATGGTTTTGAATCACACCAGCAATGGCCGCGAGTGGACCCACCGCATTGGCTACATCGTTCGCACCATGAGCAAAAGCCATGGCACAGGCGGTGAAAATCATCAAAGTGGCAAAGACTTTTTCTACGCTAGCAAAGTAGGTACTGCGGTTGGCGTCTGGATCGATTTTTACCCGACGTAATAAGACAACACCCAACAGCATCACTAATAAACCTGCGCCGACAGCCAAGACAACACTTTGCTCGCTGTTAATATCTAAACCAACATGCTTAAGACCTTTGGAAAGGGTCATTAAGGCAACCATAAAGCCGGTTAGAAACATATAAAAGGGCACGTAACGCTTAGCATTTTCAAACGGATTATCAGTATTGATAATCAATTTTTGTACGCTAACAAATAAGCCAAAAGCTAACAGACCTGATAAAAATGGCGTCACCACCCAGCTCATAGTGATTGGAATAATGGCACTCCAATGCACTGCATCAAATGACACACCAAAGGCAGCAAAACCAACCACAGCACCAATAATGGTGTGGGTGGTGGATACCGGCCAGCCTTTACTGGTCGCGATAAGCAGCCACGTTCCGGCCGCAAGCAGTGCTGACATCATCCCTAACACCAGCAAGTCTGCGGTCATCACATCAATATCGACAATGCCATTTTTGATGGTCTCAGTGACCTCACCGCCTGCTAAATAAGCACCGCAGAACTCAAAAACCATTGCCACGACAATAGCTTGTTTAATGGTCAGAGCGCCTGAACCTACTGAAGTACCCATGGCGTTAGCAACATCATTGGCACCAACGCCCCAGGCCATAAAGAAACCAAAAAGACAGGCTAAGACTAAAAGAATGAAGCCATAGTCGGTTAAAAGAGACATAAAAAATCCGCTTGTTCCAGGTGGGGCGCGCTAAATATCAGCGCGCAAGCAATTGTTCCAATCGGTTGCCGATACGCTCAGCGCGGTCAGCCACATCACCAATCCATTCGATGATGGTGTACAGAAACATCACATCGACAGGTGGCAGATCTTTTTCCAACTTAAAGAGCGTTCTGCGCACTTCAATCTGCATACGGTCGGTGTCGTGCTCAATATCTTCAAGTACTTCAATCATCGCAGTGACACGATTGACTTCGCGATTACCAAAGCCGGTTTCGAGGATCTCGTCCAGCTCGTTCATCGCGGTTAATGCCTGGTCACTGGCATCGACCACACGCTGCACAAAAGCCAGAATCATCGGTTGTAATGGCTCGGGGATAGTCATTTGACGACCGAGCATTAACCCCGCAATGTCTTTTGCGCGATTAGCGACTTTGTCCTGTACACTGAGCAGTTCAAGTAAGTCTGAGCGCGGTACCGGTAAAAATAGACTTTTAGGCAAGTGAATACGCACATTACGCTTGAGTTTATCGGCTTCTTTTTCAAGCCGAGACATCTCTTGCTGTACATGTTCAACACGTGCCCAATCCTGCGCAATGATGGCTTGGAAAAAAGGCACCAGATTAGAAGCACACTCGTGTGCTTTGGCAATATGTTGCTGCATCGGCCCAATGGGCGAACGACCAAACAAACTAACAAACGGGTTTATCGACATAGAGAGCTGCGCTCGGTTTCCAAAAACAGCCTTGATTATACGATGCTGTTATAGGGTTCGACCAGCATAGCGATAAACTAGCAACAATTTGAATTGAGAATGACAT
This sequence comes from Pseudomonas sp., assembly GCA_034006005.1. Classification (GTDB taxonomy): domain Bacteria; phylum Pseudomonadota; class Gammaproteobacteria; order Pseudomonadales; family Pseudomonadaceae; genus Denitrificimonas. The sequence continues at coordinate 26,464 of JAVETP010000010.1, forward strand.
GGCCAAAGAAACCGAAATAAAGCTACGAGTAAGCCCTGAAAGCCTTGCTACGCTGCGTGAACACCCTGTTTTAGCTGCACGCTGTGTAGGTGACTGGCAGACCCGTGAGCTGCTTAATCGGTATTACGATACAGCCGATTTTGCCTTGGCAAACAGCCAAGTAGCACTGCGAATTCGTCGCGATGGCGAACAATTGATTCAAACCCTGAAAAGTAAAGGGGCGAGTGTCGCTGGATTATCTGAGCGTAATGAGTTTGATTGGCAATTAAAAAGTAATCGTTTAGTGCTGAGTCACTTAGATGACAGTTGCTGGCCAGAGAGTTTAGCTGAGCTGGATAAAAAGCAATTAAAAGCCGTTTTCAGTACTGATTTCAAACGCCAGTTTGCTGAGTTACGCTGGTTGCGTGAAAGTGTTGAGACAGTGATTGAAGTTGCACTGGACCAAGGTTTAGTGATTGCTGATCAGCAGCGAGAAGATATCTGTGAAATGGAGCTGGAATTGCGCGAAGGCGATCCTGCTGCATTATTTGAGTTGGCGCTGGAATTGGCTGCGGATGTAGCGTTAATGCCGTGCGATATCAGTAAAGCTGAGCGCGGCTATCGTTTATTTGATGCCAATAGCTACAACGTTGCTGCAGACCCTGCGCAATTAACCGCTGATATGCCATTAGATGACGCTTTAACTGCGATTGCTTGGCAGTTATTGGGTAACAGTCAGCGTTTAGCTGAGCAGTACCGTTTTAATGGTCACTGGAAGTTACTTGAGCAGTGGTTGCAGCAGTTGGTCGGCTTACGTGCTGTTTTAGCCAGTCTTGGCCAGGCCGTACCGCGTGCATCGAGCAATGCCTTGCGTATGCAATTGGATACCTTGATTGATGATTGGCGTGTACGCATTTTAGCGGGTGTTGACGATCAAGCTGTGCGTGAAGCAGCTCCGCTAGCCTTTGCTGAAGAACTAGAAGGTACACGTTGGGGCCAGTTCTCACTGCAGATGGCAGTTTGGCTACAAGGTGCACTCTGGCAGCAAAAGCGTACCGCACGTGGCGCACGTCAAGGCGCAGCAGCGTTTGAGAATTGGTTGCTACAGTTCTTAAAGGAAGAAGCGCAAGCTCTGCAAGTGAATCGTTATATGCGTCAGCCGGAAGATTTGGTTGAGCAGGCTCCACGTATTGAGCGTTTATTGACCTGGCTGCAGGCCGCGCGACATATCACCGACTTGGTTGACAGTGATCGCTTGTTTGGTGTCTTGCGTGAACTGCATGCTTTAGCTTTGCAGCCTTTGAATGATGAAGCTTTGGTTGCGCGTCGTGAACTGTTGGGTACTGTGTTGACCTTGAATGCTTGGAAACAGCTGCGTTCAGCCTAATCAAGTACAGAGCATGGCTGCTGCATCAGCGGCGCCATGCTGATGCAGAGCTCGCTAGGATTTTAATAAGCGATAGATTGTTCTATTAAAGCTGCATTCAAGGTGATAAAACCACCTTTTATTCAACGCTCATTGTTTGCGGTTAAGGAGTATTTATGGATATTGGTTTGGTTTTGTTCCTGTTTGTCGGCCTGATTGTTGCCGTTATCTTTATGGGCTTTAAGGTCGTACCGCAAGGTTACGAATGGACGGTTGAGCGCTTTGGTCGTTATACCTGCACGCTCAAGCCTGGTTTGAATATTATTATTCCAGTGATGGATAGAGTCGGCCGCAAGATCAGTGTGATGGAACGTGTGCTGGATATTCCCGCGCAAGAAGCAATCAGCGCCGATAACGCCATTGTACGTATTGATGCAGTGTGCTTTTTCCAAGTGGTGAATACCGCGCAAGCCGCCTATGAAGTCAGCGAGTTGGAATATGCCATTTTAAACTTGGTGGTCACCAATATTCGTACCGTTTTAGGCTCGATGGAGCTGGATCAGATGCTCAGTCAGCGTGATGTGATTAACGAGCGCTTATTGCATACCGTGGATCAAGCAACCGCACCGTGGGGCATTAAAGTCACGCGAATTGAAATTAAAGATATCACTCCACCGGCTGATCTTGTGTCTGCAATGGCCAGCCAAATGAAGGCTGAGCGTTTAAAGCGGGCTTCGATTTTAGAAGCGGAAGGTCGTCGTCAAGCTGATATTTTAACTGCAGAAGGTCAGAAACAGTCACAGATTCTAAAAGCTGAAGGTAAGCGCGAAGCCGCTTTTCTGGAAGCTGAAGCACGTGAGCGTGCTGCCCAAGCCGAAGCTGAAGCCACGCGTATGGTCTCGGAAGCGATCAGTAGCGGTAGTGTGCAAGCGGTGAACTATTTTGTGGCGCAAAAATATATTGATGCCTTGGGTCAGATCGCCTCGGCAGACAATAGCAAAGTGATTATGATGCCGTTAGAAGCCTCGCAATTAATTGGCTCGATTGGCGGTATCAGTGAGATTGTTAAGGCATCCTTTGATGGTAAGAAAGGATGACAGTGTATTTACAACATTTAGGAGTATGGGACTGGCTGGCCTTTGCCGTACTTTTGTTAATTGTTGAAGTGTTTGGCACTGCAGGTTATTTTTTGTGGTTGGGGACTGCTGCAGCGCTTGTTGGACTGCTATTGGCAGTTTTTCCTGAATTAACCTGGGTGTGGCAGTTTACAGGATTTGCGGTGTTATCACTGCTGACGGCATGGGCGTGGTGGCGACGTTTACGCACCTTACCGTCTGTTGCACCGCGTTTAAATCAGCGTGGTAGTGAGTTATTAGGCCGCGAGTATGTGCTGCATGAAGCTATCACTGCTGGACGTGGAAAAATTAAAGCCGGTGACAGTTATTGGCTGGTCAGTGGCCCAGATTTAGCGGTCGGACAGCGAGTCAAAGTGATTGGCCAAGAGGGTACGGTGTTGCAGGTTGAGCCCAGTACCATTAAGTAGATCAGTTGCTGCATATCACAGCAGGATCATTATCTGAGATTGGATAAGCTATGTGTTTAGTTGTCTTTGCTTGGCGGCCTGAGAATCATCAGCCTTTATTATTGCTGGCCAATCGTGATGAAGTGCACGCACGTCCCAGTGCAGCGCTGGCACAATGGGACGATCAGCCCAATATTTATGCTGGACGCGATTTAGAAGCCGGCGGCACTTGGCTGGGCATTGCGCCGCAAGGGCGTTTCGCGACCTTAACTAATATTCGCGATACTGAGCTGCCACTCGGTGAACAGTCGCGCGGTGCGTTAGTCAGCGACTATCTAGCGGGTCAGCAATCCCCTCAAGCCTATTTACAGGATGTAGCTGCTGAGCTTCAGCAATACAGTGGCTTTAATCTACTGGTCGGTGATCAGCAATCGTTGTGGTATTTAAGCTCCACGCAGCCACGCCCTATATGTTTAAGCCCCGGGGTTTACGCACTATGCAATGCCAGTTTAGATACGCCATGGCCAAAATTGGTGCGTGTACGCAGTGCTTTTGCTCAGCAGTTGGATGCATCGGATCAGGCGTTATTTGAGTTGATGCAGGATGAGCAGCGCGCCGATGACGATCAATTGCCCGATACCGGTGTGGGTTTAGCCATGGAGCGCATGCTCTCGAGTATCTTTATTCGCGGTGAACGCTATGGCACTCGAGTGACCAGTTTGCTGCGTCGTTTTGAGGATGGTGCAACGATTCTAACTGAGCGCAGTTATGCCGTGCAGGGCAAGTCAGTTGGGCAAGTACAGGTCGAGTTAGCCCAGTAAAGCCTAGCTGAAGGCTCAGGTTAGCCTGCGCAAAAAATACCACTTCAAGCTCTGTACTCAGTCTACAGCGCCTCTACTTAAGTGAGTTCTAAGTCTGCACGCTAGAGGCTGGATTCAACACTTTACCTAAGCCCAAATTACCCAAGGCCAGATTAAGGGTGCTGTGAATCACTTGCGGGTTATCCAAACTGGAGACCTCGCTGAGCAAATCCTTAGCGTGAGTTAAGGTCATTTTACGCAGCAGCCATTTTACCTTAGGTAGATGGGTTGAGTTCATCGATAGACTATCAAAACCCATCGCCAGCAGTAGTACTGCAGCAACGGGATCTCCGGCCATTTCCCCGCAAATACTCACAGGCTTACCCTCAGCATGGGCCGCTTTGACTACATCTTTAAGCGCCATCAGTACCGCAGGGTGTAAGTAATCATATAAAGCCGCCACGCGCGCATTGTTGCGGTCGACGGCCAGTAAATATTGGGTTAAGTCATTCGATCCGACTGATAAAAAGTCAGCCATACGGGCTAATTCACGCGCTTGATAAACAGCAGAAGGCACTTCAATCATCACGCCAATTTGTGGCATCTGTACATCAAAGCCTTCATCGATCAGTTCACCCCAAGCACGATGAATCATATGTTGGGCGTCATCGAGTTCATGCACACCGGAAATCATTGGCAGTAAAATATGCAGATTATTCAGGCCGGCGCTGGCTTTAATCATCGCCCGTACTTGTACTAAGAAAATCTCTGGATGGTCTAAGGTAATACGAATGCCACGCCAGCCTAGATAGGGGTTGGTTTCCTTGATGGGAAAATAACTTAGAGGCTTATCACCGCCGACATCCAGGGTGCGCATGGTCACGGGTAAAGGGTGAAAAGCTTCCAGTTGTTCGCGATACATTTGCACTTGCTCACTTTCACTGGGAAAGCGTGAAGTGCCCATAAAGGCCACTTCGGAGCGATAGAGACCAACGCCTTCGGCGCCACGTTGTTGCGCACGCTTTACATCGGCAAGCAGGCCCGTATTTACCCAGAGTGGCAGCTGATGGCCATCTAACGTCACGCAGGGTAGGCTGCGTAAGCTGTCTAAGTCTTTATTGATTAAGCGTTCTTCTTCCACCACTTCAGCGTATTGCTGGCGCAGTAAAGCGCTGGGGTTGGTGAAAACATCACCGTGATAGCCATCGAGAATCAACTCAATGCCGTCGAGGCGGGTGTAGGGCAGATCAACTGCTGCAACCACGGTGGGAATGCCCATAGCACGGGCTAAAATCGCCACATGTGAGTTACGTGACCCGAGTACAGATACCAAGCCGACCAACTTATCAGTCGGTACTTCACCGAGCATGGCGGGTGATAGTTCTTCACTGACTAAAATAGTGTTATCAGGATAGATCAGTGTTTGCTGCTGCGCTTGCTGCAGATACGACAGTAAGCGTCGACCGAGATCCTTCACATCCGAGGCGCGTTCGCGTAGATAATCATCATCCATATGTTCAAAGCGCTGGATATGTTCGCTGACGACTTGGCGTAAAGCGCCTTGTGCCCATTGTCCTGCGCGAATGACGCGAATCACATCACCAGCCAGCGCAGTGTTTTCCAGCATCATCAAATACACATCAAACAGTGCACGTTCTTGTGGACGTAATTGTTTGGAGAGGCGTGTGGAGAGTTTGCGAATATCCTCACGTACTGATTCTAAAGCCAAATCAAACAGCTGTAATTGACCGGGGATATCCTCAGTACTCTTATCCGGCACCACATCCAAATCAGCAATCGGTAGCACCACTACAGCAGTACCTAAAGCTGCACCGGGCGCGCCAGGTACACCAATAAAGCGCGCTTCTTGAATCCCTTTGCCTTGTTTACCCAAGCCGCGAATGGAGCCTGTGGCTTCGGCATGGGCGATCACACCTGAGAGTTGCGCACTCATAGTGACTAAAAAAGCTTCATCACCCTCATCAAATTGGCGGCGTTCTTTTTGCTGGACCACCAGTACGCCCAAGACCTGACGGTGGTGAATAATGGGCGTGCCTAGAAATGAGGCATAACGCTCTTCACCGGTTTCTGAAAAATATAAAAAGCGCGGATGGCTCATCGCATCTTCGAGAATAATGGTTTCTGAACGACTACCGACTAAGCCCACCAAGCCCTCATGCGAGGCCATACTGACTTTACCCACGGCGCGCTTATTTAAGCCTTCGGTGGCCATCAGCACATAGCGGTCTTGATCGGCTTCGTATAAGTACACCGAGCAGACATGGCTGTTCATCGCCACGCGCACTTGTTTGACGATAATCGCTAGTGCTGCTGGCAAATCCTTAGCAGCGTTGACCTCTTGAGAGATCATTCGCAGCATGCTTAACATGCTGCTATCGGTGTGAGTCGAGTCTGACAACTTAGGGTTAATCTCGAGTAGGAAGTTGATAGGCCAGCTCTTTTAAAGCACGGCGGTAGACGTCTCGTTTAAAGGCCACCACTTGCCCTAAAGGATACCAATAACTGACCCAACGCCAGCCATCAAATTCGGGTTTTGGCGTGAGATCCATGCGCACACGTTCATCACTGCTGCGTAAACGCAGTAAAAACCATTTTTGTTTTTGACCAATACACAGTGGTTGACTGTGCGTGCGTACTAAACGTTGTGGTAAACGATAGCGTAACCAGCCACGTGTGCAAGCAAGGATTTCAACATCGTGCTCTTGTAGGCCGATTTCTTCATGCAGTTCACGGTACAGCGCTTCCTCAGCACTTTCATGCGGGTTAATACCACCTTGTGGAAACTGCCACGCATCTTGGTTGACGCGCCGTGCCCAAAGCACTTGTCCGTGGTCGTTGGTCAGGATGATGCCGACGTTCGGACGAAACCCATCTGAATCAATCATGTCCGCATCCTAGGTTAAAATTCTTAGCCCATTGTTCCACAAAGCGCGACAGAGCGGCAACGCGCTTTACTGCTTGAATGGGCAGGCGCAGTGAAAATCGTTATGCTGGACACTCTTTTTATCATTGATTAAGGTATTTGCCGTGCGATTGGCTATTTTTGATTTGGATAACACCTTATTAGCCGGTGACAGTGATCACCAGTGGGGCGAGTATTTGTGCGCGCGCGGTCTGGTTGACGCAGATGCCTATCGTGCCAAAAACGATGGCTTTTATGCCGACTATGTCGCCGGTCAGTTGGATGTTGTGGCCTATCAGAATTTCTGCCAAGAAGTACTGGGGCGCACCGATAAAGCTGTGTTGGATCAGTGGCATGCAGATTTTATGCGCGATTGCATTGAGCCGATGATTCTGGCCAAGGGCGAAACTCTGATCGCCAAGCACCGTGCAGCCGGTGATCTAGTGATGATTATTACCGCCACCAACCGCTTTATTACTGGCCCGATTGCTCAGCGTTTAGGTGTGGAGCACTTAATTGCCACTGAATGCGGTATGCAAGAGGGTCAGTACACCGGTGAACTGGTGAATGTACCTAGTTTTCAGGCGGGTAAAATCACCCGATTAAATACCTGGTTGGCTGAGCATCAAGCCACGTTGGCAGACAGCTATTTTTACAGTGATTCGTATAACGACTTGCCATTGCTTGAGCAAGTGACGCATCCGGTTGCAGTTGATCCAGATGATACCTTGCGTGATATCGCCCAGCAGCGTGGTTGGTCAGTAATCAGCTTGCGCGACTGATGAACCCTGATTCAGCTTGAGTGGGCGGCTGGTACGATGGGCTGTTACAGATAATTTATAATAGTGTATTGTGTTAGTACTTATTGATTGGAGAGCCAACATGACTCGTCTACACAGTTTAATCAGCGGTGCGGTACTGTCTTTAGCAGTGTTTTCTGTGCAAGCAGTTGAATTGGCCATCAGCGCTGAAGATGCCTATGCCAAAACTCAGCAAACGCAGGAGCGCGTGTTGTTAGTCGATGTGCGTGATCCAGTCGAGATTATGTTTGTTGGCTTTACTGATGCAGTGGATGTGAATATTCCATTCCTAATGGCCGACCGTAGCAAGTGGAATGCTGAGCGTAATATCTTCCCAATGGAGCGCAACCCTGAGTTTGTTGAGCAAATTAAAGCTGAACTGGCAAAACGCGGTTGGGATGAAAATACCGAAGTGATTACCATGTGCCGCTCAGGTAGCGAACGTGGTGAGCCCAGCGCAGTGGTTTTGCGTGAAGCAGGTTTACCCAACGCACGCTTCGTGGTGAATGGTTTTCAGGGTGGTGCAGAGAGTGAAGGCCCACAAGCTGGAATGCGTGTGAAAAATGGCTGGCAGAACTCAGGTTTACCTTGGAGCGGCAAGCTCAATGGTGAGAAAATTTACCGCACTGACCGCTAAGCTGGCTTGCACTGCTCATTTGCATGCAGTATGTTAATAGTACTGTTTGGAGTTATTTATGTTGAATCACACACTTAAAATCATGTCTATTGCACAGCATCTTGCTGTAGCGATGAACTGTGCGCGTTCACTTGATAACTCTGTTGCGTATTATTTTTATGGGTATTGGTTTAGCCAAAGGCGCACCTGATACTTATACAGGTGCGCCTCTTTAAATAGGACGCCCACCCCGTTTCATTCAAACCCCGGTTGGCTTCCCACCCGGGGTTTTTTGTTTTTAGAATTTAAGTTTTTGAATATTTAAGAGGACAGCCAGATGGCAATGTATGCAATTTATCCAGAGCGTTTCGATGATTTGAGCTGGCGATTTAGTAATCACAAACTCGCCCTGCCCAATAGTTTAAGACGACTCACTCGATAAAACGTACAGCGGTACAGCCGCTGATGTAAGGATAATTATGAACGCTTTAAATACTGCTCTTGCCTTTGATCACGCCAGCGTCGCTCTTGAAGCCGCGAACGCTAGTATTTCTATACCTTCGGGCCGTAAAACCCAAGTCCTCGCCAGTCCACAACAGTTGCGCCAACAACTGCCCCTAAGCACAGAGCTTGCACAGCGTGTACAGCAGCACCGTGAACAAGTCCGCGCGATTCTCAATGGTGAAGATTCCCGTCTCTTAGTGGTGATTGGTCCGTGCTCGATTCATAGCATTGATGAAGCGCTTGAATATGCTCAGCGTTTGGCGCAGTTATCTAGCCAAGTCAGCGAGCATATGCTGTTAGCCATGCGCATCTATATTGAAAAACCGCGCACCACAGTCGGTTGGAAAGGCCTGTTGTATGACCCGCATTTAGATGGCAGTGCTGATATGGCGCAGGGTTTACAAATGTCACGCCAGTTAATGTTACGTATGTTGGAGCTGAATCTGCCGGTGACCACTGAGTTATTACAGCCGTTAGCCGCCAGCTACTTTGATGATGTTTTAAGCTGGGCAGCCATTGGTGCACGCACCAGTGAATCGCAAATTCACCGAGAAATGGTCAGTGGTCTGCAATTGCCGGTCGGTTTTAAGAATGGTACCGATGGCAGTGTCGGCATTGCCTTAGATGCGATGCGCTCAGCCGCCCATGCTCATCAGTATTTTGGTTTAGACCAGCAAGGGCGTGCCGCTTTAGTAGAAACACAAGGCAATCCAGATACGCATTTAGTTTTACGCGGTGGTCATAATGGTCCCAATTACGATGCACAGAGTATTGCCCAAGCCTGCGCAGCGATGCGCAAAGTGGGTTTAGATGCGTCGTTGATGGTCGATTGCAGTCATGCCAATAGCGGTAAAGACCCACAGGTGCAGCCGCAGGTTTTACAATCCGTATTAGCGCAGCGTGCTGCCGGTGATCGCAGTTTGCGTGCAGTGATGCTGGAAAGTAATTTAATGGATGGCCAGCAAGCGCTGTGCGATAACTTGCAGTATGGTGTGTCGATTACTGATGGTTGCTTAGGCTGGTCAAAAACTGAGCAGATGCTCTTGGATGCAGCGCAGCAACTGTAATAATCATTTTAAGCGTGTCTGCACCTTATTTTGGCACTAGAACAGTGCTAATTCAGGTGCAGATAGACAAGCTTCTTAAGGGGTTGTGTGTTGTTGAATTAAGTTGCTAGCGAGACTTTCAACAGCCTGAGTACGCTCGGTATCTTGCTGTGGTTTACGGCCATTTAAGCTCGACCAAGCAGAGTAAGCGCGGGCTGTGATTAACGGCTGTGCTAATTCACCTTTACGCCAATGTTGCTCTTGCGGTGTTTCCATTTGGATTTGCTCTTGTGCGGCATGCCCGCGTAACTCCAAAGCATTGAGTAAACGCTGTTGCCGAATGGCTAGCAAGCGTAAGGTGCTGTCATTCACCGTGAGCTCTCGTTCACCGCGCCATTTACCTTTTAAACGGTCGCCATAGTTACGAAAAGTCTGAGTTAAGCCGCCCACTGCTGCTCCGACTACGGTGGCCATGCCTAAACTTAAACCGCCAGTCATTAGGTCGATACCAACACCCGTTGCGGCACCTGCAGCCATCCCTCCACCCACTTTAACGCCAAACTGTTTCATGGTAGCGGGGTTAAATAAATCATCGCCCCAGCGGCCTTCTTCCAGCGGTAGAGCATTGGCGTGAGCATCGTCTTTACGAAAGGCATACAGCTTGAGCAAGGCTTCAACACAGCGTTGTTCACGCTGGCGCACATCGTTGTGCAGCTCTTGAATCGCTTGTTCTAAGCGGTCGGGGTGCACGCTACGGCGGCATGCGCTGATATCAATCAGCAGTTCAGCAATTAAACGATACCCTGCGCTGCGACGCACTTGTACTTGTGCTTGGTTGTAGTCAATCAGGCGCTGTAAGCGTGGACGTTGGCTGTCGAGCACCAAGCTGAGGTTTTCATACAGACGCTGTTCGCCATCCACGGGCGGGGTGATAGTGTCGAAACGCACCACCGCATGCAGACCTAAGCGCGCCAGTACTTCACGCCAGGCGGATTCGCGCTGCTCTGAGCTATTAACAAAGTTCAGCACTGGCAATAAGGGTTTACCGCACATGGCTAAGATGGCCAGTTCATCGCGGTACTTAGCCAGCACCGGTTCGCGGGCATCAATCACATAAAAACCAGCATCCGACTGCAGCAGCTGGCGCAGGACTTTGGCTTCTTGCTCAAAACGCTGGCGGGCTTCGCTACTGCTCAGAAAGCGTTCAATCAGTTCTGGACCATCTAAACGTTCACCGCTGCGCGGTAGCTGTTCAATATACTCATACAGCGCCACAGCATCTTCAAAACCGGGCGTATCGTAAAGCTCAATCAGTGCTTCACCATCCACGGATAAGCGCGCGCCTTCCACATGCTGAGTGGTGCTGGGGCGGTGGGAGATTGCCCCGAAACCGACATCACGGGTGAGGGTGCGTAACAATGAGGTTTTACCCACATTGGTATGCCCAACCACGGCGAGCTTTAAAGGTGCTAAAGATTTATTCATCGCCATGCTCCAACCATGCCCAAGGTGCGGCGCGGTGATGGGGGAGTTTTAATATATCCAGCTGTTCTTGCCAGTTGTTTAAGCGCTCATCCGCTGCCTCCGTGGGCAGGAGCCAAATTTGTGTGTGGGCGGCAGTGCGTGATAACTCGGCAATTAAATGCAGTGTGCCACGGTCAGCCGAGCGTTGTGGATTACAGGCGATCAGCAGGCGTGCTGGTGGGTTTGCGCTGAGTTGTTCAAGCATCGAGCGGCGTTGTTCGCGTGTATCGATGATGCCTGCGTCGACGACTTGCGCAGGTAATTGCGGTGGCCAGTCGATGCTGTCATCCAATTCAATGCCCAGTAGTACGGCTGCATGCCCCGACAGCTGTGCACCCGCTGTGCTGACGGGTAATGTAGCAGGTGCCACATCGACCACGCCAAGGCGCTCGCTGCTGGGCTGCACACGTTGTTGGAACATCTGCCATACAGGATCGTCTGCATTTAAGCGTAAGCGCTTTACACCGTACCGCCAACGCCATTCACAGAGCAGGCTGCAGAGCAAGCGCGGCACAATGCCGTAGATCAATAGCATACCCAGTAGCCAGCTGGCCCAAATGTGCCGTGCGTGTTCATCTTCCAGGGCGTGCAAGCCGCTGCGTTGAATCAACTCGCTATCGGGGACAGCAAAGCCCAGCCAAGCAGCTGGACTGCCAAGGCTGCTGACCAACATGACAAAGGAATCACTGGCGACAATGGTCGATTCCCAGACAAAGCCATAGCGGCGAGTGGCGAGTAGGGCAATTAAGGTTAAACAGGCTGTGCATAAAGTAATCAACCACCAACCATGCAAAACCCGCCCTAAGCCCCAGCGCAGCAGGTTATGGCGTTGTAATAAAACCAATAACGCCGGTGCTAGCTGAGCCGCCTTGGCATCGCGTGCCAGTTTATTACTTAACCAGAGCCAAGCGTGGCTGAGCGGTGAACTGGTGTGTTTGGAGAACAGCATGCTAAAACACCAAGCCAACAAACTGACAAGGTTTAAACCTATTAATCCAGCCAGTGCCCAAAAAATATTAATCGCCAAGGGCGTACCACTGAGTGCGGTTTTTGCCAGCACCACGCCGGATATAATCGCACTGAAAATAAACAGCCAGAGCGCGAGTTTGGCGCCTTGTAGCCAATGCTCTAGAGCAGTGATTAATCCATCACGTTTGGCTAAAAATAGCCCACGCACCTGCAAGCGCTCAGTCAGTGAGCCTTGTGTGGCACGTGCGATACGGCAGGCTTCACTGTCTTCGAGCAGACCCGTGTGTTCTTCGCGCAAACGCACGGTTTCGCAGAGCCAGAGTGTTTGTAAAGGTGAGAGTGCGTCAGTCACAAGCATTCCATTGAGTCACAGTAATAGCACCATTGTGCCTGATAACGCTGCCTGAATAACGCCAAGGCTGTGTAAATCCTTTAAGATAGAGCGATAGCCTTCACTATTTTAAGAGAGCATCGTTATGCAGGATATCTTGCCAGTCAGTTTAATTGTCGCGGCAACGCGCAATCAAGTCATTGGTCGTGACAATGATATGCCGTGGCATTTACCGGCAGATTTACGCTATTTCAAACAACGCACACTGGGTAAGCCGATTATTATGGGGCGTAAAACTTGGGAGTCCTTGGGTCGTCCTTTGCCGGGACGTTTAAATATTGTGATCAGTCGTCAGGCCGATACCGTATTTGAAGGCGCTGAAGTTTTTGCTGATCTTCAAGCAGCGATCATGCGTGGCCAAGCCTGGGCAGCCGAGCAAGGTGTCGATGAAGTGATGGTGATTGGTGGCGGACAGTTATATCAACAAGCCCTAACGCTAGCGCAACGCGTGTATTTAACGCGCATTGATCTTGAGCTAGACGGTGATACCTTTTTCCCTGTATTGGATACGCAGCAGTGGCAGCAAACCGATGCACAAAAACACCCAGCTCAAGAGCAAGAGCCGGGTTACACCTTTGAAGTCTGGCAGCGCACGCACAGCTAAGCTAAATAGCAGCGACCTAGCAAATTGCCTGATAAGCGTCCGCATCTAACAGTTGCTGCAGTTCGTCAGGGTTGCTGGGTTGTAAGCGATAAAACCAGCTTTGGTAGGGATGGGTATTCACACCTTCTGGTACCTCGGTTAAACCCTCATTGACTGCAATCACAGTACCGCTGATCGGTGCGTGAATATCTGATGCAGCTTTGACGGATTCAACGACACCCACAGCTTGAGCTGCGGTTAGCGTGCTATCGAGTGCGGGTAACTCTAAAAATACGATATCACCTAAAGCTTCTTGCGCATGATCTGTAATACCGACACTCACTGTGCCGTCTGTTTCCAGGCGTGCCCATTCGTGAGTACTGGCATAACGTAAATCGGCTGGGATTGTGCTCATATTATTAATATCCTTAGCAGGTGCAATGCGAGTTTTTATATTTATGTGTTGATTATCAGCTTATAGAATTAACATCTTTGGCAATAATCAGCATCACCAGGGTTCAACTAAAAACAGTGCTTGATTCGGTCATTTATAAATTACTGACGCTGTCCAAACAAGATCAAATTAGAATTTTACCTTCACGTACAAAACGTGGCTTAACGACGCGTACTGGAAACCACTTACGGCGAATTTCGACTTCAGCACGATCAGCCGTACCGATTGGTACACGGGCCAAGGCAATGGCTTTACCCAGTGTCGGTGAAAAACTACCGCTGGTGATCACACCATTGGTCTGGTTATTAATACGCACCGGTTGACCGGCGCGCAAGACACCGCGCTCTTCCAGTACTAAACCCACCAGCTTTTCAGTGATGCCTTGATCCATTTGTGTCTGTACAGCACTGCGCCCGATAAAATCACGCGACTCAGGCTGCCAGCACAACAGATCATCCATATTAGCCACCAGCGGTGAAACCTGCTCATTGGTTTCGAGACCGTGCAAGTTAAATCCGGCTTCTAAGCGCAGTGTGTCACGTGCGCCAATCCCAATCGGGGCAATACCTGCACCGACCAGCTCATTGATAAAGTCGATGGCTTGTGTGGTCGGTAGCATGATTTCAATGCCATCTTCGCCGGTGTAGCCACTGCAGGAAATCAGCCAGTCACCGTCCAGTGCTGCTTGATGGCGCTGCAAGTTCTGAATCAGCTTAGCGCGTGATAATTTAACAATACTGGCTAGACGCTCGCGGGCTAATGGGCCTTGAATTGAAAATAGGCATAAGTCATTGCGCCATGCGATTGAGCAGGCAAAGGCTTGCGCATGCTGTTCGAGCCAAGCTTGAACACGCTCACGACTGATGGCATTACCGACAATGCGATAGCCGGTATCAAGACGAAATACCATCACATCATCAATCACACCGCCCTGTTCATTAAGTAGGAGGCTGTGTTGTGCGTGGCCAGGCGCTTCTAATAATGCAACATCATGGCTCAGCATATATTGTAAAAAAGCTTGAGCTTGGGCACCTTGAATATCAAAAATACTCATATGGGAGATATCAAACACGCCGCACTCGTTGCGTACGTGGTGATGTTCTTCCACTTGCGAGCCGTAATGTAACGGCATATCCCAGCCGTTAAAATCAACCATTTTTGCACCAAGGGCCAGGTGCATATCATACAAAGGGGTACGCAATCCCATAGGATCTCCTAACTGGTCAAACGCAGTGTTTGTACCTGTGGGTAATTCAATCGGAGCACAGTGTAGCGATGTTATTTAGCGGCTGCACTGATGATTGTAAGTATAGCCTGTGATTTTATAAACACTAGATTAGTGCCCTGGACGATGCGCTGAGCGGCGAATCAGTAGAATTACTGGCAGTAATCCAACCAGCACTAATGTCAGTGCGGGTAACGACGCTCGAGCCCATTCGCCCTCACTGGTCATTTCAAAAATCCGCACCGATAAAGTATCCCAGCCAAAGGGCCGCATCAGTAAGGTGGCGGGCATTTCTTTGAGCACATCAACAAACACCAGCAGCGCGGCCGATAAACTACCGGGCAACAATAAGGGTAAATACACGCGACGAAACAGGGCTATACCGCCGATACCCAAGCTACGTGATGCCTCTGGCAGCGAGGGTTTAATCCGCGCTAGCGCACCTTCAAGTGGGCCATGAGCCACGGCCATAAAGCGAATCACATAGGTTAATAGTAGCGCACTTAAACTGCCCAGTAAGATGGGTCGTCCTGAGCCGCCCAACCACGTCGATACAGGAATCACCGCATGCTCATCTAAGTAACTGAATGCCAGCATCAGAGCCACTGCCAAGACTGAGCCGGGTAAGGCGTAGCCTAAGTTAGCAAAACCAACCAGCGCCTGCATGGGTCGTGTTGGCGTCATACGTTTAGCAAAGGCCAGTAATAAGGCTGCAGTGACAGTGAGTGCGGCGGCCATCAAACCTAAGTAGAGGGTATGAGTAATCAGTGCTGTATAGCGTTCATCTAAGTCAAAACGACCACGCTGCCAAAACCACGCCAACAATTGGATGACGGGAATAACAAAGGCGCAAAGAAAAACTAAACCACACCAACTGACGGCTAAAGCAGCTTTCCAACCGCGTAAAGTGTAGAGCGCTTTACCGCGTGGGCGTTCATTGCTTGGACGTATTGCACCGCGTGCGCGTTGTTCAGAAAAGATCAGCACGGCGACAAATAACAGCAGCAAACTGGCTAGTTGTGTAGCGCTGGATAGACTGAAAAAGCCATACCAGGTTTTATAAATAGCGGTGGTGAAGGTATCAAAGTTAAACACCGATACAGCACCAAAGTCGGCTAAAGACTCCATCAGTGCTAGGGCGATACCGGCACCAATCGCAGGACGTGCAACCGGCAAAGCGACGCGCCAAAAGGCTTGCCAAGGTGTTAAACCTAAGACCCGCGCGGCTTCCATAAAGCCCTTGCCCTGAGCCAAAAACGCAGTACGGGCTAACAAATATACGTAGGGGTAAAACACTAAGGTGAAAACAGTAATCACTCCGCCCGTGGAGCGCACCCTAGGGAATTGAATACCACTGCCAAACCATTCACGCATTAAGCTTTGTACGGGGCCGGCATAGTCTAATAAGCCGACAAAGACAAAGGCCAGAACATAAGCAGGAATGGCAAAGGGCAGCATCAACGCCCAGTCCAGCCAGCGTCGCCCGGGAAATTCACAGAGACTGGTCAGCCACGCTAAGCTGACACCTAACAGAGTCACACCAATCCCGACACCAGCGATCAAAATGACAGTGTTGGAGATCAGGCGCACCATCTGGGTTTCCCACAGGTGACTCCAGATTTGCGTATCGACCGAATGCCAACTCAGCAATAAAACACTGATCGGTAAACAGACCAGTGCAGCAAAAAAGAAGGCAATTGGATACCAGCGACGTTGTGCAGGGAGAGCCACAAAAAACCTCGTTCAATCAGTAACGCGTATAAGCAACATGGCGCAGTATAACCGTATGAACTTATTTTGCTGCTTTATACTTTTTTGTAGTGCGGTGAGCCTGTGCTGTGAATGATGGGCTGGCGTACTGTGTTAGCGTGCACAGCCCATGCTTGCTGCGGTTTTTATAGTGTTGATAAACAGGCTGAGAATTGTGTAGCTAAGTTTTTCAGCAATTGCTCATAGCCATCCGCAGTAATCTCAACGGTGGTGCCCAATGCATCCAGTTCAGCCAAAGTAACGGGTAAACCATCTGCCAAGGTGTGCGCCAATGGTGGCTGCATCGGTGGTTCGCTAAAGACACAGCTTGGACCAGCTTGCTTTAAGCGTGTGCGCATCTGGCTGACGTGTTTAGCACCCGGCTGTAATTCATGCGATACAGCAAAGACGCCAGCATGCGTTAAACCATAGGCTTGCTCAAAGTAGTTAAAGGCTTCGTGGAAGACAAAGAAGGATTTACCCTGCAATGGTTCTAGTTGCTCTTTGAGTTGCTGATCCAATAGGTCTAGACGCTGACTAAAGGCTTCAAGGTTGGCTGCATAAACTGCCGCATTATCCGGGTCACGTTCGCTTAAGTCAGCACTCATGCGTTGTGCAATCACTTTGGCATTATGCGGTAGCAGCCATAAGTGAGTATCGATTGCGCCGGGCAGGTGAGCGTGGTCATGCTCAACTAATTGCTCAGCATGGCCGTGTTTATGGTCATGGTCATGCTGATGTGCATTGGCAAAGTGTTGTACATGTAAATCAGGCAGATTTTGTACGGCAACGCTGAGTTTACTGCGTTGTTTAAGCATGCGCGGTAGAAAGTTTTCCAGATCTGGGCCGATCCAGTAAAACAAGTCGGCTTTATCTAAGCGCTTGGCATCAGAGGGGCGCAGCACAAAATAGTGCGGTGAGGCACCAGGTGGTAGCAGGACTTGCGGCTCTCCTTGGCCATCTTGTACGGCAGCAGCAATCAACTGCAAGGGCTTAATACTGGTTAATATCTGCACCTGCGCTTGAGCGCTGATACCCCATAATGTTAAACAGCTGATCAGCAATAAACGAAACACTGCGGTACACTCCATGAGTAAAGGGTAATATAATAACGTCTCTTTAAGAAGGATGCTGCTGTTATGTTAAAAACATCAACGCTGTGCCACTCACATGACCACCATAAAGAATGCATCAGTCAAGCGCTGGAATTGGCTGAAGAGGTCTGTGCGCAACGGGGTGTGCGTTTAACGCCGCTGCGTAAGCGTGTTTTAGAATTGGTTTGGCAAAGTCATAAACCGCTCGGTGCTTACGATATTTTAGAAATGTTAAGTCGTGAAGATGACCGTCGTGCGGCGCCACCTACTGTATATCGTGGTTTAGATTTTTTATTGGAAAACGGTTTGATTCACCGTTTAGCCTCACTCAATGCCTATATTGGTTGCAGTCACCCTGAAGTGGCGCATGAAGGCTATTTTATGATTTGTAAACAGTGCAATAACGCCTATGAGCTTGCTCAGCATACGGCGATTGATGCTGCTATTGCTCAGGAAGCCGAGCTGATGGGTTTTGCTGTGGAAACGCAAACGGTTGAGATTTTGGGCACCTGTGCCGACTGTCGAGCGCAGGCATGACCCAGTCATTATTGCTGCGTGCTGATAAATTAAACTTAGCATTCGCTGAGCAGAGGGTGTTAATTGATGTCGACCTTGAGTTAGCGGCGGGTGAGATTGTCACTATTGTCGGACCTAACGGCTCAGGTAAAACCTCATTAGTACGAGTGTTGCTGGGTTTGGTTAAAGTCGACTCGGGAAGCGTATGGCGCGCACCCAACTTGCGCATTGGCTATATGCCGCAAAAGCTTGAAGTGCATGCCACTTTACCGTTATCGGTGCTGCGTTTTTTGCGCTTAGTCCCAGGTATTAGTCGTGATGATGTGATTTCTGCACTTGAAGAAGTGGGCGCAGCCAAGGTGTTAAACAGTCCCTTGCAGCGTATTTCTGGCGGTGAATTGCAGCGCGTGTTGCTGGCGCGAGCCTTATTACGTAAACCACAATTATTGGTGCTCGATGAGCCGGTGCAAGGGGTTGATGTCAATGGTCAGCTTGAGTTGTACCGTTTGATTGGAGAGCTGCGTGATCGCTATGGTTGTGGCGTGCTGATGATTTCTCATGATTTGCACTTGGTGATGCGCTCCACCGATCGAGTGATTTGCTTAAACCGCCATGTCTGCTGCTCAGGTCTGCCAGAGCAGGTCAGTAATGATCCAGCTTTTGTGGAACTCTTTGGCTCACGTGCTGCGAGTGATCTGGCGGTCTATCACCATGATCACGATCATAAGCATGATTTACACGGCTGTGTTGTAACGCCACAAACTCACCAACATGGGCCGGATTGCACACATGCCTGATTTTCTTTTATATGCGCTTGCCGCAGGTCTTTTATTAGCGCTAGTAGCGGGTCCATTAGGTGCGTTTGTGGTCTGGCGGCGTATGGCCTATTTTGGTGATACTTTGGCGCACTCAGCGCTCTTTGGTGTGGCCTTAGGTTTGCTGTTTGATATTAATCTAGCGTTGGCGGTGATTGTTGGCTGCTTATTATTAGCGTTTGTTTTAGTCGCCTTGCAGCGTCGCCAGCCCTTAGCTTCAGATACCATCTTAGGTATTTTAGCCCACAGTACGTTATCGCTGGGTTTGGTCACCTTAAGCTTTATGGAGTCGGTACGTGTCGACTTGATGGGCTACTTATTTGGTGATTTATTAGCGGTCAGTGCAACGGACTTGGTCTGGATTGGTGTCGGCAGTGCTGTGGTTTTATTGTGCATCATTGCTTTATGGCGACCCTTATTAGCGATCACCGTGCATGAAGAGCTGGCCGAGGTTGAAGGTCTGCCTGTGGCAAAATTGCGCTTAGTGTTGATGGTGTTGATGGCGCTGGTGATTGCTGTGGCGATGAAAATTGTTGGTGTGCTACTGATTACCTCGTTACTGATTATTCCTGCCGCAGCAGCGCAACGGCACTCACGCAGTCCTGAGCAAATGGCGGTGGGTGCCACCATCGTTGGTATACTCGCTGTGTGCGCGGGTTTGGCCATGTCATGGCATTACGATACGCCAGCTGGACCTTCGATTGTGGTGTGTGCGGCGGCGATATTTTTAATCAGTTTTATAGTACCGCGCCGCGCTTAATGGCATTCTATATTGGAACTACCGCACAGTTGTGCGGTTAAAAATTCCAGATAGTAAATGATCTAAGGACACCAGCCAGATGAATAAAGCACTGACTATGACGTTTCTTGCAGCACTTTCATGCACTACTGTTGCCTGTGCAACGGGTTCGCATACACAAAGCGCTGCTATGCCAGTCTTAGAGGATGTTGCACCTTTTCCAGCAGCGCAAACTGGGCAAACACGCCATGTGATTTGGCTGGCTGAAAAAGACAATGAAGATTTATTAAAAGTTGAATTGGTGCCAGGCCAGATCCTGCAAACCGACTGCAATACCCGTGGCTTAATCGCGACTTTAACCAGCAAAGATTTGTCTGGTTTTGGTTACACCTACTATGAAGTGAGTGATGTTCAAGGCCCCATCTCAACGATGATGGCATGCCCTGAAGGCACTGAGAAACAAGCCTTTGTTGCTGTGCAAGGTGATAATTACACCGTGCGCTACAACAGCAAACTACCTATTGTTGTTTATGCGCCACAAGATCTTGAAGTGCGCTACCGTATTTGGACAGGCGACACAGAGTTGCAATCAGCCGTCGCACAGTAATATCCGCACCATCCTGCTCAGCACACTTTAACCTTATTTAGTTTGGGTCGTGTTGAGCAGCACCTTCTGCATCATTCCAGAGCAGTGTAGACTGCCAACTGATTTTTTGGTTGGGGATACAGTGTATGTCTCGTTTGATAGGCCACAGTTTATTAGCCTTGAGCTTAGTTTTTTTCTTAAGTGCGTGTCAGAGTGCAAATCAACAGGATGAAGAACTGGCGATTGATGAGTTTGCCGTAGCTGAACTGGTCTTTGCTACGCATTTAGCCGAGCAGCAATTGGGTTCTGCGGGCCAGCAACTGGAGAGTCTGCGTGAGAATCACCCAGACGAACCGCGTCTTGATGCGCTACAGCAGCGTTTGGCTAGCGCATGGCTGGAAACCGGTGAGCAGGCTTTAAAAGAAGCCGATATCGATACTGCCAGTGCTGCGCTGACTCAAGCCAAGCGCTTATTACCGCAAGCTCCAGCGCTGACTGAAGGCTTAAGCAGTGCTTTGGCGGCAGTTGCAGAAGCCATGGTTGAACCTGAACCTGTTGTGCCACCACCGGTGCAGCGCCCCAAGTCAACGCCTAAAAAGCCCGCAGTGATCAGTCAGCCGCAACCTCAGCCTCAAGTACTGATAGAGCAGCCTGAGCCTGTTGAGGACATTATTCCTCCAGCGCCGGTAACGAGTAAGCTGAAGGCGCGTATTATCGATGTGAATGCGCCGCACACGCTGGTGCCGATGCCGATGTTAGCTGCACGTAATAACCATCAACTCGGACGCTTACTCGATGATGTGGCTGCGGATGTGGTGAAGTTTCGTGCTGCGGTGACCATTGAAGTTGCAGATACTCGTGATTTTCATTGGGTTGCAGCATTACTCTCTGCTCGAGTTAAAAAGTTGGATGCCAACTTTAAACCGCGTTTACAGGAAGTGATTCGCAGTGATCAGTCGGCACAGTTGATTATCACACCAAACAAATTGTTCTAACTATAGATTTTAAAAGAACTTTTCATGCTAAGCGATGCTGGGCATACTCAGCTTAAGCATCGCTTTAACAAGGTTAACCTGTGATTGAATTCCACGATGTGCATAAAGCGTATGCCGTAAATGGACAAAGTATTGTCGCTTTGCAACCCAGCTGCTTACAGGTGCAACCTGGCGAGATTTTTGGCCTGATTGGTCACTCTGGAGCTGGAAAAAGCACACTACTGCGTTTAATTAATCGCTTAGAAGAACCCAGCGGTGGGCGTATTGTCGTCGATGGTGTTGATGTGACTGCCTTGGATGCACAGGGCTTACGTCATTTTCGCCAACGTGTGGGGATGATTTTTCAGCATTTTAATTTGCTAGCTTCAAAAACCGTGGCCAATAACGTCGCTATGCCCCTTAAACTGGCCGGTGAGCTGAGCAACTCGCAGATCAAACAACGCGTCAGTGAGTTACTCGCACGCGTAGGTTTAAGTGATCATGCCAATAAGTATCCAGCGCAATTGTCTGGTGGGCAGAAGCAGCGGGTGGGTATTGCGCGTGCCTTAGCCACTGATCCGAAAATTTTACTCTGCGATGAAGCCACCAGTGCGCTGGATCCACAAACCACCGGCCAAGTCTTACAACTACTGGCAGAGATCAATCGTGAGTTAGGTCTAACTATTGTGTTGATCACCCATGAAATGGATGTGATTCGTCGTGTCTGTGATCGTGTGGGGGTGATGGACGCTGGAGTGATTGTTGAGAGTGGTTTAGTCAGCGATGTGTTTTTACATCCTCGGCATGCCACTACGCAGCGTTTTGTGCGCGAATCTGCAGGTGATGCTGATCTATCGCAGGACGAAGAGTATCAGCAGATCAGTGGGCGAATTGTGCGTTTAACTTTTCTCGGAGAAGCCACTTATGCACCTTTATTGGGGCAGATCGCCCGTGATACTGGTGTGGATTACAGCATTCTTGCTGGACGCATTGGTCGTATTAAAGATCAGGCTTGTGGCCAGCTGACCTTAGCGCTGACCGGCGGTCAAGAGCGTTTAGCTGAACAACAACTGCGTGCTGCGGGTGTGCATGTCGAGGTATTACGTCCATGAGTGACTTACTGATTCATATTGATTGGTATGAGATTTGGCAGGCCACGCTCGACACTTTGCTGATGCTCGGCGGCTCATTGATCTTTACGGTGATTTTAGGTTTGCCGGTGGGGATTGTGCTTTTTTTAGTCGGTCCACGGCAAATGTTTGAGCATCGCACTGTGTATGCATTGTTGTCATTTGTAGTGAACGTGCTGCGTTCGTTGCCGTTTATTATCTTATTAATCGTGATGATCCCGATTACCGTGGTGATGACAGGCACATCCTTAGGTGTGGCGGGCGCTATTCCACCGTTGGTGATTGGCACGACGCCGTTTTTTGCCCGACTGGTAGAAACGGCATTGCGCGAAGTTGATCGCGGTATTATTGAAGCCACACAAGCGATGGGGGCGACGACCTGGCAAATTATTTTTAATGCGCTGTTGCCTGAAGCGCGGCCCGGTATTATTGCAGCCACCACAGTCACGGCGATTACTTTAGTGTCCTATACCGCGATGGCCGGCGTGGTGGGAGCGGGTGGTTTAGGGGACTTAGCGATTCGCTTTGGTTATCAGCGCTTTCAGACGGACGTGATGGTGGTGACAGTGGTTTTACTGTTATTGCTGGTGCAGGTGTTACAAAGTGTGGGTGATCGTCTTGTGTTACGGTTTTCAAGAAAATAACGAAAAGTAGCCGTTGTACGGCACATTATTGATGGATTTGGAGCATTCTTATGAAAAAAACATTACTCGCTTTAGCTGCACTCAGTGTTTTCGCTGTACAGGCTGAGCCGCTAACAGTCGCTGCTACACCCGTACCGCATGCTGAAATCTTAGAGTTTCTAAAGCCTGCACTTGCTGAGCAGGGTGTGGAGTTGGACGTTAAAGTCTTTACCGACTATGTGCAGCCGAACGTGCAGTTGCTGAAGGTCGTTTAGATGCGAATTTTTTCCAGCATCAGCCGTACCTCGATGAGTTTAATAAAACTAAAGGCACCACCTTGATCAGTGTGGCGGGTGTGCATATTGAGCCCTTTGGTGCTTACTCCAGCAAAATTAAACAGCTGGATGATTTGAAAAATGGCGCCAGTGTGGTGATTCCTAACGATGCAACCAATGGTGGCCGTGCTTTATTGCTACTGCAAACCGCAGGCGTGATTAAGTTGAAGGAAGGTGCAGGTATCACTGCGACACCACGTGATATTGCTGAGAATCCTAAAGAGATTAAAGTGCGTGAGTTGGAAGCGGCAACGTTGCCACGTGTGCTCAATCAAGTGGACTTAGCCCTGATCAACACTAACTATGCGCTGGAAGCGGGTTTAAACCCGAACAAAGATGCGTTAGTGATTGAAGGCGCTGATTCACCTTATGTGAATATTTTAGTGACGCGTGAAGATAATCAACATGCTGAAGCGGTACAAAAGTTAGTCAAAGCGCTGCACAGTGATGAAGCAAAAGCCTTTATTAATGAAAAATATAAAGGTGCAGTGGTACCAACCTTTTAAGTTGGTTTTCTCGTACACATAAAAAAACCCAGCTGATCAGCTGGGTTTTTTATTAAGCGCAGTAACGATTAACGACGTGGTGCAACAGCTTTGTCATCATGCGAGATGGTGACTTCAACACGGCGGTTCATCGAACGTGATGCAGGTGTAGCGTTATCAGCTACAGGGTAATCTTTACCGAAGCCGATGGTGCTCAGGCTGTTGCTATTAACACCTGCGCGAACCAGTGCACGCTTTACAGCTTCTGCACGGCGCTCAGACAGTTGCAGGTTATAGTCTGCAGAACCTGTGCTATCTGTGAAACCTTCGATCAACACTTTACGTTCTGGGTTATCACGTAAAAAATCAGCTAATTGACGAATGTTGCCTTGCGCTGCTGGTTTTAATTCAGACTTATCTAAATCAAAAAGCACATCACCAAAGGTGACAAGTGAGCCACGTTCAGTTTGTTTAGCGTTGAGCTTATCTTGTAAATGTTTGATTTCCGCTTCACGGGCATCCAAGATTGCTTGAGCGCGCTCACCGGCTTTATTTTTCAGCTCTTTTTCACTGTTTTTTAGAGCAATTGTCTGTTTTGCTAATTCAGCACGCTGAGAGGTGAGGTAAGCCAGCTGGCTGACGTTCTCTTCTTTTTTACCTTCGCGGTATGCTTTGTCTGCCGTATCAAGCATTTTAACCGCATCTTTAGTTTCTAAAGGTGCGAGTTTCAACGCTTCTGGGCTGTTTTGTAACTGAGTTACATTTTCACGAGCTTGCTCTAAAGCAGTATTAGGTTTGTTGGCGCAGGCAACGAGGCCAATGCTTAAAGCAAGTAGACTAGGAATAACAATTAATTTACGCATAGGGTATATCCTTAAATTCTATAAAGTTAGCAGGCAATAGGTTATGAAGTTACTTAACGCGTAAAGATTCTTTGCGTAGTTCTTCTACACCGCGTTTTGCATCTTCTACTGAACGCTGAACTTTTTCTGCTTGAGCTTTACGCTCAGCAACACGCGCATCCCACTCTGCTTGTTCTGCTAGAGCTTGAGCTTTTTCATAATCTTTCTTAAATTCTGCGCTTTCTGCTTCATGTAATTTTTTACGTGCAGACTGCATTTCTACTGGTGCAAACTCAGTCGCCCCTGCTGTTTCTGCTGCATTCAGTGCTTGGTTTGCTACAGCCATTTGTGCAGTTGGCGGATTACCGGCACAACCTGCTAAAGCTAGCACGCTACTGGCTGCTAAAATAGCGAATAAAGATTTAGGGTTTTTTAAAAAAGTTTTTGTTTGCATAGTATCAAGCTCCATTGGACTTATATATTTTTCAAGCATTGAAAAAATCCGTTTAGTTGAAAGCAGCCGCTATAGTTATGTGACTGCATGCTCTCAATAAAAACTATGTCTCTTTAAAACGCCTTTGGAATTGCAGATGAACTCTATGTTTTTATCTGCCTATTCTAATCAAACAATAACAGATTTGGATAAGTTCGGTTTTTTATTTGACTATATAGATAGTATTACACAGCACAGCTCGCAGTTTCTAATGATATAGGCGTATAGGTGATTTTTATTTTAAAAAAGTGGTGATCGCTTAGAAAGGCTGTGGTTCAAGTACGGGTGATGGTATAAAGATAAGCATCAAGATGTAATTGTTATATTTTATAACGAGATAACAACATTTTTACTCATAATTTTCCAGCCGCTCAGTGTCTAAAATGCAAATCAGACGGCCATCAATCTGAATAATCCCTTCATCACTTAAATGGTGGATAATCCGCGAAAAGGTTTCCGGCTGAATAGATAGATGATTGGCCACTAGACGCTTGGTAATGGGGAGCTCAAAACTGGGTGTATTGCAGCGGCTGCATGAACCTAGAGCTTGCGACAAAATATAGCGAATCACCCGATGGGTAGCGTTTTTCAGCGAGAGTATTTCAATCTCATTCATGCGCTGGTGCATATGTTTTGATAGCACCGTTAAGAAGGCTAATGCAGTGTCTGGGTTGTCACGTAGCAGGTTGGTATAGGTCGTATTAGGAAACCATAATAGCTGGGTGGGCTGCAGTGTTTGTGCTGTCGCAGTATATTGACCCGTATCCATAAACATCATGGTTTCAGCGCAGGTCTTGCGGTCACCAATCACTTCAAAGACTTTTTCTTGCCCGTCAGGGGTGAGGCGATAGATTTTTACACTGCCAGAAATAATAAAACCAAAATGATTGCAGGGCTCGCCTTGGCGAAAGACATCCACACCTTTTTTCAAGTTGAGTAGTTGACTGTCTTCGAGCAATTGACTGAGCTGGAGATCACTTAAGGCGCGAAATAAAGGATGTTCACGCACAATTTGTTGGTATAGGGGATGCGGCTCCATTGTTTTTTCCATGAGTCTGCATAAGTTAACGGCTTGCCGAAGCAGCCTCAGTTATAGGCATCCTAACATGGTTTTTCAGTGACTTATTCTGTTGTGTCTGCAGGAGGCTGCCAATCACAAAAACAACCGACTGCTAAGGTGTTGGCTGCGGAAACAGGACGATTGTCTAATAGGGCGTCTAAAATAGGCTCAATAAAACTGTTGCTGGAGTTGCACACTGCACCTTCACTGTAAGGGCCAAAATAGGCTAGCTCGCCACTGTGATCCCAAATCGCAACTGCAGGACTGGCCGGCAGTTGTTCAGAACCGGGTAAACCACTTAAATGGCGCATATTGTTAAGCGCTTTAGGTAAGTGTCCTTTACTGCCTGGTTTTTGTAAGTGATAAAACTCAACTTGCCCGTCATAACGCTCGAGCATTTCGACTAAGTGTTGCTGGTTACCGACATTACAGGGGCAGCTTGGGTCCCAAAAATGTACAAAGCGGATCTGCCCAGCACCGGCCATACTGTCGGGTAGGCGTAATTGCTGGCCACTAAATATTGCTGTGGCTTCACTGAATGGGCGAATAAAGCGTGTTTTATACCACCACAATCCCGTCAGCATTGAACCAAGCCAAAGGATGAGGGTGAGACCAATCAGTGTTTTTTTTAAAATAGACTGTTTCATAAGTACCGCACGTAGTAGGTAGTATAGAGTGCCATGAGTTGCTTAAAATCCATATGTCCAGAATGTCGCAGTATCCAATGGCCTGGAGTGTGAGTGAATGACAAGCTTCGACCCACAAGTGTTATCTCGTTCTTTACCCGATATGGCTATGCACAGCGTTGATCCATCGCTGGCACAGGCTTGGCGGCAGTACTATCAGATTGATTTTGCTCAGTATGATACTGATTTGGTATGCCGTTTAGGTGCGGTTAACGTGGCAGCGTATCGTATTGCGATGCATGTCTATCGGCCCGTCCAGCCACGTGGAACGCTATTGGTGCTGCATGGTTACTACGATCATATGGGCTTGTATGGGCATATTTACAAGTGGGCTTTGGCTCAGGGCTTTGCGGTGTTGTCCTGTGATTTACCGGGGCACGGTTTATCCAGCGGTGCGCGGGCTAGTATTAATAGTTTTCAAGAGTATCAACAGGTATTGCAAGCTATGTTTGCTCAGGCTGAACAACTGCAGCTGCCGCAACCTTGGCATATTTTGGGGCAAAGTACCGGTGCTGCGATTGCCTTGGATTATGTGTTAAATCAGCAACCGCTAACGCAGCTGGGTGAAACTATTTTGCTGGCGCCTTTAGTACGTCCGCGAGCTTGGCGACAATCCAAGCTGCTCTATCAATTGGTCAAACCATTCCGCAGCAGTGTGCCACGGCGTTATTCCAATAACTCACATGATCCAGCCTTTGTTGAGTTTGTGCGCCAAGATCCCCTGCAGACTCAGATTTTACCGACGGCTTGGGTGGGCGCATTAGCACAGTGGATTGGTCATATTGAGCAGGCTCAACCCAGTTCGTACAGTCCGATTATTGTGCAAGGCCAAGCTGATATGACGGTGGACTGGCAGCATAATTTACAGGTGTTAAATACTAAGTTTGATAAGCCAAGAATATTACTCTTGCCTGAAGCACGGCACCATTTGGCTAATGAACCCACTGCATTGCGCGAGCAGTTTTTTGAGTTTCTGCAGGCGCAACTCAGTTAATCATCGCAGTTATGGATTGGCACGTAAGCTGGCTTGTAAGGTTTTCAGCGCGGCTTGGTAGTAGGCTTGGCCTTCTGTTGATTGGGCAAAACTGACAAATTCTTCCAGTTCAGGATCAGATAAGCCACGATAAACATGCAATAGCGAGTTATCAATATTGTCATCCATTTGTGTTACTAAACGCTGGCGCTGCGTATTAAGTAAAGCATTGGCTTGTTCGGCACCCATTAAGCCTGGCAACATTTGACTTAAGCTATCCGCGGCAACACTGCCCAGTGCTAAGGTGACTTCTGCACCGGCTTGGCTTGCGGGTAGCGCGTTAGCCAGATGGCGAATCAATAAGCGTCGCGTGGCATCCGCGTGAATAACCGGTAAGCCAGCGGTGTAACGCTGCAGTTGTTCTGGATGCGAAGCTGCAACTTCTGCTGCGCTCACTTTTTGACCAATGTTTGAGTTAAAAAAAGCTAAGGCTTGATCTGGGCTGGCTAAGTTATGACGTAATGCCTGTTGCGCACGTTCTTGCATAGCCTCTGCAGCAAAGCGTTGATTACTGTTCTTCACTAATGCTTGGTAAATCGAGCTGGGCAGGGTGTCTTGATAGCGCAATTGTGTCTGTTTGAGTGCGCTAGAAAAGTGCGTTTGTTGCTGCGGCCAACCGGCTTTTTTATAAAGCTCAAGGTAGGTATCAGCAAAGATACTGGTGCTGCCGAATAGCATGCAAAATAATAATAAAAAGCGCATATAAAACCTCAGGGAAATAATATTAAACAGACAGAGTCATACCCTGTACACAGACTTTGTAAAACGGTTTTAGGGTGGCTGCCAAAATAGATGCGTGGCCAGTCAAATTCAGCCTATTATGCAGTAAATGCATGCCGAGAGGCTGAGGTAATCCTTACTTAGCAGCGTTCAAAATGAACATCATCAGCTCTTTACTTGGGTTAATAATGAACACACTACCAATTGCACCATTGTTTGCGCGTATTGTTGATGACTTAGCGACGCATGGCTGGTCACAGCAGAGTATTTTTATTCCTACGGGTTTGACAACAGATCTGGCCAAAGAGTGCCATAAACGTGCACAACGCGGTGAATTAGAGCCGGCTGCTGTGGGGCGTGGCGTTGCAAAAGTTGTGCATGAAGATATCCGTGGCGACCATATTCAATGGTTAGATGCCGGGCATCATCAGGCTGTGGATCGTTATTTAGCCTTGATGGAGCAACTGCGTACAGCCATCAATCAGATGCTGTTTTTAGGTTTAGAAGATTTTGAAAGTCACTTTACCTTATACCCACCGGGTGCCTTTTATAAGAAACATCTGGATCGTTTTCGTGATGATGATCGACGCACAGTCAGCTGTGTGGCGTATTTAAATGAGCAGTGGTTGCCGGAGCAGGGTGGTGCGTTGCGTTTATATTTAGAGGATGGGCGCATTCACGATGTGGTACCGCAGGCGGGTACCTTGATTGTCTTTATGTCAGCGCAAGTGCCACATGAAGTGCTGCCCGCCACTCGCGATCGTTTGTCGGTCACCGGCTGGTTTCGCCGCCGCGCTTAACCAGCAGGCATTAAAAAGGGGAAGCCTAAGCTTCCCCTTTGATCGCACGGTACGCAGCGCTTAGTACAGAATACGGCAGCGCATAGTGCCTTCGACTTCTTGTAGCTTAGTTAATGCAAGCTCAGAGTGAGCAGCATCAATATCAATTACTACATAACCTACGGTTTCGTCAGTGCGTAAGAACTGGCTCGACACGTTGATTTTGTTGTCAGCAAAGACCTTGTTAATCGCGCCCATAACACCTGGGATATTCTGGTGAATATGCAGGATACGGTGCTTGCCAGGGTGAGATGGCAGCGACATTTCTGGGAAGTTAACAGAAGATACGGACGTACCGTTATCACTGTATTTAACCAACTTCTCAGCCACTTCCAAACCAATATTGGCTTGTGCTTCTTGAGTTGAGCCACCAATGTGCGGAGTCAGAATCACGTTGTCAAAGCCGCGCAGTGGGCTTTCAAACTCTTCACCGTTGGCACGAGGCTCTGTCGGGAACACGTCAATTGCCGCGCCCAGTAGGTGCTTATCTTTAATGGCTTCAGCCAGCGCTTCAATCACTACGATTGTGCCGCGTGCTGCGTTCATTAAGATACTGCCTTTTTTCATGGTGCGAATTTCTTTCTCACCAATCATCCACTCAGTGGACGGCAGCTCAGGCACGTGCAATGACACCACATCAGACATCGCCAACAACTCGCTCAGTGTTGCCACTTGAGTTGCATTACCTAAAGGTAGTTTGGTGATGACGTCGTAGTAGTAGACATCCATACCCAGTGCTTCAGCCAAGACTGACAACTGTGTACCGATTGAACCATAACCTACGATACCGAGTTTTTTACCACGGATTTCATAGGAACCGGTTGCGCTTTTCATCCAGCCGCCACGGTGGCTGACTGCGTTACGCTCTGGAATGCCACGGATCAACATAATGGCTTGCGCTAACACCAATTCAGCGACAGAGCGCGTATTGGAGTAAGGAGCGTTAAACACAGCAATACCACGCTCACGCGCAGCATTGAGGTCAACTTGGTTGGTACCGATGCAGAAGCAACCGACAGCAATCAGTTTTTGTGCACATTCAAAAACTTCTTCAGTTAATTGAGTGCGTGAGCGGATGCCAACAAAGTGAGCATCTGCGATTTTTTCTTTTAATTCTGCTTCTGGCAGGGCGCCGGTAATATACTCAATGTTGGTATATCCAGCCGCATTCAATGTATCGATTGCGTTCTGGTGAACACCTTCAAGAAGAAGAAAACGAATTTTGCTTTTATCAAGCGATGTTTTACTCATCTGCGTAGACCTGTTGTCCTAAAGTGAATGGCAAGTTGACGGACAGTGAGAACTGACCGGAACGGCAAAAAATAAAGCCGGCCCGGGAATCGGCGTGAGGCGCGACTAGCGGGACGCCCATGCTACCATAAGCAACAGAAAAAACAGCCAGCCTTATGACGTGAACAGTCTTCAGGCAGACCATGAACAGTGTGAGAGTTCCCAAAATGACCGATCTTGCCCTTATAGAAGAGCTAAAAACCCTTGTTGATGCCGGTAAAGTACTGACTGATGCGGATTCGTTAGATGCCTATGGAAAAGACTGGACCAAGCACTTTGCTCCAGCACCTGTGGCGATTGTATTTCCAAAAACCACTGAGCAAGTCCAAGCCATTGTGCGCTGGGCCAATCAGCATAAGGTCGCACTGGTGCCGTCTGGCGGGCGTACTGGCTTATCCGCTGGTGCAGTTGCTGCCAACGGTGAAGTCGTCGTTTCCTTTGATAATATGAATCAAATCTTAGCCTTTAATGACATGGATCGTACCGTTGTCTGTCAGCCAGGCGTGGTGACACAACAGTTACAAATGTTTGCTGAAGAAAAAGATTTATATTATCCAGTGGATTTTGCTTCGGCAGGTTCCAGCCAAATTGGCGGTAATATCGGCACCAATGCCGGCGGTATTAAAGTGATTCGCTACGGCATGACCCGTAATTGGGTTGCTGGTATGAAAGTGGTCACCGGTAAAGGTGATCTGCTTGAACTGAATAAAGACCTGATCAAAAACGCCACTGGCTACGATTTACGTCAGTTATTTATTGGCGCAGAAGGCACGCTGGGTTTTGTGGTTGAAGCCACTATGCGACTGGACCGTGCGCCAAAGAATCTGACCGCTTTAGTGCTGGGTGCAGCTGATTTTGATTCAATTATGCCGGTGCTGCATGCGTTCCAAAATTCTTTAGACTTGACCGCATTTGAGTTTTTCTCCGACAAAGCGTTAGCGAAAGTCTTGGCGCGTGGTGATGTGCCTGCGCCGTTTGAAACCGACTGCCCATTCTATGCGCTGATTGAGTTTGAAGCGGTCAGTGAAGAAGTGACTGAGCAAGCCTTAGCCACCTTTGAGCATTGTATGGAAGAAGGTTGGGTACTGGATGGTGTGATGAGCCAGAGTGATCAGCAGCTTGAGAATCTATGGAAGCTGCGTGAATATATTTCTGAAACCATCGCGCACTGGACACCCTACAAAAACGATATTTCTGTGACTGTCGGCAAAGTACCGGCGTTCTTACGTGATATTGATGAAATCGTCGCGAAAAACTACCCGGATTTTGAAGTGGTATGGTTTGGCCATATTGGTGACGGTAATCTGCACCTCAATATTCTGAAACCCGATAATCTGGGTAAAGATGAGTTCTTTGCTCAGTGTGCGACTGTCAATCAGTGGGTGTTTGAAACTGTAGAGAAGTACAACGGTTCCATCTCTGCTGAACATGGTGTAGGTATGACTAAGCGTGATTACTTACATTACAGTCGTTCTGCCGAAGAAATTACTTATATGCAGGCGATTAAAGCTGTTTTTGATCCCAATGGCATTATGAATCCGGGTAAGATTTTCCCGCTTTAATGGTTGCGCCGACTGTAATCGCAGTCGGCCACTTCGAGCTATCTAAGGGTTTTTTATGAGCTATCAACATCAATATATTGACGGCACACGTATTCACTTTCCTGTAGGTAAAGTGGTGTGTGTGGGACGTAACTATGCTGCGCATGCTAAAGAATTAAATAATCCAATACCCACAGAGCCGTTGTTGTTTATTAAACCAGCAAGCTGTGTGGTGTCACCTGAAGGTGGTTTTGTGATTCCACACGACCGTGGCGCGGTGCATTATGAAATTGAAATTGCGGTACTGATTGGTAAGCAGTTATCACGTCAGCCCAATGAAGAAGAAACCTTGGACGCGATCTCTGGTTTTGCACCGGCATTGGATTTAACTTTGCGTGATGTACAAGAGCGTCTTAAAGAGAAAAGCTGGCCGTGGGAAGTGGCGAAATCCTTTGATGGTGCCTGCGTATTAGCGCCCTTTGTTTCTGGTTTTGCGGTTAAAGACACCACGGATATTGATGTGCGTTTAACCATTAATGGTGAAGTGCGCCAAGACAGCAACAGCCGTGACATGCTTTATCCGATTATTCCATTGATTCAGCATATGGCTGGGCAGTTTGCTTTGCAGCCTGGTGATGTGATTTTAACCGGAACGCCAGCAGGTGTCGGTCCGTTGCAAGCGGGTGATCAGTTGCTGATGGAGCTGCCAGGTCATACTCAATTTAGCACTCATGTTATACAGCGTAACTGATCGTGCCAGAGCTTCCTGAAGTTGAAACCACGCGCCGCGGTATTGCCCCACACTTAATCGGGCAACGCGTAGAGCGTGTGGTGGTGCGTAATGCACGCCTACGTTGGCCGATTCCTGAAGATTTGGATGTGCGCTTATCGGGGCAGCAGATTGTCAGTGTTGAGCGCCGTGCTAAGTACCTGTTAATAGGTGCTGAAGTCGGCACTTTAATCAGTCACTTGGGTATGTCAGGCAGCTTACGTATTGTTGAGGCGGGCACGGCAGTGGCCAAGCACGATCATGTGGATATTGAGCTCGAATCAGGCTTGATCTTGCGCTATACCGATCCGCGTCGCTTTGGTGCAATGCTGTGGAGCACTGAACCGCCTTTGCAGCATAAATTGCTGATCAAGTTGGGACCCGAACCGTTGCTGGATGATTTCACACTGGATCATCTATACGAGCGCTCACGCGGCCGCAAGATGCCGGTTAAGCAGTTTATCATGGATAATGCGGTGGTTGTGGGGGTGGGTAATATCTATGCCAGCGAAGCGTTATTTGCTGCAGGGATTGATCCGCGTCGCGAAGCCGGTAGTGTCTCAAAAGCACGTTATGCCAAATTAACTGAAGAGATTAAGCGCGTCTTAGCGGCAGCGATTGAACAAGGTGGTACCACATTGCGAGACTTCGTTGGTGGTGATGGCAAACCCGGTTACTTCCAGCAAAAGCTGTTTGTGTATGGACGGGCAGGACAGCCGTGCTTAGTCTGTGGCAGTGAGCTTAGAGACACCAAACTTGGGCAACGCTCCAGCGTGTTTTGTATTAAATGCCAGAGTTAAGATACGCCAGTGTTTAAATGTGTTGTTAAGCGCATTTATTGCTGCGGATTACGCTGACAAACGCTGCGCTGCTCTATATAGTCTGAATTATTGACTGATAAGATATTGAAGGATCATTGCTATGAATATGTTTCGTTTGACTGCTGCACTACTCGCGCTGTGTTTTAGCTTGATGAGCTTACCTGCGTCGGCTGGGCATGCAAATATCAGTGGCAACCCTGTTTATGAAACGGAAGCTCCTCCTGCATTTGCAATGGCTGCAGATGTTTTAATTGCTCGTCCATTATTGATTGCAGCAACACTGATAGGTGTTGGTTTATTTGTAGTCAGCCTGCCTTTTACTGCACTGGGTGGCGAGGGCAGTGTTGAGCGCGCTGGACATGCATTGGTGGTTGAGCCGGGTAAAGCTGCATTTGTCCGCTGCTTAGGTTGTACAGGCCAAGAATACGAGAACTCATCCAACTGATATCTAAATCGAAATATTGAAACCACCTCGGTTGCGGGCGTGGTTTTTTCTTGTGTCTGTGTAGCGATGTGCACTACTGCTAGATAGATACTTGTGACACTCAAGCCTATAGTCCTATATGGGCTTGTGAATTGCTCAATATTATTGCGTGCTGTGCAATATTCTGTGTTAAGACCATCTTTTTTTATTAATCAATCGTCTGCTTTGCGGTGCGTGTATGGACAAGCTTAAGTCGTTTTTATTACCTGTAGTAGGGCTATCGATTTTATCGATCAGCTTTTGGTATAGCGCCGGCTGGATGCAGTTGTGTGCCGGTTTGGCACTATTCTTATTTGGTATGCAATGCTTAGAAGAAGGCTTGAAACAACTGGCAGGCGGTCGCTTAGAGCAGTTGTTGGAGCGCAGTACAGCCACGCGATTGAAAGGTTTCTTATTTGGTGTGGGTGGCACCATGGTGTTGCAGTCCACCACGCTGATGTCGTTATTGACCATTGCTTTTATCAGTACGGGTTTGATTCAATTGGCCGGTGGTATCTCAATTTTACTCGGGATTAATCTGGGTACCAGCGGTGGTATGTGGCTGTTGGCGGCGGCGGGACAAAATTTTAGTTTAAGCCCGATTGCGCTGCCGTTATTAGTATTTGGCGTGTTAGCTGGTTTTAGCGGCGTAAAGGGTAAAGCTGCGGGTCGCATTATTTTGGGCATTGCCTTTATATTTCTAGGCATTGATCAAATCAAAGGTGCCTTTGTTGAGTTTGGCAATCACCTTGAAGTGCTGGAGCAGGTCAGCCGTGGTTATCTCGGTCAGCTGTTGTTTGTCGGTATGGGCATCGTGCTGACCGCGATGTTGATGTCCAGTCATGCCACCTTGATGTTGATTCTAGCGGCATTGGCTGCAGGGCAGCTGGAGTTGTGGCAAGCGATGTCAATGGCCATTGGTGGCAGCGTCGGTAGCAGTTTAAACGTTGCGGTGATGGGCTGGCTGGGCGGCAATCGCGGTGGTCAGCGTTTAGCTACAGTGCATGCGCTGTTCAATATTATCACTGGACTGACTACATTTTTCCTGCTGACGCCGTTGATGTGGCTGGTGCAATGGATAATGACGGGTTTGGGTGTCGGCGATAACAGTTTGCTGCAGTTGGCGATGTTCCAAACCTTATTTAATATTATTGGTGTGCTGCTATTTTGGCCGTGGCAAGGCCAGTTGGAAGTCTTGTTGTGCCGATACTTACCTGATCGCGAAGAACCTAGAGTCTTGATTGCTGATATTCAAACAGGGCAACGTGCGACGGTTGAGCAGCGTATTTTACCGGAAACGCGTGCGCGTTATTTAAATGACGCAGCGCTGGCCTCGGTGGATACCGCATCGCGAGCCGTAGTGCAGGAATTACAGCACTTAGGCCGTTTAAGTATAGAAGTGATTTGCCATGCTTTGTATCAGCCGGTTGAGCAGTTATCGAGTGTGAAAATTGATGAGGTGCGCTTAAATGCACGTCCGAATGATGCTGAATGTTTGGATGCAGAAGAGCTATACCAACGCCATATTAAGGGTGTGTATTCTGATTTGTTGGGCTTTATGAGCCGCCTCGATGCTGATATGGACGAAGAGCATCAGCAGTTTTGGATGACCTGCCAAGTGGTTGCGTTACAGCTGGTCGATGCGGTAAAAGATGCCAAGCATTTACAGAAAAATCTGGGTCGTTATTTACGCGATGAGCGCTCTCATGTGCACGGTCATTACTTGGATTTACGCCGTCATGTGATGTGGGTGTTACGTCAAGTGCGTGAAGTAGGGCGTTTAGAGCTGCCTGATGATATGTGGCGCAGTCGTTTGGAATGGGTGGATGGTCAGTCCGCCAAGTTTGATGCGGATTTTCGTCATCGTATTTTTAGTGAAGTGCGTCAGCAGCAACTGGATAACATGCAAGCCAGCTCGTTGATGAATGACTTAGGCTATTCCAGTCGTATCACGCAAAGCCTGCGTAATGTGTTGCAGCTGGGTTTAGTCGGTGAGAACGAGTTATTGCGTGAAGTGCGCCACTTAGGCGGTAGCGGTGACGATGATTTCCCGCTGATCCAGCTCAGGTAGTTGAATCAGTGGCTGAGGCTGACACCTTGGCCGCGTGGATCACTGGCTGCGTCGCTGCGGCCAGAGTCTTTATGCCACCAGAGCACTTGCTGATTACCGTAGTTGCGGGTCAGCTCTTTAACGGTGTGGCCTTTCTTCTCTAGGCGTTGTTGCTGTTGCAGCGTTAAGGCACCGGGTTCAAAGCCCAGTACATCTGGCAAGTATTGGTGATGAATACGCGCACTGGCCACCCATTGGGCGGGCGTTTTACCCTCTAAATACTCAAGCATAGACAGCACGTTCATACTGGGAATACGGCTGCCACCAGGTGTACCAAAGGCGGCAAAGTCATTGGGACCTTCTAAGAAGCTGGGGCTCATGGATGATAAAGGGCGTTTTCCAGCTTGGATTGTATTGGCTGCACTACCGGCGAGGCCATAGGCATTGCTGCCTTCAAGGTCGGCGGCAAAGTCATCCATCTCGTCATTTAATAGCACACCGGTACCTGGCACGGTAAAGGCTGCACCAAACATCATATTTAATGACAAGGTTGCGGCGACTGCGTTGCCATTTTGATCGATCACCGCAAAGTGCGTGGTGTGATCACCTTCATGCGGCTGCGCACCGGGCGCTAGGCTGGCGCTGGGCGTTGCTTGATCAACACTGATACTTTGAGTCATCTGCACAATATGTTGGCGCGCTAGCAGCGCTTGTGTGGGGTTAGCGACGAAGTCTGGGTCACCAAGTAAGCCGCGATCGCGGTAAGCACGGCGAAACACTTCAGCAATATAGTGCGCACGTTGCGCCGGCTCGGCTTGCTGCCAAGGTAAGCGCTGCAGCATCAATAAGCTCTGGGCAATGGCAATACCGCCAGCAGAAGGCAGTGGGGCGCTAATGAGTTGGCGTTGTTCGGCTAAAGATACGATCAGCGGTGCACGCCACTTGACCTGGTATTGAGCTAAGTCTTTGAGTGACCAAATGCCGCCTGCCTCTTGTACTGCATTGACGAGTTTTTTGGCAAAAGGGCCACGGTAAAAACTTTTATGTCCTTGCTTAGCGAGCATGCTTAGCGTGCTGGCTAATTCCGGCTGGCGCAGAATCCAGTCCTGTTCAGGAATGGCCTGTTGATCGAGAAATAAACGTGCGGATTCAGGGTCTTTTTGCAGTGCTGCTAAACGCCAACCAGCGCGCTCTTGATACACCGCATCAATTGCAAAGCCATTGCGGGCTAGAGCAATCGCAGGTGCTAGGTTAGTCGCTAGCGGTAGGCGTGCATGACGTCGTGTCAGTTCGCCTAGGGCTGCTGGTATACCTGGAATGGCTGCGGCTAGGGCACCATCAAGAGATAGTGCTGGATCAACGACACCATCAACACGATAGAGGTCTGCATGGGCAGCCAAGGGTGCACGCTCTCGTGCATCGAGAAAATGATAAGCAGGGTTTTTACCAGCACGGCGCAGTAGATAAAAACCACCACCACCTAAGCCTGAGCCATAGGGCTCCACTACAGCTAAAACTGCAGTCACAGCAATAGCAGCATCAATAGCATTGCCGCCTTGCTGAAGAATCTCAATACCTGCTGCGCTGGCTAAAGGGTGGGCACTACTGACGTAGGCGTGTTCAGGTGGTTGCTCGGCCGATGCAACCAGCAACCAAGACAGCATCACACTCAGTACAACAGCCTGTAACCTGCGCATAGTACTCTTTATGCCTGACCAGTGATGATCTTATATTTTTCCATCAGTTCGTCTTTGCTTTCCACATTATTAACATCCAATGGAATGCAATCAACTGGGCAGACTTCTACACACTGTGGTTCGTCGTAGTGACCGACGCACTCAGTACACAGGTTAGGATCAATTTCATAGATCTCTTCACCTTGTGAAATAGCATTGTTGGGGCATTCTGGTTCACACACATCACAGTTGATGCAGTCATCAGTAATGATTAGCGACATGGAGCGACTCCTATAGAGTAGTAAGGGTACAATGCCAAAATAATATATGAATTGTGCTGCAATCTAAGTCAGCGCGCAGCATAAGTCTGACTTATGCTTGCGATACATCACTTTTTGTAGCGTTCTGCTAAAGCGCTGGACACTATAGGATGGACGAATTCAGAAATATCACCACCCAACGCGGCAATTTCACGCACCAAAGTAGAGGAAATAAATGAGTATTTCTCTGATGGCGTGAGAAATAAACTTTCAACATCAGGTGCTAATTTACGGTTCATATTGGCCAGTTGAAATTCATATTCAAAGTCCGATACTGCACGCAAGCCGCGCATAAAGATGTTGGCATTCACTTCTTTAGCAAAGTGCGCAAGCAAGTTATTAAAACCAATCACTTCAACGTTAGGCAGGTGTGCTGTGACTTCTTGGGCCAAAGCGACACGTTTCTCAAGGGTAAACAGTGGGCCTTTTTTTGGGTTAGCAGCGACAGCAACAATCACATGATCAAAGAGACGCGCAGCACGTTCGATGAGATCGGTATGACCACGAGTGATCGGGTCGAAGGTTCCCGGGTACAAAACACGGTTCATAGCGACGTCCTTTAATGCGTTAAAAGTTGTGTAATCTTAGCGCAGCGGCACAGTGAGCGCAAAAAGGTTTCGTAGCAGGGTGTGTGAGAAGGGACATTGACCGTGTTTATATTGGCTCAATCAACGGCGTTGTATGTGTTTAAAGCGTGAAAATACGCTGAATTAACCGTTTAAACAGTGCTTGATGACGACTAATAATGCGTCAGGCTTTTGTGCTGAGTAGCGTTGAGCGCGTCACACTGCTGGGTCTATGTGAGTCAATATCAAAGAACTGTGCCAGCGTGGGTGTGCTGGCACAGGCCTGTTTTTCTAAAAACTTAACTTAGAAGCCAATCACCTTGCGGTTTTCTTCTAATAAACTTGCGCCCATTTTAGCTGGGTTAGCAGCGGTAATACCGTCACGCAAATCTTCGGCGCTATGATCGGTATTGGGTAAGTACAGTGCGCAGACAGAGGCTGTTGCACCTTTCTTAATCGCACCATCTAACAACTGAGCAGGGGTTACATCATTCGGCTTGAGCTTTTCGCCTTCAGCGCCTTTTAAAGCGATATCGCCTGCTTTGTCACAGAGTAAAATATCAACCTGTGCACCTTGTTCTTGCATTTGGTTAGCTAAAACCATGGCCATACCTTGCGCCATAGTGCTTGCAGACGTCAGAGAGACTGTGACCTGTTGTTGGTCTGCTGCCAAGCTATAGCTGCTAACGGTTGCTAACAAGAGTGCCAAAACTGTTTTTTTCATTATAAATCTCCAATCACATAGAATTACTAATATTATACAATAATATAGATTAAATAGATATAAAGAGAGTTTACGAATACGCTGCATCCTTGCGCGTATTTATATAACTGAGCGGAAAATTAAACTGTGGCGGGATTAATCACACCACTGTAATTTTCAGGCTCAATCAGCGCACGGTGTAAGGCAATAATGGCCGCATCGTAATCGCTTTCTTGCACCACAATTTGCATTTCCACCTGACGGATGGATTGCTGCAGCGCTTGAATGCTAATGCCCGCATCAGCCAAGGCCGTCGCAGTTTTAGCCAAGATACCTTTAACTTTCATATTTGAGCCAATCGCAGAAACAATGGCTACATTATGTACAGTCACTTCGGCGCTGGAATAATGCTCTTCAATCATGCGTGCTGCACGATTAATAATCTTGCGTGAACCTGCACAGTAATAGGTAATGCTATTGGCATCGCGCGACTTGTTCACCACATACAGCTTGAGCTGCTTCAGAATATTGGTGATCTCATTGTCGTAGTTCATATCGCCAAGCATTTCTTGGTCAAATACTTCGATACCAAACATATCTTTACGACCGGCAATAATTTCTACGCGTGGCGTTGAGCTGGCATAGTCTTGGCAGATCAGAGTACCTGCATGTTCAGGCTCAAAGGCGTTTTTGATACGCAGTTCAACACCCGCGCGGCGTAAGGTTTTACCAGCGCGAGGGTGAATAGCTTCCATGCCCAAGTTCGATAGTTGGTCAGCCACGTCGTAGTTGGTCATACCTAGGGTCACGACCTTATCCTCACCCACAAGGTTTGGATCGGCGGTACTCAGGTGAAACTCTTTATGAATAATGGCTTCTTTCGCGCCCGTTGCTGCAGCGATCTGCGCAAAAGTAATCTCGGTATAACCGCGATCAAAGGTATTCATTAAGCCTTCGGTACAATGGGTATAACCTGGTGCAATCACCAGCTCTTTACTGAAATCAATGCCTTTAAAATGAT
This sequence comes from Pseudomonas sp., assembly GCA_034006005.1. GTDB lineage: Bacteria > Pseudomonadota > Gammaproteobacteria > Pseudomonadales > Pseudomonadaceae > Denitrificimonas. The sequence continues at coordinate 67,105 of JAVETP010000010.1, forward strand.
ATTGAATCATTTCGGTAAAAGGCATGGGCTCAGCTGCTTCCCAACCGGTTAGATCAGCAAAGCGTGCATTAACACCTTTAAGCTTTAACGCCAGTACGGTATTAAAGGCACTGTGCGCCTCGCCTAAAGAAGCGAGCATTTCGCGCACTTTCATCAGGTGTTCGGTCAGTTGGAAATGACCGAAGTTACACAGCTGATGCAAGCTGTGCATCACTTCTGCGCAATCATCGATACGGCTATTAATAAACTTATTGGCTTGTTCTAAAGCATGCGCGCTGCCAGTGAAAATTTCAGCGTTTTTCGCCAGCATTGCTTCGCGAACTTTATCTAAAGGCTCTTGCCAAGCTTCTTCGCCACTGGCTTCGGCAAAGCGCTGATAGACACCGGCTTCACCAGTTTTCTTATGTTCTAACAATTGGTTGGTCATGCCGCTGTAGGCTGACACAACAAAAATACGATGGTACAGGCCGTTCTTAGGATGTTCAGTTAAGAAGATATTCTCTAAGACGTCCTTGAAGCAGCTCATTGAAGTGCCGCCAATCTTTTCTACGGTATGCATGTGTAGTGTGCGTCCGTTATAAATAAGTTAATCAAAAAAAATGGGTTCAGCGCAGACTGCGCAACCCATTTAGTTGAGTGTCGCCACCCAGCGTGTAGGTGGCAAGGGCACTCGGAGTGTAATGTAAGCGGCGTCTAAATAACTATAGAGCCGCTTAGATTTTCACCTTAAAGATACAAAATAGAGATTAAAGTGGGTAAACACCGTTCTCATCGTGTACTTCTTTACCGTTCAGCGGTGGGTTAAACACGCAAGCCATTTTCATGTCTTCGCTACCACCACGCAATAAGTGCTCATCGTGCTTATCTAGAATATATAAAGTACCAGCTTCAATCGGGTAAATTTTACCATCTGCGATAGTTTCAATTTCGCCATTACCGCTCATGCAGTACACCGACTCAAGGTGGTTCTGATACCAGATATGCGTTTCAGTGTTGGCATAGATCGTAGTGATGTGAAACGAGAAGCCCATATTGTCTTCTTTCAACAACATGCGTGTGCTTTCCCACGTTTTAGTTACAACACGACGATCACTGCTTTCTGCTTCTTTAAGGGTACGAACGATCATTATAAAACTCCTGTGCGCGCTACTGACTTTAGATACAAGTTGCAGCACCGCTTAAAATAAAAACACTTAAATACATTTGACTGGGTTAATTCATTAATACGCTTTAATCGCGAATTACTTGGTTAACACTGCAGCAAAAGCATGATCTAAAATATCCATGGCTTGAGTGATTTGCTCATGGGTAATGGTCAGTGGGCACAGGCATTTAACAACCTGGCTATGGTTACCACTGGTTTCAATCACTAAACCATTTTCAAAGGCGTGCTCACAAATATCGGAAGCTATTTCGCCATTTGGACAGCTGATACCAATCATCATGCCGCGGCCTTTAAAGAATAAACCGTGGTCACTGTGCTTTTCGACAATTTTATGCATGCGCTGAGCAATCATTTCGCCTTTTTCGCGAACAGTTTTTGCAAAGCTATCATCCTTCCAGAACTCTTCTAGAGCAGCGGCAGCGGTAACAAATGCGTGGTTATTACCACGGAAGGTACCGTTGTGTTCACCTGGAGTCCATTCGTCTAGCTTTTCGCGCAGTAGCACTACAGCAAAGGGTAGACCAAAACCACTGATCGACTTGGACAGGGTAATCATGTCAGGTTTGATACCCATTTCTTCAAAACTGAAGAAGGTACCGGTACGACCACAACCGGCTTGGATATCATCGACAATCAGTAACATATCGTGCTTGCGGCACAATTTTTCCAGACTGCGTACCCACTCAGCAGAAGCGGCATTTAGACCACCTTCACCTTGTACGACTTCAACAATCGCTGCAGCAGGTTTGTCATAACCACTGCTGGGGTCAGACAGCAATTTATCCATCATGGCGATGGTGTCTGCGTCTTTACCAAAGTAGTTGTCATACGGCATACGGCTGACATCAGACAGCGCGATACCCGCAGCACCACGGTGGTGTTGGTTACCCGTGACTGCCAAAGCACCGATCGAGCAACCATGGAAACCATTGGTAAAGCTGACGATGTTATTACGGCCTTTAACTTTACGCGCCAGTTTCAGAGCTGCTTCAACCGCGTTAGTACCGGTTGGACCGGTAAACTGGATGAGGTAATCCTGCATGTTACGTGGCGTTAAAATCAGGCGATTAAAGGTTTCTAAAAAACGACCTTTAGCTTCTGAATACATATCCAAACCATGAGCTAGGCCATCGTTTTCTATATATTCAATCAGTGCTTTTTTCAATATGGGGTTGTTATGACCATAGTTGAGGGTACCGGCACCGGCTAAAAAGTCGATGTAGCGTTTACCTTCAGTGGTGACCAATTCAGCACCTTGTGCTTGTTTGAACATCACTGGGAATGAGCGGCAATAACTTCTTACGCCTGATTCGTTTTGTTCGAAATTCTTTTCGAAGGCATTCATATTTAATCCTGTAATATTTATTGTGTGGAATCGAGAGGCAAGGGGCCCGCTCGGTACAGCACTTCATCTTCATGCAGGCCAGAAAAATGTTGCTGGCTGGAGAAGAGCACCGAAGTGGTGTGAGAGATTCCTAATTGATTAAAGGCTTTTAAAAATAAAGCCTGAGAGGCGGCGTTGTCGGGCGAAATAGTGGTTTCTATAAACCGAACGCCTTTAACGGCAACCCGTGCAGTCAGGGCTAAAAGCATACGCAGCGCTAAACCTTGACCGCGCATACTGCTATCAACAGCAACTTGCCACACGAAAAGGGTGTCGGGGCGGGCTGGTGGGCGGTAGCCGGAAATGAAACCAACCAGGTTTCCATCGGCGTTTTCCGCAGCAATAGCAGTATCCGCAAAGTCAGTGCACTGAAGTAAGTTGCAGTACACCGAGTTGGTGTCTAGGGGCTGGCAGCGAGCGACCAGTTGATGTAGGGCATGGCCGTCACCGTCTATAGGCTGACGGAGTTTGACGGAAGCAAAACTCAAAATAAATCCTTGTGGTTATTGGTTTAGCCCTATTAGAGTAGGCAGCTTAAAAAATAATAACAACCGCGCTTTTGTGTAGAAACAGCTATATGGGCGGTTGATAAGGCTATTTTTTGACCAACAAGAATGACCGTTTCGCAGCGCTATAGCTTGCCGAAACAGATATTGGAAAAGTGCTTAAAAAACGTCTAAAAAAATAGTTTAATTATTTTTGTTTTTTTTGATAAAAGGCACTTTTTCAGAGCAAAATTCGTAGAAAAAGATGCTGGCTCAGTTAAATAAAAGTTCAAAATCATTGAAAAACGGTATTTTTTTACCACTTTTCAATTTTGTGAGGACCAGCCAGGAACGCCTTGGCGAATGATTTTCGAGTAGTTTGCACTGTTTTCTGCTTGCTTTGAGCGCTCAGTAATACGTCCGGCACTGCGCAATTGTGCTAAATCAAAGCCATCGGTGAGACCATCAAGCTCTTCGATATAGCTCGGCAGATAGCCGGTGAGTAATAGACGAGAATCGAGCGGTAAACCACCACTGATATGTTGCATCATGCCAAATACTAAAGTGGTGCAGTTGGCGGTGACAGTATTGTAAAAACGTGGCTCCTCAATCAGCTGATTGGCTTGCTCAATATAAGATACAAACAGCTGGCGGCGAATGTCTTCAGGCATATCAATGCGATATAAAAAAGTATCTTCGCCACGCACATTCGGACGCACACCTATGGCATCACGTTCATCAGTGGCAAGAATACTCAGTTCATATTGTTTGAAAAAACCAGCAACTTCAGAGAATGTCTGACCTTTCTTTTTACGGATTTCTACAGAAAAAGTGACGAACTGGTCGTCATCAAAGCCAAATGAGACGAGAACGTGGGCAATCGCATCCATACCCCAATGTGAGGTCAGCATATCCACCGACTGCAATTTACTTAAATCATACTCACGGGTATCCCAGCGTGGCGTGTAGTCGGTTTCTGAGCGCCAATCAAAGTTGCGCACATTAAAGAGCGTAACTTGATCACCCTCGACGCGACCGGTGGTCATTTGTGCAACATCATCTTCCCAGAGGTTTTGGTTAGAGGGCGTTAAGCTGTTCCACCAGACTAACAGTGCTGCATGTAAAACTAAGTACAGCAACAGCCCTTGCCAGCGGTTGTAACGCCATAAGCGTACTAGCGCAACGACGGACACACCTGCCCACAACACTAAGCCAGCCCACAGCCCCAGTTGAGCGAATGGCAATTGATAATACAGCGCTAAACCACCCCAGAGTGCGGCAACAACAATCATCAGTGATAGCAGCACATCGAGGCTGATCAGTAAGGCAGAGCGCATCTTAATCGACATAAGAAAATCCGTTGGTGTCGCGTAAATGGGTATGCAAAATACGGCGTACTTCGACAATGGCTTCAGGGGTTTCTTGCACGCTATGCCATGAGCGAATCACTTTTTCTGATTGTGCCCCAGCTAAGTGTGAGCTCTTGTAAGGTACAACACCGTCACTGGATTGCTCAAGGCTAAGATCAGGCGTGTCGTTACCGATAATTGAATGGTATGGCACGTGGCTGGAAATGGGTAAGTCGGCAGCTAAACGCACAAAGGGGTCTTGATCGCTGAGGTTAGAAATACTGTTCAACGGACGTGTGAGCGGAGCGCCGCTGGCTGAGCTGGGGTCGACCAGCAGTTGTGCGATTTCAGTAATACGTCCCAGCATGGATACCGGCAGCTTAATCACTCCAGCCGCCCAACGCGAAAAGCGATTTTCTGCAAAGGGTGTACCGCGATGTGGCGCAGCAATAAAGATGGCGCGACTGACTTGTGGCATCGGCTTAAACCACACATAGTCTTTCAGTTTTTTGCGGGCTTTTTCTTTACGTTCACCTTCTAGGCCATATAATCTCACCATAGGCTTCCAAAAAGCATCACCTGACTCGGAAATCAATAGGCGTGCTAAAACGCCGCCCATACTGTGGCCAATCAGCACCACATCCTTAGAGGCTCGATTATTACCATTGGAGTCAAAGGCCTGCAGGGTTTCTTGAATGGCTTGGCGAATCGCATGCTGGTTAAAGGTTAAGGGCGCATTGGTTGGGTAATACACCTGCCAGATTTGATAGTTTTTGCGCAGCGTTTCATCACCCAACACTTCATTGGCCACATTAATCCAAGCTTCTGGGCTGCTGGCTAAACCGTGCAACATAATAATCACGCGACGATTGGGGTCGTAGGGCTGCATTAAATACACACGCGGCTGTTCTAATACTTCGCCGCGGCCGACTAAGGTCAGTAATGATTGCTTGGCAAAGCCTGAGCGCGCCAACCATAAGCCGTAACCTGAGGTGAAGTTTGCAGCTAAGGGCACTTGCGTTCCTGATAGATACACACTGTCACGGCGATAGGGATCAAAACCAAGTAACTCGACATGCTGAGTGCTGAGAATTTCATCTAAAGTATCGCCGGGAAAGCGCAGCACGGCGGTCACTGCAGGGAAGGGTGTTTCACTAAATGCGTCTTCACGGCTATTTTTATTCACCACGCGCTTTGCGGTGACAGCCACTAATTCTGCGCCAATACCATCGCGACGGTATTGATTACGCAGGCCTTTAAAGGTCAGTGATGAGGCTGGAATCAGTTTTTCAGGTATTTGTTGACCGTCAGCTAGGCGTACTTCATTGAGCTGCCCACTAATTTGCCATTGTTTGGATGTCACACTGAATTTGCCTTGTTTATCAATGCTGTCGAGTAGGTGCTGATGGTGATGATTAAAGGTGCGCGCCACCATTTGTTGGACGGCAAAGTTGTAGTAGTCACGCACTTGCGTTTGTCGATCTTCCAGCGCGCGCTGACTGGGTGAGCGCGGTGTTAAAAATAAATAGGCGTACGCATGTCGCGCAGTTTCTAAGTAGGCATTGAGCACATCTTCAGCAAGGAGGCCTTCATTGATTTTTTTATCCATGGCCAGTGCTTCTTGTAACCACAGTTCGGCCAAGGCAGACATACGCTGCTCATCATCCAGACCAATATTATCGGCCAAACTGCTGCGGCAGTGTTGTGGTGCGGTGCGGCATTGTTTTTCATTAACACCAACCACTTGCAGGGCGACACCGACAGCTGAGCTCATTTCACCGGTGGTTAAAATATCACCTCGGCGTTGTGACATATAATCATTGGTACTGACTGAGACCGTTTTGACTCCAGCGCAACCGCTTAAGATGATTAAGCTCAATAGGGTTAGCAGTACGGTACGGCAAGTGGAGATTTTTAACACATTGTTGCCTATGGGGTATGGGCGCTGCTAGCAGGCGCTTACTCAACTGAAATAACTAGAATAAGAAGTTAGTTTGAAGCTTATCAGCTGATAAGGCTATGGTGAGCGAGAGATTTTTTCGGGCTCTAGGGTTGAAATTTATCAGGTTTTGCGCGAAAGACTCCGTACTTTTAGTGCGGGGATGGATAGCGAGGAAAGCGCAGCTTTCGCTTGGGTTTAACGTGCTTTACTGGTATTATGTACAGTATGGATAGGCACACTAAAACACTCAAAGTCCGAGTCAAAGACAAGCATGTTGCGCTGCTTAACAATATGGCGCGGTCGGTGAACTTTGCCTGGAACTATGTGAATGAGCTAAGCCAGCGTTCAATTAAAGAGCGTGGTGTGTTTTTGTCAGCCTATGATTTTCATCCCTACACTAAAGGCGCAAACAAAGAGTTGGGTTTGCACAGCCAGACCTTGCAGTGCATTGCAGGCGAATATGTTACGCGCCGTAAACAATTCAAAAAAGCACGGCTGAACTGGCGTAAGTCGGGCGGTGTAAGGCGCTCGTTAGGCTGGATTCCACTGAATACCGCGGCTGCCCAGTGGAAGAATGGGCAGGTCTATCACAACGGCCACTATTTTGGCGTATGGGACAGTTACGGCCTAAGCCAGTATAAATTCAGATCAGGTAGTTTTAATGAAGATACCCGTGGACGCTGGTACTTTAATGTAGTGGTTGATGTGGAAGCTGCCACACCGGTAGGTCAAGACCGCATCGGTATTGATCTTGGTTTAGCCACCACTGCGACCTGTTCGGACGGTGAAACGCTGGAAGCGTTTCGCTTCTATCGTGGCTTGGAAGAAAAGCTGGCTGTGGCGCAACGCGCCAGAAACAAGCAGCGCGTCAAAACTATCCACGCCAAGATTGCTAACCGTAGAAAAGACAGCCTACATAAATTCAGTCGCAAGCTGGTCAATCGCTGCGGTGAAATCTATGTGGGTAATGTCAGTAGTTTAAAACTCGTTAAAACCAAGATGGCCAAATCAGTGCTAGACGCTGGCTGGGGCCAATTAAAAACAATGTTGGACTATAAGTGCGATCACGCAGGCATTGTTTTTAAGGAAGTCAACGAGGCATACACCACCCAAACCTGTAGCAGTTGTGGCGCTTTGCCCGACAGCAGGCCGAAAGGTATCGCAGGACTTGGAATAAGAGAATGGACGTGTGAGTGCGGTGTCACCCACAACCGTGATATCAATGCGGCACGTAACATTCTCGCGGCCGGGCATGGCCGTCTAGCGGTAGGAATCACCGTCTCTTTAGGGCGGTGAGGATGTCAACTTTAAGTCGCTTGAGCAATTATGCTGATAAATATAGTCGATATGGAGAAATAATAATGTCTAATAAAAAACTGCATATTCCAAATGAGTTAAGTGCCGCCTTGCGTGATGCTCAGCATGTGGTGGTCTTTACCGGTGCTGGTGTGTCTGCTGAAAGTGGTGTCAGTACCTTTCGTGATGCACTGACCGGTTTATGGGAGCGCTTTGATCCCATGCGCTTAGCGACGCCTGAGGCTTTTCTAGCCGACCCTGCTTTAGTTTGGGGTTGGTATGAGTGGCGTCGGCAGTTATTGCTGCAAGCACAACCTAATCCTGCCCATCATGCCATTGTTCAGTTAGCGCAACGGGTTGCTAAAGTCACTGTCATTACCCAAAACGTTGATGATTTGCATGAGCGCGCAGGCAGTCAGCCTGTATTACACTTACATGGCAGTATTTTTAGTCCCCGTTGTTTTACCTGTGCTCAACCCTATAGTTTTACCAGCCCGCCCAATATGCAGGACGAGCAAGCCATACAGCCTCCAGAATGCAGTGCGTGTCAGGGGATGATTCGACCGGGTGTGGTGTGGTTTGGCGAAGACTTACCCCATAAAGCATTAGAAGCTGCGTTTGATGTTGCCGGCGCTTGTGATGTGCTGCTCTCGGTAGGTACTTCAGGTATTGTGCAGCCCGCCGCACAAATTCCAGCCATTGCTTCGCGGGCCGGTGTCTGTGTTGCACATATTAATCCTGAGCCGGTGAACTGTCGTTATCCACGAGAATTTAGCTTAACGGGCCCAGCAGGGCAGATTTTACCTTTACTATTATCGGACTCAAGGCTTGGAGTGTAGAGCATAACGAAAGTGAAGAGTTGTGCATGCAAGCGATAGCCTTGCGACAAGGCTCTGCCATTAAATAGTGTTTTCCTAACGTATTGAGTGTGGCAAGGTAGCGTCACCTCAATTGGAGTTTTATCCATGCAAAAATTTAATGTCTACAACCCAACCCGTATTATTTTTGGTGAAGGGCGGGTTGCTGAGATCACTCAGTACATTGCACAAGACGCACGTGTGATGGTCTTGTACGGCGGCGGTAGTGCAGAGCGTAACGGCACTTTAGCTGAGGTTAAAGCTGCTCTAGGTGCGCGCTATACCTTAATGTTTGGTGGTATTGAGCCTAACCCAAGTTATGAGACGCTGAGCAAAGCGGTTGATTTAGTACGCGCAGAGAAGATTGATTTCCTACTGGCTGTGGGTGGTGGATCGGTGATTGACGGCACTAAATTTGTTGCGGGTGCTGCACCTTTTGTCGGTGATACTTGGAGTATTCTTGAACAAGGTGGTCGTAATATCACTGAAGCTGTAGCCATGGGATCCATCTTGACTTTGCCAGCTACAGGTTCAGAAATGAACAATGGCGGCGTGATTACCCGTGTAGCCACTAAGACTAAATTACCTTTCCATAGTGATCTAGTTTTCCCACAGTTTTCTGTGCTTGATCCAACTAAAACCTACACTCTGCCAACACGTCAGGTGGCCAATGGTGTGGTGGACGCCTATGTGCATGTGATGGAGCAGTATTTAACTTACCCAGTGAATGCTCCAGTACAAGACCGTTTTGCTGAAGGTTTATTGCAAACCCTAGTTGAGATTGGCGAACAAGCGGTACGTGAAACGGATAACTATGAAGTGCGCGCTAATCTGATGTGGACGGCCACACTAGCACTCAACGGTTTAATTGGTGCGGGTGTGCCGCAAGACTGGTCGACGCATATGTTAGGTCATGAGCTGACTGCGCAATATGGTTTAGATCATGCACAAACCTTGGCGATTATTTTGCCAAGTATGATGCAATTACGCCGTAAAGAAAAACACGCAAAACTACTGCAATACGCTCAGCGTGTTTGGGGTATCACTGAAGGTGATGACGAACAGCGCATTGATGCAGCGATTGCCAAAACCCGTGAGTTTTTTGAAACGGTCGGTGTACCGACGCGCTTGGCGGATTATAAATTAGACGCTGAATGCATTGAGCCGGTGCTGGCGCAACTGCAAGCGCATGGCATGGTGGCCTTAGGTGAGCATAGCGATATTACCCCAGAGCATTGCCGTACTGTATTGCACATGAGTCTCTAAACGAGTTTTGCTAGCTTAGGCAGATAGAGAGCATCCATCTGCCTAAGTTTGACTTGATGTGCGCTGGTATTGCTTAGTTGATTCCACCAAAATTGATGTACTTCACTTCCAGATATTCATCCAATCCATATTTTGAGCCTTCGCGACCCAGCCCCGATGATTTAACACCACCAAAGGGTGCAACTTCATTAGACATCAGCCCGGTATTAACACCGACCATGCCGTATTCCAAAGCTTCAGAGACACGGAAGCAACGGCCAATATCACGGCTATAAAAATACGCCGCCAAACCAAACTCCGTATCATTGGCGAGTTTTATAGCTTCTTGTTCATCACTAAAACGCATTAAAGCAGCCACTGGGCCAAAGGTTTCTTCGCGCGCTAATAGTGCGTTGTGTGGCACATCTGTCAGTACCGCAGGCTCAACAAAGGTGCCTTCTGTGACCTTGCCGCCACTCTTTAAAGTTGCGCCCAAGTGCACTGCATCAGCGATATGTGCTTGAGTTTTATCCACGGCAGCTTGATCAATCAAGGGCCCAATTGTCACACCTGCACTGCGGCCATCGCCGATACGTAATTGCTGTACCGCTGCAGTTAAGCGCTCAGCAAACTCAGCGTAGACTTCATCTTGTATATAAAAACGATTGACGCAGACACAGGTTTGCCCGGCATTACGAAACTTCGCTGCGATGGCTCCGGTGACTGCTGCCTCTAAATCTGCATCGGCAAAGACAATAAAGGGCGCATTACCGCCTAACTCTAAAGAGACCTTTTTAATATCCTCGGCACATTGGCGCAGCAAGGTCCGACCCACATCAGTCGAACCGGTAAATGACAACTTGCGCACCAATGGATTGCCAGTGAGCTCACCACCAATCGCGCTGGCGCTACCCGTCACTACCGATAACACCCCATCAGGAACACCCGCCCGCTGCGCTAAAACCATTAACGCCAGTGCGCTAAAGGGCGTAGCCGATGCCGGTTTAATCACCATGGTACAACCGGCCGCCAGCGCTGCACCGGCTTTACGGGTGATCATCGCCGCGGGGAAATTCCACGGAGTAATCGCCGCACAGACACCAATGGGTTGTTTGATCACCATTAAGCGTGAGCTGCTCGACGGGCTGGGAATAGTATCGCCATAAGCGCGTTTAGCTTCTTCAGCGAACCATTCGATAAAGGATGCCGCGTAAGCAATTTCTCCGCGCGCCTCGGCTAAGGGCTTGCCTTGCTCAAGGGTCATCAGCAGTGCTAAATCGTCTTGATGCTGCATCATCAGTTCAAACCAGCGCCGCATAATCTGCCCACGCTGCGCTGCGGTTTTGCTGCGCCAATCGGGGAGGGCTGCATGTGCTGCTGCAATGGCACGCTGCGTTTCTGCTGCGCCCATATTGGGTACAGAGCCTAAGAATTCGGCATTGGCAGGGTTGGTCACAGCGATGGTTTGCGCAGAATCAGCAGCGCACCATTGCCCACCAATACAGGCTTGTTGTTGAAAGAGTGAGGGGTCGCTTAAAAGCATAATGCCTCCGGAAAACGGGGAAGGGATCAGCCGTCCGTATCAATACAAACGACTTTAATATTCAGTCGGTTGATTAAGCGACCGCTGGCATAGAAATACAAGCGTTGTGCAAAGGATAGCGACCTGATGAGTGATTAGCTTTTTTAAGTGTGGACTTATAAGAGGTCTATAATTTACAACTGCAAAACGCGCAGTGGGCAATCATCCAAAAACCTGTATAATCGCGGCGCTGCACTCGTAGCTCAGCTGGATAGAGTACTGCCCTCCGAAGGCGGCACTCAAGGCGAAAATCCAGATTTAGGGCGAGGGTCAAAAAGCTTCAAATTTGCTATACTTTTTCAAATGCACTCGTAGCTCAGCTGGATAGAGTATTGCCCTCCGAAGGCAAGGGTCGTGGGTTCGAATCCCGCCGAGTGCGCCATTTCCCTTTAAAATCAGCATGTTACAGCTACTGGTTTTAGTCAAAAAAGCTCCAAGAGTGCCGCCCCTAAAAAGCAGAGGTCATTTTTTATTGGTCTCTAGGGTAGATGTCATGACCTCCGCCCGTTTGGTCGCAAAAATCACTGTTTTTTAATTGAGACCGAGTTGAGACCAAACAGAGACCAGCTTGTTTTTGGGCAAAAATCACATATCGAAAAATGACCATTACCCAAATATTCGTAGCTATTATTATTCAGCACAACCTTTAATAAAGCCTAACTTACGTAAGGTAATCAAGTCTGTGTAAATAAGGTTTCAGCTTTTACTCAAAAAACCCTGATGATTTCCCAGCCCTTCGTTACTAGCGCTTCTGTTCTGGTCTAATTCAAATGGACACTTCAATGAGAGACAATAGACCCCGTCTAGCTTGAGGTGAAATATGAATCAGAAGCGTGTGTATAAAACTTACACTCAAGAGTTTAAAAAAGAAGCCGTTGC
>JAVETP010000082.1:0-11731 GCA_034006005.1 Pseudomonas sp.
TGTGAGTTGCGTCAATTTACTACGTTTACCGAATTTCTCTGGATCAAAACCTATACTTTGTATTAACAGGTCAATCCATTCGTCCAGCGTGAACTCTTGCCGTGCCTGCAGATAGCCTTCAAGGTCAAAGTGCGACATTTGAATAGGTTTAATCGTAGACAAAACCCAAGGCGTAATGCGTTTGTCTTCACTGTGATCGTACTCAACATCGGCAATACACCACACACCGCTAACCAGCAACTTGGGATGCCTTTTGATTGTGTCGGCATCTACCAATAGTTTTTTGATACCCAGATTAGCAAACTCAGCCTCATAGACATCATCCTTGTCATTGAGCGACACACCGATTCTATCGATAACCTTGTAGCGTCCTTTTTCGCGGATATTGGAACGGATCAGCCCTGCCTCATTACGGTGTACGTAATGCTTGGCAAGAATCTCTTTCACAGTATCAATACCGGTTTGGATGCTAGCTTCGTCATTGGTTGCACAGTACTGGCCTAGTAAATACTCCAGCACATAGGACGGCACAATAGCGTTGCCCTTGACGGTCTTTACTAGGTCCTTGCGTACAACCAGCCCAGCAAAATGGGCATTGATCTTGTCATCCAGTGTCGTCACAGGCATCACCTAAAAATCAAAATCGCCAGTAAAAGAACGACGCAGTGTGTAGCTGCGGGTTTTGTAAGTCTGGTAATGGGTCGTACCAGCGTGTTTTTCTTCAAGCCGGAGAATCACTTCTTGACCATTCGCCTTGTCTGACTCTGCGCTGAGCAGGAAGCGTACCTGCTGTTCACGCTCGCGCGCGTTGCTTGATGTGAGGTCAAATGTCAGCTCATGACTATCTGAGATCAACTCGCCATCTTGAGTATAAATGCCTGCACGTAACTGCAGGGACTGAATCTTGTCCGTCACAGGTTCTTTCTGATAAAACGCCACACCCAATTGACTTGAGGTAATCACCGAGTTCGCACTGCCTAGAATATCGACCTCTACCCTACTGACATCGCTCTGGCGAGTTTTGCTAACACGCAATACAGGCACAACCACTTCTTGCAGAGTCGCTCCTCCGTGAACAAAGCGGCTACCTGAGCCCTTTAAGCGTAGACGGTTAATCGACTTTGGCAACTGTACTTGTACATCACCCTCGAGAGCCAATTGCTCTGGGCTGAGTGAGTGTAAGCTGGCATGTGGTGTTAATCCTTTACCCAGTACAAAGCGGCGGTCGCGATACAGGATTTGCTCACCTTCTACACCGGCAACAGCAAAGTCGCTTTCATCTATAGCTCTGTCTTGATAGATAAAGCCATGATCGGCAGTAATCAAAATACTGCTGGCATTGGCTCCGACCAGTTTTTTAACTAAGCGCAGTAAGTCTTGCAAAGTCTGTTCTGCCGCTTCAAACGCCTCGCCTTCAGAGTGCATTTTGTCGCCAGTATGATCAATGCGATTGTGATAAATATAAATCACATCATTGCGCTTGAGCAGCTCACGACTCTCAATCTGATTCATATTCAACAGGTTGTCTGCCGTTATGGCTTCACCCCGGTCATTCAGCGCTTTCTTCAAAATCTTATTGCGATTGGCCGTACCCATACTGCTTTGCCCATCGACCAGAACGGTTGCAGTTTCATTATCTGCAATCTGTAAGCTCGTATTAGGCAGCAGCGCTGCCATGCCTAGCTGAGTGTAACTGGGCAACATGGACAACATTGGTTCTAGTTCAGCGCTGTAGCGATCTTCCTGATTGATTAAACTGAGTAGTTCATCACCGATTTCATAACGCATCGCATCGGAAATAATCACGCACACGCGCTGTTCACGGCGCAAGTAAGGCTGAACATAGTGATCGAAAAACTGATTTTGTCGGCGTACTGGTAATGCTTCCCACTGGCTAATGCCATCAACAAAGCCCTGAAAATCATCGCCAAGTTTGAGCAAGAAGTTATTGGTGTACAGATTTTCCACCTGCTCAAGCAACGGCCCCATCAGGGAGATCTGACCTGATTTACGGGCATGAAATACGGTCTTGCGATACAACTGATCCAGCTTGAACCATTGTGTACTGTATAGTTGCACGGCCTTACTCAGATTTGGGCTGACCAAGCTGGTCTCAGCTAATTGCTGAATAAACAGCGCTGCGTATTCAATAGCCGCATACAAGTCTTGGTAACGACTGTACCAATACCCCTGACGGCGCTGACGCACCCAAAGAACAACATCGCCAGTCGATACCGTGCGTGCTACTACTTCACGCACCAGATCACTGATGACTTTACGGTCAATCAGCTCAAAATAATCCAGTTCAATCAGTGTGCGGAAGTCACGCTTAGCTAAGTCTTGCTCGATACCTAATACTGCAGCGCACTGCTTAGACCAATACTCAAAACCTTTGGCGAAACTGCGACTATCTTTCCAGCGATTGAGAAATACCAGTGCATCATTGCCCAGCTGTACAGTGCCATCCGTTCCCATTGCATAACAGGACTTAAAGAGCTCAATGACAAAGTCTCGTATGCTCGGCTCGTTCGACTGATAACCGTAATAACGGGACATTTGCTCCCAGAGAAAGGTATTTAGGGAGCTGCGCTCAATCAGCTTGATACTGTCATCACAGTCATCAACTAACTCCTCTAGCAGATGCTCCAAGATCGAGTCTAACCTTGGCTCACTGCCGGCGCAGACCGCGAGGATTTTCATGCGCACCATACCGGGCGTGTCATCACTGGCCAGTAGTTTTCGCAATGCACTTTTACGCTTGTCCGCTTGGAAAAACTCGATGTGCTCATTGACCAGATCAGCAAACTCCAAACCTAACTCGAGGTCAGCCAGCCAAATTGCAGTTTGGTCAGTACGGAATTCACCATGTGCCAGCTGCACGTCTAGCAACCAATTGTCTAAAGGATCAGGCTGTGGGCTATAGCTGTAGAGCAAAAACTTCTGCGTTGGCTGCTCGCGCAGAATACGGTGCTTAACAGCGTATTCATTATTTTCCAGTTCAATTTTTTCCACGCCCGGTATAGCAAGAGCCTCATACTCTTCACGCAGCTCTTGTTTGCTGTCATACCAGAATAGAATGCGATGCTTACCAAAGAGGTTAGCCAGCGACTGCTGAATGCGATTGCTTGTCATACTTTAATCAGAGTCCTTAGCGGCCAGCCCTGGAATGGTTTTTAAGGCAGCGCCGAGCTTAGCGTAATTGACTTTCACACCATCATCTAAATCAATATCGACTTGTTCAGTAGCCAGCGGAAATAGAGTGTCACGCTCGTACTCATCCAACTCAATTATGACTTTGCTGATTTTCTCAATATCCTTGAGCGCCTTAGCTTTATCACTTTGACTACTGTTAGCACTGTTGCTAACGCCTTCTAAATGCGCTTTCTGAGCAATAAGCTTGTCACGGTATTCACGCAGGTAACCGTTAAGCACTACGCTCACTGTATCCGGGCGGTAGCGGTGCATATAAATCAATGCATTAAAGCTGCCCTTGGGACTGGAGAACATCCAATAAATAGGGCGCTTTTTATAACGTCGCCAATGATCAGCGTAAAACTCTTTGAGGAAGTAATCGCGCAAGCTGTAGTTACGGCTGCCTTTGACGTTTAGCGCTGCTTCGATAAAGACTAAGTTGTCATCGTAATGCTCGGTACCAAAAGTAACCTTGAGAAATTCCTTAAAGCGCTCGACCACATCATCGGTGAACCAATCGCCATCAAGCATGGGAATAACATTATCCTCATCTGGCTTGAAGGTAGGATTTGGAATCTGCGCGTAATAGGTTTGCGCAGTATCACCTTGATTAGCCAGTACCAAACCTTCTTTATCCAGACTATAGCGACCAAACATGCAGCCCACAGCATAAGAAATAAACTCGCGCATGGTGTCGGCAAGCAGAAGCTTCTCTCGCTCAATATCAAGTTCATCTTCGCTGGCTTGATCCCACTGCTTGCCTAAGCGGTAGTAGTAATGCGGATTGCAAGTTAGAGTAATTGCGTTGAGGGGAACTTCAGGTGTTAGCTCATCTTGCAAGCCGTAAGCCTTGATGAAGATGCGGTTGTTATCTTCCTCCAACTTCTGCATTAGATTTGTCATATCCTGCCAATGTATGCGTAGTTTTTGGTAGGCGTTCTTAAGAGTGTCCTGCATATAATCAGAATTAAGTAGCGGCAGGTTAGTAAAGTTCCAAGAGGTTTCGTAAGAGTCCCAATCTGACTTTGCCAAAAATATTTTTTCCTTGACACTACTTTCAAGGCTAGGCTCATCAACCTGTCGTAACGGCAAACTAAGTACATGTGTTAATTTGAAATCTAAATTAGGCGCGAGCATCCGTAATAAAGAACTTGAAACCTTGCTATTCAAAAACGCCATAATTTTTTCAGAGGAAAAAGAGTCTTTTACAAATCCCATAGGACCTTTGGCATCAAACATAAATCCAGCAGAAACGTTTCTAACCGCAAAGTCATCACTGGAAATCCCAGACCAAGTAAATCCTGGTTTAAACCCATACACACCATTGTAATTATGCGATCTAACACGCCCTGTTTTTTCGTCCTTGAAGTTTTTTAGTTCTACTCCATCATCAAACCAGTTTACATAGTTATCGAAATGCCCATACCAGCGGCGTGATCCCCCGCCTTTCACATACGGAAACCATCGCTTATTTGAGGATTGAGCTGAAGCATCATTAACAATTCCATAACCAACTTCATTCTGTGACACCTCATGCCATTCACGAAGGAAAGTAGCATTTTGGCCGGTTGCAAGCCCCTCGCGCGTCACAATATATTCAGATATAGCTGGGCAGCTATCAAACTCCTTGAGTACTTTTTCCGATGCCCAGAAAACAAGTGGCTGTCCTGGGATTATTAAAAAATCATCTTCGCTAGCAAAGAATCTAATCTCACTTTTAGGGTTGTTCACGGCACTTAATAACGACTGTTTTTTCTCCTCTTCATTTACCCCATCGGTCAGTCTTAAAAAATGCCCTTTTAAACCTGGAATTCTATTATTTGAAAAAACAAAAGCTGTAGTTGAGACTACATCCCCTCCGATAGAATCAAACGCCCTCTCACCCAGTTGTGCCATCGAAAGAATACTACTATTTTTTAAGATATTAGAGCGTAGCGCTTCGTACCTTGGTGCGAACATCCAGCCTTGCATGGTTATCATAGCTACATAACCATGACTCATAGCAAGTTTGGCGTTTCGTAAAATAAAAGCTTGGTATAAGTCGTATTTTCCGTCAACGAAGAATTTTTCAAGCCAATTTTGAAGGCTATTATTTAAGTCAGCTTTTTTCTTATATGGTGGGTTTGCTATTACAATATGATATTTTGGACTAAGATAATTAGCTTGCTCTAGCACTTGCAGTACTTTTTGATGTGTTTGATTGAGGAATAACTGACCTGAAATGTCTTTTAACTCTAGAGTTTGAAGAATTGCATCAACGTCAGTGCTATCAGGACGGATCAAAGAGCCAAAATTATCAGCCTCTTCGAATTGACGTAAGGTGGTCTTTAACGAGACCGTAAAGAGATCCCGGCCAACAAAGTCAATGTATTCGTCCAGTTCGTCTTCTTTGAAATTGATGTTTTCCAACACACAGATATTTGGTTTAACGCCCTTGCTAAAGAATCTGCGCTGTTTAGCGCGCGCTTTCATGGTTAGAGCAAAAGCAGCCAACTCTCCTGCTCGCTCGTCGATCTCGACGCCGTACAGGTTATTGGTAAGTATTTTTTCTGGAATATCAGCAGGCTCGTAACCCTCTTCTTCGTAGATTGCATACAGCAAATCAAAGGCATAAGTCAGCATGTGCCCGGAGCCACAAGCCGGATCACAAATCTTGATTTCTTCAGGTGTACTGAGGCGCAAAAAGTCTTGTTCGGCCTGTTCGGGCTTGATGTAGTAATCCATCCGCTCAGCAAGAGCAGATTTGGGACGATTAAGCAGCCACAAGCGTCCCAAGGAGTTTTCTACTAAGTAACGTACGATCCAGTCCGGGGTAAAGAGCTGAGTTGCAGCAGGAATATTTTCAGGAGTTACCTTTTTGTTTTTCTTCAGTCCCTCAAATACCTGGTCTTTCTTTTCTGCAATATAAAACTGGTACAACCAGCCAATAACCTCTACATCAGCACAGGCTTCAGCAGTCATCGCTTCACGGGTTTGCGCCAAAATAGAGTTAGCAGAAAGCAAGTTGTCCGGCATCAGCAGTTCGGTGTAATCATCAATGCGCTGGAATAAAAACGGCATAGCCGCGTTCCAGTAATTACATGTAGCGACTAACAGCAAGCGATAGGCTTCTGCTTGCGGATCAGCGCTGGGCTGTTGATTATTGAGTAAAGCAAAAATCTTCTGTCGCGTTGCTTCTGGTACTTGGCTGTCATCAATATGACCCATTTTAGCCTCGGCCAAAATCTCTGGCTGAAACTGGCCTTCTGCCGGTGAAACCACACCTATGCGTGTGTAGCGATTAGTATCCATAAACCGCAAAGCACAAACGCGGTTGAACCATATATAGGCTACGCGCTCAATCACCTGCTCTTGCCCATCTTGAGCAATGACTTCTTGCAGTTGTTTAAGCGCCTTGGGGGCTTCACGCTGAGCAGGGCTATCTACAGCCATGACTAGGCTAAGCTTGGCCTTAACTTGCTCGATTAAATTACGGCGAGCCAGTGAGGCAAATGTTTTTAATTTAGCAGTATCCATTATTAAGCTTCCCTAGTTAAATCATGACCTTTTTGCCATGGCCGATATGCTCAGCCAGTTCGGCGCGCAGAGCGTTAAGGTATTCGTCTAAATCATTTTCTGTCGCCAGCCAAGCTTTGTTGTAGGCATTTACTCGAACGCTACGCAGGTGTACGGGGGCAGGTTCCTCAATTTTAGGCAGCTCTGGTCGCTCACTTTCTGGATAATCAACATCAGGAACTACAGGCTTAGGTGTCGCTAACTCAACCATTTTTGCCAATATATTCTGATAGTTTTTATCTTGGAAGTTACGCACGCTGTCATTGATCACAGCAATCAGCCCTTGGCTATTCACGTGATTAACAAGCTCTGCGAACGGGCGATCTAATTCAGCCTGACGCTCTTCTGGCAAGCCTTGATACTCATTCATGCTTTGCATGCGATCTTGCATTTGAGTCAGTGTTTGCAGCGCTTCTTGTCGTACGTGTGCCAGTTTCTCAGCTAATGCAGATTTGAGGTTATCCAGCCTGATTTTCATTTGTTGAATGCTGTTGCCTTTGAAGCTGTCAGCTGACTGCAAGCTGTTCGTCAGCTGACGCGTTTCATCACTGTCTAAGTATGTGAAGTTAGGCTGTTCACTCTGCACAAACTGACGCGCATCATCAAAAATCTGCTTTTGTGGGCCAGTCATAAATGTACGGATGGGCTCAATGAGCTTTTCCTTACTCTCATAGAGCGCATCTTCATTTTTAGACAAGTCAGTCAGGTACCAACTGTAAGGCTTTTTGCTGAGCTCTTTGAGCTGCTCAATGACTGGCTGTAATGCAACCAAAAACGGATAACTACTCTGCTTGGCTTGCAACACTTCCAGTTCTTGCATCATATCTTTGACGCGAGCGATCGTTTCTTGAGCCAATGCTTTAGCTTCGTTGGCTGTTGGAGGACAGGCAAAAAAGTCATCATAAAAGTCTTTAAGATTGCGCAACTGCGACTGACTGAACTCGAGCTGTGGCTCTAGGATGACATTAGCAAAGCTCGCAGTATTTCGTAGGGTGCGCTCCAGCTGATCACCTTCTAGCAAGTTACCATCGGAGCGTACTTCCAACTTACCACGGGCACAGAGTTTAGCTAGGTTGCATAGAATTGCAGCCAGATACCAACCGTAGGGCTTGCGCTCAAAGCGCTCCACGAGGTTTTTGATCGTGGTGCGTACACCTGTTTGCTGATTGCCTTTGATATAAGCCAGCAACTCATGTTCGACCTCGGTCAGGTTAGTAGCATCACCACCAAATAAGCCATCACTAGCATCGAGGGATGCGCCGATAGCACTTTCACTGTAGGCAATACCACGCAACATTGGCAAATTAGAATAAACCTTGCCAATCAACTCTTGGAACGCACGCATTACACGGTTTTGCGCATCGCCTGCAGCGATTTCAATATCGGCTCCTGCGATCATAAGATCAGCTTTCCCAACCAGCAGTTGCAGGCGCAGTAGCAAGTCAGCGTATCGAGTACGGTTTTGCTCACCTTTGCTGGTCAGCACTCGTTGCGCTACGTCATTCTGGCCCTGAGTCATGTTTTGACGAATGTACTTTTCGGTACGTTTGTACATCATCAAATCCATCATCAGCCTAGCGTCAGTTGGCAGTATGACTAGGAGCTCATCGGAGTTATAAACGGAGTAGTTACGCAGCATGCTGCGGTTATCAGTATGTTCGTGAAACGCCGTGATAATGTTGATCGATAGCTCGTACTCACGCCCTTGTAGCTTGTCGTCAATCTTGCGTGAAAACGGATAGTCAAGGTTACTATCCTTGCTGTCGTAGCGGATTTTTCGCTGCTTAATGATTGATTCAAACACTAAGCGCTCAAGCTCGCTGCTCAGATCACTGTTGTCCACTTCTGTGCTTTTGATTTCCTGTTCGATGTCTTTTTCTTCATCGGTCAGGTACTCATACAGCTCGCCATTTCGCTGAATATAAGTCTGCTGTTCAAGCAGGCCCAGCGCTTCTTCAACTTGGCTTTTTAACTTAGAAATAGGCTGCTCAAAGCTGGGCAGCATTAACACGCATAAGTTGTGTACCGTTGGCTTGAACTCTTTAACGTACTTAACCAGAAACAACGCCTTGAGCAAACGAATGGCAAACTCAGAGTCTAAGTTTCGCTCAGCACTGATAATGGCCTTTTGGATTTGTCCTTTTAATGCTGCACGAATGCCTTCAAACATCAGATCAAAGGTCGCGAGGTCTCCTAGCTGGTGTTCGGCGATGGTTTTCATCACCTGATGAAACACACCTAGCATGGAGCGCTCACCCACTGAGCTGTGACGGCCTTCGAAAGCGTTATGTAGGGATAAACCCTGAATAGATGCTTGGAACAAATCAAACTGATACGGCACAAAAGGGTAGCAGTTAACAAAATGGTCTTGATGCTGATAGTTTCTATAGCTATGCGAGCCATCAGAAAAATCAAATAAGGTTTTGAAGTTGTTGCATTGCTTATCGTATAGGGCTGCTAACTGCTCATTGGCATCGACAGTTTTGGTCAATAAACGCTTTTGAATAACTTCAGCAACGTCAGCACTGGTCAGCTTCAGGCGGTTAGCAAAACGGGCTTGAATTTTAGTAAAGTCATCGCCTTGCTGCTTCGTCATCTCACCAATGACACTGCTCATTTCTTCTTGAGCAGTAACCAAAACCCACGCCTCACCATTACATTTGGTGGCGAGGCTTTCCGCAACAGTTTGCAGGTTAGTCATCAGCTTAGTGTTGTCAGCGATGTACTGCCCTACTTCATCAACAAAGAAATTCAAGCGAAACTCATTGGTACCTAGTCGCTTTTTTTGCTGATCAATGTAGTGTTTTACTTGGTTAGCAAAATCCTCGATTGATAAGCTGTACTGATCTCGGTACTGGCTGAGGATAGTCTTTCCAATAGCATCATCCTCACCAGTGACTTGGCTGTACGCTTTGGCAATGTTGTTACCTTCAAGCAGAGCCTGCTCTCTACCCTTTTCCCAGGTCTTACCGGCAATATCCTGATAGGCCTGTTTGAAATCTAAGTAAAGATTACGGCTATCTAAATCGCGTTCAAACTGAGCGACATGACCGTGCTTACCGTAATAACCGCACATCTCATCAAAGACTTTTGCAAACACTGCCAGCAGCGCATCCAGCTGTTTTTTACTGATTACATCGGCTTTTTGGTCAATGTTAAACAAAATACTTTGTGATGGAATCGAGACTGCTTTTCTCAGTGCTCCGGTCAATAAAGCATCGTCTTTACACTTGGGCAAAAACAAATCGAGCGCTTGAGCATCATCAACTTGACGATTCTCCAGAACCAAAGCGAGCATTTTCAAAAGGTGTGATTTACCAGATCCAAAGAAACCTGAAATCCATACGCCATTAGCAAACTGGTAATTATTATATTCATCAAGAAAGTCAGATAGACGCTTCGCCGCCTCGTTGGTCAGAACGTACTCTTCAAGTTCCTGACGCAGGCTGCTTTCATCATCGGCCTTAATTACACCGTCAATAGCAATATCAAGCGAGCGGGTAAAAATGTTCCTAAGTGACATATGGATCCCTCCTATTACGGTTCACGGTGGTAAATATTGTAGGCTCGGTAGTATTTGTCGTCATGCAACTTACCAAACAGATCCAGCGAGGTGCCGGTGGCTGCCGAGTGACTATAGGTACCAGGAAAAAACATCAGAGTGGGCCAGTCTTTGGCGGCACGCTGTAAATTATTCAGCACGTTGTGCGAGCGGATATACGGAAAGACCTCACCAATACCGGTCAGAAACATGACTCCAAATGACTTTTCAGCCATTTTCGCTGACATCGCGGGGATTAAATTGTCGGCTGGGTCAAACACACCCTGAAGCAACTCTTTGAATTCAGCTTTGCTAACTGTTGATTCGATTTCGAGCACCTGCTCCCAGATTCCACGCTCCTTAAGCAGCTCAATGCACAGGTCATACAAATTGATTTCAAGTACCTGTATACCCTTCTGGCTTAACGAGCTAATCAGCTGACGCTGTAAGCGCTCCATCTCAACGGCTTCCGCTGGAGCATAAGGGCAAATGAAAAACGGAACTTCGTTATTCAGGCCTTCCATCTCTAAAAATCGCGAACTGCTAATCACCGCCAAAAGATGCTCAAACCTTTGCTTGAGTGGCTGCGTACTTACATCACGGCTCATAGTGCCTATCTCATCAGATGTGATTCAAAAATAGGAAAAAACTGCAGTTGAGCAGGGTTTTCCCTTAAAATTAACTTGATCAGTGTACTGCTTGGAAAAGCTGGAATTACGGTGCTATTTTCAGCCAATAGCCCAGCTTCACGAAGCATTCTAAATAACACTTGCCGTAGCTTATTGTGCGTAAGTTTGCTCAGTGCTTCCAGCTCATCGTGCCACTGTGCCTTGCGATTAAAGAACGCTTCATAGTCGTCATACTGCAAATCGCCTTTGAGGCTGATAAAGCGCTCATGCAGGACTTCTACAGCAAAGTCACCAATAAAGCTGTAATGACGGCAAACAGCAAGCCAGAGCGTATAGCCTTGATCTTGACGGTCACTAGAGATCAAAAAACCAAGCTCATCAGCTGATAGATGCTTTAGTCTGGCGATAATTTCACGACAAATTCTTTTGAGTGTTTGCTGTGTTCGACTTTGCAGTAGATTGTCTTCCAGTGCCCGAGCAGATACTTCTTTCCAGCAGCCAAGCTGCAGGTACAGTTCAGCAAGCTGCACAGACTCTAGGTGCAACAAGCTGCCTGTTGTAAAAGACATACGGTATTTTTTTGGGCTGGTCATAGGTGATTTGACTGTGCTTAAAAGACATGGCGAATATGGCTGCTTACGGCCTGTCAGGAAAGAAGTATTTAATTTAATATGCCTAAAAAGGTATATAGGCTCAATACTCTAAAATGCAGCATTCTAACTGGTAGATGCTTAAAAAGCTAAAACCCATATGCCGTAATTTAATACAGGCCGCACAAACTGCTGGATAACAGGTTTATCTTTTTTATATCGTC
>JAVETP010000141.1:0-4647 GCA_034006005.1 Pseudomonas sp.
ATTGTGCTACTCGCTTCTTAGTCCGCTTTATTTTGCCACTCATACACTGCTCATTCAGCCTAAAGCTGGGCTATGTATGTTCACGCCACAGCTATAGGCCTAACACTTTTTTTAACGCCTGTTGTGATGCTTCGCGTTTTGCTTGAGGCATCTTAGCTATATTGATTAGCTTCCAGTTTACAGCAGGCAAATGCTGAATATGTCCAATGGGTGAGTTTTCCCACTGTGGTTCACCACCATAAATACTAACGATAAGCTCTTTCTCACAGTCTGTGAGTCCGCTTAATATTAATTGGTGTGCTGAAACTGCGGCTTGTTCTAACTCTTCAATCGTGACACTTCGCCTGGTCATGCCAGAAAACTCACCTAGATATTGGTTTTGAATATCTTTCCACCTTGGAGCAAGCAACTCTTCTAAAGGTCTTGGATGGCTAAACAAGTACGCAATAAAAGCCTGCCGAACCTGTTCAGTAATCCCTTCATTTTCAAGCAGTAATAAGACATCAAAAAAGTCACGGGGATGCTGTCGATCAAACGCAGCACACAGTTTGCCCGCATATAAGTCGGCAATAGAAACAACCTGTATTTCAGCAAAACCAAACTCATCTTCAACAGACTCACAAACACTTAACGTCTGCACAGGGAACACAGTGCCGCGCAAAACAGGTGACAGCTCTATTTGAATAGAAACACCGCTTTGCTGCACCGTTAGTCTTAATGCGTCAGCTTTGTCTTGATAACTTTTAGTTACACGCGTTCCTGCAAGGCTTTGCGATAGATTTAAACTGATTCTATCCAATGCTTGCTTAATGCTTTCAAGCGCTTGCTGCCTAGTTGTACTGGGCAAGAAAACCAAATCGATATCTACAGATAGGCGCGGAAACTCACGTACAAATAAATTGATTGCCGTGCCCCCTTTAAGGGCAAAGCAAGGCTCTTGAGCCACAAACGGAAGCACACGCAGTAACAACTGTACTTGCGCATAAAACAAACTATTTCTATCCACTAAAAGCCTCAGGTACAGTTATTTGATACGCTTTGTTAAAGCTTCCACCCTTTATGACTGAGCGTTTTCCTGCACCCAGATCGTAGTTTTTGGGTTCGATTTTATTGCGCCAAGCATGCTGATAACGGTCAGCAAAGAAGAAAAACAACCGTTTAGCCAGTACATGCTTACAAACATGCAAGAGTACATCCAGTCGTCGTGGTGACAGGTTGACCAAACTTTGCATGATATTGTCTGCTTGCTCAAAACTGATCACGCTCGGCACCTTAGTTAATAGCTCTAGGTAGGCTTGCTCTGGCGATGCCAGTAACCAGCAACCCTGATGCAGTGGCACTGATTTTAAGCTATTTGCGGCAAGCAGTTTCTCTATATCCCATATTTGTCCTGTCGTATGCCAGCGAAACTCTAGGCTGCAAGAAAGCTTGTTTAGCCAACTAGGTGCAGGTTGCGTCGCATATATATCGATCACGGTTTGCAGCTGAATATAGTGAGCCAAGCCATGCTCAGCTAAAGCACTAGCACCACCCATATAGACAGGGCATTCAAACATACGATAAAGCGAGGCCAGCACGCCCTGCCATTCCACAGGCACGCCGGGCCTTGCCACTACGCCACGCGCCAAGCTTTCGAACTTTTTGCTTTTCAGCGCATTGTCGATTTGATAAACCTCAACCCCTTGCGTAAGCAACCACTGCCGAGTTGCCAACTGTCCATAGGGTAAAAGCTCTGTATTTTCAGTGATAGGGAGCATTAGGTTTGCCAATTGCCTTATTTACGGCATTTATAGCCGTAAATAAGGCAATTGGCAAACTAGAATCTTATAGCTCAGCGCTTTGCGCTCTAAGTAATCCGGTGTTCTTATTAAAGCCAAGAAATTGATAGATATCTGGGTGTGGAGAGCTTGGGGTGGCCTATAGCGAAGATGCCCTTCCTGTTTATCAAAAAAAACATTCCAGATGCCGTAAATTAAACTAAAAATGAGCAACTGTATCTGACTTTTGGCATATCGAATAAGAATTTTAAAAATAGAACTCATCGTTTACCCCCCTCCGTCACGCTACCTGAATTCAGGCTTTTTTTACACCAAAAATGATTGATTGGAGTGCAGGGACAAACGAGTACATCAACATGCGCCTGCTAGGGTTTACACTCCTTAAAATTCATCCCTTTACACAAGACGCATGTACTGTTCTTTGAGTACAGTTAAGCTAAGCGATACCTTTGCTCTTACTGCTGAGTAAGTTAACTTCCACATTTACCGGCTGATGCATATCTACAGAAAAAATTTTCCCAGCCATTCTATTGAGACGAATTGCTTTACAGTTCACTTTGACCTGCTCACCCTCAACCTCTAAGTGTAAATTTATATCCCAGTAATACACCGCCTCACCGCATGGTCTCTCCCACGGTATCAGCTTATTCATGACGTCCAAAGCTTTACGAACATCGCTTGAGAACCTGAGTTGTTGTGAGATTTGAGCAGGAACCCCACTTTTTCTACTCCGCTCTGAAATCTTGTATAAATCCAACATAACTCCGAGTTCATGTGTGATAAAAACTGCTGAATCAGGTTGATTTACGCTCAAAACACCTGATAATACGAGAATTTCTATCATGGATAGGTATTGGAACCAAGCGGGTGGCATACTCCCCAGGCTGAGAGCTGCGTCACTATAAGCGGCTATACTGCGGGCAACACTGCCCCAGTTTGCTTGGTTTATAATTTTTTGTAGTTTATTTCGATTCCTTGAACCTTGCGCACTCAATGCGACACAAAACCCCTGCCAGACCGGCTCTAAAAAATCTTGGAGTTGCTCGCTGATTATTGTTTCAGCAAGCTGCAGGGACTGGCTTAGCTGGTCATGCTTAACAACCCTACCTACTCTCCAGCACACATTATAGCTCTGAGTTGCACTATCACTGAGCCAGTCCGCAAGGGGCTCTTTGCAGTCCCACACATAACCGTCGCTAATGCGCTGCACCCACAAATTTTCATACGCCACTCCAATATCCTTAAGCATTCCAGCTAGCATGGCTGCTATTTGCCAGTGAACGGCTAAGCCGTCATCCCACTCCTCGGACTTCGCTCTTATCTGTGCGCGATATGCTGTGTCTAGGCTATGTTTTAACAAACCCATTACCTCTCGATTATGGTATCCCTCTGTTGCAGGGAGAAGGTGCATATGTCTGACTGCTAACTTTATGACCGGAAGAATTAACTGATCAAACTCTGGCTCTTTCAGCGGGCACATGCCCCGTATCAAGTTTATTTTTGTTTCGATATGCTCGTGCTGCAAAATTAACTCAGCAGGAAAAGCTGGAATACCGTCAGATAAGCCTGCTGTGAATAGGTAGGGTTGCCCACGATAGTAAAATTGGTTTTTTTTGATTTTGAAAGGTGATTTCTTAAACATTCTCTAAATCCTCACTTAGTTAGGGGATCTAGATTCGCTAATTTTATCGTATTATGCGCGGCGCAGGATGCCCAAAAAGGGCGGTTTGGCGCTTATTTTCGATTTATCCACTCTTTTATGAAAACTGGCGAGCTGATTTTTTAGTAATGCATCCAGTGATATACGACATGGTTACCTCGGATTAAAAGAGTCTCCACGGCTGCTCTATGTATAACTAGACTTGTATCGAGAGGTTGAGCGCACTATATCAAATATGTTTTTTGAGCTTGCAGAGCCGCAGAGCTCATTTAAAAAAGCCTTCTCATCTGCATAGTCATCCTCAGAAACAATCGTCCACCAGTGACGACTACCACCATCCCAGCGATAACCTCGCTTCTTCACCACTTCACGATCAGCATAGCCCACACCCTTAGCCAGAATCTTATAGCTCGTCTGCTGTGCTTTTTCTAAAAGCTCATGTAGTGCATTCGGCACAACTGCAAATAGTTGAAGCATAGCTAGGCAATCTGTTGCTGCTCGATGACCATCATAGAAGTAACCGTTTTTCAGCAGCAGGTATTCAAGCTTTGCACTTTCATAGCCATGGGCACGCCAATCAATGTCCTTAACACTGCATGCCCACAAACGATCAGTCATATCAGGGAAACGGATATCAAAGAATGCACGATCAAATTCTGCGTTATGTGCAATCAGAACATTTGAGCTTTTAATAATACGCGCGACATGAGCATCATCAATACGCTTCCCGGCAACCATCTCGTTGGTGATACCAGTGACCTGTGTGATTTCAGCACTGATTGCAGTTTTAGGACATTCGAGCTGACTCGTAATCTCTATGATCTCAGTAATCACACGCAGACTCGGACTGTAAGCAACCTGAACAATACCAATCTCAATGACTTCGTTGAGGCCAGCTGTAAAACCGGTCGTCTCAAAGTCGATTAAAGCCAAGCTAGCTTCATCACCAGCAGGTTCATGGAGCTTGATAGGGAAACTATCTTCAACTGAAAATGGGATTTGCTCTAAAAGACGAAAGCGCGAGGGGGATTCTTCTATTTCACTAAAACGCGTTATATCAAACATGGGTCTACCCTAAGATTTTCACCCATACTAACAATAAAAAACTGTTTATATCCGGCTATGTTTGCATCCTCTGTTGGCGTATTCTCATGGCACTGTATAAACTACTGTATATCCGGTCCGTCACTGGAGTACGTCATGAAAAAA
>JAVETP010000061.1:0-16064 GCA_034006005.1 Pseudomonas sp.
ATTCCTCGCCCCAGTACTGGAGCCACTACAAAAGCTTGAGCGCTACAGCTCAGCAGAATTAATGGGCGCAGTACTCAGCGCATTCTTTACTGTATTTATCGAAAAGACCGAGGCCTACGAAGAGCCTATGACGGCCATGAGCCTGATGGGTTCCGATGTGCCAGATGACGGCGGTGAAGATGCAAATATCAGTCTTGGCGAAGGTGCCATCGTCGATCTAGGCAAAGGTGAGAAAGCCAACGTTGCTAACCCAGCTAGAGCCAACTCACAGTTTGACCCGTACTTCACTGCATTTGTTACGCAAATTGGTGCTGCTTTAGAAATCCCTAAAGAAGAACTAATGCTGCACTACGACAGCAGCTACTCAGCCGCACGCGCTGCAATGCTCCAAGCGTGGCGTTTCTACAGCCAGCGCCGCTGGTGGTTAGTCAGCGACTTCTGCCAACCGACCCGCGCACTTGTAATTGATGAGGCGGTAGCCCGTGGAATGATCAATTTGCCCGGCTACAACGAACCAGCCAAACGCCGCGCCTACCTTAACGCTTTATGGATCGGCCCAGCGCGTGGTGCCATTGATGAACTCAAAGAAGCCAACGCGGCAGGCAAGCGTATCGACATCGGCGTCAGCAACGAAGCCATGGAATCCGCAGCAATGAGCGGTGAGCCTTGGGCAGATATCTACGCCCAGCGCCTGCTTGAAATCAACCGCCGCAAGGCAGACGGCATTTACACGGTACCGAAAAACCAAGTGCCTGAAGCCACAACAGGAGTAGATGACAATGAGCGCGTTTGAATTAGCAGCATCACAAACCTGGCTGATTTTGCCCGATGCCCTGGACAACATCCTAAGCATCGCCAAGCGCTCAAACGATGTTGAGGCGCTGGAAACCAGACTTGGCAAACAGCTCGAACACACTCACACAGTCACCAATCGCAACGGTGTAGCAGTGATCCCCGTCACCGGCCCGATCTTTCGCTACGCCAATTTGATGACGCGAATCAGCGGCGCAACCAGCACCGAAGTGCTGGCCACCGACATTCAGACCGCGCTCGATGATCCCAGCATCAAAAGCATTGTTCTGAATATCGACAGCCCCGGCGGTGTTGCCAGCGGCATTAACGAGTTGGCCAACCTGATCTACCAAGGCCGCGATAAAAAGAAAATCGCCGCGTACATCGGCGGCACAGGTGCCAGTGCAGCTTACTGGATCGCCAGCGCCGCGCATGAAATTGTGATTGATGACATCGGCTTAGCCGGCAGCATCGGTGCAGCGCTCAATGTGAAGTTGGACAAAAAAGACGATGGCAGCACCACTTACGAAATTGTCAGCAGCAACGCACCGAACAAACGCCCAGACCTTACCACCGAAGCAGGCCGCGCCAAGCTCGGTGAGATGGTCGACTCACTGGGCAGCGTATTCCAACAAAAAGTGGCGCTTCACCTCGGTGTAGACCCTGAAAAAATCCCAGCAATGGGCGACCTCGGCGGCATTCGCGTTGGTGCAGATGCCGTTACTCATGGCTTGGCCCATCGGCTCGGCTCGCTTGAATCGCTCATCACTGAGCTTTCGACACCGCAACAACCAATCAACCTTTGGAGACCCACCGCTATGACTAAGACAGTCGTAAAAACCACAGCAGAACTGCAAGCCGCACTTGCTGCAGGCACCGATGCGCAAGACATCGTAGTTGCTGAAGCAGTACCGGCAACGCTTGAAAGCTTCGACTTAACGTCCGTTAAAGCAGAAGCCGCAACAGCTGAGCGCGCCCGCGTCACCGCAATCACCCAATTAGCCGGCCCTGAGTTCCAAGCCGAAATTGATGCCGCCATCGAAGGCGGCCACAGCGCAGAAACTGCAGCCATGGCAATCCTGACCGCCAGCAAAGAACGCGGCATCAGCTTGTCAGGTATCAAAAGCGACTCGACCAGCACTGAGCACCAATCGCCAGAAAGTGATGCTGAAAAAGTCGCAACCAAACGCACTGG
Organism: Pseudomonas sp.; assembly: GCA_034006005.1. GTDB lineage: Bacteria > Pseudomonadota > Gammaproteobacteria > Pseudomonadales > Pseudomonadaceae > Denitrificimonas. The sequence goes on from JAVETP010000061.1 coordinate 1,988, forward strand.
CTTAGTTGGCCTGATGCTCCAAGGCGCTGGCATTAAGTAGCGCCGCGCACCAATCAAACCCTGCAAACAGGTCAACCATCAGGAGGCATCATGCCTAACCCAATCGTAACCACTTACAACCCAGAGCAATTAAGCGCCGGCCACTTCCCCGTCGTTACTGACGCCGTCACCATCGGCCTCAACCAAACCTTAAAGGCCGGCTCAGTACTCGGCAAAGATGCAGCGGGTGATTACATCCTCAGTCTTGCTGCAGCAGAAGACACCTCGAAGGTGCCAACCGTTATCTGCGCTGAAGCCATCACCACCACAGACGCAAAAGCCGTCGGCATCGTGCGCCTAACCGGTGAAGTGTTGGGCAGCCAGCTCGACATCGGCGCAGGCCACACGCTCGAAAGCGTAAAAGCCGCATTGCGCCCCTTATCAATCTTCGTGCGCTAAGCACAGTAAGCCCTTTAAATCAGTACGCTAAGGAGCGCACACAATGGATATTTTTGACACTCGCACCATGCTCGCAGCCGTTGAGCAGATGCACACCCCCAGCACTTTCCTGCTAAAAACTTTCTTCTCTGCAGAAGAAACCTTCGCCACAAAAACCGTTGACGTAGACATCGTCAAAGGTGGCCGCAAGCTAGCGCCATTTGTCAGCCCGCGCCACCAGGGCAAAGTGATTGAGCGCGACGGCTTCACCAGCTCAAATATCACCCCTGCGTACATCAAACCGAAAATGGAGACCAACGCAGAGCAGCTGCTCAATCGCTCACCCGGCCTAAACCCATACGCCACGCAAACACCGGGCGAGCGCGCTGCAATCCAGCTGGGTAAAGACCTGTCTGAACTCAACGATCAAATCACCCGCCGCGAAGAGTGGATGGCCGCCAGTGCGCTCAGCACCGGTAAAGTCATCGTAAAAGGCGATGGTGTTGATATGGAAGTGAACTTCCAGATGCCCGTTGAGCACAACATCACCAGCCTTGCAGACAAGTGGGGCACTGCCGCTGCTGACCCAATCGGCAATCTACGCACTTGGGCACGCCAGATTATGAAAAAATCAGGACGTCGCCCTACTCACGTAATTTTGTCGGGCGCCGCTCAGGATGCGTTCATGAAGTCCGAACAGGTTCATAAACTGCTCAACACGCGCCGCATCGACATGGGCATGATCAACCCACAAAACATGCCTGAAGGTGTCGTGTATTTGGGCTACCTAAACGACCCGGGCATTGATCTGTATGCGTATATGGAGTGGGCTTTAAATCCTGAAACTGATGAATTAGAACCCATGATCGCTGAAGGCCAAATCCTCATGGGCAGTAACCAAGCTCAAAACAAACGCTTATACGGTGCGATCCAAGACGTTCAAGCCATTGAAACAGGCATGGTTGAAGCCGCTCGCTTCCCGAAAACATGGGAAGAGCAGGACCCAAGCGCACGTTGGTTGATGCTGCAATCTGCACCGCTGCCAGCACTGCTTGAGCCAGATGCATTCCTGACCGCTAAGGTTATCGCTTAACCAAGGAGCCAACATGGCCAAGAATAAAACTGCATACCTGGTGCTGCTTGGCAGCATTCAGGACACCAATGCACTCATCCCAGCGGGTAAGTTATTCACCCCAGCCACCACCGAGTTTGCTGAAGAGCTGCTCGATGCTGGAATCATCGGCCCAGTACCGGCAGCCACTGCAAAAGAAAAAGCCGCAGAAGCCAAAGCGCAAGCCAAGGCCGATGCTAAAGCGGCTGAGGAAGCTGCTGCAGCCGCAGGCGATGGTGGTGGTGACGAAGAAGGCGAAGGCGACGGAGAAGAGCATGACGCAGACGCAGGCTCAACAGCCGACGCAGACGCCACCGAGTAAAGCCGAGCTAGCCAGCCGCTTACGGGCGCTGGCTATTCACATGCTGGAAGTGGCTGTGGAAATGGACTACTACGGCGGCTTTTCAGAAGTGGCGGTCCATGCCCGCGAATTACAGGGCGCGGCAGGCATCGCGCTCAGCTGGGCCGATGCAATCACTGCTGGTCAAGACATACCGGAGCGCCGTTTATGAGCATGGTTCGCATCGACACCAAAGGGCTTCCTGAGGTTGATGCCAGCCTGCAGGCCATTGAAAAGCAAATCCCTTTTGCAGCTGCGCTGGCGTTAACCCGCTCAGCGCAGACAGCAAAGGAAGCTATTGAAACTGAAATGGCAGCAGTATTTGATCGCCCCACGAGGTGGACAATGCGCAGCCTGCGACTGTTCCCAGCGACAAAAAGCAAGCTTGTCGCCAGCGTTGATATGAAAAACGAAGCAGATAAGAGCACACCAGCTACTAAATGGCTTGGTCCTCAAATCTACAGCGGAGAGCGCAAAGATAAAGCCAGCGAACTAAACCTTAGATCGCGGCAACTTCTTCCTTATGGCCAACAAACGGCATTTGGTAAAAATGCAAAGCTCGACAAGCACGGCAACTTGCCACGCGGGCAGATCACAAAAGCACTGTCAGGCATCGGCGGGTTTTCCGAGGCTGGTTATAACGCCAACGCTACAGACAGTACTCGCAGCTCTGCTAAAGGCAACGCCCGCCAGTACTTCATTATAAGAAAAGGCAAGAAAGCGCTTGGCATCGCACGGCGCACAAGCAAGAAGAGCATGCACATTCTTATAGCGTTCGTGTCAAAACCGACCTACTCAAAGCGCCTTGATTTTTACGGCATCGGACAATCAACAGCTGAGCGAGTTCTTCCAGAGGAGATGCGCAAAGCGCTGCTTGAAGCTGTCAGGACTGCTCGATAAGGAGAGATTATGGAAAGTAAATTCGCCCGATCATTAGATCGTATGAATCGCACGATTGCCGCACGACTGTCAGACATAAAAGGAAGCTATGACTCAAAAGATGGGGCGATCGTTAACAGTATCGACCTGATGATTGATAGCAGCGTGGTTATTGGCGGCGTTGAACAAACGTTTGCCGCAGGAACTTTCGCGATCAGCTTCCCTGTTTGCCAGCTAATAAAGGCAGCACGCGGCGGAGTGTTCACCGCTGGCTCTCGCAGCTACATAGTTGAAGAGCCAATCTCAAACGATGGCCGCTACGCAACTTATGCGTGCATGGAGATTACGTGAATCTACTAACTAGGCTGAGAGAGGCTTTAAAAGACCAGTTCACTAACATTAATACTGCAAACGGGTACAGAACAAATGCTGGTAATAACGTTAGAACTGGCTGGTTCAGCGAAGTGATCGATGCGGAGTCTGCCAGGTTCCCAGTCATTGTTATTCAGCGCGGTAAAAATGGACCCCCTGATACAGCGTCTGGCGAGCTTGCAGTAAGCCCCGGCTATTACATCATCGCTGCTGTTGATGTAGGGCTTGACGATTATGACGATGCACTTGATGAGTTGGAAATGGATCTCTGGAAAGCAATCAAGCCTGAGTCTTATCGTCGAGTCAGCTGGGCTCCTTTTGGTATTTGCCAAATGCAGATAGGCGCACCAGAGCATGTTGCACCTGGTGACGGATTAAAGGCCGCGAGCCTAGTTATCCCAATTCAATTCAAGATGATAGTGAGCAGCGATGATGAGTAAAGCATCAGATAAAGAAGTAACTCTGCTTTATGCACACACCCACAAAGGTGTAACCCACTCCCCAGGCAGCAAAATCAAAGTAACCGAGCAAGAACGCCAGTGGCTAGAAGCTAATGGTGTCATTAAACAATCTACTAAAGAAGAGGTAATACATCATGGCTAAGCCTGATCTACGCGGCGCGTTTCTTGGTGTCGGCAGACAATTTCTCGAAGACCTAGATAACCCGAAAGGTCTTATTTTTATTGGCAACTGCAACTCTTTAGAGTACGAAGCCTCGCCGCAAGAGATTGAAGAGCAGGATTACACCACTCCAGGCGGCGGCCTTGATGCTTCAGTTCAGCGAATTAACTCGCTCAATATCAAGTATCAAGCTCGACACTTCAAAGCTGAAAACATGGCTCGCGCCCTATACGGCACAAGCACAGACGTTTTAGCTGGAACCATTACAGCTGAAGCGCACACAGTTTTCCCAGGCTCGCTTGTTCTGCTTGAGCACCCCAGCGCAACTGAAGTTGTGATTACAGAAGCCACCGGCTCAACCACTCTAGTGCTGGATGAAGATTACATTATCAACAGCGCTGGCATGCCTGAAATCCTCCCTACCAGCACCAAAGTGCTTGATGCTGGCACGGCAATCAAAGTGGCTTACAAGCACGGCAACTACGCGACCATTCAGGCGCTAGTGGCGTCAGGCAAGCGCTACCGTCATGTGTTCCTTGGCTTGAACGAAGCCCGGAGCGGTAAGCCTGTGGTCATCGAAGTGTTCCGTGTAAACCACTCACCAGCAAGCCTCAGCTTTATTGGTGACGACTTTAAGGGTATGGAGTTTACCGCCAAGGTTGAGAAGGACCCGACCAAAACAGGCACTGGTATTTCGCAGTACATGACCATTAAAGACGCGGAGTAATAGGCCGGCCGCCTACTCTGTAGGCCGCTCGCTCAACTTACGAGCCAGCAAGTGCCTAAGCATGGTGTTGGTTGCGCGCTCGCTGTTCAGTTCGACCATCTCCATGCTGCCTACACTGGTTAGAGTTTCCAGCTCAGCCAGCTTGGCGCTGCTTTCGTTGTAGAGCTTATGCAGCAACTCAACTTCTGGATTGTTGTGCGGACTGTTCTCGCAAAAGCTATTTTCGAGGCGAGCTACTAGCTCGGCCGTAATGGAACGGCGATTTTCTATGGCTGCGCTTTCGAGTTTGTCTTTTAACTCTTGCGGCATTCTAAAGTTGACTTGGGGGTTTGCTCTGCTCATGGGCAAACAATAAAGCACAATGCTATTGACTTGCAATAAAGCACCGTGCTTAAATTGGCACAAGCTAAAGCACGGTGCTTTATCTTTGGGAGGCTAAGGAGGTTGAAGTGAACAAAGAAGCGCGCACGCAATACCCGTTGCGTTTACCTGAATCCTTAAAGAATCAGGTTGATGACCTCGCACACAGCAATAGACGCAGCACGAATGCTGAGCTAGTCGTGCTTATTGAAGACGGCATTAAATACAGAAAATTGCAGGAGATTGGATATGTCAGATAAAAAAATACAGCGCAAAATGTTCGGCTTGAGAATGCTGCCTGAGGTTCACGACTGGTTGCTGGAGCGTTCAGAACGCGAAGAACGCAGCATGAACTGGATTGTTAGCAAGATACTTGAGGATGCAATGGCCGAGGCCATGCAGGAGAAAGACCATGCCAAATAACAACACGCAAAGAAAAGCCCCAAGTGCGGTAACACTTGAGGCTTCAAAGCACATGAATATAGGAATTCACGCCGTTGATAATACTACGGCTGACAAGGTGGTGCAAATGGCAACTGAACTAGAAGACGCATTTACTGTGCGCACTGGCATCCCCAATGGTGAACTGGTCAATGTAATTGATTGCGGTTTTGCCCGCTCCATCTCCTTGCTGTCTACCCTCACCGAGGTAGACATGGATCAGCACCTGAGCAATGTGCTCTGGATGCTGCAAGGCCACCTTGAGCAAACCCGCGCAGTATTCAATCAACTTTCTAAACAGCACATGCATTGAGGGCCACCATGTCAAATATAATTATTGCTAACCAAGTGATCCGTCAAGATGATGACGGGTTGTATTGTTTGAATGATCTGCATAGAGCTAGCGGCGGGATCGCAAAGCATAAACCGTCAAATTGGTCGAGACTGGCAGAGACTGTCGAGCTTATTGATGAGGTAAAGCAAGTCTCAGATCTGAGCCTTGCTATTTCAGTAGAGCACGGCGGTATCGGCCGAGGCACTTACGTATGCAAAGAACTGGTTTACGCTTACGCCATGTGGATCAGTCCTAAGTTTCACTTGCATGTGATTCGCACCTTTGACGCTGTGGTCACGCAAAAACAAGCGGTCGGCCAAGATTTTGCCCAAGGCGCATTCCAAGACTTCCAAGTCACCCGCTTGGAGCTGGTGCAAACAGTCGGCGATATGACCGAAGCAGGTTTGCGCGTTGCTGGCCTGATGGGCTTCGATGGCAACCCAGCGCGCTTCCATGCCGACAAGCTGGTTAAAAAGCAAATCGGCATCGGCCCCCTTGAATTGCTAGGCATCGACGCGCTGCCCGCAGCCGTTGAAGACTTAGCCTACACACCAACCGCGCTCGGCAAGCGCTTTGATGTAACAGGCAACCAATTCAACAAGCTGCTAGAAAAGGCCAAGCTACAAACCCCAGCACCTGAAGGGCATAACAGCCTGCGCTGGCTACCAACAGAAGAGGGCAAACAGCACTCCAAGCTGGTCGAAACAGGCCGCAAGCACAGCGACGGCGCGCCGGTTGTCCAGTTACTCTGGAAAGAATCGGCCCTCGAAGTCCTACGTCGCGCCGCCAAAGACATGGCCTTGCTACTCCGGCCAGTCAGTCGCGGGTAATACCACTCCTCAGATACGTGGAGTGCCAACACAGGTGCGGTGATGATCGCTGCGCCTGTGCTGGATCGATACCGGATTTCCGGTATCGCTACTAACTGCTGGTTGCGTTATATTTCTCCTTGACTAAAAAGGAGAAAGTCATGCGATGTAAAGAATGCGGGTTTACTGGAAAACAGATTAAAATAAGAAGCTCAATATACTGTGCTGCTTGTAAAAAAAAGATTATAAAAGTTAGCGTGGCAAAAGCCCTCATGCTTGCCTCTATCATTGTTATTTGCATGGCTGGCCTGTCTTTTTATGGCTATAAATATGCAGTTGAATATGTAGCCGAGAAAAAAAACAAGCCTAAGCTATCCCCGAAAGGATGCTTCGACAAGGAAATGGCATGGGTTATGGCTCGCAAGTATGTCAAAAAGCATCTTATAAGCCCGTCTAGCGCAAAATTTAATAGCTCGCCTGTGCGCAGCGAAAAGCTAGGAGACTGCTCATATTTCTTTGGCGGCGACTTTGAGTCTAGCAATGCTTTTGGGGTAATGCTCGCTCAAGGGTTTACTGTAAAAATAACTTACAATCCCGAATCTGATTCGTACACAGGAGCAGATTTATTTATTTGGCCTTAGTTCGAAATTATAAAAGCCCGCCGAGTGCGGGTTTTTTATTACCTGGAGAAAATAATATGAAAGAACTTTTTCATAACAAAATTGTTATTGTCGGCGGCTCGGAAGTCATTGTTCGAGAGCTTACAGTGGCCGGCCTTAGAAACTTATTACTAGCTGAGAATGATGAGAGCGTTTTAGATTCAACGCTTTTCGAAGATGTTCGGCTATCTGACTTACAAGCATTCACCAATCTAAAAGCTGATGATATCTCAGAGCTTAAGCCTAGCGAGCTACGGCTGATAATTGATGCTTGCAAGGAGCTTAATTCAGATTTTTTTATGTGGCAGGCGCGAACTTACAAGAACCTGGCGGAAGCGGAAGCTTAAGCGCCCTCGATGATTGTATCTGTACGCTAATTATGATCGGTCACCACGGTGTCCTCGGATACCCGTGGTCACTATTTAAACGAGCATTAAAGAGTCCTGCAAAATGACTGATATTTCAATTAAGTTAACTGCTGATGCGCAGGACGCTGTAAAAGGCGTTGCTAAGTTTCGCACCGAGTTCGCCGAAATGGTTCGCTCTATTGAGAAACCAATCCGTCAAATTGACGCTCTTCAGAAAACTACCGAGTCAGCGCGAGCGGCATCCAAGGAGTTCTTTGCAGCAAAGCGCACGGTTGATGAGCTTAAGCGCGCAATCAAAGAAGCTGGGCAACCTGTCAAAAGCCTTGATACTGACCTCGCTCGAGCGGAACGAACTTTGTCAGCTGCAACGCGCGCCTTTGACCGCCATAAACTAGCTGTTATGCAGCAGCGAACCGAACTGCGCGGAGCAGGCATAGATACGCGAAACCTTGCCGGAGAGCATGCTCGCCTCCAGGCTGAAATGGCAAAGCAGAAGTCATTAGGTGCAAACGATTACGCGCTTCAGCGAACACAAGAACAGCTTGGGATAACTCGCTTACGCCAACTTAGGGTTGAGCTGGTCGCTTTGCGTGCAGACTACACTAGGCTTTCTCAGTCAGGGCAGCTCTCTGCAAGAGAGCGCGTAGCCGCTGAAATCGCTTACCAGTCGCAGCTTAAGAAAACTAGATTAGAAATTAAGTCTCTAACAACAGAAGAAAACGCCAATACTTCAGGAGGCGGCGGCGGGGCGGCTCTTGCTGGGCGGGCAGCAGGCTGGCTAGCCGTGGGTTACGCGGTTAAATCTACGGTTGGCGCTATCACTGATATAACGGACAAAGTTGCAACTATGCGCGACCGCTTGGCGAACGCTACGGAGACGCAAGACGAATTTGATTTAAGCTTGCGGCGCATCGAGGAGATCAGCGCTAGAACCTACACAAGCATGGCGAATAACGCAGAGCTGTTCATTAGCGCGCTAAAACCATTGAGAGAAGCCGGCTTTACTCTTCAGCAGGTGGCGGACTTAACGGAAGTTGTAAACCTTGGGCTAGTTGCTAGCAACGCAACTGGGCAGAAGGCTGAGACGGTTATCACTAACTTTAACCGCGCCATGCAAATAGGCGTACTGCGCGGAGATAATTTCAACTCCGTTTTAACTGAGGCGCCAGAAATTGCAAACGCTTTAGCTGTAGGACTTGGGAAAAGTCGAAAAGAGCTTATAGCCATGGCTGCGGCTGGCGAACTAACGTCCGAGGTCGTTATCCCGGCGCTCATCAGCCAGCTCGGAGCACTAGGCAAAAAAACAGACGACATGCGAGTAACCGTTCAAGATGCATGGACTCGCACATCTGCCTCGATTGATAATGTTATTTATAAAATTGACACGCTTATAGGCTTATCAGCAACACTTTCCGGCGACCTGGTGAATATATCGGACATCCTTAACGAAATTATGAATGGCGATACAGGAGGCCTTACAAGACTTGCAGAACAATTATTCACAGATCTTACTATGCTCGGTTTTGCCCTAGAGCTAACCGGGCTCAGGAAAAGCATTCAGGAAAGGCTTAATCTTACAGCTGCTGCTGCAGCGCGAGCAAAAGAGGATAATGAAAAAATAATCCAAGCCAGCGAGCTGTTGGCAAACCATGAAAAAGATTTAAATATACGGAGACTGACTGAAGAACAGCGCGCAATTTCTGCGCGAAACGGAACAAAGTTCGATGAGCTAGCAGCAGTAAAGGGGTGGGCGAAAACTTACGGCTCAACAGCTGAAGAATTTATGGCTCGAGAAGCTGCCCGCAATGCAATTGCTGAAGAAAATGCAGTACAGCACAAAAACAAACTCAAGCAGATCAAAAATGAAATGCTTGAAGACCTGCGCAAAAACATCGTTGCTCAATCTACAGAGCTTGAAAAAGCTAATAAGCTGCTAGAGACGGCTCGCAAAAAAGAGCTCTCGATAGAAAAAGAGTTTCAAACTCTAGTGGATGATGTGCGCGGCGGCGGCAAAGACCAGCCGAACTCGTATGCGGACGCGCAGGACTCAATGATCTCTGCCCGCAAAGCATTGGCTGCTGGCAACACGGAAGAGGCCATTAAGCAGGCTCGCAGAAGCGGGGAGGCGATCAAGGCAATACAGGCCGCCGGCGAAAGTAATTACGGCTTAGCTGGGATGGCTGAGGAGCTTAAGCGAATCGCAACAGCCGCTGCAGGCATAGAGCGCACAAATGCGGAGCAGAAAGTCGAGGACATAAAGACGAGCATCAGCGAGTTGGTCAAACAAGGGGAAGCCCTTAAGACCATGTCCATTGATGTCAGCTGGGATGACCAGAACGAAGCGGCCATTCGAGAGAAGATGAAAGCGCTGTCTGAGGCTTTGGCCAAGCAGCTTACTATTCCGGTCACTGTTCTTTATGAGGCAGTGAACGCCGCCAATAAGTCCGAGCCTAAAACACCTAAAGGATTTGCTGACGGTGGATGGACTGGCCCCGGATCTAAGTATAAGGCGGCAGGCGTAGTTCACGCTGATGAGCATGTTCAGCCAAAGCGCATTGTTCAGGAGCCTGGTGCTTTGTCATTCCTCGAGCAGATACGCCGCAACGGGTTTCAAAACACAATGAGTCGTATGCGCGGCTACGCGGAAGGCGGGCTGGTATCTGCTAACCCATTTGCTAATGTGCCAATTCCGAAAATGGATAGCTCTCTTACTCAGCGCTTCCAACAACCGCAAAACATCGGCTCCCTAAACTTTCACTTACCAAGCGGCGACTCATTCAGCGTAGACGTTGCTGGCACTAGCAACCTCGATGATCTGCATCGTGCCGCGCTTAAATACGGGAGGACGCGCAAATGATACGACCCCACGTAACACTTGGCGGCCTGCCAATAATCCTGCATGCGGGTGCGGTCGGCCAGTCATACAGCCAAGAAACGGGCTGGACAGATGTGCGCTTATCAGGCGGCTCACTTGTCCGGATGGCGCACTGGTCAAAAGAAACAATCACGATGTCAGGTGCCGGCTGGATGGGCTTAGGCTTTGATGCCTTAGATTACACTCAGCCGCTTGAGCTGCGCTGTACTCAGCCAAAAACCATAACCGGTAATTCGCTAACGTACACGCTCAACAGCACACCGCGCCCCGATGTTGAGCCTTGGGCGCATGCACTTATCGGCTCGCACTGGGTGCGCACTGCAGTCAGCGTGACCGGCAAAACGGCAACGGTTACTGCAGTTGCAGGAGCGTCTGCGTATCGCGTTAGCTGGATGCCAGTATTTAACGTGCTGGCCACGCCGCCAGCTGAAGCGCTGGATTCTGCTGCTGCATCATTTACATGGCAATTTACCGCACGAGAAATCTAAATGTTAAATAGCGCACCTATAAACAGCTGGCCTCTCAATGCGTTAGCTGGGGGTGCTGAGCCTGTCGATCCAGTTGTAATTGATCCGCCTCAACCGCCAGAGTCACCCCTCGTGGGTGATGGTGTGTATCCGGGCTTCCCGGTGCCACCACCGCCAGCTGGCCACAGCTTCCGTTGGTCTGCGGTGGCAATGCTCGGGGGCGTGGATGTTAGCGAGCGCTTGACTGGAAGCGTCCGCGTAGACAGAGAAAAAGGCGGCGCTGGCATTGCTGAGCTCGGCTTGTTCTATATGCCCGGCGAGTTAGTGCAAACGGATCTAGCAGATCGCACGGTCACGATTGACTACATAACAGATGACGGCTTTAACGCTGTACAGGTTCGCCTGTTCACAGGTCTAGTTGCAGAGCCGCGCTGGGATGCTCCGGCACGAGTCATGCAGATCACTGCGACTGACAATCTGCAAAACAAAGTTGAGGCGATGACTGTTGCGCAAATTGACGCGCTGACTCAGGGTATGTGGAGCGCGGATGTTTTCGAGTCAGTAGAGGGCCGGTCGCGCTGGGATTACGCACTTGAGCGCATGAGTACGCGCGCTGCATCAATGGACTGCTCGACGCTTGGAGTGCTGCGTACGTACAGTTGGTACGCAAATACAACACCTGATTATATTTTTGGCCCCGACACAACGGTTTATCAGTCGATCAATGTTGATCTCGCTCAGCTACGCAACGTAACAAATCGCGTTGAGCTAGAAGTCGCGTACCGGTACCCACGGCTGCACGATGCTCGTGAGTCATTCGCATGGCGTCATCCTGGTACTCAAAACCAAGAGGGCATCAGCGGGTTCTGTAACTGGCGATCAGTGTCTAGTGAGCTGCCCGACAAGGACATGGTGATTAGCGCTACCGAGGGAGCAGGGCTTACCCCTGTATCAGCTGGCTGGTATTTGCTGCCGCCCACAATGCCAGATCCGTGCGGTACCGGAGCGCCTTGGATCAACAATCAAGTCGGTCTTTTGCTTGGCGCAGGCTGGACGGGGGCGAGGCGCTGGACTCAGTCAGTGACGGAAACATACCGGCTCAGCCTCGCAACAGAGGCAGGGCAGGTAGAGGGTCAGCAGATCATTAGCCGCACAGGTACCAGCGTTGATGTTGAGCATGGTGACACCGACGGCTGGGAGTCTAGCCTTAACCCAATTACTGCCACCCAGCAAGGATCCGCACCGGTCGCCCCGCCCAATCCTGGATATGGATCACCAGGTGATCGAGTAGATGAATGGCGCCGTGTGAACGCTATCGGCTGCCTAATGCAGATTGCGCACACAGAAATAATCGATGCGCACAGCAAGACTGCAGTGAGCTTTACAGTACCGACCAGCATGGCGCTTGGTGTGGATCTCGTGCACACAATCGAGATCAACGATCAGTACACGCGCGCCCGTGCCAAATGTTCGCAACGCGTCGATGAACTGAACTTTGAAACAGGCAGCGCTTTAACGAGCATTACCCTTGCGGTCATGCGCGGTGGTGGCGTATCTGATCCGCTCCTGGTGCCAGCCCGATTAGGCGGTGACGATGCAGGCGGCGGTAGTGGATGGGGTCAGCAAGTTCAGCTTGCCTCGCAGCTGGGCGGTCGGTTCACAAGCGGCGAGTATGACGACACGCTGGATGGTTTTTCGGGTAACTACGACGCCAAGCAGGACAGCACGCTTGAGTCATTCCCGCGCCGACTGGCCGTTACTGCTCCGCCAATCAGCGCTGACGAAACTGATGAAAAAACGCATGAGCTTGAGCGCGTTTATCGCGTTGGCATACCTAACGACTTGCTGGAGCTTTGAATGAAATACATAAACAACTGGGTTACACAGCTCACAGCTCCGCTATCGGGCAGCGCGACTGTGCTGCCTATCTCACCTTTAGCTGCCTCTCGGCTGGACTTGACTGGCAGTTACTGGCTCACACTAACCAACAGCGCAAACCCGCTTGAGCAAACGCAGTGGGAGATTGTTGAGGTGTCAGCTGGGCTTGCAATAGCTCGCGGAAAAGACGGGACAACCGCTCAAGACTGGCCCGCTGAAACGCTCATTTATTGCACGCTCACTGCGGGACAGCTGACGGCACTGCAAAACAGAATCGAAGTCCTTGAAGCGGGTGGCGGTGGCGACCCTGTCACTGACGGAGCGCTAGTAGACGAGACTGGCGATACACTGGTAGACGAAAATTCTAATATTTTGGTAGGGGAATGACATGGCGAATGTACAGCACATTTTCAGCGGCGAAGTTGATCCGAATACGGTTCCGGTGGTCGCGCCGCACGGTAGTCATTACAGCGATACATCGACAGAAACTGAATACATCATGTCGCATAATGGCGTATGGCATCCGATTCTTCCAGTGATCCGAGGCAATGGCGAACTTGAGTATCAGCCTGTCGCGCCCATTGGCAGTCTATTCATCTCAAATGAAGGGTCGATCGTTCAGCAGTGTGGTGTAAGCACGCCTAGCGGATGGGCTGCGCTTGCCACTACCGAGTCGATAGAAGGTGTTACAGCAGCAACAGAGACAACAAAGTCGATTATTATTGATCCTCTGAACAACCGGCTGGTTGTGAACAATGGTGGCTCGCTCAGCTATGTCGATCTAACAGCGTTAGTCTAGGTGGTCACATGACAAACGAAGAGGCACGCCGCAAGTCTGGCAGGGATATGGAATACAACCGCCAGCAAAGCGGAAGAAATATGGAAGAGGCGCGCCGTGCGTCAGGCAGAAAAATGCGTGACGACATGCGCGCGCTGGCTGAGAACAATCGCGCCGAGCGCACGTTGCCAGTGCTGCCGGTTCGCGGAGGACAGGCAGCAAAGCGCGGCAGTGCAACCTGGTCGGGTAGTGCTCCGTCATCGGGCGGAGGTGGTGGCATAGATAGCCCGCTAACTGAGCCTAACTACGATGCACGTACGTACCATGAGTCTGTAATACTCACCAGCGACTTTCTTGTTGCCATAGAGCTAAAGCCTGTAAAGACACTTGTGATGGAGGACGCGTCAGGCGTTCCTGTTGTGTTTAATTACGATTACAAGCCGGAGCCTCCATAATGTTTGACTCTAGCGTAGGAGAATTAACCCCCTCCAAAACTATTAAAGCCGGAAAGGCTTGGCATGGCTTACTCGAGTTCGTTGGCTATGCATCGGGGCGCTGCCCGATAGAGACTATTATGCTGACAACTCGCGGCGGCAAACGCATTCCGTATCCGTATGCAAAATCGCAAAGCGGAACAAGCC
>JAVETP010000063.1:0-15997 GCA_034006005.1 Pseudomonas sp.
GCGCGCGACTCCAAGAACTGGCAGCCTGACAAGCTGCCTATCGCACCGAACAATAACGCCCCACAAAAGGCAGGCAAAGAGAAGGAGGGCAACCTAGGTAAGTGGCGCAGAGTAAAAATCGGCATGTGTAAAAACTCAAGTCAGAGGGCTAAGCAGGCAGTTGGTCGAAGCTGCTGGCGCTATTGTACGGTGTTAGCTGCTATCCTTGACAATATTTTCCAAGGCCTGTTCAAAAGGGGCAGGCCAGAATCCAAGGGCGGCCTAGACTGCAGGGTAAAATCCAGCCGAACGCCGACGATCTTGGATACACACAAAAGCAAATGCAGTAATCACTGCGCAATAGATGATGTAGAGATTGTCTTGCGCTTTACAGACAGTAGCGTTGATGGCTAAAGGTATACCGCGTGTTGCAAATAGAAAAACAGTATGTGCAGTGGCAAGATAATGAGACGCCTCGCCGTGCGCGTTGGCTCTCCGAAAGCAATCAAACGCCGCCGGCGCGGATTGTGTTGGTCGATGATCAGACCACTGCCGATGAAGCTTATCGCCTCGCTTGTGAAGGCACCTCGATGCTGTGGCAGGGCGATTTCCATAATGCGCGACAATTACTGCAGGCGCTGACTCGGCGCCTTGAGCGCACCGAACAACGTAAAGTCAGCAAAGCTGCTAAGTCGAATAAGCCGGCGGCGCATACGGCGTTGATTCCTAACTTATTTCACCAACACCGCCAAGCCCAAGCGCAACGCGCAAGCGTGCTCAGTCGACTGCTGTTGGAGCTGGAAGCCGGTTATGTCAGCCGCTTGCGTCGCGCGCCTGAGTTTAGCGCGGCGTGTACGGCGGCCTTTGGTGAGTTGGATGAAGCTTGCCTGATCTCTTTTCGTGATCTGCAAGGCGCTTTAGGTGCTGCGCAGTGGCGTGAGAAAGGCGTACCTATTGCTAGTTTAGAGCTGTCAGTCTTCCCACATTACGGTGTATTTGCGCCGACCCGGCATGAGTATGTGCAATTGATGCTCGATGCACAGCTACCTGCTGCACATGATCTGGCCTTTGATATCGGTACCGGCACCGGATTGCTGGCGATTATCTTAGCTAAGCGTGGGGTGAAGCAGGTGATTGCCACCGATCTTAATCCGCGTGCTTTGGCTTGCGCCAGAGACAATATTGAACGCTTACAGTTGCCAGCAATTGCGGTACAGCAAGCAGATTTATTCCCCGCTGAACCGCCTCTAGCCAATTTGATTGTATGCAATCCACCTTGGTTGCCGGCCAAACCCAGTTCGGCGCTGGAATACGCAGTATACGATGCCAATAGTGCTATGTTGCGTGGGTTTTTACAGGGTGTTGCCCTGCATTTATCGCCACAGGGGCAAGTCTGGCTGATACTTTCCGACTTGGCTGAGCACTTACAATTGCGCAGCCGTGAAGACTTATTGGGCTGGTTTGTGGAATCTGGTTTAGAGGTTAAATACCGCCTCGATACGCAGCCTAAACATGGTCGCAGTCAAGACAATACTGACCCGTTGTTTGTGGCGCGTAGTGCTGAGGTGACTTCGTTGTGGTGTTTGCAACCTAAAGCGTAATCCTTGTTTTTTAATTTTGCGAACTAGGTCACCTAAAAATCTTTGCTCGTCCCTGATATCTGTACTTCAATGCTTCTGTATTGGCAGGCGTTATTTATTGATGGGCAGGGACGTTATGTTTTTAAAAGCATATGGATGTGCTTTATTATTTCTACTCTATGTGACTGGAGCTTCGGCGCAAACGCAGCTTCCTGCTGATCGCGAGCTGTCGCGTGAACGTCAAGAGCGCTTGTTGCAAGAGCAGCAGCGCCGCTTAGAGGCGCTGCAATCTCTTCCTGGACCAGATCTGAGTGCGCCAAGCGTGCCAGTAGATGACAGCAGCGATTGTTTGCACGTTAATACGATCGAACTCAACGGTGCACATCTTTTATCCGTGCGACAGCGCGCAGCCTTACTTCAGCCTTTTATTGAACAATGCCTCAGTGCCAGCGACTTAAACCGTTTGCTCAGCGAGATTACCAACGCGTATCTCAAGCGCGGTTATGTCACCACGCGCGCCTACTTGCCGCCACAAGACCTACAAGGCGGTGTGCTGCGGATTCAAGTGATTGAAGGGCGTTTAGAAAGCATTGAGGGTGGCGATCTAAGTAGCGCTTTGGAACTCTCAATGAGTTCTCCGGCAACGATAGGTGAGCGCTTAAATTTACGCGAGCTTGAGCAGTTAATCGATCAACTCTCACGTTTACCCTCGCGGCCAGTCAGTTTAGAACTTATCCCAGGGCAAGATGTGGGCGGTAGCCATGTGCTCTTGCAAGGGCAAAAACTTAAGCCCTGGCGTGTGGCATTCAATCGGCATAACAATGGTCAACGTAGTACTGGTGAACAGCAATGGGGGTTGGATTTTATTTGGGACAGCCCTCTCGGTTTAGCGGACCAACTCAGCTTGCGTGGCGGTGGCGATACGCTCAGTGATCGCTATCAACACTCAGCGAACCATGGGTTAAGTTATAGCCTGCCCTATGGCTGGTGGACGTTTAATTACTTTTACAATCATAGCTATTACCGTTCTAGAGCAAAGGTGCAAGGGTTTTACTTTTTCTTGGATGGTGTGAGTACAACGCAAGCATTGACCGCCGAGCGCGTGTTGCACCGTGATGCGGTGAGTAAAACCGCGTTTAGTCTAGGTTTAAGTCATCTGCGCAGTCGTAACTATCTCGATCATCAGCGTTTAGATGTCTCCAGTCAGCGTCTGACCGAACAACAGATCAGCTTTAATCATGGGCGACGCATTGGCTCTGCCTTTCTTAACGTTGATCTGGGTTATCAACGTGGGATTGGCGCACTTGATGCACAGGGTGTCGGCCATCCGCAACCAGGTCAGCCGGTGGTGCAGCATAATAAATACACATTAACTGCCAGTTATTTACATCCCTTTCAGTTGTTAGGTGAGCGCTTTAGTTTTGACAGCGTCTTGAGTGCACAGCGCAGTGAAGATGTGTTGTTTAGTCCGCAGCGTTTTAGCTTAGGTGGGCTGTATTCGGTGCGCGGCTTTAAAGAACAGTCAGTCAGCGGTGACAGCGGCTACTATTTACGCAATCAATTGCGCTGGACACGACCCATTACTTGGTCGTGGTTACGACCTGTTGTGCAGGAATACAGCCTCATGGCGGCATACGATATGGGCGCGATTCGAGGTGATACATACAACCATGAACAAAGCGGCCGCCTAGCCAGTCATGCTTTTGAATTTAGCGCACGAGGTCAGCATCTGGCGGCCTCTATAACCGCTGCCCATAGCTTGTCTCGTCCACTTGCGCTTGAACGTAAAGAGCACCCGGTTTATTTCCGATTTGATGTGTTGTTCTGAAAAGGATTTCAGTATGAATACCCACAGCCGTTTATTTAAAACGATGGCCCATATATTAATTACTGTGATGTGGATGCAGCCGTTATGTTCTCTGGCTGCAGAGTTACGTGTGGATGCCAACGCTGGCGGTAATACGCAGATTATGCAAGCGGGGAATGGTGTGCCTATCGTCAAGATTGCCACGCCGAATGCTAAAGGCCTATCGCACAATAAATTTACTGACTATAACGTGGATAAACAGGGGCTGATTTTAAATAACAGCATTGAAAAACTCACACCGACCTATTTGGGTGGTGTGATTATTGGCAACAGTCAATTGAATGGTCAAGCGGCGCAACTGATTCTCAATGAAGTCAGCGGCGGGCAAGCCAGTCAGCTTAAAGGCTATACCGAAGTGGCCGGTCAACAGGCGCACGTCGTGGTCGCCAATCCGCACGGGATTACTTGTGATGGCTGCGGTTTTATCAATACGCCACACGTCACGTTGAGCACAGGCAAACCCATTCTTGAACAGGGACATCTAGCGCGTTATGAGGTCGACAGTGGCCATATTGAAATTGCCGGAGATGGGCTTAACGCGACCAATATCAGCCAGTTTGATCTGATTACGCGTAGCGCCACAATCAATGCTGAACTGCATGCTAATGAGCTGAATATCATTACGGGCCGCAACACTGTGGACGCGCAAACCCTTGCGGTGACTGTAAAAGCCGAGCATCCAGAGGATAAGCCCAGCCTTGCTATTGATAGCTCAGCACTGGGTGGTATGTACGCTGGCGCCATTCGCTTAGTCGGTACAGAGGCCGGTGTTGGCGTAAAATTAGCAGGTGATATGGCGACCCATGCCGGGGATATTCAGATTGATACGAAGGGTCAGCTCACACTCGCGCGGATGAGTACAGCGCAGCAGCTTAAAGTGGAGGCGCAAGACATTGAACTCACTCAGCAGATTTATGCCGGTGATCAAATTAAGGTTCAAGCAGAAAAACTGACCAATCAAAGCAATCTATTAGCCGCCAATGACATTGAATTGAGCGCAGAGCAGGTTGAGAACCGGGGCTTGATCGAGGCAGGTCTGCGTGCAGATCATAGGTTAAACACAACCGCTGATGTCCGCATAAAAAGCACCACATTGAACAATAGTGGCAGTGTGCTGGCTAGCCATCACTTAGAGCTTGAGGCTAAGGAACAGCTCTCTAATCAAGCAGGCTTATTGCTTGCGGATACAGGCTTAACAATCACCACCCAACAGCTTGATAACCAGCAAGGACTTGTGACAGCAGCCGGTGTTGTTGAGGTTCATGCACAGCAGATCGATAACCGCAAACAAGGTGAGCTTTCCAGTCAGCAGCAACTCACAGTACAGGCTCAAACCTTGGATAATCGTGAGGGCGGCCGTCTTATTAGCGAGGCTGATGTGTCTGTCACCGTTCAAGGCTTGGACAACCGTCAAGCCGGTATTATTGTTGCGGATAAAAATCTAACCATCGGTGCTGGCAATATAGATAACAGCGCCCAAGGCCTACTTAAAGGCACGCAATCCCTCGTGATAACTGCAGGCACCTTAAATAACCAAGACGGTGGTCGCGTATTAAGTAATGCAGGTTTGCAGCTTGATACGCAGCAGTTAAACAACCGTGATGGTTTTTTAGATACACAAGGGCTGCTCAGTATTACAGCGCAATCCATTGATAATACCCATGGTCATATTGTTGCTGATAGCGGTGTAGGGATTAGCAGCGACCGTTTAGATAATCAGGTTGATGGCTTGATATTAAGTCACGGTGAGCTGAATGTGCTGGTTAATCGTTTAAATAATCAGCAAGGCAGCATGGTCGCAGACGCCGGCATCACTCTTAAAGGCCAAGCGCTGAACAATGATGATGGGCGTATCAGTAGTCAGAATACTGTTCAGCTGGATTATTCTTGGTTGAAGAATAGCCAAGGTCTGATTGCTGCCGGTAATGATTTAACCATCATGGCGCAGACGACTGATAATGTTCAAGGAGAATTGTCAGCGGGGCAGACGCTACAGCTGGATACGCGCTTATTACAGCAAAAACAAGGACAGATACTCAGCGCTGGAACGATGCAGCTGAGGGCTGAGACTCTTGATAATAGCGAGCAAGGGTTGATTAGCGCAGGGGCCGACTTAACTATTCAAACCGATCAGTTAGATAATCACCTGCAGGGGCGAGTTATCAGCGACAGTATGCTGAGTATTCAAGCCAATCAATTAAATAACTACGATAAAGGGTTATTGGCCAGTAAAGGTCTCTTGCAAGCAGATCTTAAACAGCTTGATCAGCACAACCAGGGCGAGTTAATCAGTGAAGATACGATCCGTCTCAACCTGTCCGACGGTGATCTGAATAACAGCCACGGTGGATTAATTTACGCACCGACATTGTACTTACAGCAGGTTGCTTTTCTTAATAATAGCCAGGGTGGTGAGGTATCCAGCCCTAGTGACTTGGTTTTAAATGCCGCGCAGCTCAACAATACCAGTGCTCGAATCAGTAGCGGGCAAACGTTGCAGGTACGGGTTAAAGATATTATTAATAATACCCTTGAGGGGCTGTTATCAGCCGATCATGATTTATATATCAGCGGTAACTCACTCGATAACAGTCAAAAAGGAACACTTATCGCCAAAGGTGATCTGTCTGTGCAGGTCAATGCACAGCTGAATAACAGTCAAGACGGTGCCATTTTAGCCGGTGGGCAATTACAGATTGCTAGCGACACACTGAATAATTCTCAACGAGGCGCGATCGTCAGTAATGAGCAGCTTAATACTCATGCCAGACAGATTGATAACCAACATGATGGCTTGCTCTCAGGGTTGCTCGGCGTAGAACTGTCTGCTGACAGCTTAGACAATCAGCATCGCGGAACCGTTTCCAGTGGTGCAGGCACGTTAACTGTACACGTGGCAGGGTCGGTCAATAATAGTGATCAAGGTGCGTTGGTCAGCCAGCAGGCTTTAACTATACATGCTGGAAACCTAGAGAATCAGCACGGCATTATTTCCTCAGAAATCGATGTCGAACTGCAGATAATCGGTAATATTGATAACCACAAGGGGCAGGTTGCTGGCCGAGATGTGACACTCAACGCGGATAATCTCTATAACACGGCAGGCCATATCAGTGCTGAGCAAGCGCTGACAATGAAATTTATCCAACAACTACAAAATCAGCAAGATGCCAGCATCATCAGCGGCGAAGCGCTTCTGTTAACTGCTGGTACTATCCATAACCAAAACAGCATTATTGCGAGTGAAGGGGTACTTTCTCTCTTTGCACCGCAGTTGCGCAATGAGCAGCAGGCAATAATTGCTGCCAATGATCAGTTGCAAATATACGCTCAGCAGTTGGATAACCAAAGCCAAGGGCGTATTTATAGTCAGAGTGCAGCTGTGAAAATAACGGCTGATGCGCTCAGTAATCATAGCGCACTTATCCAAGCTCGTGATGGTCTGGATTTAGCTATTACACAACAATTGGTGAATCATGACGGCAGCGTGCTCAGTGAGCAGGGTGCCGTCTCTGTGCAGGCGCAAACAGTTGATAACCGAAAAGGTCTTTTGGCCAGCTTATTTGACCGGCTAACATTGAGTGTTAAAGGTTTATTTGATAATCAATTTGGCATTGTTCAAGGGCAGGAAGTGCTGCTTACAGCTAATCAAGTGGCGAATCAAAGCGGGTATTTTGCTGCAACAACAGCGGGTCTTGAACTCTCAGCGACTGTGCTGAATAACCAAGGTGGCGCCCTTTATGCGCAGCAACAGCTTACTGTATCTGGACGGTATGTAGATAACAGTGCACAAGGGCAAATTGCTGCCAAGCGCATTGATTTCAGTTTAACCGGTGCTCTTAACAATCAGGCAGGCCTTGTTGAGGCTGATCATTTATATGTATTGGCCGGCTCAGTGAATAACACACAAGGTCAATTACGTGCGCTTGCCTATAGCGGTGACAGTGTTATTCGTGTCAGCAATACCTTTGATAACCGCAGCGGCAGTATAGAAGTTGCCAATACCACGGGTATTTTGGATGCGCCGAATCTGCTCAACCAATCCGGCTATGTCATGCATGCGGGTAGTGGCCCATTCGATTTAATGAACGGTGCGGCATACAATATTGGCGGTACATTTGTATCTCGCGGTGACGTGTCGATTACTAGTGATAGCTGGGAGAACTCAACGCTTTTTCAGGCCGGAGGACTGACCTTAAATATTGATCACTTTAAACAAACTGCGGAGGGGCAATTAATCACCAGCGACTATTTAACCGCGACGGGCACTACTTGGGAGAATGAGGGCTTAATCGCCAGTGATGGACGCTTGCATCTTCAGCTCAGAGGTGATTATAGCGGTAATGGACAAGTGGTTAGCCTCGGTGATATGCAGTTATCGGCTGAACAGTTTAACTTAGGTCAGCAAGCGGTGATTTACAGTGAATCTGCAGTTCATCTTGAAAGTCAAAATCTTACTAACCAAGGTTATATCAGTGCGGGCGATACGCTGCTGATTGATACGCAGCGCTTGATTAACCAAGGTACTTTAGGCAGTGCACAGCAGCTGAGAATTAATACAGCTTATTTGCTAAATGATCATGCGTTAATTTTTAGTGGCACAGATATGATTTTGCGTGCTGATCAGTTGACGAACCGTTATGCCGATGTGTATAGCTTAGGCAGCATAGATTTAGCTGGCTACAAGGCAAACAGCCATGCACAGCGGGTCGAAAATATCTCTGGTAATTTTGAAGCCGAGCATGATTTTAGCTTGCGCAGTGCCGTTGTAGAGAACCGCCGAGATATTTTAGAAGTTGAGGATAAAGGTATCTACTATGCGGAGATAACAGAGTTGAGATGTGGTGCACCTTATATTATTAATGGTGACTGCAAGCTTGGAGATAATGGCAAACGTAATTCTGTCTGGCACATTACTGAACGTGAAAAAGTTGAAGTTATTAATAGTAGCGCTGCTGCAAATTTATTAGCCGGCGGAGATTTTTTATTATCGGGAGTGGAGCTGTTTAATAACAGCAGCTTAATCGGTAGCGGTGCTGATTTAAATCTATCCTTTAGCTCCGTGCATAATCTTGGTGTTAAGCCTGCTGATATTGAGGCGCAGAGTATACATATCGCAGGTCGTCGACCTAAATATAAGTATCCTAGTAGAGCCGCATTACTTTTTAATTCTAAGCATAATCCAGAGGTTCAAGTAGAGAGTGTCAAAGGTGATATCAGCAGTTTTATAGGCGAGTATAGTGAGTGGGAGTACTTACCAGGTCGTCAATATATTGAAAAACCGCTGGCTGGCGAAGAGTATTCAGCGATTATTCAAGCCGGCGGTAACGTGACCATTGACGCCCAGCAAACACTGAAAAACAGCGTCATTCGCCCCAGCTATAATTACGTCAGTGGTGGTAGTCGAGTGGATACTCGCACGTCCGACAGCACCCATGCGATACAGGTTAGCGTCAACTCACAGGTAGCTCCTGACTTGCAGCATAAGCAAATTGATTCTACGGTTTTACCGAGCTTTAGCGTGCCTGCTGGTGACAAAGGTTTGTTTCGTTTAAGTGATCAGACCGCACAAGGTATGCAGACGCAGGGAGCAGACGGCATTAAGCCTATTGCCAGCAGCGGTTCTAAATATGGCGAGGCGCTAGCCGCGCAAGCTTCACAGTCGACTGGGCGGACTATATTACTCAGTAGTCAGCTGGGTGGATCGAGTACATCGCAGGAAACCTATGAGAAAAGCCAAGCACAATTTATGCTCGAAAATGTGCAGAGTCTGCAGGGTCAGAACAACGCTCACCGCTACCTGATTGAAACCAATCCAGCCTTAACTCAAATGCACCAGTTTTTAAGCAGTGACTATCTGTTGGACGGCCTTGGCTTAAGTGCGGATCAGATGCAAAAACGGCTGGGTGATGGATTGTATGAGCAAAAACTGATGAGTGAAGCCGTGGTTGCTCGTACTGGTCAGCGTTTTATTGCGGGATTAAGCAGCGATGAGGAGATGTTGCGTTATCTAATGGATAACGCCCTTGCCAGTAAAGACTCTTTAAACCTGTCGGTTGGGGTATCACTTAGCGCAGAGCAAGTCGCTGCGTTAACCGAGGATATTGTTTGGCTGGAAGAGCGTGAAGTGTTGGGTGAGCAAGTGCTTGTTCCGGTTTTTTATATGGCCCAAGCGCAAGGTCGTATGGCAGCTAATGGTGCCTTAATTCAAGGGCAGAATTTAGCCTTAGTCAGTGCTGGTAATTTAAGTAACCAAGGCATATTAAGGACCGGTAACAACCTCAGTACATACGCGCAAAACATTAATAATAGCGGTTTAATCCATGCTGATGAGCGCTTGTCCTTGCTGGCGCAAGACAGTATTTATAATCGTCAAGGCGGTATTTTAGCGGGACGTGATGTCGATCTTACTGCGCGTACAGGGGATATTCTCAACGAGCGCACAGTAACCCGTCATGCAAGTGCAGTGGGCAATAACCGTAGGGAAACCAGTTTCGCCGATAGCGCTGCACGTATCGAGTCCGCAGGTGATTTATACCTCGCCGCCGGTCGTGATGTGCAAAATCTTGGTGGTGTCTTGGCGAGTCGCGGCGACTTAGATAGTAGAGCTGGCCGTGATGTAACGCTAGCATCAGTGGAAGAGCGTCATAGCACCAGCCGTGGTAATCATTACCTGATGGCACAAAACCAGCAACTGGGCAGTGAAACCCTTGCCGGCGGCAACCTGAGCATTCAAGCAGGTCGTGACTTAACTGTGCTGGCCAGCCGTATTGAATCAGACAAAGATATGCAGCTGATTGCTGCTAATGATCTGACCCTCGCCTCGGCAGCCAATGAAAACCATTATTACAATAAAAGTAAAAGAACTACGCAAAGTAGCGATCAGATTACTCAGCAGTCAAGTCTGATACATGCCAATGGCAATATTGAACTGCGCGCTATTAATGATCTAAATATCACGGCTAGCGAAGTCAAGACCGCTAATAATATCAATCTGGCGGCAGGCCAGGATGTTCATATTCTATCGGGTGCAGATGAGAACGCCTCATTTTACTCTAAAAAAAGTAAAGGAACCTTTGGACGTAGCAAGAGTAAGCAGCAAGAGCACTACGACAGCACCAACGTAGCTTCAGTGATTGATGCAGGCAACAATCTAACCATTAATACGCAGACTACCGACAGCGGTGGATTGAGTCTGGAAGGTGGGCGAGATGTTACCGTTATTGGTAGCCAGCTGAATGCAGGTAATAGTTTGATAGTTAGTGTAACCAATGATATGAGTATTTTGTCCGGTATTGAAGAGCATGGAAGTTATAGCAAGAAAAATAAATCCGGTTTTTTAGGTTTGAATAAGACGGGTAAAAGTCGGTTGGTAACCACAGCGACACAAGTTGGTAGTGACTTAAATGCAATCAATGATGTGGTGCTGGTGGCGGGTAATGACTTGAATTTACGTGCCAGTGCTGTTGCTTCAGGTAATAATATTGAGATGTATGCAGGTTTAATTGAATCGACAGGTGATATCAATCTGTTATCAGCTAACAACCACGCTTACGATCTCAGCGAACGCTATCGTAAAAAAGTAGGTTTTTCAGCATCAGGTGGAGTGGTATCTATTTCCTCTGCCAAACAAGCAGGGCAAGCGGCACAAACAAGTACGAGTGTTGGCAGTCAGGTGACAGCTGAAAAAAATGCTGGATTGAGTGCTGAGCGTGATATCACTATTGTTGGGAGCGCTGTGAGTGCTGGCGGCCATTTGCTCTTGAATGCTGGGCGCGATGTTCAGATGATTGCAGCAGAGAATAAAAAATCCGTAAACACATGGCAACGTGAACGTTTGGTAAGTGTTGCACTGAGCAGTGATGGCGATGGAGTTGCGGCCTTTGCTGGTCACGAAACAAAAACGAATAAACGCTGGAGTAGCCAAGACACTGCTGCTGCCAGCCAGCTGGCAAGCGGGTTTGATCTGAATGTACAGGCGGGTCGTGATATACGTCAAACGGGTTCTGATTTGGCCGCTGGACGAGACATTAATCTGATCGCTGAAGGCAATATTGTATTGGATGCAGCCAACGAGCAAAGTCGACAGCTAGAGAAAACAACCCACCAGCGTTCAGGACTAGCAGTAAATATAAATCACAACGCAGTAAACACAATGGATGCGGTTAAAACTGCTGGGCAAGGTGACAACTTCATTAGCCAAGCATCTAGCGTATTAAAGGCCAATGATTCGCTGACACAGTTTGTGTCAGGACCTACTGCATCAGTGCATTTGGGCGCGACTCGACAGCAGACTACAAGCACTGAAGAGATACAGAGTTATCGCGAGTCTGTTTTAGTTGCTGGCAGAGATATTAATCTGCAAGCAGGACAGAACGTTGACGTGCGTGGAACGCTCATGAATAGTCAACGTGATATCAGTATTTCAGGGGGAAATATTACCCTAGATGCTGCTCTCGGTTATTTTACCCAGAGTGCTAAGAAAACGTTTAGCAAGGTAGGCGTTAATGGTAGTAGCACCTCTAATAGTGCTCGCGTAGGCCTTGGCGGCAGCTACAGCAATCAGACAGATAAAGGCCACCAGAGCACAGCATTGCCCTCTCAGTTGCAAGCTGGACGGGATGTTAATGTAGATGCTGCACAGGATTTAACTTTGATAGGTACACAAATACATGCGGAGCGAGATCTGCATTTGAGTGCAGGCCAAGATTTAAGTATTCATGCTGCGCAAAATGCTTTCAGTCATGATACACACCGTAATAGTGGTGGCGGTGAAGCAGGTTTGGCAGTAGGAGGGCAAGGATTAATATCTATTTATGCCAGTGCTGATATGGGTAAAGGTGAGCTTAATCGCGATGGTGTACATCAACAAGAAGCTTATCTTTATGCTGGTAATCATCTAACCTTTAATAGTGACCGAGATACCCTAATTGCTGGCGCACAACTTGAGGGTGAGCATGTCACTGGGCGTGTTGGCCGTGATCTATTGATGTCATCAGTAAAGGATACAGGCAAGGTTAGTGGTAAAGAGTTTGATGGCAGTGTGACTGGTAGTGTAGGCCTATCGGGTAGCATTAGTGTCAGTGGTTCGCTGGGAGTGGGGGAAACTACAGGCTCAACCGACTGGATAGAAAATCAGACTCGGATTATTGCACGCGATGCCTTGGATATCGGTATAGAAAATCACACTCAAATCCATAGCGCATTAATAGCGTCAAACACTGGCAACCTAAAGCTGGATACCAATACTTTAGGTTTTAGTGATTTCCAGGGGCACGATAAAGAAACATCTTGGTATGTGAGTGCGGGTGCTACCTATGCTTGGGGTGGTGATAAGGGCAATACTCCTGACGCTCACGCTAAAGGTGAAAATATAACTGATAAAGCTACTGGAGCCGCGGTAGTTGACCACAGTCAGGCAAATAAAGACGGCTCCAACAGTTGGAATGTCAGCGGTCATCTCAGCGAAAAAGATCGCGAGCAAAGTGTACGGGCTACAGTCGGTGAAGGTGAGGTTATTGTACGCAGTGATGCTGAAACGGGACAAGATTCCCTTGCTGGTCTGAACCGAGATATTAGTAAAGCCTATGAGATTACTAAGGACGAACAGGAAGCAACAGAGTTGTACCTTAGCAGTTCGTCGCTTGAGTCCATAAATGATCCAAAAATGACATTTCAACAGTGGAAGCAAGGTGCTCAAGCCTATGGACTTAATTCCGCCAAAGCTTTTCTTCAGTACGGTTTGCTTAAAAATAATGCAGCTACTGCTGCGGAAAATAATAACTTAGTTGCCGCTTTATCTTGGGCTCCAAGTTTATTAGTTGACGCAATGGATATGCTAAATAAGCCAACTGGTGGGGCTTTTCCTGGGGTTGAAAATCATGGTGGACTTGCTACTCAGGTGCCTGCTTTAGCTGTTGGTGATTTGATGGTTTATCGTGCTAAAGGTAAATTGAAACTCAATGCTGATGGTAAGCTGGTAATAAAAGAAGGCAAGCCTATTTTAGATGGAGAGGCTACTTTTGACTCTTTTGAACGATTTGAAAAAGATGAAGAAGCACATGTTTCTACCAATGGCATTATGAACACTTTGCTTGAGTCACTTATAAATGCCTTGATGCAAGGTGGCATGAAAGATGGAAAAAGCTTTGTTTTAGCTTATAACCCAACGCATGGTTTGATTGGTGATCTGATTGAGTCGGGTTTTGACAGTCTTTTTAAAGGTCGTATTAAATCGGGGGTTGCTCGTGATTTAAGTCATCTTTATCAGCAAGCTAGCAATTCTCCAATTAAAAGTTTACATGCATACGGGCATAGCCAGGGTGGTCTTTTAAATTGGGTTGCTGTTAAAGGGCAAGATTTTTCTAATATTGAAATGGTGACTGTGCAGGTTTCAGGAGCACCTGTTGATGCGATTAAGTTTCATGATGATGTTAGAGAAATAACTGATAAAGAAAATGTTACTAGTCATTTTCAAGTTAATCGCCCTAATGAAAAGACAGTTTTTGGACTACCGAAAACAGATACTGTTGCTGATCTTATAGGTGGGAATGCTAAATATTCAGATGACCCTATAGTTCTAACTTTAGGCGCGATTCTATCTTTTACAAGTCTATTTGATACTGAAAACAGTGCACACAGTAACTATGGTTGTGCGAGTTGTGAGGTTACTGGTTTCACAGAGACAGGCCGTAAGGTTAGAGATATTGTCATTAGTCCAACCGTTATTGATAGATGGGGTAAGGCATGGAAGGCGAAAGAGTAATGCGTATTTTTATTGTTTTTATTATACTGCTTTTTTTGTCTGCGTGCGGGAAATATAAGGTTAAATATGAAGTCGTATCAAAAACTGGATCAGTAGCTTATCCTTTGTGTGAGCGGGCTAAAAATAAAATAAATGATTTAAATCGCGCAACTTTTTATATGCCTGAATATGTTAAATTAGCGCCCTGTAAAAACTGGCCTGATTATAAAACGAATATAAATGGAGATTTTATTTCAATCGAATTTCCTTCAAGTATTAATATGGGCGATAAGGTGCTAATTGGTGGACATTTAGGTTTTAATATAGTTGATACATCTTCTGGAAGATGGCTCTACTACTCTAACCCTGAGCTCATGCTTGAAGATTATGCCAGTGCGATATATGGAGATTGGCCTTGGTATATGTTGAAAACTGATTATTCCTGGGTAGAGCGTGCGGGAATGCGTTGTTTGCGTTTACCCGTTGAGTCAGATAATGGTCTTTTACGTAGTCGGCGTATGGACTATTTCTGCTGGGAGTCCGTCAGTGGTTACCCTTATCCCATCCATCTGCACGCATGGGAACGCTCTCCCACGGGCAGTAGGGGTGGGATAGACTTTGAAAAAGTACTGATTGAACCGATCTTAGACAGTATGCAAATCAATCCAGGGGATCCAGAAAGGCTTGCGCAATACACCTCTAAGCGTGCCCAAATGTGCCAGGATGCGAAGCTATTTTATGATTCTTATGGAGCCGAAGGCGACAGTTTAAGGGGAGGGCGTATTGATATGCGTCGGGTGATTCGCTATCTAAAAGACTGCGGCCATGAGATTGCCTATTTACCAGAAGTCGACGGACTATATGATCTGATTACTCTAAAAGGCGAGGTGATCGGCAGGTCGGGCTCGCAAGAACATCTCATTGTGTTTGATGATTTTTCATATAGGTATAAGCATACCTATTCAAACTATGGTCCGGGGAACTTCACAAAAGATGTTCGCTTATTGTCTACCGCAGAGTTCAATGAACTCAAACAAACTCTACTGGCATTAAGACCACGCGTGATTAAACCACCTTTTCATTACCCTGGGGTTTGGTATGGATTGTCGCCCGCTTATGAGGAGCAGCCCAAAGATGGTTTTGGTATTCGAGAACATGCAATCTATGGCACTGTGATTGATATGACGAATTTGCTTCTGGGACATGCTCGGCTGAGTTTTATTATAGATCAATAAGTTTTTTCAGGATTGATGCTGCTTAAGCCTAGTATCGAAAACTCTTGAATAGAGGGTAATCCCCCATTTATAACAGGGTTCAAAAGTA
The DNA here is from genome assembly GCA_034006005.1 of Pseudomonas sp. Lineage (GTDB taxonomy): Bacteria > Pseudomonadota > Gammaproteobacteria > Pseudomonadales > Pseudomonadaceae > Denitrificimonas. The sequence continues at coordinate 15,494 of JAVETP010000063.1, forward strand.
GATATCAGGCCACTATGGCCAACTTTTGTTTAGGGGTCATGCCGCCAAGCCCCATATTAGGGCGTTCGTTATTGTAGTGCCAGAGCCATTGAGTCGCATAATCTTGAACGGCAGCAATGCTCTGAAATAAATACTGGGCGAGCCAGTCATAACGAACAGTTCGATTGTAGCGTTCGATATAAGCATTCTGCTGCGGGTTACCAGGCTGAATAAAGTCCAGTTTAATATCATGTTTAGCTGCCCAGGCTCCAAGCTTTCCGCTGATATATTCGGGTCCATTGTCACAGCGAATTGAGCATGGTTTGCCGCGCCATTCAATAGTTTGATCCAGTGTTCGAATCACTCGCTCTGCCGGTAGCGATAGATCAACTTCGATAGTAAGCGTAACAATAACCCCACATAGCTAACGCTTTTCTGATGCCATAGCTTACCCGTTTTAATAAGCGAGGTGATCTATGAGCCGTCAATATCGCAACACAGCGCAGTGGTTAGAGTTAATCGAAG
>JAVETP010000064.1:0-15980 GCA_034006005.1 Pseudomonas sp.
TCACCTGGAGCCAAGTCACGAATCAACGTAAAGCCCAGCACATCCAATGCCACGCTTTCTGAAGCGATCATATACTCAATGCCTTCAGCCGTTTGACGCTGACCAAAGACAATTGGACGAATACCATTGGGGTCACGAAAACCTAAGACACCATAACCTGTGACCATTGAGACGACAGCATAGCCGCCCTCACAACGCTCATGCACACGGCTGACGGCAGCAAATATATCTTCTTCTGTGGGCTGTAATTTGCCACGAATGCTCAGCTCATTAGCAAAGACGTTGAGCATCACTTCAGAGTCAGAGTTGGTATTCACATGACGTAAATCAGCTTGGTAAATTTCTTTAGCTAACTGCTTCGCATTGGTTAAGTTACCATTGTGCGCCAAGGTAATACCGTAGGGCGAGTTGACATAAAATGGCTGCGCTTCGGCGCTGCTAGAACTGCCGGCAGTAGGGTAACGCACGTGGCCAATACCCACATTCCCAACCAGCTCTTTCATATGACGAGTGCGAAACACATCACGCACTAAGCCATTGTCTTTACGCAGAAACAAACGTCCATTCTTAGATGTCACCATTCCAGCGGCGTCCTGGCCACGGTGTTGAAGTACGGTAAGCGCATCGTAAAGCGCTTGATTAATGTTTGATTTTCCGACAATACCGACAATGCCACACATGTAACGCGACCCCTGCTATGTCATGCTAATTAAAGACAGTTATAAGAACTGTAACTGCTGAGTTTGCTCACCAATGTTAAACACTTTGAGCTGTCGAGATCCACTCACCGGAGAAATCTAAAATTAGATTTTTAGACCAGTCAGCAATCAGTAGAAATTGCGGAATTAAAGTGGATTGCTGCCACCAACTGTCCTGATCAACAGGCGCTAAGCTGAGTAGACCCACTAAAACAACCACTAAAAATAATCCACGTGCGGCACCAAATACCATGCCCAATAAACGGTCTGTACCGGTTAAGCCGGTGGCATGGATTAATTGCCCCAAGATAAAGTTAACTAAACCACCGACAATTAACGTGGTCACAAATAATACTGCACACGCAGCAATAACACGTATGGATGGTGTATCAATATAAGGCGTTAAGTGATGCGCTAAGCTGCCACCAAACATCCAAGCAACAATCGCTGCAATCACCCAAGTCACTAGCGAAAGAGCTTCTTTAACAAAGCCTCGCTTGAGACTAATAAGCGCTGAAATCGCAATGATGCCGATAATAACTGCATCAACCCAGTTTAAAGACACAAATAAATTACCTGCTGTATAAAGTCAGCATTTTAACAGAGCCAATCAACACTGGTAAGCGCTTGTTACGCTTTTCATCATCATTGTGTGTTTAAGGCTGATAACGCACTACAAAACACTCTTGGCCTTCGCGACTTTTTAAATTTTTACACATCGCTTGCGCTTCACTTTGGCGAACTAACGGCCCAATTAAGACACGGTGTGTACCATCAGCACTGCGCACATAGGCATTGTATTGCTTTTTGCGATAGGTATCGCGCAATCCTTCGGCGTTAGCTTTATTGGTGAGGTTAGCTAATTGCACTGACCACGACACGGGTAAGTTGTTTTTATCGATACCCGGCGCGACTGCTTTAGGTGCAGGCTTGACCACAGGTTTAGCGGGAGCAGCAGCGACTGCAGGTTTGCTCGGTGCAACAACAGCAGGCTTAGCTACAGGCGCAGGTTTGATAATCACAGGCTCGGCAATCACTTCAACTGGCAAGATGACTGACGCATCATCTTCAGGCTCAATGATTTCGCCCCACTCCGCATACGCTGGATCAATCACTGGCTCAGGCACATCAACCGTTTCAATCGCAAACTCTGGAGCAACAGGTATGGCTGGCATCTCGGGTGCTTCCACCACGACATCACGCACGGGCTCATCATTTTTAAGTAGCATGGGGACAAAAATCACAGCTAAAGCCACCAGTACTAACGCACCAACGATACGCTGTTTCAATTTACTGTCTGTAGCAGCCATAAAGCCCTCACCTTCTTGTTTAATGATTCAATAAGCCACACTGATATAGCGCGGCCCGATATTATGCCCGTGTAGCCAGCCATTTCAATGCTTCAGCAACCGTAAAGAACGAACCAAAGATTACAATCTGATCGTCTTCCGTGGCTAGCGCGCACTGCGCTTCAATCGCTGCGGCAATGGATGGATACGCCATCACCGGTGCGCCAGAGTGCTGCAACTGACCTTCGAGCTGCTCAGCCTTACAACTGCGCGGTGACGGTAATGCTGCAACAGCCCAACTGGCAAACTGCGACTGAATACATGTCAGCACACCCGCTAAATCTTTATCATCCAGCATACCCAGTACCGCTAAACGCCGCCCCTTAACGGGCTGTGTTTGCAGTCGTTGCGCAAGATACTGCGCGGCATGTGGATTGTGCGCCACATCCAGCAATAACTGCAATGTGCGTCCTTGATAAAGCACTTCCACTTTTTGCAATCGCCCTGCGATCTGAGCACTTTGCAAACCTTGCAGCAGAGCATCGGCCTGCCAAGGTAAATCCAACGCGGCATAGACTTGTAAGGCCAGCGCAGCGTTTTCAATCGGCAGATTAAGCAGTGGAATATCATTGAGCTGCAAGGCTTGGCCTTGGGCATCGACGCCACGCCAATTCCAACTGCTCTGATCAACCCGCAAATCAAAATCACGCCCACGTAATAACAGCGGCGTGTTTAAGCTGGAAGCTGTCGTCAAGATCGGCTCAGGTGGATTCAAATCACCACAGACCGCCGTACGCCCAGTACGGAAAATACCGGACTTTTCATAAGCCACAGATTCACGGGTATCGCCCAACCAATCATTATGATCAATACCAATATTAGTGATCACTGACACATCAGCATCAATAATATTGACCGCATCAAGGCGACCACCTAAACCCACCTCAAGAATCACCACGTCCAGCTCTGCTTGAGCAAACAACCAGAACGCTGCCAAGGTACCCATTTCAAAATAGGTTAAGCTGGTATCGCCACGTGCCGCTTCAACTGCAGTAAAGGCAGCACAGAGCTGCTGATCACTGACATCCTGACCGTTAATGCGTACACGCTCATTGTAATGCAGCAAGTGCGGTGAACTGTAGACGCCCACCTGCAAGTTTTGCTGTGTGACCAAGCTGGCTAAAAAGGCACAGGTTGAACCCTTACCATTGGTGCCGGTCACAGTCACAACTTTTTCAGCAATACGCGGCAAGCCTAAGCGCTGAGCCACGTCCTGGACGCGAGCCAATCCCATATCAATTTCATTGGGGTGCAACTGCTCTAGATAGCTCAGCCACTGCTCAAGATTGCGCGTTGTCATCAGTTATACCTGCGCTTGTACAGGTTCAACAACATCCACTGCATGCTCACCCGCTTCAATCACTGCAGCTTCAATTTCAACTTCAGCTACAACGACCGTTGGCACATTCATAAACTGACGTAAAACACTCGCCACACGCGGACGTAATTCTGCACGCGGGATAATCATATCAATCGCACCGTGCTCAAGTAAGAACTCGCTGCGCTGGAAACCTTCTGGCAATTTCTCACGTACTGTCTGCTCAATAACACGCGGGCCTGCAAAGCCAATCAGTGCTTTTGGCTCAGCGACAATGATATCGCCCAACATCGCCAAACTGGCTGATACACCGCCGTAAACAGGGTCAGTCAGTGCCGAGACAAACGGAATGCCTTCTTCACGTAAACGCGCAATCACCGCTGCAGTTTTCGCCATTTGCATCAGCGAGATTAAGGCTTCCTGCATACGTGCGCCGCCTGAAGCAGAGAAGCAAATCAGCGGGCAACGTTGTTCAAGCGCAACATTAGCTGCTTGCACAAAACGCTCACCAACGACGGCACCCATTGAACCACCCATAAAGGCAAATTCAAAAGCTGCAGCGACAACGGGCATACCTTCAAGAGTACCGCTCATGGCAATCAGTGCATCTTTTTCACCGGTCTGCTTTTGCGCTGCAGTCAGGCGGTCTTTGTATTTTTTGCTGTCACGGAATTTAATACGGTCAACCGGCTCAAGATCAGCAGCAATCTCTTCGCGGCCTTCTTTATCTAAGAAGATGTCCAAACGCGTACGAGCATTAATACGCATATGGTGATTACACTTAGGACACACCTCTAAGTTTTTCTCTAGTTCAGGCTTATACAATGCAGCTTCACAAGATGGGCATTTGTGCCAGACACCATCAGGTACTGAACTTTTTCTCGCATCAGAGCGCATAATTGAAGGAATTAGTTTATCGACTAACCAGTTGTTCATCAGCTATCTACTCCGCATGGGGTCAGTGGCAATGCCCTGCACCCTCTAGAAAATATGTTTAATAATCAGGTTACTGACGGCTCGTTAAAATGAACCGTCACATTGCTGCGTATTTTTGATCTGCACAGCATATAAGAATTTGCGCACTTTATCTGCGTCTTTTACACCATGACTCGCTTCAACACCGCCACTGACGTCCACTGCCCAAGGCTGCACTTCGTGTATAGCTTGAGTGACATTATGCGCATTTAAGCCACCGGCTAAAATGAGCGGTTTGGCTAAATTGCTGGGTATTTGCGCCCAATCAAAGCGTTCTCCAGTACCACCATGCACGCCTGGCACCCAAGCATCCAGTAAAATACCCTGCGCGCCACGGTATTGCGCAGCCCTCGCTGCGATATCAACACCGGGCTGCATACGTAATGCACGAAAATAGGGTCGAGCAAAGCCTTCACAAAACTCAGGTGTTTCATCGCCATGAAACTGCAATACATCCAGTGGTACCTGCTCAAGCACGGCATTCACTTCAGCCTGTGAGGCATTGACAAACAAACCTACGGTACTGACAAAAGGCGGCAAAGCAGCAATGATTTTTTGCGCTTGCGCCACATTCACAGCGCGTGGGCTTTTTGCATAGAAGACTAAACCAATCGCATCGACACCGGCTTGTGCCGCTACTAAAGCATCTTCAACACAGGTAATACCGCAAATTTTAGTTCGTACTCGCACTGCAGTTCTCTTTAGTGTTATTCAAAAATATCAGGTAAACCTGATAAAAAATGCGGACCCAAATAGCGTTCGGGTAATTTAAATTGTTCTGGGTACTCAACGTGCACCATATATAGACCATGCGGTGCAGCAGTCACTCCGCCGGCTTTGCGATCACAGCTTTCTAGTACCTGCTGCGCCCACTCAACCGGTCGTTCGCCTGCACCCACCATCATTAACACACCGGCAATATTACGCACCATATGATGCAAAAACGCATTGGCGCGCACATCAATAATAATCAGCTTACCAAATTCAAGCAGTTGTAAATGATGGATGGTGCGCACCGGAGAATGCGCTTGGCAACCTGCCGCGCGCAAAGCATTAAAATCGTGGGTGCCGACTAAGCAGCGTGCCGCTTCACGCATTTTGTTGATATCCAGCGCTTGATGGGTCCAGGTCACTTCTTCAGATAAATGTGCAGGACGCACTTCATCGCTATAAATCACATAGCGATAACGCCGTGCCACCGCGCTAAAGCGAGAATGAAAATCCTGCGGCATAGTCTGTGCCCAGACCACACTGATATCTTTAGGTAAATAGCGGTTAGCCCCCATCACCCAAGAACGCATCGGGCGCTCAATTGATGTATCAAAATGCACCACTTGCGCGCAGGCATGCACCATCGCATCAGTGCGCCCTGCACAGCTTAAACGCACCGGCAGATCAGCATTGATATGCTGCAAGGCCTCTTCTAAGTGGCCTTGAATACTGGGCGTACCTTCAGCCTGCAATTGAAAGCCATGGTAGTTCGAGCCTTTATATTCAACACCGAGGGCAATTCTAAAAACGCCAGCAGCAACAAATGGACGCGCGCTTGGCGTTATTGGAGTTAACATGATTTACCCTAGCTGGTTGATGAGTTCACGGGCTTCGGCTTGCTGTGCAGCCGTTCCTTCAGCCAGCACTTCGCTCAAGATATCGCGCGCACCTTGGCTGTCGTCCATATCAATATAGGCCAAGGCTAGATTCAACTTGGTAGCCACTTCATCGGAATCAGAGTTGGCATCCGACAAGAAATCCAAATCATCTTTATCAGCAGATGCAGGTGATGGCACATCAGCAAGGGGGATGTCTTGTGTAAGATCATCAATATCATCCAGATTAAACTCGCTCAGATCCGTAGCTTGCGGCATAGCGGCTGTTGGCTCATCCAGTTCGTTACTGGCTTGATCTAACTGTGCAGAAAAATCAAAATCATCGATCGCTTTAGGACTTGAGCTTGCAGCAAGATCCAGCTCCAAATCATCAAACGAAAACTCATCTGCAGGCTTGCTTGTATCAGATTCAATCGGCGCTTCCAGATCAAAACCAAAGGCATCAATTTCGTTATCTGCAGGCGTTGGATCGCTAAGCGGTTCTGCATCGGCCAATAAAGCCGATAAATCATCCAGCTCAGCATCTAACTCATCAACAGTCTCTGCAGTCAGACCCACATCAACAGCTGGCGCTGTTCTGCCGGGCTTAAACGCTGGGTTAACAGTGGGCTTTTCAAATATCAAATCATCCGTAAACGCATCAGTGTGTTGCACTGCGGTTTTACCTGACTGGCCTCTATAATTTGGTGTTATTGGTGTTAAGTTATTGGTTAATTGTTCGTCGTATAGCGCTGCCTGTTTACGGGCATTACTGCGCGCAATGGCTAATGACAATAACAACAGAGCTAAGACCGCAATACCGCCCGCAGCAGAAAGCAACATCGGGTTACTGATAAACTGCTCAACCACACTTTGTTCTTCAGCAGCCGCTTTATCGGCTGCCAGCAGGGACTCATCTGTTACAGCATCAATCTGTAACGGATCAATTACATTGGAGATATCGAATGCAGAATCAAGATCAATCACAGGAGCTTCTTGAAGATTAAGCTCCGCTTCAAGGCCATCAGTGCCCTCTCCGACGCTATCTGCTTGCGGCACAATACCCAGCGCATCTTGCAATTGAGACAACTGATTGTCTTTTAATTCAATCAGGCGTTTTAACTTATCCAGCTGGCTATCGAGGTCCTGAATTTGACTGGTCAGGTCGGCATTTTCCAGTAGCGCTGAATCTAAGCGTTCGTTACTGGCCGCCAACTGATCTTGCACTGCTCTAAGCTCTGCCGTTGAACCTTGGTCCGCGGCTTTTGTGGCTTGACCAGGCGCATCAGACACCAATCGCAAGCTATCCGTTTGTTCGACTTGACTAGGCGCTGTTGCAGCTGCTTTACGACGCGTAGCATCCAGTTGACGCTTGGCTTGTGCACTGGATGCACGTCCTGCTTTCCAGCTGGCATTTTGCTCGGCCACTTCAGCAATCGCTGCTGCACGGCTACGGCTATTGATTTCTTGGGCCGTAGGTAAGCGTAAGACTTTATTGTTTTTCAGACGATTAATATTATTATCTAAAAAAGCATCGGGATTTAGATCTTGTAGAGCCAGCATGGTTTGCTGAACAGAAGCAGAGCCGCGATTCTGCAGTGCAATTTCCCACAAGGTATCATTTCTCTGCACACGATAATTGGCAGCGCGAGTGCTTACTGACGACTGAGATGCTGCAATAGTTGCAGGCTGCTGCGTGGTGCTTGCCGGTGGCTCTGATTTATATAAAGGTGCATCAACCGGCACGGTAAACTCACGCAATAAACGCCCATTAGGCCACAGCACTTCAACTAAAAAACTCAGCGATGAAGCGCTAACAGGATTAGAGCTGCTCACTCGAATAACATTTTTACCATTGGCGCTCAATACAGGCGTGAAAACCAAACTGGTTAAGTACAGTTCGCGCTTAATTCCTGCTTGTTTAAAGGCTTCAGCCGAGGCCAGCTGGGGTTTAATATCAGCGGCGGATAAATCACGCACATCTAATAAAGATATCTCTGCTTCAAGCGGCTGATTTGCAGATGATTGAATAGACAAATCACCCAAACCGAGCGCATAGGTAAAACTCGAAGAAAACGCTGTGGCAGCGGCAACTGCTAATACCAATTTGCGAACTTGAAGCATATAGAGTGATCCCTTGTTATTCGTTCCGGATATTCCGGAGGCTTTGAGTCGACTTTTTAAAGCTAAAAGTGGCATTCCCTATCAGTCGTACTCACTTTAATACCACTTTTCTAATCAGCGAGCTTACTCAGCTTAAGCGTTTAGTATCTTGCAGGTATCAAGTTTTATCAACAGGCTTATGGCTCAATGCCTTATACATTCACTGATTTAAAAGCCTTATCTAAAAAAATAGGCGCGTAAAACCGAAAAATCAATTTTACGCGCCTATTATTAGATGCAGACTTAGCGTTCGAGCAAGATACGCAACATTCTACGCAATGGCTCTGCAGCACCCCATAACAACTGGTCACCAACAGTAAAGGCACCCAGATAATGTGAGCCCATATTGAGCTTACGCAAACGACCCACTGGAACATCCATAGTGCCAGTGACCGCAGTTGGCGTCAGTTCTCGCATGGTGGTGTCACGATCGTTGGGAATCAAACGCACCCATGGATTGTGCTGACTGATCATATTTTCAATATCCGCTAACGGCACATCTTTATTGAGTTTGATCGTCAAGGCCTGACTGTGGCAACGCATGGAACCCACACGCACACATAAGCCATCCACTGGAATTGGGTTTTTATAGCGACCCAACACTTTGTTAGTTTCAGCTTGCGCTTTCCACTCTTCACGGCTTTGACCATTGGGTAAAGCTGTGTCGATCCATGGAATTAAGCTGCCTGCGAGCGGCACACCAAAGTGATCGGTTGGGCACTCATCGCTGCGCTGATATTCAGCCACTTTGCGGTCGATATCTAAAATAGCGCTGGCTGGATCTTGTAACTCAGCGGCAACAGAGGCATGAATACCACCCATTTGACGGATCAGTTCGCGCATATTTTGTGCACCTGAACCACTGGCCGCTTGATAGGTCATGGCGCTCATCCACTCAACCACGCCCGCTTCAAACAAACCACCTAAGCCCATCAACATCAAACTGACGGTACAGTTACCACCGATATAGTCTTTAATGCCGGTCTCAAGTGACTGATCAATGACTTTGCGGTTCACCGGATCGAGCACAATCACCGAGTGATCTTTCATGCGCAATGCAGACGCTGCGTCAATCCAGTAACCATCCCAACCTGCTTCACGCAGCTTAGGGTAAACCTCGTCGGTGTAGTCGCCACCTTGACAGGTCAAGATCACATCCAGGCCTTTAAGCTCATTAATATCATAAGCATCTTTAAGGGTCGGAATATCTTTACCAATTGCAGGCCCCTGTCCGCCCACGTTTGACGTGGTAAAGAACACTGGCTCAATTAAATCGAAATCCTGTTCTTCGAGCATGCGCTGCATGAGGACTGAACCTACCATGCCGCGCCAACCGATTAGACCTACACGTTTCATCACGACTACACCTATTGTTAGTTAATAATCCACCACAACAATCTAAACTGCGATGGTGGAACTATTTAATTGACTGAGCTTACAGCTTTGCAAGCGCTGCGACTACTGCGTCACCCATTTCGTCTGTGCCGACTTTACGCATGCCAGCTGAGAAAATGTCGCCCGTACGCAAGCCTTGATCCAGCACATCGCTCACTGCTTGTTCAATGGCATCCGCTGCAGCCAGTTCATTAAAGCTATAACGCAACATCATCGAGACTGACAAAATCGTTGCCAATGGATTGGCTAAGTTTTGTCCGGCAATATCAGGCGCTGAACCGTGGCACGGCTCATACATGCCTTTATTGTTGGAGTCCAAAGATGCCGATGGCAGCATACCAATTGAACCGGTCAACATTGAAGCCTGATCCGATAAAATATCACCGAATAAGTTATCCGTCACAATCACATCAAACTGCTTTGGCGCACGCACCAATTGCATAGCAGCGTTGTCCACGTATAGGTGGCTCAGCTCTACATCAGGGTAATCTTTAGCAACTTCGATCACCACTTCACGCCATAGACGGCTGGACTCCAGCACGTTAGCTTTATCCACTGAGCAGACTTTCTTGCCACGTAAACGCGCCATATCAAAGCCCACTTTGGCAATGCGGCGGATTTCGCTTTCGCTGTATGGAAGGGTGTCAAACGCCATACGCTCACCATTTTCCAGGGTCACTGTATCGCGTGGAGTACCGAAGTAAATACCACCGGTTAACTCACGCACAATCAGGATATCCAGACCGGAAACCACTTCTGGCTTCAGCGTTGAAGCTTCTGCTAATTGTGGGTAAAGAATCGCTGGACGCAAGTTACCAAACAAACCCAACTCAGAACGAATCTTCAACAGGCCGCGCTCAGGACGGATCGCACGATCCAGCGTATCCCACTTAGGACCACCCACAGCACCGAGCAAGATTGCATCGACTTCACGCGCCAGCGCTAAGGTCGAATCAGCCAAAGGTACGCCGTGCTTATCAATTGCCGCACCGCCTAACTCGCCTTCAACCAGCTCAAAGCCTAAGTTGAATTTAGTGTTGGCCAGTTCTAAAACTTTAACTGCTTCACGAGTAATTTCTGGACCGATGCCATCACCGGGTAATACTAGAATTCTTTTAGACATTTTAAATACTCAGCGCCGCTGTGACTGCACAGCAGCGCATTTAGTTAAATTAAAGGGCGTCAAATAACCATGGGTTGGCTTTTTTATAGCCCACTTCAAACTCACGAATCAGCTCAGCATCTTGCAAGGTCAAACCGATATCATCCAGACCATTGAGTAAGCAATGCTTACGAAACGCATCGACTTCAAATGAGTACTGCACGCCATCTGGACGCGTCACAGTCTGCGCAGCCAGATCAACGGTCAACTCATAGCCTTCAGTCGCTTGCGCTTCGGCAAACAACTCATTGACTTCAGCTGCCGTTAAAACAATCGGCAACAAACCGTTTTTAAAGCTGTTGTTATAGAAGATATCAGCAAAGCTTGGCGCGATAATCGCACGGAAACCATACTCTTCTAACGCCCACGGCGCATGTTCACGGCTTGATCCGCAACCAAAGTTTTCTTGCGCCAGCAATACGCTAGCACCTTGGTAACGTGGCTGGTTCAGCACAAACTCAGTATTAAGCGGACGCTTGCTGCTGTCTTGATCAGGCTGTCCTTCATCAAGGTAGCGCCACTCATCAAATAAGTTCGGGCCAAAACCCGTACGTTTAATGGATTTCAAAAACTGCTTTGGAATAATCTGGTCAGTATCAACGTTGGCGCGATCCAAGGGAGCCACTAAACCCTGATGTTGAGTAAAAGCCTTCATGCTGATGCTCCTTCTTTCATTAATTCACGCACATCAACAAAGTGGCCTTTGACCGCTGCTGCGGCTGCCATAGCGGGGCTGACCAAGTGCGTACGACCGCCATTACCCTGACGACCTTCAAAGTTACGGTTCGACGTCGATGCACAATGCTCACCGCTACCCAATTTATCTGGGTTCATGGCTAAGCACATGGAACAACCTGGCTCACGCCATTCAAAACCTGCTTCCAAAAAGATCGTATGCAGACCTTCTTCTTCAGCTTGTTTCTTAACTAAACCCGAACCTGGCACGACTAACGCTTGGATTACATTGCTCGCAACTTTACGGCCTTTAGCCACTTCTGCTGCGGCGCGTAAGTCTTCAATACGTGAGTTGGTGCACGAACCAATAAATACGCGATCGACTTTAATATCGGTAATCGCTTGGTTGGCTTGTAAACCCATATATTTCAGCGCACGAGTAATAGAATCGCGCTTGGTTGGGTCAGACTCTTTTGCAGGATCTGGCACATTGGCATCAACCGGCAGAACCATTTCAGGCGAAGTACCCCAGCTCACTTGCGGGATAATATCTTCTGCACGCATTTCCACAACAGTGTCGAAATGGGCATTTTCGTCTGAAACCAAATCTTTCCACGCTGCAACCGCTGCATTCCAATCTGCGCCTTTTGGCGAGTATGGACGGCCTTCAACGTAATCGATGGTTTTCTGGTCTACCGCAACCATACCGACACGAGCACCGGCTTCGATGGACATATTACACACGGTCATACGACCTTCCATCGACAACTCACGAATCGCACTACCGGCAAATTCAACCGCATGACCGTTACCGCCTGCAGTACCAATCTTACCGATAATGGCTAAGACGATATCTTTAGCTGTTACGCCTGCAGGCACTTTGCCTTCAACGCGCACTTGCATGTTTTTCATTTTCTTAGCAACCAAGCACTGGGTCGCTAACACATGCTCAACTTCAGATGTACCAATACCGTGCGCTAATGCGCCGAAAGCACCGTGAGTTGAAGTATGTGAGTCACCGCACACAACGGTCATACCCGGCAAAGTTGCACCCTGCTCTGGGCCAATTACGTGCACGATACCTTGGCGAACGTCGTTCATTTTAAACTGCAAAATGCCGTACTCATCGCAGTTATCATCCAAGGTTTGTACTTGAATACGCGACACGTTATCAGCAATCGCCGCAATACCACCGTCACGCTCTTTCTTGGTGGTGGGGACGTTGTGGTCTGGCGTAGCGATATTACTATCGATGCGCCACGGTTTACGCTGAGCCAAACGCAGACCTTCAAAAGCTTGTGGCGAGGTCACTTCATGTAAAATATGGCGGTCGATATAAATCAACGAAGAGCCGTCATCGCGACGCTTCACTTCGTGCATCTCCCACAGCTTGTCGTACAGTGTTTTTCCAGTCATTAGACCGTCCTCATCAGTATTATGTGCAGCGGCCATTCACCTACTGCTTATAAGTCTATCTTATGAGCTGTACTCGAATAACTCAAATTGATATTTCTTATCCATTAGATTCTATTTAGGAATAGCAGTATAGTTTAAGCACCTGTTTTAGATCACTTGAGTGTCGCCCATGGATCTCGCCAGCCTGAATACCTTTATCGCGATCGCCGAACAGCGCAGCTTCTCGCTGGCTGGTACACGTCTACATGTAACTCAGCCCGCCATTAGTAAACGTATCGCCAGCTTGGAAGAACAATTAGGTGTGCGTTTATTTGATCGCGTGGGCCGCGAAACACGGCTAACCGAAGCCGGACAGGCTTTATTGCCGCGTGCCTACCGCATTATCAATGAACTGGAAGATGCACGGCGCGCGCTGAATAATCTCAGTGGTACCGTCAGTGGCCGCTTAAGTTTAGCCACCAGCCACCATATTGGTTTGCGCCGCTTACCGCCGCTGCTGCGCGCTTTTACCAAACGTTACCCTGAAGTGATGCTGGATATTCGTTTTCTTGACTCTGAAGTGGCCTATGCCGATGTACTCCACGGGCGCTGTGAGCTGGCGATTATCACCCTATCACCGCACTGTGAAGCACCATTACAAGCGGTTAAAGTCTGGCAAGATGATTTGGTTTTTGTCGTCGCACCCGATCATCCACTGGCGCAACGTCAACGTATCAGTCTGGCAGACTTATGTGAGTATCCCGCTGTATTTCCTGGCAGCCATACCTTTACTCGAAAAATTGCTTTGCAATTGTTTGATCAAGCCGGTCTCACACCCAATATCAGTATGAGCACCAACTATATGGAGACCATTAAGATGATGGTCTCGATTGGTTTAGCGTGGAGTGTCTTGCCACACAGCATGCTGGATGATTCAGTGGTGCGCTTACCCATGACTGATGCCAGTCTGAGTCGTGATTTGGGCTATATCGTGCATACTGAACGCACGCTATCCAATGCGGCGCAAGCATTTATGCAGATGCTGAGCGCCACTGCCACACTTGATCCAGCATGATTAAGCCGGTTGCTTGAGCACTGGTTCAATATGACTAAACTCGCCGTGCACAAAACCAAAGATCCGATCAATCACCTCGCAATCCGTCACTCTGCGCAGCAGGAAAAACAGTTCCTGTGCTTCTGGATAGTTGCGGGTCATCAGCGCCAGCCATTGCTTGAGGCGTCCCGGTGCACTGAGCGTGGTTAAGGTCAAACGCACCTGACGCCAAAACTCACGCAACATCGGCTGCAGCTCCTGCCAGGTCTTCAGTTGATACTCAATGCCATCACGCGCACACGCAATTTGCTTGGCTAAATCTGGGCGTGAGACTAAACCGCGACCGAGCATCACATGATCAACACCGCTGACTTCACGGCAGCGATACCAATCATCCAGCGTCCAAATATCACCATTGGCAAACACGGGAACCTTGACCACATCTTGCACTTTAGCCACCCACTCCCAATGCGCAGGTGGTTTATAACCATCGGTTTTAGTGCGTGCATGCACGACAATTTGTGCAGAGCCACCATCAGCTAAAGCACGCGCGCAATCCATTGCGCCATCGGGACTGTCATAGCCTAAGCGCATCTTAGTGGTCAGTGGTATATGCGCTGGCATACCGGCACGCACCGCTTCAACGATCTTAAACAAGCCTTCAGGTTCACGCAGTAAAATCGCACCACCACAGGAGTTATTTACTGTTTTGGATGGACAGCCAAAGTTTAAATCAATCACGGGCGCGCCCAGCTCGCAGGCTTTTGCCGCATTATCCGCCAACGCATAGGGGTCAGAACCCAGTAACTGTACGCGCATGGGTGTACCCGCAGCAGTTTTCGCGCCGTGTTCTAATTCAGGGGCAAGCCGGTGATAAATATGGGTGGGCAAGAGCTGGTCGGTGACCCGCACAAACTCAGTCACACACCAATCAATGCCACCCTGCTCGGTCAGCACATCACGCAGAATATGATCCACCAAACCTTGCATCGGCGCTAAAGCAATTTGCACAATATCGAACTCTCAAGTAAGCCAACGCTTAGGGTTAGCGCCGGTAAAAATAATGGTAATGCATTCAGGCAACTGCGGCTGTAAGTTCAGCCGGTATAAACCACACTGAAAACAAGAGCCATACTGCGTTGATGTAGAGCGGCGCAATCGAGCCAAACACATCACTAAACTAAACCCAGCACTCTTTTATAGAGCGCCAGCGCTCACAACTTAAGCATGCTCAGGCAGCATCACCGCGCCATAACCTTGTACAAACTCAGGTGGCATACGTTTAGGTCGCCCGCTTGATAGCTCAATGCAAACAAAGGTTGTTTTAGCTCGCAGCAAGGTCACACCATCAGACTCGCGTACTAACTGAAAATAACGGTCCATGCGCAAACGTTGATCGGAGTGAGCAATCCACGTGGCCATCTGCAGTTCTTCGCCTTCATAAGCACTGGCCAGATAGTCAATCTCATGACGCAAGACCGCCATACCTCGATCCAACACCTGATATTCAGCAAAGCCCAGGCCAAGGTCGATGGAGTGCTGCCAAGCGCACTCTTCCATCCAATGCACATACACCGCATTATTAACATGATCAAACTCGTCAATATCAGCAGGTTCAGCGCGCAACGCTAGAATATAAGGTTCTGGGTAATCCCAACTCATGTCAACGATTCCAAGTGCCCTGCCATTGCACAGGCTTCACGGGCCAGTTGAGTGATTTGATCCCAAGCTTGCGCCTGCACTAAGCTGGCTGGAGCAATCCACGTACCACCACAACAGGCCACATTCGGTAAGCTTAAATAACTTAATAAATTATTGCGCGTCACACCGCCGGTTGGGCAAAAGCTAATCCCCGTAAACGGACCTTTAAAACTATTGAGCATACGCACGCTGGCATCGCCATTCGCGGGAAATAGTTTTAAAGAACGGTAACCGTATTCTACCGCCGCTAACACTTCAGAGGGCGTCATCACTCCAGGTAAATACGGTAAGTCTGTCTCTTTAGCAGCTTGAGCTAAACGCTCAGTAAAGCCTGGACTGACCGCAAACTGTGCACCAGCATCAATGGCTTGGCCAAACTGCTCAGCACTGATCACCGTGCCTGCACCAACAATCAAATCCGGCACTTCTTGGCGAATCACCTTCAGTGCTTCGAGTGCTTGCGGCGTGCGCAAAGTCACTTCAATCACATTCAGGCCGCCAGCACAGAG
>JAVETP010000065.1:0-15758 GCA_034006005.1 Pseudomonas sp.
CGTAATAACTTCACACCTTGAGTGCTATCAGGCGCTTCTAATACCTTGAGCACATATTGCTTACCCAGATAGTAATGGCTTTCACCGCTGATATATTGGCGCGCAGTAATATGTTCCAGTTGTTGACGAAACTCGCGTAATTGTTGGTAAATCCAGCGGCCACGTTTTTGTACCGCAGCTAGAACCTCAGTATCAGCAATACCCGTCGGAGCAGAGACCACTACACGACAATCAGGGTGAACTTTAATCAGCACCTTGCCTTGCGCTTGCTGCCGCGCAACGCGCTGGAAAGGAATCGTTTCATCGCCATAGTTAAAGCTCAGGCTTGGCGTGGATTGAATGGGTATACTCATAACTGATAACTAATCATTTAAAAGGTACCACTGATGCCAACACGGGTGATCTGTACAATCATTTCGACAATCTGTTTAGCTTGATTCATACCACCGCCAATACTTTTACACTCTTGATACATACGCGGTAGCAGCTTTTTACGAATATCATCTTCAATGTTTTGTGGATTAATCGAGTTCTCTTCTACAGCAACAGTGACTGCGCTATCCACTGCAAAAGCCAGCTGAATCCACTTGTCTTGCACCTGCGTATCGTTGACCGCAAACACTTCCGGCAAGGTCTTTTTAAAGACACCAAAGTACGCTTGTGCATGGCGGTTATCGCTAAAGGCATCAGGGATATCACTAAGACGACGTTCTTGTACTTGCTGTTCAAAATCATAGAAAAGCATGTATTGCTTAAGCGGATGCTCAAACAGCTGTTCTGCTGCAGCGATGGCTTGGCGCAATAGTTTTGAGAACGCTTCTTGTGCATAAGGATCGTCACGTAATTCTTGCTCAATCATCCGCGTAATACGAGTCTTGATAATGTCCGTTTCGTTACGGGTTTTATCTTCACTCCACTCCTCAGGCTTTTGCTGCTGGCCTAACTTGCCGACTTCATAAACACCATCAGGGTCACGTACTTCCACACCCACTACGTGCTTATCCAGTAGCTTCTTCACCTGATCAGCGTACTCGTCGTAGTCAATGCGCTCGCCAGCATCCTGCTGCACCAGCTGACGCAAGCTGGAAAACTGTTTAAGGGTTTCTTTATAGTGGTCACGGTCGTCATCGCTAAAGCTTGTATCTTCAAAGAAGGTCGCTGATTGCAGGGCAATCTTTAAACAACTGGCAAAGGCAGTTAATGCTTCATAAAAATCATCACGCACTTTGATATTGATATCGACAAATTCGCCGTTTCTGTCCTCAATGCGCGGGACTAACACTTGGCGTAACTGCTCAATATCATGTTTGTTTTTAACACCGGAGAAAATCGCCCAGACACTTTTATACAGCTGTGGCAGATGCTTGTACTCAGTGCTCATTTGGTTATACATGCCGGCAATATCATCGATGTCATAGCCGCCTTGAGTGCGCGAAGCGAGTTCCTGATATTTGGCAATGGTGGTATCAAGCTCAGATAAAATGCCGCGATAATCAATCAATAAACCGAACTTCTTTTTTGCATGCAGACGGTTCACACGGGCAATGGCTTGAATTAAATTATGTTCTTTAAGGGCTTTATCGATATATAAAACAGCATTAAGAGGCTCATCAAAGCCGGTGAGCAGCTTATCCACGACAATCAGCATTTTTAGGGGATCAGCCTCATCAGCAAAGCGTTCAATCAGATGTTTGGTGTAAACCTGCTCATCTTGCGAGCCGACATTGTCTTTCCACCATTTAGTAATTTCTGGCGTCGTGTCTTCATCCACTTCAGTATTGCCTTCACGGCTATCAGGCGGACTCATGACTACGGCAGATTCAAATAACTTTGCTTCGTCTAAATACTTTTTATATTTAATCGCAGAGGCTTTGCTATCGCAGGCTAATTGGCCTTTGAGACCCTCGTCGATATTTTTTTCAAAGTGTGAGGCGACATCCAGAGCAATCAAACGAATGCGGTCATCAGCACTATAAATCTGCCCTTTTTTTGCAAACTTACGTTTCAAGTCGGTTTTCTGCTCATCACTCAAACCATCAGTAATACGCTCAAACCACGTATCAAGCGCACGCTCGTTTACATTCAGCTCTGGGATACGCTCCTCATACAATAGCGGCGTAACAGTTTGGTCTTCGACCGCACGTTGCATAGTGTAGGCATGCACAATAGGGCCAAATTTACTGGTGGTTTTATCATCTTTTAATAAAGGCGTACCGGTAAAAGCAATAAAGGATGCATTGGGCAACGCCAGCTTCATACGGATATGGTTTTCGCCACCTTGACTGCGGTGACCCTCATCAATCAGCACAATAATATCGGCGCTGGTATTCACGCATTCAGGCAGTTTGGTTGCGCTATTAAACTTTTGAATTAGAGAGAAAATAATACGCTCAGTACCGCTGCCAATTTGCTCAGCTAGGCGTGTACCTGATGTGGCCATGGCTAAACTTTTATCATCTTTACCCGACAACTCACCGCTTAAAGCAAAGGTGCTGCTGAGCTGATTTTCTAAATCAACGCGGTCAGTCACAATCACAATACGGCACTGCTTAAGGCTGTCGTGCAGAATAAGCGCCTTACTTAACAGCACCATCGTTAGCGACTTACCGGAACCCGTGGTATGCCAAATTACACCACCTTCGCGCCCGCCCGTGCTGTTTTTAATACTGATGCGTTCTAGCAAACGCTTAATGCCAAACACCTGCTGATAGCGCGCAACAATCTTGCCGGATTTTTTATCAAACAAGGTAAAGTAGCGAATAAATTCCAGTAAACGATTTGGCGAGAGCAAGCTAATCAGCAACTGGTCTTGCCCGGTTACAGCCAGCTCACCTGCGCTAACCAAGTTTTTATACCAAGCTAAATCAGCACTTGGACGGTGGGTAAATAAGCCTGAACGCTGTGTTGGCGTAAGTTTGATATTTTTAACCGCCAGCATCTGCGCATCAGAGATATCTTCTTCACGCCAGGCTGACCAAAACTTCTTAGCCGTACCACAAGTGCCGTAGCGGCCTTGATTACCATTAATCGACAGTAATAACTGGCTATAAGCAAAGAGTAGGGGGATTTCATCGTTGCGTTGATTACGCAGGCTTTGTGAAATACCTTCGTCAACCGTTGGGCCTTTATTACTGTGGCCATCGGGGCGTTTAGCCTCAATCACCACCAAGGGAATACCATTTACAAAGCAGACAATATCCGGACGGCGCGACTCAATGCCACCAGCGCGCGTAACGCTGAACTCTTCGGTAAAGGTAAAGCTGTTATTGGCTGGGTTGTGCCAATCAATCAGCGCAACGGTTGGGTTGGCTTTTTTACCCTCGATAAACTCACTGACAGAAATACCGTAGAGCAGATGGTTATAGATTTTTTCGTTAGCCGTCAGCAAACCTTCGTTAAGGGCAGGGCTGCAAACCTCAGAGATTAAGTTATCAATGGCTTTGGTAGACAACGGATATTCTTGACCGGCAAAGGTAAAACGACGCTTGCCTAGCTCAGTACGCAGAATAGAGCGCAGCACCACTTCATCAAACTTACCACCCCGCGCCGCCAACGCTTGCTCAGGCGCTAAAAAAGACCAGCCCAATTGAGTAAGCAAGGCCAGAGCTGGCAGCTTAGCGCTGTATTCTTCCTGAAATTTTGGGGCGGGGTGCATGTGAAGGCTCCTTAAGTAGATAGCTATAATCTATAGTTTATAGTTAAGATTGATAGCGTTTTGGTGAGCTTAGGCCAACATAAAGCTGGCCAAAAAATTATGTAGAGCTATTCCCTATTCCTCTGTTATCAATAGTGAGGAAATAATATGCTCGAGCCATAGTTGCTCATCAATACAACGACTCTGATTATCCACTGGTACAACCGTCAACGACTGAGTAAAAGCATTAGCAATGCGGAGCTTTTTTCGAAGAGTGCGTTGTTGCTCTTGAGCGCTGCCGTCAAGGTTGCTGCTCACAACGAATAGTTTTTTCCCGTAGTTTTCTACCAGTTCTCTGAAGAGGCCATTGATATGGCTATCGTCTTTGTTAAATCCAAACCCAACAACTACTATTGCATCAGAGTCAACATAAGCATCGAAAAGAGTAACGTAGCGACGGGACATAGCTACAGACGTTAATGGCTTTAGACCGCTTTGGGTTAAAATAAAAGGAACATGTATTTGAGATGAGTCTAAAGCATCTGTGTCTTCACATGTTATTACTGTATTTTTATAAGGATTATAATAATCATGAACGCTGCCATTCAAATGTATGACATCAGGTATATCAAGATTTTGCTGTTTAAAAATCGGTACAAGAAGACTGTTGTAGTTAGCAGTACCTATCGCAGAAAACTCATGAGTATCCGAAAAACCTATAAGATCATGATAGTAGCCTTCTGAAGGAATGCTGGTTAGTTCTGGCGCTTGGTCTCTAATATATGCTTGTGCAACTTTCAAGAAAACCGACATTTTTGTAAATTTAGCCCACTCTGTTTCTGGAGAGAAAAGGTATCTAAAGTGGTCATCAATTAGCTTCTGATAATCTAGTACTGTAGTGAAAATATTCTCTAAGACTTTCTGTGCTATTGCACACAGAATACTTGCTAGACTAGCTTCCTCACCAGACTCAAAACTTCTGTTTTCCTCAAGTAGAAGCTCTAAAGCAGTTGAACCAACTCGGTTAAATTCCAGTTTAAATATACCTGCAACATCATCAAAAATTGGTAAATCATCAGGAGCCTCTTCAAATAGCTCTTGATTTAATTTACGAACAAGATCCTGTCCATGAGCACCAATAAGTAGCTGTAGAAATGCAGTAACATAGCGCTTTAAATCATCACTATCTTGGCATTCCTTAATTGTGTCTAACATTGCTGAATAGTAGTTTGAGCCGAACAAATTTACATCTTTTGCCAGTAGCTCATTTAAGCGTATAGCGTGAGTGTAAAGCCTGTCGCCAATGGAGTGTCCTGTTGACTCTGAGAAGCGCTTCTCAAGTAGCTCTCTTGTGAGCCCTAAAGACTGCATAGCTGAGTCACATTCAGAGTCAAATTGATTTAAGCGTCGGACAATCTCGGATCTTCGGTATTCGATAGAAGACTCAATCAAGCTTGTAAATTCATTTCTTCCGAAGGCGTGGATACGCTTATCTCGGAATCCTTGTGGTAACCAATCAGTAGCATATGATGACATAACATCGACAGAGTTGAGCTGCTGTCGAAACTCTGCGCGGTAAGGGCTTGGGTCTTGTCGAAATAGATCAATTGCAAACTGCCCCCCGCTCGGTAATCCATACCCTATTTCTGCACCGGCACCAAAGAAAAAACCAAGTTTCATATATAACTCCTTGTTTAGTTAACTTGCACTCGTCGCTTGCCTGTAAGAAGCTGCTGCATCAGAGCTTTTTTCTCTTGGTTTAGATGAGTGAGCTTTTGCTGTAATGCATTAATTTCTCGGTCAGCTGCAGAAAGCACAAGAACAATTTTTTGTTGTTCTTTAGGGTTTAATGGGATTTTAAACTCCTTTTCTTTTAGTTCACGCATGTGCCTGCTATAACCAAGATTTGGAATGTCTGTGTTACACAGTAAGTAGTAACCAAACTTTCCATCAATATGATCACGGGTTTTTAAAACTTGAGTTCCGTCTGCTCCAGGACAGAATACAAAATCAACCCATTTGATGCATCTCGTATGATCGCCGAACACGATTACGGGTATATCAGAGTAGGCGTCTTCAACGTTACAGTAGCCTGCGATTAGTTTTTGGCTCTGATCTACTATAGGGGTTGAGCCTGCATCTAAAAAATCAGAAGATTTAACCTGTGATGTTTTTTTGTTTGCTACTTTAAATGCTTCGCCGAAGGTTAAGTATTTCCACTCTCCATCAAACCTAACTCCATTTTCATCTAATAAACGTTTTTTTCCGGTAAGGAGCTGTTGCATTAGGGCTTTTTTCTGCTGCTGGCTGGTCACGAGCAGTTGTTCGGTTGTGGTTATAGCTTTGTCCCAAGTGGCGAGGATTTGGGCGATTTTCTTTTGTTCAGGAAAAGGCGGTACAGCTATTTTTAGTTTTTTGAAATAAGGTAAACCAATAGTTTTAATTGTCGAGCCTACAGCTTGTCGTTCAAACTCTTTTTGGTGCATTTGCAGCCAGTTGTATAAAAACCAGCTATGAAGTTTCTGCTTGTTGTCACATCGCCATGCAATAAAGTGCTGACTAACAGCCATAGGGGAAGCCATAACACCGCTTTTACCTATGCCAGCATCTCTTGACATAACAACAGTTTCAGCGGGATGAAGTACTGCAGAACTGTTTTTTATGCCTTCTTCTGATATTTCTTTTTCTGTCTCATATACATAGCCTTTATCTAATCTCTTACTGTCGGACAGAGAAATCCATTTAATACCGCCATCCCAGTATTCGGGAAACGACTTACTTGGTGTATGGCCACTGCAGCGCTCAGCAAGTTTATCTAGCAAATCGTATTTCCAGTTTAATGGGATACTCTCAGGATCTAAGTTACGCGCCATATCCCAGTACCTCCAAATACTTAGCCATTTCGGTGTCTGCTCCCAATGCCCACCAATAGGGTTTAAAGCTTTGCACGCTGCTTTGTGCAAGTAGCTCGATAAAGGTTTGATAGTCTTCTGTACAGTGCGCATGGTCGAGCGCTTCGTAGTAGGCGAGGCGTTGTTCTACTTGAATAAGCGTTGCTGGGAAACCGGCTTTCATCAGTTCTAAGTTCATCAATAAACGCGCTGTGCGACCGTTGCCATCGACAAAGGGATGAATCTTCACAAACTCACCATGCACACGAGCGGCGCGTTCAATGGGGTGTAGCCTATGTGCTTTGTGCTGATACCAGTTGATAAAGTCCTGCATCTGCTGTGGTACTTGCAGGGCTTGCGGTGGCGTGTGTGTTGCGCCGGAAATCAGTACGTTAATAGTGCGATAGGTGCCAGCGTTATCGGCGTCAATGTTTTTTAACACCAGTTGATGCAAGGCTTTAATCTGCCATTCACTGAGCGGTTCGTTTTGGCTGACTAGATCTTCCACCATCAAAATCGCTTCACGGTGGTTAATCACTTCAAAGTGCTCACGCAAGGTTTTGCCACCAATGGTGATGCCTTCTAGGGCGACTTTGGTTTCTTTCAGCGTAAGCGTATTACCTTCGATGGCGTTGCTGTGGTAGGTCCATTGCAGCACCAGCGATTCGTGCAGATTACTGACGACGGCTGGCGGTAAAGGCCGAAATGAATCGAGTTTAGTTTTGAGCTGGTCGAGCACATTAAATAGCTTATTCATAACCCAGCTCACTTAAGTAGCCGGCCATTTCTTTTTCTAACTCAAGCAGCTGCACTTTTAACTGCTCACGCTCAGCACGTACGGCCATCAGGTCGATTTCTTCCTCTTCTTCAAAGGTGTCGACGTAGCGGGGGATATTGAGGTTGTAGTCGTTTTCTTTGATTTCTTCGAGGCTGGCAAGGTATGCGTATTTATCGACATTGGTGCGTGCTTGATAAGTCGCAACGATTTTTGCAATATTCTCATCGCTCAGCAGGTTTTGGTTTTTACCGGATTTAAACTCGCGGCTGGCATCGATAAATAAAACCTTGTTATCGTCTTTTTTCTTTTTGAACAACAAAATCGCCGCTGGGATGCCGGTGCCGTAGAACAGCTTCTCCGGTAGGCCAATTACCGTATCGAGCAGGTTTTCTTCAATCAGTTGCTGACGAATACGGCCTTCACTGGAACCACGGAATAACACGCCGTGCGGAACCACTACGCCCATACGTCCGCCCAGCTTGGATGAGGAGCCGGGCTTGAGGGTTTCGATCATATGCAACACAAAGGCATAGTCGCCTTTGGTTCGTGGTGGAACGCCACGCTTAAAACGGCCAAAGCTATCATTTTCTGCATCACCATGGCCCCATTTATCCAATGAGAATGGTGGGTTAGCGGTCACGATATCAAACAGCATTAAGTCACCGTTTTTATCGAGCAGCTTGGGGTTACGGATGGTATCGCCCCATTCGATTTTGTGGTTGTCTTCACCGTGCAGAAACATATTCATTTTTGCCAGCGACCAGGTTGAGCCGATCGCTTCCTGGCCGTATAACGCATAGTTTCTGCTGTTGTGGTTACCAACGATTTTTGCTGCACATTTCATCAGTAATGAAGCGGAGCCACAGGCCGGGTCGCAAATGCTATCGCCCGGTTGTGGGTCGAGTAGGGTGGCGATCAGTTCGGATACTTCTGGAGGGGTATAAAACTCACCGGCTTTTTGCCCACCACTGGCGGCAAAGTTTTTGATTAGGTATTCATAGGCGTTACCGATCACATCCAAGCTGCCAACGCGGCTGGGCTTGAGGTTGAGTTCGGGCTTGGCAAAGTCTTCTAATAGATCACGCAAGATGGTGTTTTTTTGCTTTTCTTCACCAAGGCGATCGGTATTAAAGCTGATGTCTTGGAACACGCTTTTGCCAGCATCTTTAAGTTTAGTGCCGTTGGCTTCCTCAAGGGCGTGCAAGGCTTGGTCGATGCGTTCACCGTTACCGGGTTCATGTCGACGCTCATACAGCGTATAAAAACTGGAACCTTTAGGTAGCACAAAGCGTTCGGTTTTCATCATTTCTTCAAGCAGTTCTGGCTCGTCGCCATATTCTTCTTTATAGCTTTCGTAGTGATCCTGCCATACATCTGAGATGTATTTTAAAAACAGCATGGTCAGGATAAAGTCTTTATACGTATCAGCGCTGATAGTGCCACGGAAGGTATCGCAGGCGCTCCATAAGGCTTTGTTGATATTGTCTTGGCTGACTTTGTCGTTCACGGGTTAGTCCTTATCAATAGTGGGGTTCAGCTTTTTCGCGGCTGAGGCTAATTTCTGAATGCTTTGTTCGGGCGTGGGCAAGTGTTCTGGCATGGTGCCGCCAAGTTCTTCGATGGTCTGCCGGACTTTATTGCCCACATCAAAATGGGTCTGGTTGGCCTGCTGCTTATCTTGGACGTTATCGCGGCGCAGTTTTTCTTCAGTTTGCGTGGCACGGAATAAGTTAGCGGCCATTTCGGTTGAACCCATATGATCGAGAATCTTTTGGCTTTTCTTTAAACCTTTATGCGCATGAATCGCTTTGGAGTCGAGGCCACCATATAAGCCTTTGTAGCCATGATTTTGGAAAATGGCGAAATCTAAGCCAGTCGTTACTCCGGCTTGCTGAGCGGTTTCTACCAGCTGTTTATTATGTTCTTTAAGTTCATTACGCAGAAACAAGCGTTTTTGATCTTCTTTTAGCTGCTGGAAGTTTGCGTCATCGGCCAATTCTTGGCGGCGCGTCTGTACGGCAAAATAAGTTTGACCTGCTGCAATAACGGGTTTAGATGGATCACCGTTCTGTACTACAAGGTAGCAGGCGTAGCGGGAGAGTTTAACGTCAGGTAGCTCACGTTGCGCGCCCGAGCCTATTTGAACCATTGCGAGGATGTCCTCGAAATGGTTTTCAGCTTCTTGTCCGCTGCTGTTGCTAGCTTCTTTAGCCTTGTTTAGTACGGGCTTAAAATGGCGGTACTCTGAATATCCCAGCAACTTAGACAGCGCTCTAGCTGACCAGTACTCCATGCCGGTTTCATCGATTTGTTTATGCTGCTCAAATGAGTGATGTTGTTCGTTCATAATTCAACTTCCTTGCTGGTGAATAAATCAGTGGCAAGGGTATGCATCATGCGTTCGCCATTGATTATTAAATCTTGCAGTAGTGTTTTCTCTGCGGATAGCGTGTTGGCTATGGCGGCAATGGTGCGCTGTTTTGACAGGCTGGGGATAACGATTGGGGTACTGTCGAGCACGCTACGGCGAATACTTTTCGCCATACTGCCTTCAGCATTTTGCTCAAAGTAACGTTGGCTAGGAGCTTGATTAAGTAACCAAGCTAAAAATTCTGGTAATACATTATTCTGCTTAATGCGCACCACGAAAAAGTGCGGTGCAGCGACTGCTTGATGGCAGTCAACATGCATAACTTCACCCACCTGCACTGCATAATTTCGGTTTCCACGAGCAGCAACGAGAATATCACTGGGTAATAAATAGCCGGGCTCACGCTTACCTGTAAGCTTTGTTGGGGTGCAGGTATTCCAAATAATATGCGCATCTGGTGAAATATCTTTCATTTGTATGGCAATCACCGAGCTATCTACGACTTCAGGTATTTTTCCACGAAACGGATAGCCTGCACTTACATCTGCAATATGTTGAAGCTCCATATTTTTTGCCTCGCGTGGAATGATGCATAATAAATAGTAAGATGCATTGACTACTGAATCAAGACAAATATATGCATCATTGTCTTTGATGCTTTTGGGGTTAAGGTGAAATAATATTACTAATGAGTTCAGGGTGTTTATAAGTCATATATAAAGCAGTAAAGGTGGTTCAGAGTTATACCTCTACTGCTAAGCAAGCCAACAGCGCTGCAAATCAAGCGCTGTACTTACTCTTCAGATGAACCTTCACCACCAGCGGCTCTACGGCATGGCAACAGCAGGGGAGGATTTCGTCTTGGCGCAGATAGGCCAGAGGGGTGTTTGGGTAGTGCACGCTACCTGCGCGCAGGGTCACGCGGCAAGCGCCGCAGTAACCGCTACGGCACTGGTATTCAACTTGATGGCCTGTACGCTCTAGGCCTTCAAGTAGCGTTTCTGATTCATCTAACTGAAAGATTAGATCTTCAGTGATGACTTGCACAGGATTTTTCACTTAAAGCTCGAAATCGCCAAGGTCCTCAGCAGACACAGCTGAGTTGATTTGTCCGACAAGGTACGAGCTGACCTCAACTTCTTGTGGTGCGACCTGTACGTTATCTGACACTAACCACGCATTAATCCATGGGATTGGGTTATGCGATGCATTACTGAAGATGGGCTCAAGGCCGACAGCATGCATACGTAAGTTAGTAATGTACTCAATATACTGATTCAGAATGCCTAAGTTTAGACCAATCATTGAGCCGTCTTGGAATAGGTAGCGAGCCCATTCTTTTTCTTGCTCAGCGGCGTGTCTAAAGATCTCAACGCTTTCTTGATGGCATGAACGCGCCACTTCAGCCATTTCTGGATCGTCTTTGCCGTCTTGCATAATATTGATGATGTGCTGTGTACCGGTGAGGTGCAGAGCTTCATCACG
This sequence comes from Pseudomonas sp., assembly GCA_034006005.1. GTDB lineage: Bacteria > Pseudomonadota > Gammaproteobacteria > Pseudomonadales > Pseudomonadaceae > Denitrificimonas. The sequence goes on from JAVETP010000065.1 coordinate 11,160, forward strand.
AGCAATCAGACGAATAATTTTTGCGTTACCTTCCATCAGGCGACGTTCAGCAAAGGCAAACGAGCAGGCAAAACTGACATAGAAACGAATGGCTTCCAGTACGTTCACGCTCATCATGCACAGGTACAGCTTACGCTTGAGTTCAAACAAGCTGACTTCGTGAGTTTTACCATTCAGCGTGTGCGTACCAGGACCGCACTTGTTGTAAAGCATGCTGTAATGGATCAATTCATCGTAGTACTTAGAGATATCACCGGCACGCTCAATGATGTGCTGGTTGCGCATAATGTCGTCAAACACCACCGCCGGATCATTGACGATATTACGAATAATATGCGTGTATGAACGCGAGTGAATCGTTTCCGAGAATGACCAGGTTTCAATCCAAGTTTCTAGCTCTGGGATCGACACCAAAGGCAAGAACGCAACGTTAGGGCTGCGGCCTTGAATGGAATCGAGCAGCGTTTGGTATTTGAGGTTGCTGATGAAAATATGCTTTTCGTGATCGGGCAGATTACGGTAATCGGTACGATCTTGCGACACATCCACTTCTTCAGGGCGCCAGAAAAACGACAATTGTTTTTCAATCAACTTTTCAAAAATAGGATATTTCTGTTGGTCGTAACGCGCGACGTTCACCGACTGCCCAAAGAACATCGGTTCTTTGAGCTGATCGTTATCAATAAGTGAGAAAGTACTGTATTTCATAATCATTCACCCTTAAATCTTGCAAGCGCCACCAGCGCAATCATCTTCCATATCGCTTTGGCTATCATCAGCACCGTCGCGAGTATTTTGGTAGTACAGCGTTTTTAGACCAAATTTGTACGCAGTCAGCAAGTCTTTTAACAATTGCTGCATCGGTACACGGCCACCTTCAAAACGCTGTGGATCGTAGTTGGTGTTAGCTGAAATAGCTTGGTCAACGAATTTCTGCATAATGCCTACGAGGTGTAAGTAACCTTCGTTATTGGGCATGCTCCAGAGCAACTCGTATTTGTCTTTCAGTTCGTCATAACCCGGCACCACTTGTTTCAGAATGCCGTCTTTTGATTGTTTGATCGTGACTAGACCACGTGGCGGCTCAATACCGTTGGTGGCGTTGGAGATCTGGCTTGAAGTCTCTGAAGGCATCAATGAAGACAGAGTTGAGTTACGCAGACCGTGTTTGACGATATCCGCACGCAGCGTTTCCCAGTCTAAATGCAGTGGCTCACTGCAGATCACATCCAAGTCTTTCTTATAGGTATCAATCGGTAAGATACCTTGCGCATAGGTGGTTTCATCAAATGCGGTGCACGGACCAAACTCTTTCGAGAGGTTATTTGATGCTTTCAGTAGATAGTACTGCATGGCTTCAAAAGTGCGGTGGGTCAGGGCATTAGCTGAACCATCAGAGTATTTCAAACCGTTTTTAGCTAAGTAGTAAGCAAAGTTAATCACGCCCACACCCAGAGTACGGCGCTTCATCGTTGCGTTGCGCGCAGCTTCCAGCGGGTAGTCTTGGTAAGTCAGCAGTGAATCCAGTGCACGTACGGCTAGATCAGCTAAGTCTTCCAGCTCATCGAGGCTATCAATCGCGCCCAAGTTAAAGGCTGACAAGGTGCACAAGGCGATCTCTTTATCAGTCTCATTGATGTTTTCCAGCGGACTGGTCGGCAGTGCGATTTCTAAGCACAAGTTGGACTGACGAATCGGCGCAACTTTTGGATCAAACGGACTGTGGGTATTACAGTGGTCAACGTTCTGAATATAAATACGACCGGTGCTGGCACGCTCTTGCATCATCAGTGAGAACAACTCAACTGCAGGCATGCTGCGCTTGCGGATGTTCTCATCTTGCTCGTACTTCACATACAGACGCTCGAATTCAACTTGGTCAGCAAAAAATGCTTCGTATAGACCCGGTACTTCATGCGGTGAGAATAAAGTGATCTTACCGCCTTGAATCAGGCGCTGATACATCAGCTTATTCAGCTGTACACCGTAGTCCATGTGACGCACGCGGTTTTCTTCAACGCCGCGGTTGTTTTTCAGGACCAGCAGTGATTCAACTTCTAAGTGCCACATCGGGTAGAACAGTGTTGCTGCGCCGCCACGGACACCACCTTGCGAGCAGGATTTAACCGCCGCTTGGAAGAGTTTGAAGAAGGGTATGCAACCGGTGTGCTGTGCTTCACCACCACGAATGGGGCTGCCGACTGCACGGATACGACCGGCGTTAATACCGATACCCGCACGCAACGAAACATATTTAACAATCGCTGAAGTGGTTGCGCTAATAGAGTCGAGGCTGTCACCACACTCAATCAGTACGCATGAGCTGAACTGACGTGAAGGCGTACGTACACCCGCCATAATAGGCGTGGGTAGAGAAATCTTAAACAGTGAGATCGCGTCGTAGAAGCGCTTAACGTAATCCAAGCGTGTGTCTTTTGGGTAGTCAGCAAACAGGCACATACCAATTAAGATGTAGAGCATCTGCGGGCTTTCGTAGACTTCTTTAGTGACGCGGTTTTGTACTAAGTACTTACCTTCAAGCTGTTTAACTGCCGCATACGAAAACGACATATCGCGGCCGTGATCGATGTACTCGTCGAGTTCATCAAATTCAGCTCTATCGTAGTCACGTAGAATATGGCTGTCGTAACGCTCTGCTTGAGTTTGCTTAGTGACGTGGTCAAACAAGTGCGGAGGCTCAAACTCACCATAAGCAATTTTACGTAAGTGGAAAATTGCTAAGCGCGCAGCTAGATATTGATAGTCTGGAGTGTCTTCAGAGATTAAGTCGGCTGCTGCTTTAATAATGGTTTCGTGGATATCTTTAGTGCGGATCCCATTGTAAAACTGGATGTGCGATTTAAGCTCAACCTGCGATACTGAGACATTCTTTAAACCCATTGCAGCCCAATCAAGAACGCGATGAATTTTGTCCAATTCGATCGGCTCTTGGCGACCATCGCGCTTGGTTACTTTAATGGCGTTAAAGTCTGTCATAATGAGATCCTTAAGATTTTCACGTAAATTAGGGTTGAATATTTGCGAGTACTGTTGTAGTGCGGTCTTGCGACTGAAAACACACTATATAGTGGTTTTGGTCAGCGCGAGACGCAATATAGGGTATTGAGGCGCGAAGAGCAACCTATCAAAATCTGTCATTCAATTGGTTTTTTAAACACGATGGCCTTATGCCGCGTAGTGCTTGTGCTTGCGGGAAATCAAGTGTTTTAAAAATATATATCGCTTGTGTTTTCAATTTCAAGGCGCTATTTAGCAAGTAAAGTTAAGTCGTTTAAAAAGTAACCAAATAGCCAAGTCAGCGGCTAAAAATTTATTGTGAACCTGTCGATTAAAGGCCGTTTTTATGCAGCAGCTTGAGTTTTTTGAAATCCCCAGCCCGTGCATCGGAGTCTGTGAAGCGAATAATAAAGGCTATTGTAAGGGCTGCCTTCGATCGCGTGATGAACGCTTGCATTGGCTTAAGTTAAGTCATGCCGATAAACGTCATGTTGTACGCTTATGTCAACAGCGCAAAGTACGCGTATTAAAAGCTAAAGAGGCGGCACTGCAAGAAGCTGTACAAACACCTGATCAGCCAGAGCAGTCAGATCTGTTTTAAGCGCGCTCTAGAATTAAGAACGCGCCAGCTTGAGCTTATGAGAGATGTAAGTGTTGGGCGTCAGGAATATCCATTTCATGGTGACTGACAATGATTAGTAAACCATCGGCTTGGCGCTGACGTAAGGCCGAGAGGACTTGATAGCTACTCGCACTGTCGAGTCCAGCAAAGGGCTCATCCACCAGCAGGATAGGGCGTTGTGCCAATAGCAAGCGGGCTAAGGCGACACGTCGTGCCTGACCACCGGAGATTTGTGCACCGTATTCACCCAGTGCTGTCTCTAAACCGTTTTGCTCGCGTGCCCAGTCAGCTAAGGCAACATCAGCTAAAACTTTCCACAACTGCTCATCGCTTGCTTCAGGGTCAGCTAGACGTAAGTTGCTGGCTAAGCTGCTATCGAAAATATCCAACTGCTGCGGCAGATAGCCAATGCATTCATCCAGCTGCCATTGCTCTGCCGGGCGCTGGTTGATTAGATAGTTACCACTGATAGGTTGCAGAGCATTGGCCAGTACTTTCAGCAGCGTGGTTTTACCGATGCCTGAGGCGCCGGTAATCAATAGTACTTGGCCGCTGTGCAGATCAATATTAATTGCTTCAGGACCATTTAAAGCGCCAGGAATACGCGCGCTGAGCTTCTGAGTTTGTAAATGGAAGGGTGCGCTGGGCCGTGGCTTATCAATGTCTACCACCGCTTCAGTCTGCTGCTCATGTAATTGCATCAGTTGGTTAATTCGATCACGTGCCGCTTGGCTTTGTCCTAGGCCAATAAAACTGCCAGCCAGCGGTATTAAAGCTTCGTGAATACCCAGTAGTGCCAATGTAGCCGCCAGCATCCAAGGCACCGTAATCAGTTCAGCTGAAACCAGAGGAATACCCGCCCAGATCAGGCAACCCAAACTCACGGTCAGAGCTAACTGCTGGATATAGGCTAATAAACTGGTCAGCTGCAGTTGTTGGCTGTGCTGCTCTTGGTAGTT
>JAVETP010000066.1:0-15122 GCA_034006005.1 Pseudomonas sp.
GAATATATCCATTATTATAATCACGAGCGCATTAAGCTCAAATTAAAAGGCCTGAGCCCGATACAATATCGAACTCAGGCCTTGGCCGCTTGATTACTAACCTGTCCAATAAAAGGGGGTCAGTTCAATCAATCGCGGTTTTTTGTGGAACGCTATAAACTTAGCTGCTTAATTCAACCAGCAACTTATTCAAACGCTGCACATAAGCTGCAGGGTCTTTTAAGCTATCACCGGCGGCCAAAGCAGCCTGATCAAACAGAATCAGCGATAAGTCAGCAAAGCGCTCATCATCCGTCTCAGCATCTAATTTTTCAACCAAGCTGTGCGCTGGGTTAATCTCAAAGATGGGTTTGGACTCTGGTACTTTCTGACCACTGGCTTCTAGAATCTGACGCATTTGCAAACCTAGGTCCTGCTCACCAATCGCTAAAATAGCCGGCGAATCAGTGAGGCGATGTGAAACACGCACATCCGCCACTTGATCACCCAGCGCTGTTTTCAAACGAGTCACTAAAGCTTCTTTACTCTTAGCCACTTCATCTTGCGACTGCTTGTCTTCTTCAGTATCCAGTGCGCCTAAATCTAAATCACCACGTGCCACATCAACAAAGGTCTTACCGTCAAATTCAGTCACATAGCTCATCAACCACTCATCAATACGGTCGGTCAGCAACAGAACTTCGATACCTTTCTTGCGGAACACTTCCAGGTGCGGACTGTTTTTAACTTGTGCGTAGCTGTCGCCGGTCAAGAAGTAGACTTTGTCTTGGCCTTCAGTCATACGAGCAATATAGTCGCCTAAGCCAACCGTTTGCTCGTCGTTACCGCTGTGCGTTGAAGCAAAACGTAATAAAGCAGCCACTTTCTCTTTGTTAGAGAAATCTTCAGCTGGGCCTTCTTTGAGAACCTGACCAAAAGCGCTCCAGAATTTCGCATAATCTTCTGGGCTATTTTTTGCCATTTTTGTCAGCATATCCAGCACACGTTTAGTCAATGCAGATTTCATGCTTTCGATGACTGGATCTTTCTGCAAAATCTCACGTGAAACGTTGAGTGATAGATCGTTGGAATCAACAATACCTTTTACAAAACGCAGATAGAGCGGTAAAAACTCATCCGCCTGATCCATAATAAATACGCGCTGCACATACAGCTTTAAGCCACGTGGTGCTTCGCGCTGATACAAGTCAAACGGCGCACGAGTCGGCACATACAACAGTGAAGTGTACTCAAGCTTGCCTTCAACTTTGTTGTGGCTCCAGCTCAGTGCATCTTCAAAGTCATGTGATACGTGCTTATAAAACTCTTGATATTCTTCATCTTTAATATCAGTACGCGGACGTGTCCACAGCGCACTGGCACGGTTGACCACTTCCCACTCAGTATTTACCGGTGCATCGGCTTCGTCACCTGAAGCTTCTTTAGGCAGCTCAATCGGCAAAGCTACATGGTCAGAATATTTCTTGATCACGTTACGTAAACGGAAACCATCAGCAAATTCACTTTCTGCCGCTTTCAAGTGCAGAACAATACGGCTACCGCGCTCAGCTTTCTCGATGTTCGACAAGTCAAACTCGCCTTCACCTTCTGAACTCCAGAGCACACCTTCTGAGGCAGCTAAGCCAGCGCGACGGGTAAAGACTTCAACTTTATCGGCAACAATAAATGCAGAATAGAAACCCACACCAAACTGACCAATCAGCTGTGAATCTTTTTTAGCATCACCGGAGAGGTTCTTAAAGAACTCAGCCGTGCCTGATTTAGCAATCGTACCCAAATGGCTGATCACATCATCACGGCTCATACCAATCGCATTATCTTCGATGGTGAGCGTATTGGCTTCTTTATCAAAGCTGATTTGAATTTTCAGCTCAGAATCACCCTCAAGCAACTCGGGTGCAGATAGCGCTTCAAAACGCAGCTTATCTGCAGCATCCGAGGCGTTTGAAATCAATTCACGCAGAAAAATCTCTTTATTTGAATACAATGAGTGAATCATCAAATGCAGCAGTTGTTTGACTTCAGTCTGAAAACCTAATGTTTCTTTTTGTGCTTCAACAGCCATCTGTATTAACTCCATATCCACTTAAATAAGCCACTCTGGGCTGGCGATGTAGTGAATATGGGGTTCATTCATCAAAAAACAACTGCTGCCCCCCGTTTCAACACAGAACGACCACTCTTAAGAGTGGTCAGCACAAGAAGAATATTTAGCTCTACAACACTAGATAAAGTACTGTTTCAGCCGACTTGCACTACAGAACAAATATTGCCTAACCGCTCTAAAAGCACTGAACTATCAAGGCATTACGGAGTCATAGCCTACATGCATATGACTTACGCCATAGCGTTCTCAATGTGCAATAATGCAACTAGTATTTACTTATAAATACAACTGCACCGAATACTAAAATGGAGATCAATTATGCAAAAACCTTTCGTTACTGCCCTGTTGCTTGCTGCTACATTGGGTTTAACTGCTTGTGATAGCGAACCACAAGACAAGTTGGATGCTGCTAAAGAATCTTTATCTGACGCAAGTCAATCTGTACAAGAAGCCGCTCAAGAAACTAAAGCAGCAGCTGAGCAAAAAGCTGAACAAATGGCTGATGAAGCACCGACCAGCGAAGAAGTGATTGAAGCCGCTAATGATGCTGCAGCTCAAGCTGTAGACGCAGCAGAAGATGCTGTTGAAAGCGCTCAAAACGCAGCTGACGAAGCCGCTGATTCAGCTGCTGAAGCAACTCAAGAAGCTAAAGATGATTTAGCTGAAGCAGTTGAAGACGCGAAAGAAAGCCTTAAAGAAGCAAAAGACAACGCTAAAGAAGCCGCTGAAAACATCAAAGATGACAGCAAAGACGCAATCGATGCAGCCAAAGCTAAGCTGCACGAAGCAACTAAGCCTGAGTAATTACGGCTAGGTTGTAGACATCAGCTCTATGTTTCATTCAAGCGTAGAGCTGATATTTTATTGACTTGCCAAACCCCGTGGCAACTCAATCCTTGCGTACTCCCTCCGCGCTAACTCAAACCCTCCCCCATCACGACTTACACCAATTCAAGCTAAGACTTAGACACAACCTATACAGAATATTTGACTTGTACAGCTTTCACTATATTCTTATACGACTATTCTGCAACCGGTAAAGCTAAGCCATGACGACTGCAAACACATTAATCAAAGTGGGCATCAGCTCATGTTTGCTCGGTGCACCGGTGCGCTTCAATGGTGGCCATAAGCAATCGCATCTGTGCAAAGATGTCCTGAGCCAGTATTTCGACTATGTCCCACTCTGCCCAGAACAAGCTATTGGCTTGGGCACACCGCGTGAGCCGATCCGCTTAGTGGGTAATACACAACAACCGCGCGCAGTAGGCACAGTCAATCCCTCTATGGATGTCAGCGCTGCCTTAACCGAATACGGTCAACGTAAAGCAGCCGAATTGACCGATATCTGCGGTTATATTTTGATGCAGAAATCGCCATCTTGCGGCATGCAGCGGGTTAAGGTTTATCAAGACAGTGGTCACACAGCTGAGCATGGTGGTGTCGGCTTATTTGCTGCGGCATTGATGCAAGCGCAACCCAACCTACCGGTGGAAGAAGATGGTCGCCTGAATGACCCTGTGCTGCGGGAAAACTTTATCACTCGTGTGTTTGCTTACGCGCAATGGCGTGAACTGCTAAGCAGTGGCCTGACCCTGAAAAAACTCTATGAGTTTCATGCGCGCTATAAATACCAGTTGATGGCCAACAGTCCATCCGACTGTAGCGCTCTAGGTCGCATGCTGGCTAGCAGTCAGCAAGAGCAACTCGATATTCTAGCAGAAAACTATTTCAGCCTATTTATGTCCGCTCTGAAAAAAATCGCCAACCGCGGTACACATACCAATGTGCTGCAACATATCAGCGGCTATATAAAGGACTCACTGGATGCTGATGAAAAACGCGAACTTCAAGCATTAATTACTCAGTATCGCGACAGTATCGTACCCTTGATTGTGCCTTTGACATTGCTTAAGCACCATTTCAATCGCCACCCTGACCCTTATATTGCTGGGCAAGTGTATCTGCAGCCGCACCCTGAAAATCTCAGCCTGCGTAATGCCATATAAATCAGTCAGTGCCGAATCAAAATTCTCACTCACGCCTTAACAGCATACGATTGTATAAGGCGTGAATTAGCACTAGCCATTCAACTCTGTACGATAAAAAGCAGTGATAACTAACCTTAAAACAGCAACCCTTTACCTAGATCACTGCAGTTTTTTAATAGCTCAATATTATCCATAACCACCCAGGACGCCTGCATGCAGCAACTTATTTGGTTTCGCAACGATCTTCGCATTCATGACAACACTGCGCTGCACGCCGCATTACAAGCAGGCCCGACTATTGCTGTTGTTTTGCTCAGCCCTGCGCAATGGCAAGAACATGATGATGCAGCGTGCAAGATGGATTTTTGGTTACGTAATTTACGTGAACTGCAGCACAGCTTAGCGATGCTTAATGTGCCTTTACTGATTCGCTCTGCTGAGCAGTGGCAGCAAGCACCTGAAGTATTAACCCAGCTGTGTCAGGAACTGGATATCAGCGCTGTGCACGTTAATACAGAATACGGCATCCATGAAAGCCAGCGTGATATCGCTGTAGGTACAGAGCTAGTGGATCAAGGTGTTTTATTTCACAGTCACCTTGATCAAGTGCTATTTAAACCCGGTAGCGTACTGACGCAAACGGGTACTTACTTCAAAGTGTTTAGCCAGTTTAAAAAAGTCTGCTACCGACATTTATACGACTATGTACCCGAGCGTGTTGCAACGCCTCAAGCGCAAACAGCACTTGCGATAACCAGCGATGCCATACCAGACCATATTGCTGGCTTTCCAGCAATCGACGCGGAGCAACAAGCACTCTGGCCTGCTGGCGAACAGTCTGCACAACAACGCTTAAGCGCATTTGCTGCCGAAACCATTGATGATTATTTAGATCAGCGCGACTTCCCTGCTAAGCCCGGTACCAGCCAGTTGTCAGCCTATCTAGTGGCTGGGGTGATATCAGTCCGTCAATGCCTGCACGCAGCGCTAGCAGCCAACCGCGGCGAGTTTGATTCAGGTAAGCAAGGTGTTATCACTTGGATTAACGAACTGCTGTGGCGTGAGTTTTATACCCATATTTTAGTTGGCTATCCAAAAGTGTCGCGTCACCGCGCCTTTAAGCCAGAAACTGAAGCCTTAGCCTGGCGTAATGCGCCCAAAGATTTACTGGCGTGGCAACAAGGCCGTACCGGTTTTCCTATTATTGATGCTGCCATGCGCCAGCTCTTAGCCACCGGCTGGATGCACAACCGCTTGCGCATGATTGTGGCGATGTTTCTAACCAAAAATTTATTGATTGATTGGCGCGAAGGCGAACGCTTTTTTATGCAGCACTTGGTTGATGGCTGCTTAGCGGCGAATAACGGTGGCTGGCAGTGGAGCGCTTCAACTGGAACAGATTCAGTACCCTACTTTCGCGTGTTTAATCCCGTTAGCCAATCGAAAAAGTTTGATCCCAATGGCGATTTTATTCGCCGCTGGGTTCCTGAGCTTAAACACCTGAGCGCTAAAGAGATTCATCAACCCAAATTGCTCAGCGGGTTATTTGGCACCGAAGACTACCCCAAACCTATTGTGGATTTATCAACCAGCCGCTTGCGCGCTATAGGGGCCTTTAAAAACCTACCACGGGCAAGTGATACCTAAGCGCCTGCAATGCACTAGTGCGTACAGACCCAGCGCTATAGATGGCATGGCCTGTACCTACAAGAACGCAATATACTCGCGCGCACTGCACAAACCCTTTTAAGACTGAACTGCTGGGGTTTGTTTGCGCGCGAGGTAACGATCCACCACAAATAAAACCAAGACCACCACACTACTGGGTAGCAGCCAGCCCATTTGCTGCTGTGCTAAAGGTAAACGACTAAAAAACTCTGGTATCCAAGCGGAAAACCCAGCCGCAGCCAAGCCATCCACTAGACCAAACACTAAAGTCACCAGCATGGTACCGCGAAATATCAGCGCACTTGAGTTCCAGCAACGATTGAGCAAACTCAAGACCACCAGCACAATCGCCAACGGATACAAACCTGTCAGCACGGGTATCGACACTTTAATCAGTTGCTCTAAGCCTTGGTTAGACACCAACCAGCTGAACAGTACAAAAAAGATCACCACATATTTATAAGTGATATTGAGCAGTCCGCTAAAAAACTCACCACAGGCCACCAGCAAACCCACTGCCGTGGTTAAACAGGCTAAAGCAATCACCAGCGCCAGCAACACATTACCCATAGGGCCAAATGCATGCTGCACATACAGCGCTAAAACCTGACCGCCGTTTTGCGCTTCGCTGGCAATACCCTGGCTGGTAGCACCTAAATAAAAGAGTGATAAATAGACTGCTGATAAACCCACTGCTGCAATCAAGCCTGCATAAATCGAATAGCGCGTGACTAACCGCTCAGACTGCACACCCTTACTGCGTAGCGCACTGGCAATCACCACGCCAAAGGCCAGCGCACCCAGCGCATCCATGGTCAGATAACCCTGTAAAAAGCCCTGTAAGAAAGCTTGCTGCTGATAGATCGCCACTGCTTGGCCAACCGCGCCAGCAGGCATCAGAAATGCAGCACCGCCTAACACCACTAACGCCACCAATAAAACAGGCGTGATCAGCGTACCAATGCGATCAATAATTTTATTGGGCGTAATAGCTAAATACAGAACTAAGGCAAAGTACGCCGTTGAATAGAGTAATAAACCCAGACTGCTGCTACCAAAAAAAGGCACCACACCAATCTCATAGGAGACCACCGCCGTACGCGGTGTCGCAAAGAAAGGACCAATCGCCAAATACACCGCCACGGCTAACACCGTGCCAGCAGCTTTACCCAACGGCAGCGTCAAAGCGGTTAACCCACCACCAACACGGGCTAATGCCACCACCGTCAGCAACGGCAAACCCACGCCCGTCAACAGAAAACCCAATGCAGCACGCCACACGGTGCTGCCTGCAGCTAAACCTGATTCAGCAGGGAAAATAATATTCCCCGCGCCTAAAAACAGTGCAAAAGTCATAAAGCCCAATGCAAATACATCACGCCCACTAAACTGGGATGATGCCGCTGTGGTGGTATTCATGGGTGCCCTTAAGCTGATATAGCGAATTAAGCCGACAAGTCTAAAGCACTGGGGATCAGGTAGAAAGGAATTAAGGGCCACGTAGCCTTTACACACACGCTGCGTCGCGTTGTCTCTAGAGATTCATATTCGACACTCTGGATTATCGAGCGCCAAGTTCAGCCGCACAGCAAAGCACCCGCGGCTTAAACTCAAGGTCAGATGCCACACTTAGCTATAGTGAATCGCTAACCAGACGGTTTGTGTATCAGGGTCTGTCCAAGCTACTTTATGTTTGGTGTGTGCAGGAATATTGAAGTAACTTCCCGCCACCAAATGCACAGGAGCCTGATTTTCCAACTCAATTTTCGCGGCACCTGTAAGAACAATCACCCACTCATGTTCACTTTGATCATACCAACCTGTTGCTGGTGAAGAATGACCTTGAGAGATGATTCGTTCTACCTTTATATTTTTCCCAGTGACAATAGTTTCAAACAGCTCATCACTTATTTTATTGGGTAAAGATGCAAATATATTGCTAGTGGTTTGGCTCATATACTCTTCTCAAAAAGCCTAAATAAAGGCTATTAGTGCCCCATCTTTTGGCGTTGCAAAGACTGCTGTGCCGAGAATTCTTCAGGCGATATTGCACCATCACTATTGCTATCAATATCAGCGAATGAAGGCGCATTGGCCAGCCCTTGCATTTGATGACCTTGCTGAGCGCGAGTACTGATGCGTGCTGTACGGGCTTCGATAAACTCGTCTTCGCTGATCTTGCCATCACTGTTTAGATCAAAGTCAGCAAAGGTCGGCATCGCGCCATGGCCTGAACCACTCGCCCGCATGCCGCGCTCATTATTAGCACGATCTTTCATGCGCTTGTGTTGTTCGACACGAATTTGCTCACGCTCTTCATCGGTTTTCGCAGCGCTTATTTTGGCACGCTGCTCAGTACGCTCTTCAGCTGTCATAAATCGATTGCCATCGTTTTGCTTTTGCTGAGTGCTTTGAGACTTTTCTTGAGCTAACACTTGATCAGCGGCCACTGCATAACCGGCAGACAATGTTAATGCACTGAGCAAAGCGGGTAGCGCTAATATTTTTAATGTATTCATGATTAATCTACGTCCTCTATATGATCATCTTATTGTAGATGATAACCATTCCACAGTCACAATAGCTTTGCTATGCGCCCTGAACCTCGATAAACCATTTTGGATGCATCTCATTAAAGTCCGTGCGGATATTACTGGGCAAGTAACTTGCTGAATCCAGCACAACAGCCTGGCCATCAATGCGCTTGAACACAACCCAATGCCAGAAGTCCTTACCGTCGTTTTGATGATGCTTAATGGAGAGCAATGCCAAGTCAGGTAGCGCGCCCCATGACTCAAAAGGTATTTCATCAGTCGATGTTGTCACGCCTAAAGCGCTCAACATACGTCTGACATACCGAGTATCTGACCACAACGTTGTGTCTTGCGCATAAATACCCATAACGTTTGCGATAGCCTTCATTTCTGCATAGGTCTTACCCACAATATTAGCAACAGAAGCAATTCCACAGCCGGTGGCTTCTTCCTGTACAACGGGCTGCAACATTTTTGACTCCTTAATTCATAAAGCAGAACGTAGCGGAGGCCGAAAACCATCAGCCTCCATACTTTACGAGCGAATAAACTCAGACATCGCACAGGCGTGAGGCGTTTTATCATCTTTCAAGCCCGCCTTAACGCCGGCTTGATTGCACTCAGGTTGGTTTTGACTCGCTTTCAACTTACCAGTCAACTTCTCAATCTTAATTTCAATACCAATAATTCCACGCATCAAACCTTCGGTGTACTCCTGTGGTGCATCATCAACAGCCCAAGGTTCTGCTCGCCCTACTTCGTGCTGATGAGTTAACTGACACAGGTGTTCCTTCAGCCATAGCGGATCCTGAATAACCTGTGCATGGCCTTCAACATGTATAGCTAGGTAATTCCAAGTGGGTACGACACGACCGGTGTCTGCTTTGGTGGGGTACCAGGAGGGTGACACATAAGCATTTGGCCCCTGAAAAACCGCCAAAACACAACGGCTGTTTTCAACTCGCTCCCACACTCGATTACTACGTGCCAGGTGACACTGCAACGAGCCAAGCGAGCCGTCTTCCTCAACGCTTAAGTAAAAAGGTACATGATTGACTTCGATACCTTGATCATCAGCGATCACCAACATTCCAAAGCTATAATCGCGAATATACTGATAAAGTTTCTCTGTATCGTCTTCTTTAAAGTGATTGGGTACGTACATTTAACAACTATCTCCCTATAAAGTGCAGATTCAAATAACGCATTGCACTGCTGCGCTTCATACCAGCACCGGCCCTGCATCAGGCAAACTGCTGCAATGTATTAAAAACATATCACGCTGAAAATCATATTTATCTAGCAAAATATATTGATTAGCTTACTATGCGCCACCGCAAATATTTCAATCAAAAAATTAGGCCCATATGTCTGCTAACGCACTCTATACCGACCTTTCCGGCTATTACGATTTAATGTGCGCAGATATCGATTATCACGCGCAAAGCCACTCCATTCGCAGACTGCACCAGATTTTCGGTAACGGTGGACAGACGCATCTTGATTTAGCCTGCGGCACGGGTCCACATATACGCCACTTTATTGATTTTGGTTATCACAGTAACGGGCTTGATATTAATCAGCCGATGCTCGATATTGCAAAAATACGCTGCCCTGAAGCTCAGTTTTCTTTACAAGACATGAGCGATTTCAAGGTCGCTGAGCCCTTAGATTTAATCACTTGTTTTTTGTATTCCATCCATTACAGCGATGGTATTGAAAAACTCAAGGACTGTATCGCCAGCGTACATCGCGCCTTAAAAACGGATGGCGTTTTTTGTTTTAACGTGGTTGATAAGAATAAAATCGACAACAGCTTATGTGTCAGCCATACAGCTCAACAAGAAAACGATACATTCAGATTCAGCTCAGGCTGGAATTACTGCGGCCACGGCGAGAAGAAGTCTCTCAAAGTCAGCATTGAAAAAACCACAGCTGCAGAGACTCAAATCTGGCATGACGAGCACCCCATGGTGGCTTTTAGCTTTGCTGAATTAATAGACGTCTTAAAGCCGTACTTTGAAGTTCACGTGTTTGAGCATGACTACGAAAAAATCGTCCCTTGGGATCAGACCTCAGGCAATGCTATTTTTACCTGCGTGAAGATTTAGAATCTCCCCTAGATGACTCAATAAGAAATCGGCAAGAGCAGTCTGTTCTATTTTAACTACTGCCCAGCCTCCACAGTGATCATTTTTATTCCCGTGATAATCAGCGTAATACCTGCCGCTTTATTAATAAGATTGATAACCCAAGCTTTCATCTGTTTTTTTGCTAACTGTGCGCCCATACGGCCAAACATACTGTAGACCAGTACATCGGCTAAAAAACAGGTGAGTCCCATTAGGAATATTTGAAATATTAAAGGCTCATTGGGATCCACAAACTGCGGTAATAATGCGGAGAAATACAGCAGCGCTTTAGGGTTGGATAACTGAATCAGTAGGCCTTGTGAAAAGGCTTTCATAGGATTGATGTTAGTGGTCTGCACATCAATCTTAATGGCTCCCGCTTTGCTGAAAATTGCCGAAGCACCCAGAAACAGAAGATAAGCAACACCCAGCCATTTAATAATAGAAAAAACCAGATGTGACGCTACCACCAGCGATGCAATACCTGTCGCAGATAATATAAAAAACAATACGTCAGCACTGGCCACACCAAGAACACTTAAAAAGGTTAACTTTGAGTTATTGGCAGCGCCTTGTTTAGCCACAGTGATCGCCGAAGGCCCGGGAACCAAAATAAGCATCACCGTTGTCACCAAAAAGAAAAGATAGAGTTCGATATTCATTTTTTTCCTTTATTTATTAATGCAAAGCAAGAGAAAAACAGTTCGATCAGCTCAAATCAATACATCATCTGCCTTGCAACAGCCCATTCTCATACATAAGCTTCCTGCGGAATCAAAGCCAACAAACCAGTCATATCAATATGCTCACCGGCCTGCGATAGCACAGCAGACACGCGCCCGCGATGATGGGTTTGATAGTTGAAAAAATGCAGAATAAGACTGGAGTATTGCTTTTGGGAGGGAACCCCTTGGGTGCTGTAGTAGCTGAGAAAGCTATCGAGATCACTGCTAGGCAGCTGAGTGACCCAATTGATAATTTGTTGATCTAACCAGGTGCGATGCTCAGATAGACAACTGAGATCATTGAAAATGATCTGATCCAAACCGATGGGACTGGGAAGATCTGCAACCGCATTCAAAGCGGTAGAGGAAGATGGATGCGTGGCAAAGCGCTTAAGCCAAATCGTGTCACCCACTATTAAGTGATTGAGCGTGCCCAGAATGGAGGAAAAGAAAGCACTGCGGTCTTTGCATAATTCTATTGCAGAAAGACGACTCGCAGCGGCATACACCTTAGCGTTTATCAACTGATTGTAAGCGGCCAGCATTTCAAAGTGATACTTGAGGCTCATCAGAGATCCTTCTCATATTTAACATTCCCTTTAATAAAGCAACCAGCACTAAGTTGCAGTTTTACTCAATCCAATATTAAGCCACAATCTGAACAATACTCAAGATTATTTATACAGCGCTTTATGTATTGCATTTCACATACCTGGAATCGCAAGCGGCACAGGCTGTTGGCGATAGAACTGACACAGTAACCTATAAACCTCGGGCATATGCTCTTTCATATGCTTGGGGGCCTCAAAAAAAGCCTCACTGCACACTGCAAAAAACTCTGCTGGACTGGTTAAACCGTACACATTGATCGGCAAAGGGCGTTCCTCTTGCAAGTCATTCTGCAAGCGCTGCCACGCTGCGGTAAAAATACTGCGCCATTCACCCGAGCGCATATCAGGATGCATGGGCGGTGCACCGTTGGCACCATCACGCAGCATATCGAGTTTGTGCGCTACCTCATGAATCACCACGTTACTGGCCTTACCGTTACTGGCATGCGCCCCTGTGTTACTCACCGCTTGCCACGATAAGATCACTGGACCACGAAACCACGCCTCACCACTCAAGCCCGGCCCTTTAGCATGCACCACTCCATCGGCGGTGCGATAAGAACGATTGGGCACAAAACCACCTTCGTAAATAATGATGGTGTACCAACTGTCGTACCAATCTAAACCAAGGTGCAAAATAGGCACGCAAGCCATGGTGGCGATTTTTATGCACATGGCGTCAGTAAACTCAAAACCAGCGCCAGACGTGAAGGTTTTGCGAGCAAGAAAACGAAACGTCATATGACGCAGTGCATCACGCTCAGCGCCTTGATAGTGCTGCATCACCGGCCAGTCAGCAATAGCTGATTCCCATTGCTGCGCGGTCAAGCCCATCTTTTTAACGCGCCTGTTATCGCGCCAATTACGCAATCGCTTAAACATAGTTCACTCGCACCCTACAGAACACTGATCGGGTGAACTATATAGCAACTGCTTTTAAATATTCGATCAAACTAGCCGCCCGTTTCTGTGTGCGGGTCACGCTCGCCTGACAGCTCACTCAATAGCGCAATGTTGTTCTTAATAAATACTGCGCCGTTATGTTTTTCATCTTTCGCGCTATAGACCAAGGTGACCGGCCCTTTTGCCAGCTCGCTTTTTAAAGTCTGGATGGCTTCACTACGCTCTTGTAACTCGTTGAGATAACGTTTTTTAAACTCTTGCCATTGGCTTGCATCGCGAGCAAACCATTGGCGCAACTGCGTGCTGGGCGAAATATCTTTGAGCCACAGATCAACATGTGCTTTCTCCTTGGTTAAGCCTCGTGGCCACAGTCTATCAACGAGGATGCGTATTCCATCCTCGTCGCGCGGCACTTCATAGACTCGTTTTATTTTGATACTCACGTCACGCTCCGTATTCAACATTAATAACCTGAAAACTCCTCTGTACGGATATTATCGACGTCGACACCCGCTTTCATCAGCATTTCCAGCATCGCATGCACCATCGCTCGCGGGCCAACGAGGTAGTAGATAGGCACAGTCAAATCATCAATATATCTCAACAACATATCTTTATTGATAAATCCAGTCTCGCCATCCCACGCGTGGCTGGATTTATCCATCTGCGTCATCGTCCCCACAAAGGTGTAATTTGGATTTATTTTCTGGGCGTCCATCAACTCATCCAAGAACACTGCATCTTCAGGTCTTTTATTGGAATCAAATAGAAAAATCTTATGTGAAAGTGTGTCGTGTGCCGCTTGCAGAATAATACTTCGAGCAGGCGTCAGTCCGATGCCGCCGGTGAGAAAAACAGCCGGAACACTTTCATTATTGTGCAGCGTAAATGAGCCATACGGCGCGTCCAGTGTCAGCTCTGTACCAATCGGCATAGTTTTTAATACGCGCTTAAACGCGGTATCACGCATGCGGGTGGCAAACATTAACCTATCTTCATACGGCGCATTCGCCAGAGTGAAGGTGCGGATATTGCCCTCAGCATCCGTTTCGCTAGGGTCAATTAAGGTGAGGTCAGCATATTGGCCGGCTGTATGGACAAACCCTTGCGGCTTTTCAAAATAGAACGCCATGGTGCCATCAGCGATTTCTTGCCTGCTTTCTAACTTAACTGTATAGACGGGCATGATCAAATCCTCTTTGTTCGTGGTGTCATTATGGCTTGCGAAGCGAAAGAATATTGAGCCAAACCAGCTGATAGAACCAGCCTGAACGCCTTGCAAGCCACTGCGTGATATTAACCTGCCAAAATATGCCGCCAGCCTGTAATAACCACTTTGGCTGAGCTCGCCATACTCTCGCAGGTTTCCTTTTTCACTTAAGTATAGAAGTACTGCAATTGCAGGATAAACTCAAGAAGAGAGATATGATGTGCACCTTAAAAACCACTTTCTTGATCAATATCAAACAGCATAAAGCAGTCTGCTGTGAAAACTCTCGAACCCGTCAGATACCGCTATGAACGCCCTCAAGCCGATACGAACTGAAGACCCTGCCCTATAAAACCGCGTCATGTTTAGGTAGTCTTCTGCTCAACGTATATGGAGCACGTTTTCATAATGCTCTTCATCAAAACAGTTAAAAACCAAGAGAGATTTTAAAGTGACTGACGATCTATATCAAAAAGGCATCAACAAAATCCAAGAACTGACCGCATCACCGGATGACAACCCAACAGGTGAAATGGATATCGGTGAAGCATTTAAAGATATCGCGCCAGATTTAACTAAATATGTCGTGGAGTTTGCTTTTGGCGAAATCTATTCGCGCCCAGGACTGGATAACAAACAAAAAGTACTCACGACCATTACCGCACTGGTTGCCCAAGGCAGGCCACAAGTCGGCATGCATATTAAAACAGGGCTAAAAGTTGGCCTAACACCAGAAGAGATTGTTGGCTGCATTATGCACCTGATCCCTTACACAGGGTTCCCAAGTGTTTTGAATGCTTTAACCGTGGCTAAAGATATCTTCAAAGAGCTTGATCTAACGGTTGATACATCGGCTTTTAAATAAAAGAGCACAGCGCAGCGCTTCAGTACTGCGCTTTTTATGCTTGGCTTATATGAGCCAAGCAAGCCTGTTTCTTGCTCTAAATATTTTTAGAAAAGCTGGCTAAATCCCTTACGACTTGTAAGTCTTCAGGTATTTGCAACACATGCTCCGCTCTAGAAAGTGCCAAGCGCGAATGGTGTAGCGCGGCCTCACGCATCGCAAGATCTCCGATCGATACCAATGACTCAAGTGCCTTTTGTAACCGACCGACCACTTCTATTGCGCCAGCGCCGTCACGAGCAATTGCGGTAAAGGCATCATCAAACATATCCCGTATCGCTATCTCGGGCACCTCAACACGATCATTATCACGTTCTTGCGCATCACCCTCTTCAAG
>JAVETP010000067.1:0-14883 GCA_034006005.1 Pseudomonas sp.
GCTCTAAAAAAGCCCAAGAGTTACTCAGTAATTGGTACAAGGGTCGCGCCAAGGATGTCTTTGTTAAGCGCCTTGATGTCATGCTTGAGCAGGCGTTATGGGTGACTGAACGCCCGCCTATACGTATTCTGACTATGCAGACACAATGGGGTAGCTGCTCACCCAGCGGTCGCTTAACCCTCAACCCACACTTGGTTAAGGCTCCACGAGAGTGTATTGATTATGTGATCTTGCACGAGCTCTGTCATATTGCTGAGCACAACCATAGTGAACGCTTTTATCGCCTGATGAATCAGGTAATGCCGCAATGGGAGAAAACCAAAAAAAAGCTTGATGGCATGGCTAATCGGCTGCTGACACATGCGTTATAAAAATACCCTAAGCAACTAAATTCTGTACACCGCTTGGCTTCTATACCCCTACTAAAATCCCGCCCCGACCGATAAAGATGCAACACAGCGCACCTTAAAAGTGAGCTTTACCAGAGCAGCGTCACTCACAGAAAACAACAAAAATCGCATTACCATAACTAAAACAAAAAAGCTTTGTTACATGTCGCACCGCCCTCAATTAACGCTAAAAACCCTACTAAATCAGGGTTATTTGGTGCTATAGCGACTTTAAGTCGCATACCTTTTGCCCTAATTATAGAATATATTTATATATTAACTTATATATTAAACATAGGGATTGTGAGTCGCTCACCAATCAAAGGCCATGTAATGACTCAGTCGAATGAAAACGAAGTTAACCTCAGCCGGCGTAATTTTCTAGCTGCAGGTGCAGCTGCAACTGTTGTTGCCGGTACAGGTACTAGTCTTATCAGTACACCAGCACAAGCCGCAATTAAATCCAATGCGCATATTCTGGTTGTTGGCAGTGGTTTAGCCGGTTTGGATATGGTCAACCGTCTTCGTAGGCAACTGGATGGTGCTAAAATCACCTTGCTCGACGCTAAAAAAGTCCACCATTACCAGCCTGGATTTACCCTGATTGCCACGGGTATCTGGCCCATTCACAAGGTCAGTGATCGCAACCAAGATCTGATGCCATCCGGTATTGAGTGGATTCAGGAGATGGCACGCGAATTTAAACCTGACGCTAATCAAGTCATCACAGAATCAGGCAAGGTGCTGAGCTATGACTACTTAGTGGTGGCTACCGGAACGCACTTGGACTATTCGCAAATCGAAGGAATGGACACCAGTCGCATTGGTACTAAAGGTCTGACCACCATGTACCACAGCCCTGAAGGTGCGCTGGCTACTTGGAATAGCATGCAAGAGTTTTGCAAAACCGGTGGTACAGCCTTGATGACGTTGCCTGCTACGCCGATAAAATGTTCGGGTGCACCGCTGAAAATCACCTTTATGTTAGCTGATCGCCTCAAACAAGCAGGTACTTTTGCAGACAGCAGCATTGATTTCCACTCTGGTATCAATACTGTGTTTAGTGTGCCAGTGATCAACCAAGAAGTTTTAAATCGTTGGAATGTTTTAGATATTCCAGTGCACTTTGAAAGTAAGTTAGTTGCTGTTGATATTGATGCTCAACGCGCTACCTTTCAACAAAGCGATGGCAGCCGTATTACTAAAGATTACGATTTTCTGCATATTCCACCGCCGATGCGCGCGCCTGATTGCGTTAGAAACAGTCCGTTGGCGTGGCAGGAAGGTCCTCTAGCCGCCGGCGGCTGGTTGGATGTCAACCAAAGCACTTTGCAGCATAATCGTTATAAAAACGTCTTTGGTATTGGTGATATTAACGGTACTCCAAAAGGCAAAACAGCAGCGACAGTGAAGAAAAGTGTCCCGCTGGTTGTAGAGAACTTACTCAGCGTGATGGCTGATAAAGAGCCTAGCGCAATCTTTGACGGTTACACCTCGTGCCCATTGCTGGTGCGTGAAGGTGCAGCCTTACTGGTTGAGTTTGACTACAACAACAATCTAACGCCGTCCGTGCCCTTCGTGAAGCCGCTGGAAGACAGTTATTTTGCTTGGTTACTCAAATACCGTTTATTCAAGCCCAGCTATATGGCTGTGGCAAAAGGTCGTCTGTAAGGCACGAGGGTTTACTTATGTATGAAATATGGCTTGTTATTAACACCGTATATGAACTGATCTTAGCTAATATGGATATTACGCTTGGCCTTCTAATCCCTTGGCTGGCTTTAATGCTGCTCACGCAGTTTAAAAAGCAAGTGCCATGGTCGCAGGTGATCAAGCCTACTTTAGTGGTTGCGATTGTGCTCTGGTTTGTTTTCTTTGCACTGGTACCAGGAATGACTAAATCATCCTTTGCCAGCGTTAACTCAGGTATAGACTGGTTGGTTGTCGCGGGCTTGGCTGCTGGTTTTTCTGGCATTATTGCAATCTTTGTAGGTCCAGCCTATTTGCTCAGCAAACGCTAAGAGAGCAGATTCAGCTTTAAGAGCAACACTCTCAATACAACCCCACAGGTCTCAATCATCTGACCAATGGGGTTGTAGAGTTCTCTTTTGTAGATCCCCTCACCCACCCTCGTTTTAATACTTTTATCATTCATTTCTAATTCGCGTACTACAAAAATTCCCGCGTGACTTAATCGCATCACCCTCAGACTCCTAAACCCCGCACGATTGACATACAATACCCGCATAAAATGGCTCGCAAGAGCAGCCATACCGCTATTACAGAGCTGAAAATTTGACTGATACCATAGTGCTTGCAGCGTGATAATACGGGCGTAGTTTAGAACCCAGTACAAAATGTCGATTAAATGCCTATACTGATTTCTTTAGGGTTTTATCTATATTTACTTATGAGTGATGCAATGTACACAAAAGCCGAACAGCTCATAATAGACAACGCTATAACTCATGCTCGGAAAACAAAAAAGCCGTTTGCCAGAGCAGAAACTAGCAAAGACATATTTTCCAGTGAAAAAAACCCTATCACGATATTAATGGCTGGCTCTCCTGGTGCTGGAAAAACAGAAACTGCCCAAGAAATGCTAAATATAATCGGCAAAGCAATTCATGTTGACCCTGATCGTTATCGAGACCACTTCAAGGACTACATTGGGGACAATGCTTATCTTTTCCAAGCAGCAACTTCAATACTAGTAGAGAAAGTCGTTGATTTTGCTTTAAAAAACAGACAAAGTTTTATACTTGACGGCACCTTAACCAAGTACGAAATAGCTAGACAGAACATTCAAAGAGCCCTTGGAAGAGATCGTAAGGTCATAATACTATACGTTTACCAAGACCCTATCGTTGCATGGCACTTTGTAAAAGCTCGTGAAAAAGTTGAAGGCCGCCGCATACAGTTAAACACTTTTGTAGCACAATATTTTGAAGCTCGCGCGGTGGTTAACAAGCTTAAAGCAGAGTTTAAAAATCAAATTCAGCTTGAGATTTTAATTAAAAACACGGCTTCAGATCCGAGTAAAAAATCAATGCACAGTTACATTAATGGTGCCTCGTCTATTGATCCGCACATCCCAGAGCAGTACACTTGTGATCAGCTCAGAGAGCTCATTGAGGAATAAAAAGATGACGACCCGTCTGCTTAGTAGAGATACAAAAACTATTGATACTGATTTTTCTAACTTTTTTAACAACGCCAAATCAGCCGAGCGTAAAAAAGTTTTTGAAAAAGTGCTGGCAGGTGCATGCCGTCGGCAAGAGAAGGTTTTAGCAGAAAACTCTCGAAACATGAGCGCATATCAATAGATACAACTAAAGCCTCTTAATTGGGGCTTTTTTATACCTGTAATTATTTCTCTATTGATACAAGCCAGCATCCCCCCTAAACCCCGCACGATTGACATACAATACCCGCATAAAATGGCCTGCAAGAGCAGCCATATCGCTATTACAGAGCTGAAAATTTGATGAATACAGTAAACCGCCGCTTCTCCGTTGCCCCGATGATGGATTGGACAGATCACCACTGTCGTTACTTCTTACGCTTGATATCCAAGCGCACCTTGTTGTACTCCGAAATGGTCACCACCGGTGCTTTAATATATGGCGATAGCGCGCGTTTTTTACGTTATGACGCCTCTGAGCACCCTATAGCATTGCAGTTAGGCGGAAGTAACCCTGCGGACTTGGCAACCTGTACAAAAATGGCTGAAACGGCAGGCTTTGATGAGGTCAATCTGAACGTCGGCTGCCCGAGTGATCGCGTACAGAACAATATGATTGGCGCCTGTTTAATGGGCCATCCACAGTTGGTTGCTGATTGCGTTAAGCAGATGCAAGATGCGGTGCAGATTCCTGTCACTGTTAAGCACCGTATCGGTATTAACGGACGTGACAGTTACGAAGAGCTGTGCGAGTTTATCGGTACGGTGAGTGACGCTGGCTGCCAAAGTTTTACTGTGCATGCGCGCATTGCTATTTTGGAAGGTCTATCACCGAAAGAAAACCGTGATGTTCCGCCCTTGCGTTATGACCTTGCTGCGCAGTTAAAAACCGATTTCCCTGAGCTGGAATTTGTGTTGAACGGCGGTATCAAGACCCTTGCAGAGTGTAGCGAGCATTTACAGACCTTTGATGGCGTGATGATCGGTCGTGAGGCGTATCACAACCCTTGGCTATTAAGCGAAGTCGATCACCAGCTCTTTGGTGATGAGCAGCGTGAGATCACGCGCACTGAGATTCTCGAGCAACTGCGCCCTTACATTGTTGCGCATATTGCTCAAGGTGGTAAAGCAACGCATGTCACCCGTCATATTTTAGGTATTGCCCAAGGCTTCCAGGGTGCGCGACGTTTTCGTCAATTGCTCTCAGCGGATATTCATACCACTGATGAGCCGATGTCCATTTATGACCAAGCTGTAGTTGGACTTGATGGTCGCTAGTTGACTTGAAACAATTGCATCCCATGCAACGCTCGGTTATGTTCTGTGCACTCCTTTTTTTAGTCTCACATTGCAGCCTATACTATGACGTCAAAACTCGAACAACTTAAACGTTTTACCACTGTGGTTGCTGATACCGGCGATTTAGATGCTATTGCGCGCTTGCAGCCAGTGGATGCTACAACCAATCCTTCATTGCTGTTAAAAGCGGCGGCTTTTCCGCGCTACGCACCGATGCTAGAGAAGATTCAGCATGACTTTGCTGGCGACCCACAGGCCGCCTGTGAGCAATTTGCTGTTGCGGTTGGTAGCGAAATTTTATCGCTGATTCCAGGGCGGATCTCTACTGAAGTTGATGCGCGCTTATCCTTTGATGAGCACGCCACCTATGACTATGCCCTACGCTTAATTGATCGCTATGAGCAGCACGGTATCGAGCGTCAGCGTGTGCTGATTAAGATTGCTGCAACGTGGGAAGGTATTCAAGCGGCTCGCCGTTTAGAACAGCTCAATATCCAGACTAACCTGACCTTGCTGTTTTCATTTGCCCAAGCTGCTGCCTGTGCTGATGCTGGCGTATTTCTGATCTCACCCTTTGTCGGTCGTATCTATGACTGGTACAAAAAATCGGAAGGTCGTGATTACACTGGCGCTGAAGACCCCGGTGTGCAGTCTGTCTCGCGCATTTATAACTATTACAAAAGCAATCAATACTCCACCATTGTGATGGGTGCAAGCTTTCGTAATCTTGGACAAATCGAAGCATTAGCTGGCTGTGACCGTCTAACCATTAGTCCAGAACTCTTAGAACAACTGGGCAATGAGCACGGCACGCTTGAACGTCAATTACATGAAAACAGCCCAGGCGAAGCTCGTATATCTGTCGATGAGCACAGTTTCCGCTGGGCGCACAATGAAGATGCCATGGCTACAGAAAAGCTTGCCGAAGGTATTCGTGCCTTTGCCAGCGATCAGGTGAAGCTAGAAAAACTGTTTCGTTAGATAACTGCTGTGCCAGTAGTCGCCATGCTTAACGGATGCCCTGCTAGTGCAGCAGTGACGAGTTAAGCATGGATGACCCAGCATCAGAGTTGAATACTGAATGGGCTTGCCAAGACCAACCGCAACCGCACACCAGGGTGAACGCACATTGGCTTATTAGGCTGCGGCTGACGTCAAAGGCCAGTTTTAAGATGGTGTGCTTTCTAAAGCACTGACCAAATCACGAAACTCATTGTGATTTGAATCATTGAGGCTCATCAGAATATGGTGCGCCTCTAATACCCGCTCTTTCACTACGGCTTCTGACTGATCTTGTTCAGGCAAGTCATCCAAGCACTCAGGGCAAGGCGTTGGCGTATGCACCAGATTAAACACTTGGTTAAAGCCCATCGAATCCAGCACACGACTGACATCAGGATTGGTACTGGCCAAGGTGGGCAACATACCAAATTTACGCTTAGATAAAATGGACAGCTTCGCCAGCAAACCTAAGGTCGTACTGTCGATACTGATCACTTCAGTCAAATCAATCACAATGGATTTAAGCGAATGTTCTTTTAGGATTTTTTCGATCTTTTCATTCAACGCAGAACAAAAATTTAAGCGTACATCGCCTACACACTTTAAAACAAAAGTATCGTTGTATTCAGCACACTGAATTTTACCATCACTCATGCAAGATTCCTGCTCAGCACCAGCATGGCGATATCATCGGGCATATTGCTGCAGTTAGCCAGCCCTAAAGACTCGACAGCTTTTGCGTAGTCGCCCTGCGCTGCTGCTATTAATTCAGGTAAGGCCGCTTCGCGAGACAGTAAGTACTTTTCGGGTAGCACATCTAAAATACCATCCGAAAACAAACTTAAGCTAAAAGCATCGGGTAAAGGCATCTGCTCATCGCTAAAGACGGCATGTTCAAACAATCCAACAGGCTGTCCTTGACCACGTAAAAACCCGGCACGCCCTTCACTGTAGAAAACAGGTGACGGCAGATGCCCAGCGACACTCCAATGCAGTTGATTTTGCGCTGTATCGACAATGGCACAGACCAAGGTCACATGTCGGTCAGTGTTATAAGTGAGCAAGCGTTGGTTTAGATGGGTTAATACAGATGCTGGCGTCACTGACGTATCAGTGGCGCAGATAAACTCTTGAACAATACTTTTCATCAGCATGCTGGTCAGTGCAGGCGCGGTACCACTGCCCGACACATCGGCAAGATAGAGCAAAATACGGCCATCTGATAATTCAAAATAATCCAAAGAATCACCGGACAAATATAACGCGGGGATCACACAATGCTCAAACGTCATACCTTGCGTATGCCAAGGTGTGATTGGGCGCGCCTGCTGTTGCAGCAGTTTACCGGTCAGCTGGTCTTCTATTAATGCCGCCTGTTGTTTCTGCAAAGCAAGCAGCGTATCAGATGCAGTCTCTTGACTGTTTTGGTGCGGAATCAAATGCATTACTTACCAATCGATAGTCATGTCTAAGCACAAAAGGTACTCCCATCGCCCAGCTGATTCAAGCGCTTATACATCAGCTAGAAAACTACAAAACACCTGTGCTCGCTCAACAATCCAAAAACCTGATAGTGAAGCTGTAAACAATAGCGTGAATTAAAAGCGCTGCACTCAAATGCAGATTGATGTGCAGCGCAATAAATCTTCAGTCAACGAGCCGTCCATAGCTCAAAACAGATTAACCAGCGACCTAAAAGTCGTCGACTACATTACCGTCACGCACTTTAAACTCACGGTTCTGCAAAAACGCATTACGCACAAAACGGTATTTATCACCCGCTATTAAGCGTTCTGCAATCAATAAACTAGCCCGCGTATCAACAATATTCAAAGCAAACATGCTGTTACGCACGGGCACATCATTGATATAGCGGTATTGGCTGGTCAAGCTGTCCGGATACAAAGCAACGGTATCACGCACTGTACTTGGACCTAATAGCGGCAATACCACATAAGGGCCACTCTTCACGCCCCAAGAACCGAGGGTTTGACCAAAGTCTTCACTGTTGCGCTGCAAGCCCATTTTGGTGGCCACATCAAAGAAACCTAGAAGACCAAAACTGGTGTTAAAGAAGAAACGCGCCGTATCAACACCGGCGTCATGCAACTTTAACTGTAGTATATTATTCGCTAGATTACTGACTTCACCTAGATTACGAAAAACATTGTGCACTCCATCTTCAACCACATCCGGCGTTACCTTGCGGTAACCCTTGGCTAAAGGTTTCAGTGCCCAGCGATCAAGCGTGTCATTAAAAGTAAATACGGCACGGTTAACAGGCTCCCAAGGATCCTCTTCTTCACCAAAGTCCTGCCAAAACTCGTCTTCGTAGAGCTCATCAGTCTCTTGTGCAAGAGCCATGCTTGGTAGGCTCAAATACCCTGCCACCAATACACCGCTCAATATACAGCGCATAGACTTTGTTAAAACAAGTGGCATATAGCCCTCTCTCTTTGCTGAAAATCATCGATTTAGATATCAATACACCCACGATACTGTGCAGGAAAATCTGCACAGTATCGGCGCAACACATTACTGATCAGCAAAACGCCAACCGGTTCCGTCTTTACCGTCTTCTAAAACGATGCCCAAAGCGGTCAACTCGTCACGAAT
The DNA here is from genome assembly GCA_034006005.1 of Pseudomonas sp. GTDB lineage: Bacteria > Pseudomonadota > Gammaproteobacteria > Pseudomonadales > Pseudomonadaceae > Denitrificimonas. The sequence continues at coordinate 8,491 of JAVETP010000067.1, forward strand.
ACGATCCGACTCAGCCCATTCTTTATTATTGCGAGCCGCTAAACGTGCAGCAATTAACGCATCAACTTGTGCAGCATCAACACGCTTATCCGCACCCGCCTGTAAAAACTCATTGGGTTCAAGCTGCAAAATACCCAGCACAGCACCCAGTTCTTTCATACGTGCGGCTAAACCTGCTGCTTGAGCAGGCTCTGTACTATTGAGACGATTCACTTCACGTGCCATCTCAAACAACACTGAACAGGCTTCAGGCGCGTTAAAGTCATCGTCCATCGCTTTGTTAAAGCGCTCAACAAAAGCTTCGCCACCGGCAGCAGGTGCTGTTGCAACACCTTTGATGCTTAAGTAAAAACGCTCAAGAGCCGAACGTGCTTCACGCAAGTTATCTTCCGAATAGTTAATCGGGCTGCGGTAATGGCTGGACACTAACAAGTAACGCACTACTTCTGGATGGTACTTTTCCAAAACATCGCGGATGGTGAAAAAGTTACCCAAGGATTTGGACATCTTTTCGCCATCAACACGTACGGCACCGGCATGCATCCAAGTGGTTGCATACTGCTTACCGGTAGCGGCTTCACTTTGCGCGATTTCATTTTCATGGTGTGGGAAGACTAGGTCTGGGCCACCACCATGAATATCAAAGCTATCGCCAAGGCAGCAGGTGGACATCACTGAACACTCAATATGCCAGCCTGGACGCCCTGCGCCCCACGGTGATTGCCAACTGGGCTCGCCGGGCTTAGTCGATTTCCACAAAGCAAAATCCAACGGATCTTCTTTAGCTTCATCCACTTCGATGCGCGCACCGATTTTTAAATCTTTAATATTACGGCGTGATAATTTGCCATAACCTTCAAACTTGGCCACACGGTAATAGACGTCACCATTACTTGCCGCGTAGGCAAAACCTTTATCAATCAAGGTTTGGATCATTTTAAACATGCCGTCAATATGACCCGTCGCACGTGGCTCCTGATCCGGACGCAGCACATTAAGACGGCCTTCATCTTCATGCATCGCGGCAATCATACGCTCAACTAACTGCTCAAATGGCTCATTATTTTCTTGCGCACGACGAATAATTTTGTCGTCAATATCGGTGATATTGCGTACATAAGTGACATCGTAACCACGGTGACGCAACCAGCGCGTTACCACATCAAAGGCCACCATGACGCGCGCATGACCAATATGACAAAAGTCATACACCGTCATACCGCAGACATACATACGTACATGATTGCCTTCGAGCGGCTTAAGTGGTTCTTTGTGCTTAGTTAGCGTGTTGTAAATTGTTAAAGTCATGCTTTACCCCATGAGTCACGCAAGGTCACTGTGCGGTTAAATACTAATGCGTCAGGCTTGCTATCAACGCTGTCTAAGCAGAAGTAACCTTCACGCTCAAACTGGAAGCCCTCACCCACTTGCGCTTGCAATAAAGATGGCTCAGCGCGGCAACCTTGTAACACCACCAATGACTCTGGGTTAACGTTATCTAGGAAGGATTCGCTGGTTTCGCCGTCAGCACCTTTGTCTGGGTTAGGCGTGCTAAACAGTCGATCGTACAAACGCACTTCGCACTCAACGCTTTGTGCAGCCGGTACCCAGTGAATCACGCCCTTAACTTTACGCCCTTCTGGGTTTTTACCTAAAGTCTCAGGGTCATATGAGCAATGCAGCTCAGTGATATTGCCATCCGCATCACGAATCGCTTCGTCAGCACGAATCACATAGCTGCCGCGTAAACGCACTTCTCCGCCGGGCACTAAACGCTTATAGCCCTTAGGTGGCGTTTCTTCGTAGTCGCTGGCATCAATGTAAATTTCACGCGCAAAGGGCAATTCACGTGTACCCATATCTTTCTTCGGGTGACGTGGCAGCTGCAAGTTTAATTCTTGATCTTCTGGGTAGTTGGTAATCACAACTTTGATCGGATTCAATACACACATGGCACGCGTGGCATTGCTATCCAAGTCTTCACGGATACAGAACTCCAGCATGCCTAGATCAACCACACCACCGGCACGGTTGACGCCAATCATGTCGCAGAAATTACGAATCGATGCTGCAGTATAGCCACGACGACGGAAACCACTGATGGTCGACATGCGTGGATCATCCCAGCTTTTCACATGATTATCATCCACCAACAACTTCAGCTTGCGCTTACTAGTGACGGTGTAATTGAGGTTTAAACGAGCAAACTCGTACTGACGCGGCTTAGCCGGCACCGGTAACTGCTCTAAAAACCACTCGTACAATGGGCGGTGATCTTCAAATTCTAACGTACAGATTGAGTGGGTAATCAACTCAATCGCATCAGACTGGCCGTGGGTAAAGTCATAGCTTGGGTAGATACACCACTTATCACCGGTCTGGTGGTGATGCGCATGACGGATACGGTACAGAATAGGATCACGCATATTCATATTCGGCGAAGTCATATCAATCTTGGCGCGCAACGCTCGGGCACCATCGGGGAACTCACCGGCACGCATGCGGGTTAACAAATCCAAGTTCTCACTGACACTGCGCTCACGGAACGGGCTATTTTTACCCGGTTCAGTCAGGCTGCCACGGTATTCACGGCCTTGCTCAGGTGATAAATCGCAAACAAATGCTTTGCCCTGCTCGACTAAATAAACAGCCCATACATACAGCTGCTCGAAGTAGTCCGAGGCATAACGCACTTCACCGTCCCACTGAAAACCGAGCCAGTTCACATCATCTTTAATCGCATCAATGTATTCTTGCTCTTCTTTGGCTGGGTTGGTGTCATCAAAACGCAGATGACAGACTCCCCCCAAATCTTTAGCCATGCCAAAGTTTAAACAGATGGATTTAGCGTGCCCAATATGCAGATAGCCATTGGGTTCAGGTGGGAAGCGCGTAACAATACTACTGTGCTTGCCTGACTTTAAATCAGCTTCAAGAATAGGACGAAGAAAGTTCGCGGCGACATTAACGGAAGAATCAGACGTGCTCATGGGCTCTTTAATACTCATTACTGCCTATTATGGGTAGGCTGGCTCAAATAAAGTGCTTATCATACCCGAACCTGCCAGCTCTCTGACAGGTCTATGACTTTTTAGCATCTATGGATCAACTTAATGATTAAATTACACACCAATCACGGCGTTATTACTTTAAAACTCTTTGCTGATAAAGCACCAGAGACTGTAGCAAACTTTATTCAATACGTTAAAGACGGTCACTATGACAACACCATCTTTCACCGTGTGATCAGCAACTTTATGATCCAAGGTGGTGGTTTTGACACTGACATGAAAGAACAAACAACCCGCGACAGCATTAAAAACGAAGCCAACAATGGTGTATCCAACAAGTTAGGTACAGTTGCAATGGCGCGCACCATGGAGCCGCACTCAGCTTCAGCTCAGTTCTTTATCAACGTCAATGACAACGATTTCCTCGACCACAGCGCACCGACCACACAAGGCTGGGGCTACGCCGTATTTGGCGAAGTGGTTGAAGGCATGGATATTGTTGAAGCCATTAAAAACGTTAAAACTGGCAGCAAAAACGGTCACCAAGACGTACCTGTTGAAGCAGTGATCATTGAAAAAGCAGAGTTCATCGAGTGATTCTGCTGATTTCTGATCTGCATTTACACGAGGAGCGCCCAGATATTACTGGCGCGTTCCTTGCGTTTCTTCAACAACATGCCAAGCACGCGCAAGCGCTGTATATACTCGGCGACTTCTTTGAAGTGTGGATTGGCGACGATGCCATAACGCCCTTTCAACGTTCAATTGCCGAATCCCTCAGCGAGATTGCTGCGATGGGCACGCAGATTTACTTGATGCATGGCAATCGTGACTTTTTAATGGGTCATGACTTTTGTGAGCTGGCAGACTGTCAGTTAATTAAAGACCCGAGCGTTGTAAAATTAGCCGGTGAACAGGTGTTACTAATGCATGGTGACAGCCTGTGCACCAGTGACCGCAGTTACATTCGATTGCGAAGAGTCTTACGTAACCCATTGATCTTATTGATCTTACGCAATCTACCCTTGCGCACACGTCAGCGTCTGGCCGGTGATTTACGCCAGAAAAGTAAAGCCAGTACACGCATGAAAGCTGCTGATATCACTGATGTAAACCCAGTTGATGTCACCCGCGTGATGGCGCAGCATAAGGTACGCACCCTGATTCACGGTCACACTCACCGCCCTGCGATACATAATTTAGGCGGCGAAAAGCAACGTATTGTTCTCGGGGACTGGGACACTCAAGGCTGGTTTATCAAGGCCAACGCCACAAGCATTAAGCTCGAGGCTCTGCCCTTTGCTGACACGACAACAGTCAGTTAAGCATCTGCTTGACTGGCCAATGGCTGCGGGTCTTGCTGCGGCTTGGGTACACCACTGTGAAATCTAAACACTTCGTCTTCAGTTAAAATCGCTTCGCGCTCAACCTCAGCAAAAAATGCCACACGCTCAGTGATGGGCTGCTTAGCGTACAGCTCAGCCATACGCAGATAGCCCTCAAAGTGGCGCGCTTCAGATTTCAATAATGACGTATAAAAACGACCCAACTCTTCATCCAAGTGCGGTGCTAAGCGATAAAACCGCTCGCACGAACGCGCTTCAATAAAGGCCAAGACAATTAAGCTATCAATCAGCTTTTCAGGCTCTTGCTTAGCGACATGCTTATGTAAACGCTGTGCATAAATTGATGCGGTAATTTGACGATAACGCATGCCGCGCTTTTTTATCAGCGCCGTCACTTGTTCAAAATGACGCAACTCTTCGCGCGCTAAACGCGAGAGATGCTGTAGCAATTCTTCGCGCTCTGGATAACGAAACATCAAGGTCAGCGCTGTGCCTGCGGCTTTTTTCTCGCAGTTGGCGTGATCCAATAAGAGCTCTTCGGGGTGCTCAAGCGCCCACTCAATCCAACTCTGTGGCGTTTGGCATTTTAAAAAAGCTTCGATTTCAGGTATTAACATGGACATATACTGGTAGCAAGAATGAATGTGCGCCATTATACGGAGCAACCACAGAACAGCCAGCCCTGTTACTTGACAGGTATCAATATCCACTGCTTGATAATGCTGGCATTCTAGTGATTGGAAGATCTCTATATTCTAAAAACCTCAGGGAGATACACATGCAAGCTATCCGTAACATCTTGGTCGTTATGACCCCGAATCAGCCAGAAGGATTAGCACTCAAACGAGCGAAGTTAATCGCTGGAGTTACTCACTCACGCCTACATTTATTAGTGTGTGATAAGCGTGATGAGTACGGTCAGTATTTGGCTGATACAGCACAACAACTTAAAGATGACGGCTATGACGTCACCACTCAGCAAGCATGGCACGAGACGTTTCACGAAACGATTATTCAAGTGCAACAGGCTGAAAACTGCGGTTTAGTGATTAAACAGCACTTCCCTGAAAACCCACTTAAACGCGCACTGCTAACCCCAGATGACTGGAAGTTACTGCGTTACTGCCCTTGCCCAGTATTGATTGCTAAAACCAATCGTCCTTGGTCAGAAGGTACTATTTTAGCTGCAGTCGATGTGGGTAACAGCAGCGCAGAACATCGCGCCTTGCATGCCAGCTTAATCAGTAATGCATTTGAAATTGCCGGCATTGCTAAAGCTACATTGCATGTCTTTACTGCACACCCATCACCCATGCTTTCTGCGGCTGACCCAACCTTTCAGCTGCGCGAGACCATTGAAGCGCGCTACCGTGAGCAGTGTTACGACTTTGTTAAAAAGTTTGAGCTGGACGACGAGCAAATGCACGTTAAAGAAGGACCCGCTGACGTATTGATTCCTGAAATGGCCCGTGAGCTGGATGCAGTGGTTACTGTAATTGGTACCGTCGCGCGCACAGGTTTATCCGGTGCTTTAATTGGTAATACTGCGGAAGCTGTGCTGGATGCTGTAGAAACAGATGTGCTGGTACTCAAGCCGCATGCTGTTATGCTTCACTTAGAAAGCCAATTGCAACACTAAACTGGCTGCAAATTGCCGCTTAACTCAGTCTTAAGCGGCGATATTTCACCAACCACAGCTAACGTCATATAGCAGCAAAACCGCTAGGAAATCATGTTAGCCCAAGGTCTAACATGCAAAACCCTATGCAAAACGATGAATGCCTCTTAACTTTTAGGCGCTTGTAGCTTAGAATAAGCGCGCCATTTTAGGCAATCACGTCCAATAATCGAGGCTGTTTTCAAAGCGCAAAGGGTTTGACCCTCGTCGCTGCAACGTAAATAGCAAGCGTTAGAACTTATATTTGCTCCATTTACGTGTGCCTGCAACACTTTGAAAACAGCTTCTGGATAAGCGCCCCTTCCTGTTTGGGGGCCAATGATGAGGATATAATACTGTGCTTGAAGCCTACCGCAAA
>JAVETP010000068.1:0-14749 GCA_034006005.1 Pseudomonas sp.
TAAAGCAATTTCGGGGCCTGGCAACGCGATATGATAAGTTAAAACGTAATTATCAAAGCACTGTTGCCATGGCTTGTGGGTTGTTATGGCTGCCAATGTAATGAAACGTCAACAGACCCTAGGCCGGTACGGGCTTTTTCACGGGTTTCCAAATCAATTAAATATTGACCGGCAGTCTCACTGATGGTCAGTAGCTCATCCAGCTCTGGATCGTAACCCAGCTTTAATACGCCACCTTCACGAATCACTGCCGGTGGATTATCAATAATAGCGCGGCTCAGTGTGTCTGATAATTCAGGGTAGACGCTGATGGCTTGAGCTAGCTCTTGAATACGTGTGATATCTAAACCTGCTAACACCTCTTGCAAAGCGGGCAGGGCGTTCAGTGCGTCACGCAAGCGGGCTAAATCCCGTGGGCGGGCGCTGCGTAAACTGATGCGCGCTAAGATGCGTTCAATATCACCGATATCTTTCAGTGCGGGCTGTACATTTTCAAAGTGATAGTCATTGAGTAAGTAAGCAATCGCATCTTGACGCGCTTCCAATACTGCACGCTGACGCAAAGGACGGTTCAGCCAGCGACTCATTAAACGACTGCCCATACTGGTCTGGCAGCGGTCAATCACTGATTGCAGGGTGTTGTCACGGCCACCGGAGAGATTTTTATCCAGCTCAAGGTTGCGACGTGTGGCAGCATCTAATACGACGGTTTCGCTAATGCGCTCATGAAATAGGCTACGGATATGCGGTAAGGCCGTACGCTGAGTTTCTTTGGCATAGGTTAATAAGCAGCCGGCGGCGCCAATGGCTAAAGACAGTCCATCACAACCAAAGCCTTTGAGGTCTTGTGTGGCAAATTGCTGGCATAAGCCTTTGAAGCCGCTGTCGTAATCAAAGTCCCAGGGTGCACGGCGCTGCATGCCGCGACGTTTTTCTAGAGCAGCTATCACCGGCCAGTCGTCGGGAATTAACAATTCGGCAGGGTTAGCACGCTCCAGCTCAGCGAGAACGTTTTCTTCGCTGGTCAGCTCTTGCACGCTAAAGCGTCCGCTGCTGATATCAAGAACGGCTAAACCAAATAGATTATCTTTACCTAATAATGCCGCGACTAAGTTATCGCGACGATCATCCATTAAAGCTTCATCACTGACCGTACCGGGCGTAAGAATACGCACGACTTGGCGATCAACAGGGCCTTTAGTGGTTGTGGCCGGATCACCTGTCTGCTCACAAATAACCACTGATTCGCCGAGGTTAACTAAACGTGCGAGATAGCCTTCAGCCGCATGGAAGGGGATGCCAGCCATAGGAATAATGCTACCGCCAGACTGTCCGCGCGAAGTGAGCGTGATATCCAGCAGCTGAGACGCTTTTTTTGCATCGTCATAAAAAAGTTCATAAAAGTCACCCATGCGATAAAACATAATTTGATCAGGGTGTTGGTTTTTTAATCGCCAATATTGCTGCATCATCGGCGTGTGTTTACTTAAATCTTTAGCACTCATAATGAACTGACTCAGTAGCGTTGCAAAAAGTACTAGTCTAGCGGATTGAGTAAAAAAATTATGCAGTGGCACACGCAGAAGCAGGAAAAGGCTGTGTTAAGCATGTGAAATTAGATAAATATAGGTTTACAGCCTACTGTGCTGCTCAGTCGAGGTGTTAGAAATGGGCTGTCAGATTAAGCCTGGGTCAGCTGAGACATTGTGTGATGAGCGCCTTTCCTGTGAATGGCTACAAGAGGTAGTGATGTTGTCGTAAGCACTATTTGTCTATCTGGGGGTATCTTTGGGGGCTATTTAAGCTTGTAGTTTGTAAATCTTGAGTTTAGAAGAACCGCTAATCAGGCTGTAAGCCGCATAAAACCTAAATTGCAGGCATAAAAAAGCCCCTAAGTCCGAAAACTTAAGGGCTAAAGAATTGGTGCCTCGGGGGAGAATCGAACTCCCACGTTGTTACCAACGGTGGATTTTGAATCCACTGCGTCTACCAATTCCGCCACCGAGGCATGGCGCGAGATTATAGAGAGGCTTTGCACATTGGTCAAATGATTTCGCATAGTCAGATGCAATTATTTCCGTTAAGCTTTGCTCCCCCCTATTAATGAACACGATTATGCGCGTTTCACACTTCCAATTTGACTTACCTGATGAGCTGATTGCTCGTTATCCGCTGGTTGAGCGTCGTTCGAGCCGCTTGTTGGTGCTGGATGGCCCAAGTGGTGCGATGGCTCACCAACACTTTACTGATTTACTCGATTATCTGCGCCCCGGCGATTTAATGGTGTTTAACAATACCCGAGTGATCCCCGCACGCTTATTTGCTAAAAAAGCAACGGGTGGCAAACTTGAGGTGTTAGTTGAGCGAGTGCTGGATACCGATCGCGTGCTGGCCCATGTGCGTGCCAGCAAAGCGCCGAAGGTCGGTAGCAGCATTGAACTGGATGACGGAGCGCAAGCGACATTGCTGGCGCGTCATGACAGTTTATTTGAATGGCAATTTTCTGAGCCGGTGTTGCCGTTGCTGGAACGTATTGGTCATATGCCGTTGCCACCTTATATGGAGCGCGCGGATGAGTTAGATGATCGCGAGCGTTATCAAACCGTGTATGCCGAGCATGCCGGTGCGGTAGCGGCGCCGACGGCAGGTCTGCATTTTGATGATCAGATGCTAGCCAATATCCGTGACTTAGATGTAGAAACTGCATTTGTCACCTTGCATGTCGGTGCGGGTACTTTTCAGCCGGTGCGTGTGGAGACTCTCGAAGAGCATCAAATGCATCATGAATGGCTCGAAGTGTCGCAAGACGTGGTGGATGCCGTCGCTGCTTGTAAAGCGCGTGGCGGTCGGGTGATCGCTGTCGGCACCACCAGTGTGCGCTCCTTAGAGAGCGCTGCGCAGGCGACCGGTGAGTTGCAGGCATTCTCTGGCGACACGGATATCTTTTTATACCCAGGGCGTCCGTTTTATGTGGTGGATGCGTTGGTCACCAATTTTCACTTATCAGAGTCGACCTTACTGATGCTGGTTGCTGCGTTTGCCGGCTATCCTGAAATCATGGATGCCTATCGCAGCGCCGTGGAGCAGCGTTATCGATTCTTCAGTTATGGCGATGCCATGTTTATTACGCGCAATCCACAACCGCGCAGCCCTAAGGAGTGATGCATGTCTTTTATGCAGTTTGATTTATTGGCGACCGATGGTCGTGCCCGTCGTGGACGTTTAACCTTTCCACGTGGCGTTGTGGAAACACCTGCATTTATGCCAGTGGGGACTTACGGTACGGTTAAAGGCATGTTGCCGCGCGATATCGAGGCGATTGGCGCGCATATGATTTTGGGTAATACCTTTCACTTGTGGTTGCGTCCCGGCACTAAAGTGATTAAAGAACATGGCGACCTGCATAATTTTATGCAGTGGAAAGGTCCGATCTTGACGGATTCGGGTGGATTTCAAGTCTTTAGCTTAGGCGCTATGCGTAAGATTAAAGAAGAGGGCGTGTATTTCTCCTCACCAGTGGATGGTGCCAAAGTTTTTATGGGGCCAGAAGAATCCATGCAAGTGCAGCGTGAACTGGGCTCTGATGTGGTGATGATTTTTGATGAGTGCACGCCGTATCCGGCTGATGTGGAAACAGCTGAGAAATCTATGGAGTTGTCGTTACGTTGGGCCAAACGCTCGAAAATTGCTCACGGCGATAATCCGTCCGCTCTATTTGGTATTGTTCAAGGCGGTATGCACGAAGACTTACGTCTACGTTCTTTAGAAGGGCTATGTGAAATCGGCTTTGATGGTTTGGCTATTGGCGGTTTGTCGGTGGGTGAGCCTAAAGAAGATATGATTCGTATCTTGGACTTTTTACCCCAGCATATGCCTGAGGATAAACCACGCTACTTAATGGGTGTGGGTAAGCCTGAAGATTTAGTTGAAGGTGTGCGCCGCGGTATTGATATGTTTGACTGCGTCATGCCAACCCGCAATGCGCGCAATGGTCATTTGTTTACTGATACGGGGGTGATTAAGATCCGTAATGCCGCGCATCGTTATGATGATTCACCGCTCGATGCGAGCTGTGATTGCTATACTTGTCAGAACTTTTCTCGCGCCTATTTGCATCATTTGGATAAGTGTCGTGAAATGTTAGGCGGTACGCTCAATACAATACATAATTTGCGGCATTACCAACGCCTAATGGCGGGTTTACGAGAGGCTATCCAACAAGGTACATTGAGCGACTTTGTTGATGGGTTTTACGCGCGTCGTGGCTTACCTACGCCGCCGCTTAATGAATAACGGACACTAATGTCTATTTTGTAATAGGAGTTGTTGATGAGTTTCTTTATTTCTGCTGCTTATGCTGACACTGCTGCTGGCGCACCTCCAGGTGGCGAATACATGCAATTTATTTTGCTAGCTGGTTTTTTAGTCATTTTCTATATGATGATCTGGCGTCCACAAGCTAAACGTGCCAAAGAGCACCGTAACTTGGTCGGTGGTTTGCAAAAGGGTGATGAAGTGGTGACCAGTGGTGGTATTGCTGGAAAAGTAACTAAAGTAACAGATGACTTTTTAGTGATTGAAGCCTCAGATACAGTTGAGCTGAAAATTCAAAAAAGCGCAGTGATCGCAGCATTGCCAAAAGGCACTTTAAAAGCAATTTAAGTGTCTCTTGTAGCGGGCGGTTGTATCTGAAGATTGTGTACGCACAGTCTGTCAGGTGCGCTGCCCGATTTGCGTTATATTCGATTAGTTTTAGCTGAGTCTATTTCAGCTATATAAGCGGGCGGTGTCATGCTCAACAAGTATCCTTTGTGGAAGTATCTGCTGATCGTAGCGATTCTCTCCATCAGTTTTATTTACTCTGCACCTAACCTATATCCGGATGATCCGGCGATCCAGGTGACGGGTGCTAGCAGTGCATTACAGATTGAACAAGCTGATCTTGATCGCGCCACAGTTGCGTTAAAAGCAGCCGGCATTGGTGTTAAAAGTGCAGCTTTAGAAACGCGTGGTGGGCTGGTGCGCTTATTAAAGCGTGATGATCAGTTACCTGCCAAAGATGTTGTGCGTAAAGCTTTAGGTGACGAATATGTTGTCGCTTTAAACCTTGCGGCAAACACACCGCAATGGCTGCGTAGCCTCGGTGCAAGCCCGATGAAGCTCGGTCTCGACTTATCTGGTGGTGTGCACTTCTTGCTTGAAGTGGATATGGAAAAAGCGATCACAGCACGGATTAAAGTGCATGAAAGCGAAGTGAAAACTATTTTACGCAAAGAACGTGTGCGTTATCGCAGCTTGCCGAGTATTGAAAACGGTATTCAGTTGGGCTTTGACGATACAGCGACGTTAAATAAAGCACGAGCTTTGATTCGTAAAGACTTTGCTGATTTTGATATGACTGTTGCCGAGCGCAATGATAAGCCAGTACTGCGCTTAGTCTTATTACCCAGTAAAATCACTGAAATTCGTGAATACTCAATCAAGCAAAACTTAACCACGGTCCGTAACCGTGTCAATGAGTTGGGTGTGGCGGAGCCGTTAGTGCAGCGCCAAGGTGCTAACCGCATTGTGGTTGAATTGCCGGGTGTGCAAGACACTGCTGAAGCTAAGCGTATCTTGGGTAAAACAGCGAACCTTGAGTTCCGTTTAGCAGCCCCTGCCGATGCGCCACGTGCTGCTACTGAAATGTACGAGTTCCGTGAAGAAGGTCGTGCGCCGGTTGCATTGGAGCGCAGTCTGATTATCACTGGTGACCAAGTCACGGATGCGCAGGCCAGCTACGATGAAAACGGTCGTCCACAAGTGAATATCCGTTTGGATGGTCACGGTGGCGAGCTGATGAATCGTGCTACGCGCAATGATATTGGCCGCAGTATGGCTGTGATCTTTATCGAGCAGCGTCCAACCACGCGCTATGTGCGTCAGATGGTTGATGGCGTCGAAAAAGAAGTGCCAGTACAGACCTTTAAAGAAGAGAAGCGTGTGATCAGCTTGGCGACGATTCAGTCGGCGCTTGGCAGTCAGTTCCGTATTACCGGTCTGGATGGTCAAGGCGAGTCGTCTGAGCTAGCGCTGTTATTGCGTGCCGGTGGTTTGGCTGCTCCGATGTACTTTGCTGAAGAGCGTACTATTGGTCCAAGTCTTGGTGCTGAGAATATTCAGCTCGGTGTGCAGGCTGCACTCTGGGGCTTCTTATTCGTCGCGATCTTTATTGTCTTGATCTATAAGGCCTTTGGTGTGCTGGCGACGGTTGCGTTAAGCCTGAATATGATCAACTTATTAGCGATGATGTCTCTGTTGGGTGCAACATTAACCTTGCCAGGTATCGCTGGTATCGTATTAACCATGGGTATGGCGGTCGATGCTAACGTGCTGATTTTCTCGCGAATTCGTGAAGAAATTGCTAATGGCATGTCGGTACAGCGCGCTATTCATGAAGGTTTTGATAAGGCTTACTCAGCCATTATTGACGGTAACTTAACAACGCTTTTGGTGGGTGCGATCCTGTTTGCAATGGGAACCGGTCCAATTAAAGGCTTTGCTGTGACCTTGTCGCTGGGGATTATCACTTCAATGTTCACTGCAATTATGGTGACACGTGCCATGGTTAACCTGATGTATGGTGGCCGTGACCTCAAGAAGCTGTGGATTTAAGGATATGGCGAACATGAAACGTGTAATTAACTTTATGGGCGTGCGCTATATAGCCTTCGCCTTTAGCTTGATCATGATCGTTGCCTCGCTGGGCAGTCTCGCTGTTAAGGGCTTGAACTTTGGTTTGGACTTTACCGGCGGTACCCTAATTGAACTCAATTATGAGCAAGCTGCCGATTTAAATAAAATCCGCAGTCAGCTGCAAGAGGGTGGTTACCCTGATGCAGTGGTGCAGAGCTTCGGTGCGGTCAACGATGTATTAGTACGTATGCCAGGTGATGACCCTGATTTAGGTAATCAGGTTGCAACCGTCTTGCGTCAAGATGCGGGCAGCCAAGTCACTGTTAAGCGTGTTGAGTTCGTCGGCCCTGCTGTGGGTGAAGAGCTGCGTGACCAAGGTGGCTTAGGTATGTTGCTGGCGCTGGCTGGCATCATGGTTTACTTAGGTTTTCGCTTCCAGTGGAAGTTTGGTGTGGGCGCTATTGTGGGCTTGTTCTATGATGTGATTATCACCTTGGGAGTGTTCTCATACTTCCAGTTCACTTTTGACTTAACGGTATTGGCTGCGATCTTGGCGATTATTGGTTACTCGCTCAACGATACCATTGTGGTATTTGACCGTATTCGTGAGAACTTCCGTTTCTTGCGCAATACTCCGTTGATCGAAAATATCAATATCTCCACCACGCAAACGTTGTTGCGTACTTTAGCAACATCGATCTCTACGCTATTAGCTGTAGGTTCATTGTTAGTGTTTGGTGGTGATAACCTGTGGGGCTTTGCCTTTGCGCTATTTATTGGTATCACTTTCGGTACCTTCTCATCAGTGTATATCGCCAGTATCTTCTTGATTTGGCTGAAACTGACGGTAGAAGATTTAATACCGCCGGTGAGTACTGAGGAAGTTGACGAGACGCCTTAACTTGCTGATATAGAAGGCAATGCGTTGTATAAAGTTGTGACAAAAAGCCGCGTAAGTTTGAACTTATGCGGCTTTTTTGTTTCCAATGCATTGAGAGTAATGGTTACTTGAGAGAAATATAATGAATAAGTCGATGTTGATTGGTGGTGTGTTGGGTGCGGTTGCTGTAACCGCCGGTGGTGCTTATGCAACTTATAATATGATAAGTGGCCCCAGCTATGCTGAAGTGATAGCTGTTAAGCAGTTTAAAGAAACTGTGAAAACACCACGTGAAGAATGCCGTGATGTGACAGTCACAAAGCGTAAACCAATCAAGGACGATAACCGTATTGTCGGTAGTGCCGTCGGTGCAGTAGTGGGTGGCTTACTGGGCAATCAAGTGGGTGGTGGTAATGGTAAAAAAATCGCAACCGTTGCCGGTGCTGTGGGTGGTGGTTATGCGGGTAATAAAACCCAAGAGCATCTCCAGCAAAATAACACTTATACAACCACTGAGCGTCGTTGCAATACGGAATATGATATTAGTGAGAAGGTTTCGGGCTACGACGTGAGTTATGAGCTTGAGGGTAAAGTGCGTACCGTGCGTATGGATGAAGATCCAGGTCGTCGTTTAGAGCTTGATGATCAGGGTCGTGTCATACTGACTAAAGCTGCATATTAATAGAGTTGCGAGCTTAGTTTTTAAGCAATAAAAAAGCGCCTTAAAAGGCGCTTTTTTGTGTTTCAAGCTCGGCTTTAATTACTTAAAGCTGCGCGGTATAAAAGGTTGAATCGTTGTCAGTATCGCTTTAAAGCATTTTGCACCACCGGCAACAATATGACCGTTGTTTAAAAAGTCATGACCGCCATTAAAGTCGCTGATCAAACCGCCCGCTTCTTGAATTAACAGTGAGCCCGCAGCCATATCTGATTCGGATAAACCGTAGAGCCAGAGTGCGTCATAGCGGCCCATGGCAACATAAGCTAAGTCGAGGTTTGCAACACCCTCGCTGCGAATGCCTGCAGACTGTAGGGCGAGGTCTCTAAACATGGACATATAATTGTCCACATGCTCAGGCTGACCTTCATGGAATGGAAAGCCTGTCGCTAATAATGCACTATCGAGTGTTTTGCGTTTGCTAACGCGCATCCGGCGACCGTTAAATGCTGCACCGCGACCGCGGCTGGCAGTAAATTCTTCCTGGCGAACAGGATCAATAATAACTGCGTGCTCAATACGGCCACGGTGTTTGCAGGCAATGCTGAGGGCAAAGTGGGGTACGCCACGAGTAAAGTTGGTCGTGCCGTTCAGCGGATCAATAATCCACTCGTAATCAGCACCTTCACCGCTGCCAGCAATGCGCGGGCTGATTTGAGCATTGATGCCATGATCAGGGTGTGCTTTAAGGATTGCAGTAATAATTGCGTGTTCAGCAGAGCGACCAATCTCGGTGACGAAATCGTTTGCGTCTTTCTCGTTAGCTGAGATTGTGTCTAAGCGTTCAATCGAACGTACAATTAATTCGCCCGCGCTACGAGCAGCGCGCAGCGCGATATTCAGCATTGGCTGCATGAAAAGTCACCGGAGGTTGTTAAAGAAGATTAAATATTCTAACAGAAGCAAAGATGGATGTGTGCGCTTGCGCTGTTCTTTTTCATGGCGGGAATGCAGAGGCTTCGGTAAGCTTATAGTCTTTACTTTAATAACTTGTCTTGAATAGATCGTTGGAGATCCCTGTGCTGGAAAAAATTCGCGTGGTTTTAGTCAACACCAGTCACCCAGGCAATATTGGTGGTGCTGCCCGAGCGATGAAAAACATGGGGCTCAAGTCCTTAGTCTTAGTCGATCCAGTGAAGTACCCACACCCTGATGCCAACTCACGATCTGCGGGGGCTGATGATGTTTTAGAGGGCGCGCGTGTTGTGGCGACCTTAGAGGAGGCGCTAGAGGGGTGCAGCGTAGTACTCGGCACCAGTGCTCGTGATCGACGCATCCCTTGGCCGTTGGTTGATCCGCGCGAGGCGGCAGATCTTTGTTTGCATACATGGCAGGCGGATCACGAGGCAGAAATTGCCTTAGTCTTTGGGCGCGAGTATGCCGGCCTGACCAACGCAGAATTGCAGCGCTGTCAATATCATATCCATATCCCATCTGATCCAGAGTTCAGTTCTTTAAACCTTGCCACAGCGGTGCAGGTTTTAACCTATGAAGTACGTATGGCATGGCTTAAAGAAACGCAGCAGCCCACTCATATGCCTGAAGTTGAAGCGACGGGTATGTTAGGTTCTGCGCCGGCCACGCATGATTCATTAGAAATGTTTTATGAGCATTTACAGCAAACATTGGTTGAGATTGATTTTCTTGATCCAATGAAGCCTCGACATTTAATGGCGCGTTTGCGTCGTATTTATGGTCGTAGTCAGCTGAAGAAATCTGAAGTTAATATTTTACGTGGCATTTTGACTGAGACGCAAAAAGCTGCACGTGGTGAAATTATCCAGCGCCGAGGTGAGCATGTTTAAAGGTATCCGTGAAGATATTCAAAGTGTATTTCGGCGTGACCCTGCGGCACGTAATGCTTTTGAGGTATTAACCTGCTATCCAGGCTTACATGCGGTCTGGCTGCATCGTTTAGCGCATGGTTTGTGGGTGCGTAATTGGAAATGGCTGGCGCGTATGGTGTCTAACCTAGGGCGCTGGCTGACCGGTGTTGAAATTCACCCGGGCGCGCAGATTGGTCGCCGCTTTTTTATTGACCATGGTATGGGTATTGTCATTGGTGAGACGGCTGAGGTCGGCGACGATGTCACGCTGTATCAGGGCGTAACCTTAGGTGGTACCAGTTGGAATAAAGGCAAGCGTCACCCAACACTAGAAGACGGTGTTGTGGTGGGAGCGGGCGCTAAAGTACTGGGTCCTTTTATTGTAGGGGCAGGTGCAAAAATTGGCTCCAATGCTGTAGTGACTAAAGCTGTGCCAGCGGGTGCAACTGCCGTGGGTATTCCTGGGCGTATTATTGTGAAGACTGACGAAGAGCAAGAAGCTAAGCGTCAGGCGTTGGCGGAGCGTTTTGGTTTTGATGCGTATGGTATGAGTGCTGATATGCCTGACCCTGTTGCACGTTCGATCGGTCAGATTCTTGATCACTTAGAAGCGGTTGAAGAGCGTTTGGAAGATATGTGTGAGGCGATGCATAAGATGGGTAGTGACTATAAAGGTAAGAAACTGCCGCAACTCCCGGATAGTGCGTTTCCATGCTCAGAGCGTTTTAAGCCTGCTGTAGATGACGATGACGACGAAGACAAGTCTGATCCGTCGCAACAAAAATAATGCTCAGGTGCGTGTCGTGGCATAATGCCGCAGCGCTGCTAGAATATGTCACGTTAAAGCCTGACTAATTTGATCGGGAATAATACTTGACCTGTTTGCTGGGTTATTGCATAATTAGTACTCATATTTACTTACAGCAGTATGTTTTATGCGACTGACAACTAAAGGCCGCTATGCCGTTACAGCAATGCTGGACTTGGCATTAAATGCGCAAGAGGGGCCTGTGCCTCTTGCAGATATTTCTGAGCGACAAGGTATATCTTTATCCTACCTTGAGCAGTTATTTGCTAAGTTGCGCCGTGGCGCTTTAGTTAACAGTGTTCGTGGGCCTGGTGGTGGTTATCTGCTGGCGCATGAGCCTGCAAGTATTCAGATTGTACAAGTGATTGATGCGGTCGATGAGTCCGTTGATGCGACCCGCTGCCATGGTGTAGGCGATTGCCAGGGCGGTGATGAGTGCTTAACCCATCGACTGTGGTGTGATTTGAGTAAGCAAATCCATGATTTTTTAAGTGGTATCAGTTTGGCGGATTTAGTTGCGCGCCAAGATATTCAGAAAGTTGCATTGCGTCAACATGAGCGCGCAGCGAATAAAATTCAGGCGTCCACTCTAGAGTGAATTAGACGCAGACCGTGAGGAGAGTTACTACAATGAAACTGCCGATTTATTTAGACTATTCAGCAACCACACCTGTTGACCCAAGGGTGGCTAAGAAAATGTGTGATTGCCTCACATTGGACGGTAACTTTGGTAATGCTGCGTCACGTTCCCACGTATATGGTTGGCGTGCAGAAGAAGCAATTGAGCATGCGCGTCGTCAAGTAGCAGACTTAATCAATGCTGATCCACGTGAAATCGTTTGGACGTCCGGTGCGACCGAGTCAAATAACTTAGCTATTAAAGGTATTGCGCATTTCTATGTCAGCAAAGGCAAACATATTGTTACCTCTAAGCTTGAGCATAAAGCAGTCCTAGATGCGACGCGTCAGCTTGAGCGTGAAGGTTATGAAGTGACCTACCTTGAGCCGTGTGAAGACGGTTTGATTACAGCTGATATGGTGGCTGGCGCACTGCGTGAAGATACAATCTTAGTATCGATCATGCATGTGAATAACGAAATCGGTACGATTAACGACATCGCAGCGATTGGCGAGCTCACGCGCTCTAAAGGCATTTTATTCCACGTTGATGCGGCGCAAACAGCCGGTAAAGTTGAAGTTGACCTTGAGAAGATGAAAGTTGACTTAATGTCCTTCTCTGCTCACAAAGCCTGCGGTCCTAAAGGTATGGGCGCACTGTATGTGCGTCGTAAGCCACGTGTGCGTCTAGAAGCGCAAATGCACGGTGGTGGACATGAGCGCGGTATGCGTTCAGGTACCTTGGCCACTCACCAGATCGTTGGTATGGGTGAAGCCTTTGAATTGGCTCGCTTGGAAATGGCTGAAGAAAACAAGCGTATTGCTGCGTTAAGCAAGCGTTTTTACGACAAAGTCCGCGATATGGATGAGCTGTACCTCAACGGTAGCGCAACTCAGCGTATCCCGCACAACCTCAACTTGAGCTTTAACTATGTTGAAGGTGAGTCGTTGATTATGGCGCTCAAAGATATGGCAGTGTCTTCAGGTTCAGCCTGTACCTCTGCTTCGCTTGAGCCATCCTATGTACTGCGCGCTCTAGGCCGCAGTGATGAGTTAGCACACAGCTCGATTCGTTTTACTTTCGGTCGCTTTACCACTGAAGAAGAAGTGGATCATGCTGCTGGACAAATTCGTGAAGCCGTTGCACGTCTGCGTGACTTATCACCGCTCTGGGATATGCATAACGACGGCGTTGATCTCTCTAAAGTTGTGTGGCAAGAACATTAATTCTTGTCCATTGAAGAAGGAATACCATCATGGCATATAGTGATAAGGTCTTAGACCACTACGAGAACCCTCGCAACGTTGGCAAAATGGACGCCGATGCTTCTGATGTTGGTACCGGCATGGTCGGTGCACCAGCGTGTGGCGATGTAATGCGCCTGCAGATCCAAGTCAGTGATGACGGTGTGATTCAGGACGCGAAGTTTAAAACGTACGGCTGTGGCTCTGCCATTGCATCAAGCTCTTTAGCGACAGAATGGATGAAAGGTAAGACCATTGATGAAGCTGAGCAGATTAAAAACACCACCATTGCTGAAGAGTTGGCGTTGCCACCAGTGAAGATTCACTGTTCAGTATTGGCGGAAGATGCAATCAAAGCTGCAGTGCGTGATTACAAGCAAAAGAAAGGCTTAATCAAAGAGGCTTGATATGGCAATCACATTGACAGAAGCCGCAGCAAATCATATGCGGCGCTCACTTGAAAACCGTGGCAGCGGCGAAGGCATTCGCTTAGGCGTACGCACCACGGGCTGTTCAGGAATGGCGTATGTGCTTGAGTTTGTTGATGAGCTGCAGGCTGATGATGAAGTATTTGAAAGCTTTGGCATGAAGGTTATTATTGACCCGAAAAGCCTCGCTTACATTGATGGTACTGAACTGGACTTTGTCCGCGAAGGTATCAATGAGGGGTTTAAGTTTAAGAACCCTAATGTACGCGGCGAATGTGGCTGTGGTGAGAGTTTTAATGTCTAATCCAGCCGCAACAGCGCAGGTCGACTACTTTGCAATGTTTGGTTTGCAGCCCAGTTTTGAGCTTGATACTCAAGCGCTGGCTGCAACCTATCGTGAACTGGCGATGGATATGCATCCTGACCGTTTTAGTAACGCGTCAGCCGCAGAGCAGCGCCAAGCTGTTGAACGAGCAGCGCAGCTCAATGATGCATTTCAAACTTTAAAGTTGCCGACCCAGCGTGCGCTCTATTTATTGCGTCAGCAGGCTGACTTGCCAGAAGAAACCACCATTGAAGATGGTGAGTTTTTATTTCAGCAAATGGAATGGCGAGAGCAGCTGGAAACACTGCAAGAACAAGCTGACATTGATGCGTTGGCTCCTTTTGTACGTGAGCTTAAGCAAGCGCGCAGTGAGATTGATCATGCCTTTGCGGGCTGTCTTAATGATCCGCAGCGGCGTGAACATGCAGAGCGTTTGGCGCGTCGTATGCAGTTTCTAGACAAGATGTTTTATGAAGTGCGTCAGTTAGAAGAGCGCTTAGACGATTAACCCAAAGCCTGCTCAAGCAGGCTGTCAGATTAAAGATCCGTATGGCCTTACTACAGATTGCCGAACCTGGACAAAGTCCCCAGCCTCACCAGCAGCGCCTAGCCGTCGGGATTGATCTAGGGACTACAAACTCATTAGTTGCGACCGTACGCAGTGGTATTGCTCAGGCGATACCTGATGCGCAAGGCCGCGTCTCCCTCGCGTCAGCAGTGCGTTATCATGCTGATCACAGTGAAGTGGGTCGCAGTGCCCGCGAAGCCGCAGCCAGTGATCCTTATAACTGTATTTTATCAGTGAAGCGCCTGATGGGGCGTGGCTTAGCGGATGTGCAGCAGCTCGGTGAGCAGTTGCCATATCGCTTTCAAGCCGGTAAATCACATATGCCGTTTATTGAAACCGTGCAGGGACCGAAAAGTCCTGTTGAGGTTTCAGCACGTATTTTGCAAGAACTGCGTGAGCGTGGTGAAGCTGCGCTCGGTGGTGCATTAGTCGGCGTGGTGATTACTGTGCCGGCGTATTTTGATGATGCGCAGCGCCAAGCCACTAAAGACGCCGCGCGTCTGGCGGGTCTTAATGTTTTACGTTTGCTCAATGAGCCGACTGCTGCAGCGGTTGCCTATGGTTTAGATCAGCAAGCTGAAGGTATCGTGGTGATCTATGATTTGGGCGGTGGCACTTTTGATGTGTCAATTTTACGCCTCAGTCGTGGTGTGTTTGA
>JAVETP010000011.1:0-71629 GCA_034006005.1 Pseudomonas sp.
AATCCATCGGCGATTTTTCTGAACCGTGCCCAAGAAGCCGTATCGGGCAGTGTCGTGATGGCAACATGGGAAGGTTCACGCCCTATGCTGATTGAAGTGCAAGCCTTAGTAGATACCAGTCACCTGGGCAATCCGCGACGTGTGACCGTGGGGCTGGATCAAAACCGTTTAGCGATGCTACTGGCTGTCTTGCACCGTCACGGCGGTATTCCAACCCATGACCAAGACGTCTTTCTGAACGTTGTGGGTGGGGTCAAAGTATTGGAAACAGCCTCGGATTTAGCTTTGATGGCGGCCATTATCTCCAGTTTACGTAATCGACCGTTAGAACATGGCTTATTGGTATTTGGAGAGATCGGTTTATCCGGTGAGATACGACCTGTACCCAGTGGTCAAGAACGCTTAAAAGAAGCGGCCAAGCATGGCTTTAAACGTGCGATTGTTCCCAAAGCCAATGCTCCGCGCGAAACACTGCCAGGCCTGGAAGTGATTGCGGTAACACGCCTTGAAGAAGCTTTGGATGCTCTATTTGAGTAAAGCTGTTGCTGAGCAGTCTCAAACATAAACACGGTTTGCCTGTTCGTGTCACAGGCGAAGCGTTATAATGTGACACTTATAAAAGCCTAGGAGTTGTTCAGGTGTCTGTCGTCTTTATCGCTGCCTCCAAATTACCGACCCCGTTTGCCGAATTTACGATGCATGGTTTCCTTGATGAGGAGACGGGTAAAGAGCATGTGGCCCTAACCTTAGGGGACATTGCTGATGGTGAGCCTGTGTTAGGTCGCTTGCATTCCGAGTGCCTCACTGGTGATGCATTGTTCAGTTTACGCTGTGACTGCGGTGCTCAGCTAGAGGCTGCATTGCGTGCTATAGCTAGCGAAGGCCGTGGCGTTTTATTGTATTTACGTCAAGAAGGCCGCGGAATTGGTTTGCTGAATAAAATCCGAGCTTACAGTTTGCAAGATGGCGGTGCCGATACCGTAGAAGCCAATGAACAGCTTGGTTTTGCTGCAGACTTACGTGATTATTCAATTTGCCAGCCGATGCTCGATTACTTGGGGGTGCATTCATTGCAATTGATGACCAATAACCCTAAAAAAGTTAAAGCCATGCAGGGTTGTGGTGTTGAAATTACGCGCCGAGTGTCGCTGCAAGTGGGACAAAACCCCTACAATAAGCTGTATTTAGCCACTAAAGCGGGCAAATTAGGGCATTTATTAGGCCGTGAGCATCAGGCTGAGTTTGAGTCGTGAGACCTGCTGAAGCTCGCCGTGCATTACGTATGTTGTGGTGGTTGCAACTGGCAGTGGCTTTGCTGCCAGTCTGGTTATTTCCTAGCGCGATTTATAATTTAGGGCAGTACAGCGAGCAGGGTTCTCTACTGTTTTTTGTTGCCGCTTTATTCTTATTGTTTTTAAATAACAAGCCTTTTCAACGCTTTAAACACGGTGTAATTGCAGTCGGTCAAGCCCGTGATACGCATCAAGAAAATGACGCTTGGCAGCATTTTATGCACCTGCGTTTACATGCGTTATGGTATGCCTGTATTCCTGCTTGGGCCGCCGCTGTAGCAAAAATTATCGGCCTTGAATTGCCGGTTATTATCTTATTGGCGATCGCAACTCCCATACTGTTCTGGCTGTATCGCACGCCAAAACAATTGTCATAAGTGCTTTACGCTGATTAGAAGCACTAGATCATGGTTTAGAGCGCCCAAGTGCGCAGATGTTTGCTGCGCTTGAGTAATTATGTGAGCCGCTCGCTAAGTTTGATTAATCTATTTGTCTGTTTTGCGTTAAACCTCACCTTGCATGAGTGTGCTCGGCAGGTAGCGCGTTATTTTTAATAGTGGATATTATGACTTTGACCTACAGCGCTCGCAGTCGCGCAATTGAACCCTTTCATGTAATGGCGCTGTTGCAGCGTGCCAATGAGTTACAAGCCGCTGGCCATGATGTCATTCACTTGGAAATTGGTGAACCCGATTTCAATACTGCAGAGCCGATTATTCAGGCAGGGCAGGCGGCATTAGCTGCAGGCCAAACTCGCTACACCGCTGCGCGTGGTTTGCCCCAATTGCGTGAAGCGATTGCTGGCTATTATGACAGTCACTACGGTTTAAATATTAACCCTGAACGCATTATGATCACCCCAGGTGGTTCAGGTGCATTGCTATTGGCCAGTGCATTGCTGGTCGATCCGGGCAAGCATTGGTTATTAGCCGATCCAGGGTATCCGTGTAATCGCCACTTTTTGCGCTTGGTAGAAGCGGGTGCGCAACTTGTTCCTGTTGGGCCTGAAGCCAATTACCAGCTGAATGCTGAGTTAGTGGAGCAGTATTGGAATCCAGACAGTGTCGGTGCCTTAGTGGCATCGCCGGCCAATCCAACCGGAACAGTGTTAAGCCGAGAAGAGTTAGCAGCTTTATCAGCTGCACTGCGTCAGCGTGGCGGGCATTTGGTGGTGGATGAGATTTACCACGGCCTCACTTACGGTATGGATGCGCCCAGTGTCTTAGAAGTGGATAACGATGCTTTTGTACTCAATAGCTTTTCTAAGTATTTTGGTATGACCGGCTGGCGCTTAGGTTGGCTGGTTGCGCCAGAAGCCGCTGTGCCTGAGTTAGAAAAGCTGGCGCAGAATATTTATATCAGTGCCCCGACCTTATCGCAGCATGCTGCTTTAGCCTGTTTTCAGCCCGACACCTTGGCTATTTTAGAAGAGCGCCGTGCTGAGTTTGCGACACGTCGTGATTATTTATTACCGGCGTTACGTGAGCTGGGTTTTAAGATTGAAGTCGAGCCGCAGGGTGCGTTTTACCTGTATGCGGATATTTCTGACTTTGGTGGTGATGCCTTTGATTTTTGCCGTCACTTTTTAGAAACTGAACAGGTTGCTATTACTCCGGGTATCGACTTTGGCAGTTACCGCTCCAATCAGCATGTGCGTTTTGCTTATACCCAAAGTGTGCCGCGCTTGCAGCAGGCAGTCGAGCGCATCGCTCGTGGTTTAGTCACCTGGAAGGCACAGCATGCAATTTGATCCTGAGTTAGAAGAAGGGCGCTTATTAAAACGTTATAAGCGTTTTTTTGCTGATATTGAGTGTGCCGACGGCAGTGTTGTCACTGCGCACTGTGCCAATACCGGCTCGATGTTTAACTGTATGTCTGAAGGCGCACGCGTATGGTTCAGTCGCAATGACGATCCCAAACGCAAGCTCAAAGCGACGTGGGAACTGGTGGAGACGCCGCACGGCCGCGTGGCCTGTATCAATACAGGTCGCGCTAATCGTTTGATTGAAGAAGCGCTGATGGCAGGTGTGATTACCGAGCTGGCAGGCTTTACTAAGCTGCGCCGCGAGGTGAAGTACGGCGAGGAAAATAGCCGTGCGGACTTTTGTTTGCTGTTCGCTGAGCAGCAGGTGTTTGTTGAGGTGAAAAGTGTCACCTTAGGCTTTGCTGATACCGATACAGCTGCGTTTCCAGATGCGGTGACTACGCGTGGTGCCAAGCATTTACGTGAGTTGACCACCTTAGCTCGCAGTGGGCAGCGCGCAGTATTAATTTATTGCGTTAACTTAACCGGTATTACTGCAGTGCGCGCCGCCAAAGAGATCGATCCTGAGTACGCTGCAGCGCTATCTGAGGCTAAAGCGGCCGGAGTTGAGGTGTTGGCCTACGGTACAGCAATCACGCCAGCAGGGATTGAAGTGACGCATCGCTTGGATATTGAGTCGAGCTGATTTAATGCTTTAAAATATGCGCATGTTGTATGAATTGCTTTCGCCAGCGCACAGTCATCTATCCGCCTCATTCTAGTGTTGCGCATGCCGTAATTTGGTATCCATCTTCGCCTTTCAAACAATCCTCTTGATTTGATGCGGGCGCTAGGCCATCTATACCGAAATCCCTGACTCCCTTTGCAGTACTTAGCAGCGTTCAAATGTGAGCCAGTGATACAAGTCATTGTTTGTTTGCTGCGTTGGGCTGATGATGAATCAGTGAGCTGTTGGATAGACGCTCGCGGTATAAGGCTAACCCTCGCCTAACTTAGGCGGTGGGATAATAATAGAGGGATGAATTATGACGATGCCAAAGCAAATGCAAGCGATTGTATACGGTGGCCCAGGGATTAAATCGTTCGATACAGTACCGACGCCGAAAATTCTACAACCTACTGATGCCATTGTAAAAATCGTTAAAACTACAATCTGTGGCACAGACCTGCATATTCTTAAAGGTGATGTACCTGCGGTGACTCAAGGACGGATCTTAGGTCACGAAGGTGTGGGGATTGTTGAGGAGGTGGGTAGTGGTGTTACTCGCTTTAAAAAGGGCGATCGTGTTCTGATTTCGTGTGTTAGTGCCTGTGGTAAATGTGATTACTGCAAAAAACAACTGTATTCCCATTGTGAGGATGGCGGTTGGATTCTCGGTCATTTGATCGATGGTACCCAAGCTGAGTATGTGCGTACGCCGCATGCCGATAACAGTTTGTACCATGTGCCCGAAGGTGCAGATGAAGAAGCGCTGGTCATGCTCAGTGATATTTTACCGACCGGTTTTGAGATTGGTGTGCTCTACGGTGCCGTACAACCGGGTGATACCGTCGCAATTATTGGTGCTGGCCCGATTGGCATGGCTGCGTTACTTACGGCGCAGTTTTTCTCACCCGCACGTTTAATTATGGTGGATATTGATGACTCGCGCTTAGAAATGGCGAAAACCTTTGGTGCCACTGATGTCATCAATAGCGCGACCAGTGATGCTGCAGCCGAATTGATGGCCATGACCAAAGACGGTGTTGATGTAGTCATCGAAGCAGTGGGTATCGCCGCCACTTTTGATATTTGCCAAGCCGTTGTACGTCCAGGTGGGCATATTGCCAACGTCGGTGTGCATGGCACCAGTGCGGATCTGCAGTTGCAAGATCTATGGATTAAAAATATCACCCTAACCACAGGCTTGGTCAATACTAATACCACCGCCATGCTGATGAAAAACGTCCAGTCCGGTAAGCTCAAGCCTGCCGAGCTGATTACTCACCGCTTCCCCTTTGCTGAGTTTATGCGTGCCTATGAGGTGTTTGCTAATGCCAGCGAAGAGAAAGCGCTGAAGGTGATGATTGATAACAGTTAAGTCTGTTTTGTGAGCGCTGAGCGTTGTAAATAGCAAAAGCTTGCTCGTCAAATAGGCGAAAAAGCTTTTGTTTTATTGATTTAGCTAATAGTGCTTGCCAAACACATTTAAGCTGGCTATTATACGCACCTCTTCGAGAGACCATGGGTGATTAGCTCAGCTGGGAGAGCATCTGCCTTACAAGCAGAGGGTCGGCGGTTCGATCCCGTCATCACCCACCATAGTCTTTCAAGAAATGCGCAGTGGTAGTTCAGTTGGTTAGAATACCGGCCTGTCACGCCGGGGGTCGCGGGTTCGAGTCCCGTCCACTGCGCCATATTACGAAAACCCGTTAAGCCTTTAAAAGCTTAACGGGTTTTTTCGTTTCTGACATATAAAAATATGTTCTGCTTTGGGCGCACTTACAGCATTTTACATTGTGATTATAAAATGCATGACGAGTCATGCATTAAGAAGGGCTTGGACATCACTTGAGCGTATTAGCACTCTGCAGATATATGGGGTGAGTCAATACCTCGATCACATCTCGTCCGTTTTTTGTTTAAGCAGTGTTTTTAACTCGCACAGGGGCAATGGTTTTGCATACCAGTAACCTTGGCCTTGTGTGCAGCCCAAACTACGCAAAAAATCAACCTGTTCGATATTTTCAATACCTTCGGCAATCACTTGCATACCGGTGCTTTCGGCAACGATTAACATTGATTTAATCACTGCTTGGTCGAAAGTGCTGTGTGGTAGTTCCTGAACGAATGAGCGATCAATTTTTAAACGCTTCACGGGTAAGTGCTTTAAAATACCGGGTGATGAGTAGCCGGTACCAAAATCATCCATAGCAATATAGATGCCCATTGTATTGAGATAACGAATGGTTTCTGTTGCCAGATTTAAATTGTCGATGGCCACACTTTCAGTGATTTCAATTTCTAGGCGGTGAGCTGGTAAGCCTGTGCGTTGCAGGGTTTCTTTGAGCTGGCTGACAAAGTTTTTATGTAAAAAAGAAGCGCTGCAGGCATTGACTGAAATAGGGACATTCAGCAGCTGCTCAGAAATAATCGATAGGTTATCCTTGCAGGCCTGTTCAATCACCCAGTGGGTCATGGTATTCATCATGCCGTATTCTAGAGCCAGTGCAATAAAATCATCTGGCATAATCAAGCCATTATCACCGTCGCGCCAACGCAGTAGTGCTTCTAGGCCAATGGGGCGATAGGGTGGGCTTAGTTCAAACTGTAACTGATAGTGCAGTTCAAGTTGGTCAAGTTCGATGGCTTTACGTAACCGGCTGACTTTTTTAAAAATAATTTCTAATTTTTCGCGCTGCTCGAGTTCAAAGAACTGTACACAGTTGCCGCCTGTGACTTTGGCTTTATACATAGCAATATCAGCGTCATTGATCAGCTGGTCACTTGTCTTGCTATGACCTGGGTACAGACTCACCCCAATACTGGCGCGTACTCTAATTTCAATACCATCAATATTGAAATGCTTTTTGAGACTGTTGAGGATGTTGTGGGCCAAGGTATGTGGAGCATTGGAGCCGCGTGCCTGATTCGACGCGACTAAAAACTCATCGCCACCAATACGTGCGATTAAGTCGTCATCGTTTAATTGTTTTTTGATACGTTTGGCTACGCTGGCTAACAGGCGATCGCCAACATCGTGATCATAGTGATCATTGATTTTTTTAAAACCGTCAAGATCAATAAATAGCACAGCCAGTTGTAAATCATGCTCTATACATCCAGCCATCAGTTGTTCAAGACCGCTATGCAGGTAGTTGCGGTTCAGGCAGCCGGTGAGACTATCGTGTGTTGCCATATAGGTGATTTTTTCTAACATCTGCTTGTTACTGCTGGTGTCGTAGCAAATGCCAATATAGAGCTTTTGTTCGCCGACAGAGAGTTCGCCGACACTGAGGTGCATCGGGAATACGCTGCCATTTTTTCTTTTGCCAACCACTTCGCGGCTTTTGCCAATCATCTTGCGCTCGCCGGTTGTGGCATAGGCATTAAGATAACCGTCGTGTTTTTTAGCTTCTTGTTTTGGCATCAGTATCGAGACGTTGTGTCCGATCAATTCAATGCGATTAAAACCGAATGTGCGCTCTGCTGCAGGATTAAGAGCATGAATGATGCCGTATTGGTTAATAACAATCATCGCATCGACAGCCGCTTCGAATATGGCATCAGACAATTCTCCAAGGGTCAGTTCATCGCCCTGTGTGGAGTTTGTAGTTATTGTCGTTTTCATGGTGCTAATTCTCTTCCTTAAGGCGCTCAATCAAAGCATAGGTGATGTGCGGTGATTTTAGCTTTATATCCTGCTAATAGCAGTCATCATAACGTTTTTATGTTTTTTATAATTGTATATTTTTGGGCTATCGAAGTGTGAGTTTACACAATAAAATTGGAGTCATTCGTGTAGTCAAATTTGGCGTGAGTCAACACGCACCGCTGATGATTAAAATACAGATCAATCGATGCAGATTAAGCATGAGAGATCAGCTTGGCTTTTAGGTTTTTTAAGCATTGAATTGGATAGTTTAGGTTGGGACTGGTGATATTCAGGCTGGTGGTGATGTGAGGCTTGAGCGGAGTTCTTATAAGTACGGCGAATCTTATGTATCACGCCGGTCGAGTCAGGTGCTTAAGAGAGGGTTTGGAGCCCGTCGCTTGATCTGCTGGCAGCCTGAAATACAGCGCCAGCAGATGAAAGTATTGATGTGTGCTTGTTCATTGGGTTGTATTGTCGTCACTTTTAATAGCTTTGCGAAAGCCTTTAATAGCCTCGCCAACATCACCACCGACACCGCGCAATCGCTTGGAGCCAAATACTACTAAAATAATAACCGCGACAATCACTAATTGCCATGTGCTGATTCCGCCAAAACCCATATTAAGTAC
This sequence comes from Pseudomonas sp., assembly GCA_034006005.1. Classification (GTDB taxonomy): domain Bacteria; phylum Pseudomonadota; class Gammaproteobacteria; order Pseudomonadales; family Pseudomonadaceae; genus Denitrificimonas. Next base: position 8,042 of record JAVETP010000011.1, read on the forward strand.
CTCTAGCGTTTAGCGCTTGCCGCAGTAGAGCGTTGTATAAACGCCATATTGCGGCTTAAGCAGTAGCTTACAGATTATTTTAAACGCCCAGCGGGCATTGTAATCTGTAGCAGAATTTAAAGTAGCTGATCTACTCGATAGCTTCGTAGGGTAAGCCCACGTAGTTTTCGGCGATGGTTTTGCGGCCTGCTTCTGAGCCAACAAAGTATTCCAGTTCGGTTTTCTGAATACGTTTGGTAAAGGCGTCATTTTCTGGGAAGTCATGCAGCATGCTGGTCATCCACCAGGAGAAACGTTCTGCTTTCCAGATACGGCGTAAGCAAATTTCTGAGTACTTTTCCAGTAAATCAGTACGGCCTTCTTGATAGACTTTGCACAGAATACGGAACATGGTGTTGACATCACTGGCGGCTAAATTCAGGCCTTTAGCACCGGTGGGTGGCACGATATGCGCAGCATCGCCCAGTAAGAACAGATTGCCATATTGCATCGGCTCAACCACAAAGCTGCGTAAGGGCGCGATACTTTTCTCGATGGATGGACCTGTCACTAACTTGGCAGCTTGTTCAGCAGGAATACGTTTACGCAGCTCATCCCAGAAACGCTCATCTGACCAGTCTTCGACTTTCTCGGTCAAAGGCACTTGTACATAGTAACGGGTACGAGTGGCAGAACGCATACTGCACAGAGCAAAACCGCGTTCGTGATGTGCATAGATCAGCTCATCGTGCACCGGTGGCGTGTCGGCCAGTAGGCCGAGCCAGCCAAAAGGATAGACACGTTCAAACTCAGTTAGAACGCCCTCAGGGATTGATTGGCGCGAGACACCGTGAAAGCCATCACAACCGGCAATATAGTCGCAATCAACGCGGTGCTGCTCACCGTCTTTTTCATAGGTGACATAAGGCGCGTCAGTTTTGGCATCGTGAATTTTAACATCGCTGGCGTGATAAATCGTCTGTGCAGTACTGGCATCACGCGCAGCCATCAGGTCGCGCGTCACTTCAGTTTGCCCGTAGACCATCACAGTTTTGCCGTCGGTCAGCTCTTTTAAATCGATATGCTCTAAGCGGCCATCGATGGCCAGTTCAAAACCTTCATGCACTAAACCTTCTGCATCCATACGCTCACCCACGCCGGCTTCACGTAGGAGGTCAACCATGCCTTGCTCAAGCACACCTGCGCGAATACGACCCAGAATATACTCAGGCGTTTGGCGTTCAATAATAATGTTATCAATGCCCGCGTTATGTAATAGCTGGCCTAATAAAAGTCCGGAAGGACCTGCACCCACAATGGCAATTTTGGTTTTCATCTTATTCTCCGGTGTCTTCGCACCATATTTATATTTCATCAATTGTATTTTTCATCAATTCATAGAGAACAAACATGGATTATTGCGGGTTATACTTGGACTTTTCATAACAAAGTAAGCAAACAGATGGCCGAGATACCCATTTTCAAACTTTACGGTGAAAAATCGGACTGGTGGACGCCTGACTTATTGCATTACGAGACCATTGCTTCGCGCAGTAGTTTGCATGGTTGGGAGATACAACCTCATCGGCATAGCGATTTATATCAGCTTTTTTATGTGCAGCAAGGGCGCGCAGAACTCAATATTGAAGGCAAAGTCACGGTCTATAACGAGGGTGTATTACAGTGGGTTGCACCGCTCTGTGTGCATGGTTTTCGTTTTTCGAGCGACGTGCGCGGCTGCGTATTAACCCTAGCCAGCCCAGTGATTTCTAGTTTTGAGCGAAAAATGAATACACCCTTGGCGTTTAATGCGTCTGCGTTGGATTTAGAAGTGGGTGATGAACGGCAGTTTTTGGACTATTTGTTTGATTCTTTGGCCCGCGAATACCGACACTCTGAAGCGGGGCGGGAGCTGGCGCTGGAGTCTTGGGTGAATATTTTATTGACCTTATTGCAGCGCCGCAGTATCGAAAAAGATGATAGCACCGAGTTTCGATCTAAAGGACATGTGTATTTTGCACGGTTTTCCAGTTTGGTTGAGCAGCATTATTACGAGCAGTGGTCTACGCAAAAATATGCCCAAGAGCTTGGCGTATCTGTGGTCAGGTTGAATACGATTTGCCATCAACTGTGCCAGCAAACGGCTTTGCAATATATTCACCAGCGTCTGCTGTTGGAGGCAAAACGCAACTTGCTGTATACGGTGATGACGATAGCTAATATTTCTGATCGTCTAGGTTTTAGTGAGCAAGCCTATTTTTCTAGATTTTTTAAACGATTGACCGGCTGTACGCCGAATGCGTTTCGTCATGCAGGCATTAGCCAGTTGGATGAATAAATAGAAGGTGAGTCTGGTGTGTTTGCGGTATTTGGCTGGGGGCAACGCAGTGTTTTAGCGAGACAATTGAGCCGTCATCATTAGAACGGCTCAATCGTTTTATCGAATTAAAATGCTTTAGTAAAGTGCAGTCTGAACATATCACCTTCGGTGCTGTTTTTGGTTTTGTATTCGCTGAGGTAGGCCGCGTTGACGCCAAAGCCTAGATTGCCCCAGAAATAGCCTGTCTCGACACCTAAGGCATGTTTTTGTTTTTTAGCATGAGCTTCTGTTTGGTTGTTATTGAGCTGCCAGCCACTGTAGCCGACTAAGCCCAACTCAATGCCGTTATCCAAACGTTTGCCTGCGCCCCACTCGACTAAAAAGCTATCGCCTTGGTCTAAACCTTTTTTATTACCATTGACTTCATAACGAGAGAGAGCGGAGAAAGACCAGCTTTTAGGCGTATCAAAGTAGTAGGTTCCGCCAAGGGTGACCATCAGGCTTTTATAACCTAAACCTGCATTGGCAGGCTTTGAGCTGCTGGCGTTATCAAACCATAAACCTGAAGCGAAGACGCTATCCCATTGCTGACCGTGCCATGCAAGGATCACTGGGCCGACAAAAATATCGCCCACGTCAGTTCTGGAGTCATCAATACCAGCCGCTTTAAAATTCAACGAAGTGTGCTGAACTGGAATAATGGCTTCAAAGCCATAGTCAGCACCGAGAAATTTTTTCTCAGTGATATGGATAAAGCGGTTGGCTAAGGCTGTCACTTTACCGGTGTTGCTGCCCGGTACAGACTTGCCTTTATTGGTGGTGAGCTTATCAATATCGTAGTGCACAGCATAACCACGGTAATAAGTGCCGGGTGGCGGTACAGAGGCACCTTTAATGCCTTCAATGCCGGGCACGTAGTGGCCGTTGACTGCCAGTGCTGAGGTGCTGGCTAAAGAACCTAAAGCTAATAAAGCCGTGGTGTAGAGTGCCATTTTGGTCTTGTTTTTGGCCAGACTTGAGGCCTTGGTTGTATGCGTTGTCATATGCGTTTCCTTATTATTTTTGTTGTCTACGAGCCCGAGTTTTAGTGCTCGGGCGATCATGGATGATTTACAGCAATCCCAAAGCCAGTGCCGGGAAAGCAATAAGTAGGGCGATCCTGACAATATCGGCTAGCACAAAAGGAAAGACCCCTTTGTAGATTTGGCCGATGGGAACATCGGGTGCCACACTTTTAATTACAAACACATTCATACCCACGGGTGGTGTCATTAAGCCCAGTTCCACTGTGACCACCGCAACAATGCCAAACCAAACGGGATCAAAGCCCGCATCTAAAATCAGAGGCATCACCACAGGTACGGTGAGTAAGAGCATGGCTAAACTGTCCATCACACAACCAAGGATAATAAACAGCACCAATACGGCAAAGAGTACGGCGTAAGGGGACATCTGCAATTGGCCGACCAGTTCCACCAGAAAGAATGAAATGCGTGATACCGATAGGAAGTAGCCGAAGATATCTGCACCGACAATCATAAAAAAGATCATCGCTGATAGTGCTAGCGCTTCTGAGATGGCTGAAGTTAAACCCTGCCAGCGCATACCGCGTAGCACTGCGATAATTAAGGTGATAAATGCACCAATCGCTGCCGCTTCTGTGGGGGTAAACAGGCCGCCATAGATACCACCGATAATCAGTGCAAACACCAGCGCAAAGGGCAGAAAGCCGCGCATATCTTTAATTTTTTGTTTTAAGTTGGTCGGTACGCCTGGTTTAGCTAAGTGCGGGTAAAAGTAAACCAACAGAGCAATGGTTGCACAGTAGAGTAAAAGCCCCAGCAGACCAGGAATCAGGCCAGCAATAAACATATCGCCCACCGATTGCTCAGTGATCAAGGCATATAACAGCAGGGCAATACTGGGTGGAATAATAATGCCCAGTGTGCCGCCCGCTGCTAGCGTACCTGTGGCTAAAGAGTCGGCGTAACCGTGTTTGCGCATTTCGGGTAGGGCGACGCGCGACATGCTGGCGGCCGTCGCGACTGAAGAGCCTGAAATTGCCGAGAATGCACCGCACGCCGAAACAGCAGCAATAGCCATACCGCCGCGCCAACCGCCGAATAGCGAGCGTGCCGCGGTAAATAACTCTTGCGACATATTGGCTTTAGAAGCCAGTACCCCCATCAGTAAGAACATCGGAATGGGGCTAAAGCTGTAGTTGCTGAGTGTTTCAAAGGGACCTGATTCCAGTAGCGCAAAGGCTGGTTCAAAGGCAACGATCAGGCCAAAACCAACTAAGCCGCTGAGGGCCATTGCCAGTGCCACAGGGCAGCGCAGCGCAATCATAACCAACATGCCTGCGATGCAGAGTAATCCTAAAATTGCTGGTGTCATAACTGCATCTCCTGGCCTGTCTGTGCATCCGTAGCAGGTGCTTTATAGTGAAAAATAGTGGCGTAGCCGGTCAATAGACCGCGTATCGCCAGCATCGATAAAGCAATCGCGCCAATATAGTAGATGCCTGACAGGGGGATTAATAAGTCCTGGGTTAATTCGCCGCTTTCAGCCGCTGAGATGCCGCCTTCAATAAAGCGCCAGCATAGTGCACCGCCGAGAAAGCCAAAGCAGATAGTGTAGGCGCCGGTAAAGAAGCGCAGTCGTGAAGCATCCATTTGCTGAGTAAATAGATCGACAACAATTTGTCCTTTATCCACTGCGTGGGGAAAAGCAAAGAGCATGGAAAACAGTAAGCTGAAGTTGACCAGTTCAATACCACCGGTAAAGGTCAGGTCAAACCTGCCGTCACTCAGTGAGAACAATGTGCGTACCGCAACATCGGTGACAATCAGCATCATCATGGTAAATATAAAGACGCCACTGAGTCGGTACATCATCATGGCGATCGAGTCTGCAAGCCGGTTTAAAGTATCCATTTTATTATATTCCTTGTGGATTTATAATTTGCAGCTGGCGCTCAGCTCAAGAGCACGCTGGTACACCGCACGGCTAGGCAAGCGGCGCTGCTCCAATTTGGCTAGATAATCTTCAGTAGTTTTCTCAAACACAGGCTGCCAAGCCTCGTGATCAGGGGCGCTAATCGTATGGTTGGCTGCGACAGCTTCAGCACGACCGGCCGTATCCAGCTCATCAAACACCTGCGCCAGTTGCTGTGACCATTTCATCCCAGAGTGCTCTTGCATCATCAGCTTGAGATCATCAGGCATGCCTTCGTAGAGTTTTTTGTTCATGGTCACAACGAATGACAGGGTGTAGAGATTGATTTCGTTATGAAAGTGGGCTTGCTCATTGGTACGAAATCCCTTCATCGCTTCCCAAGGAAAGGCGACACCATCCAGAATGCCGCGCTGCAGAGCAGGGTAGGTTTCTGGAGCTGGCATACCCACGGGTTGTGCGCCTTGGGATTCTAGAAGTTGTGCTACTACTGTGGTTGGGCGGCGGATTTTTAAACCGACCAGGTCTTTCGGATGTTTAATTTCTTTTTCGCGTGTATGCAAATACCCTGGGCCATGGGTAAACAAAAACAGGACCTGAGTGTCGCGGTATTCGTCAGCGATCATCCCTTCATCATATAGAGACTGCAGTACGCAGGAACCGTGCGCGGCTGAGTCGGCCATGCCGGGCAGTTCCATAATTTGCGTTAAGGGGAAACGGTTGGCGTTATAACCTTGTACGGTGGCGGTGACATCGGTGATGCGTTTCTTTACGCCGTCATAACTTTTAGGTGCTTTGGTGAGCGTTTGTGCAGGATAAAACTCAACCTTAATGCGTCCTTCTGAGGCTGACTCTAGGGCATCAGCCCAAGTTGCAAAGCCTTTATGTACGCCAGAGGTTGCTGGCCAGAAATGGGCAAAACGTAGATTGTACTCAGCAGCATGGGCTGCGCTGGTACTTAATAAGACAGCTAACGATAAAGCTATTAGCTTATGCATGGGCTCACCTCTATTCTTATAATTATCAGTATGTACGTGTTATGTATTGACGCTGTGAATAAGCGATACCGCTGTCTCATTCACATCATGAATATAGAACAAGCCATGAGTGAGTCATAATGAATAGTTAGGCCTTACCTATATCGATTTCGATATGTGATAAGGCTTAGGTTTGAATATAAAAGTCACTGCTGAATAAAGAGCAAAATACCTGAAATGGTAAAGAATGCGCAGATAGTGGTCAGCAGCAGGGTGCTGGCAGTGAAGTTTCTATAGCCATATTGGCTACCGAAAATCGGGTAGATACTCATCATCGGCATTGCTGCGAGTAGGATGGCAGCCAGTTGTAGCTCGGGATCAAAGGGTGGCAGCAGCCAAATCAGTAATGCCACCATCAGAGGGTGAGCAACTAGTTTACCAATCAACATTGGCGTGATGCCGCCAAGCTTACCTTTGAGTGGGCTACCGACTAAAGAAGCGCCGATTACGAATAAGGCAATAGTGGCTGATGAGCGCCCAAGCATCTCTAAAGTGGTATTGATCGGGTCAGGCAGTTTGATATTCAGTGCTGAAATAAGCATGCCAATCACAATCGCGATCAGTAATGGATTACGTAGCATGCGTTTGTGCAGACGGATTAAAACGCGACCCAGTGACATATCCTTACTGCGCGATGACGTAAACTCTAATAGCGCCATACACAGCGGGATAATAACCAGCGTTTCAACCAGCAGCGCCATAGAAAACGCTTGCGCCGCTGTGCCACCAACCACTTGCAAAAGTACCGGGAAACCAAAGTAGGGCGTGTTGGACATGGAGACACCCATGGCTTTGAGTGAGGCCAACACCGGCTCGTTTTTAAATAGTTTTAGGCTAATCAATAATCCTAAACCGAGCATTAATAGCGAGCCCAGTCCGTAGGATAAAATAAACTTAGTATCGATCACTTCTTCGATTTTCATTGAGCTGAGTGTGTGAATAATCAACCCTGGCATAGCGAAGTAAAGGACAAAGCGGCCGAGGCCGGGAATGGCCTCATGCGGTAAAATACGCCAACGTACAGCGGCATACCCGATTGCAATCAGCAGGAAAATCGGGGTGGTAATCGATACGATAGCTAACATGTCTGGCTCTTTGCCTAGCTCAATGCTAAGCCGATGTGGTTAATAAATATCTATTGTGCTGCGTTTGCATAGGCGGCGAGGTGTGCTGTATTGCATCACCTGAGTTGGGTTGGATAAACATTTAAAAGCTGGTTTTATATGTGGCGTGCTGCCTGCAATATATCATCAAGCCAGGCTTGGGTTGCACCGCCGGCTAAGAGGCGTTTTTGTAATTGGGCTAAATTCAGCTCAATACCGCTGTGTTCTTTGATTAAATCCAATAAATGGCGTTCGCCACTTAAGGCTTGCAAGCAGGCATCTTTTACCAGTGCGCTGGCTTGATCGCGCGGCATGCTTTCAGCTAAAGCGAAAGTGACCGCTTCTGCGTAAATCACACCATTGTATAAAGCTAGATTACTTTGCATCTTTTCAGTATTGACGATGATATGTGCCAGTGCATTGCTGCTGTGGTGCAGAGCAACGGCTGTGGCCATCAGCATCGTTGGTAAAACTAACCATTCCAGCGTCCAGCCGCTACCGCTACGCTCATGTTCATGCAGCATCGCTTGATGCATTTGGCCGATTTGGCCCGCATTGTGGCGGGCTAAAGTCACCAGTAATTCAGCGCTGACCGGGTTGCATTTTTGCGGCATGGTGGACGAACCACCACCATTGCTAAAGCTCAGTTCACCCACTTCAGTTTGACCCAGTAGCAGCCAGTCTTGGCCCATTTTTCCGAGTAAGCCTGTGGTTAATGCCAGCCAGTTGGCCAGCTCAACGACGCTGTCGCGCTGTGTATGCCAATTATGCCCCACAGCTAAATCGAGACGGGCAGCCAGCTTCTCAGAAATAGCTACAGCCTGATCTTGCATGGCTGAGAGAGTGCCAACTGCACCGGCCAGTTGCAGCTTTAACAGACGAGGCTTTAATTCCTGCAAACGCGCTTGTTGGCGCAAAAGCGGTGCTAGCCAATTCGCGACTTTTAGACCAAAGCTCATGGGTACCGCTTGTTGGGTGCGAGTCCGTCCGGCAATTAGGGTGTCACGGTGTGTTGTGGCCAATTCAAGCAGTTGCTCAATGACCTGACTTAAGCGTGTTTCATAGAGTTTAAGCAGTTTACGGCAATTGAGTACTAATGCCGTATCGACAATATCCTGACTGGTCGCACCAAAGTGTACCCAGCGCGCATATTCTTTAGGTAAGCTTTGTTTTAATGCCTGTACTAAAGCCGGAACAGCTACACCAGCGCTGCCGGTATCTGCTGCTAGAGTAGCAGGATCAATCTTGATCTCGGTCGCAGCTTGCGCAATGGCTAGCGCTGCGTCTTTCGGGATTAATCCGCAATCAGCTTGCGCGAGTGCTAACTGTGCTTCCACCTCTAACATAGCGCTAATCTGCGCCTGATCACCGAGGTAGCAGCCAGCTTCTTGATCGGACAAGAGTCTGTGATAAAGGGCTGAATCAAAGGGGGAAATAGTTAGCATATAAGCCTCGCTGCAATGCACTGCGTTCAATCAAGGGTGCAAAAAACAAAACCTTTCCTACGGTTAGGCCGATATATCCAGCGCAAAACCATAAGAAAGGTGAGTCAGCGTAAATAGCATCCTTTACGCGTCTAGTTAGTTATCAAACGATCAGGCCTGATCTACCGCTTCCAAAGCAATAGCAATACCTTGACCCACACCAATACACATACTGGCGATAGCATAACGTTTGCTGCTACGTTTGAGTTCCAGTGCGGCAGTACCGGTAATTCGCGCCCCAGAAGCACCCAGTGGGTGACCTAAAGCAATAGCGCCACCATTGCGGTTCACATGTCCAGCATCATCGGCGATACCGAGTTCACGTAAACTCGCTAGGGTTTGTGAGGCAAAGGCTTCGTTGAGCTCAATCACATCAAACTGCTCAATGCTCATACCTAAACGCTCGCAGAGTTTTTGGCATGCCGGTGCTGGCGCAAAACCCATAATGCGTGGCTCTATGCCCGCTGTTGCACCGCCCAGAATCTTCACTAAAGGGCGTAAACCGTATTTCTTGACCGCTTCTTCTGAGGCAATAATCAATGCCGCAGCGCCGTCGTTCACACCTGAAGCATTACCAGCGGTCACCGAACCTTGGCCATCTAAAGCTTTAAGTTTAGCAAGGGCTTCAGCAGTGGTATTAGCGCGCGGGTGTTCATCGGTATCCACAACAAGATCAGCGCCTTTACGTTGAGGAATCATTACCGGCACGATTTCTTCAGCGAAAACACCTGCAGCTTGCGCTTTAGCGGTACGTTGCTGGGAGCGCAAAGCAAAGGCATCTTGATCAGCACGGCTAATATTAAAGTCGACGGCAACGTTTTCACCGGTTTCTGGCATGGAGTCAACGCCATACATCGCGGCCATAAGCGGATTGACAAAGCGCCAGCCGATTGTGGTGTCGTGAATGGCCGCACTACGGCTAAAAGCACTGTTAGCTTTAGGCATCACAAAGGGCGCACGGCTCATGCTTTCAGTACCACCGGCAATAATGACTTGCGCTTCACCGGATTTAATGGCGCGTGCGGCCATAATAATCGCATCCATACTGGAACCACAAAGGCGATTGATGGTGGTGCCTGTGACGCTGACAGGGTAGCCGGCCAGCAGTAAGGACATGCGCGCAACGTTACGGTTATCTTCACCGGCTTGGTTCGCGCAGCCAAAAATCACATCATCAATGGCTTCAGGGTTTAAGCCTGGGTTGCGCTCTAATAGTGCTTTAAGTGGAATTGCGCCAAGATCATCAGGACGCACTGAGGCTAAAGCGCCCGCGTAGCGTCCGAAGGGTGTGCGTACATAGTCACAAATATAAGCGTTACTCATAGAACTCCTTACTCACCAGCGCGAGGGATTCAATGAGTCAATCCCTCGGTCGCAATCATATTGCCGTTATGCAGAGACTCTGCAATCGCGTCTTTTCAAGATACAAGGTTAGCCATCAGGCTTTCCTTTATACTTCAAAAAACACTGTTTCTTCAGCGCCTTGCATATGAATATCAAAGTGATACTCAGGGCCGGTGCCGGTGTCTTTGCGCTGGGCAATCAAAGTCGCTCGGCGTTGCTCTGCGACTGTGTTCAGTACAGGGTCTGTTTGGTTAGCGCTGGCTTCATCAGAAAAGTAGAGGCGTGTGTACGCATGGCTGAGTAAGCCGCGCATAAAGACTACAACAGTGATAAAGGGTGCGTGACCGTCTTTAGCTGCACCGGGTTTAATGGTGTCAAAACTAAAGCTGGCGTCACTGCTGGTACCCGTACCGCAGCGGCCATAGCCTGAAAAGTTGGGCTCTAGCGCACGGTTGCTACGTTGATCAAGTGGGTGATTGAAACGGCCAGCCGCATTGGCTTGCCAGATCTCAATCAGCGCATCGTTCACTGCATCGCCATTACCATCAAAGACGGTGCCAGTGATGCGGATACATTCACCGTTGATATCGCCTTTTACTAATTGGTTATCAGCAATCTGAGTATTGTCATAACGGTATTGCTGTGCAGTCAGGCCGTAAGCGAAGTAAGGGCCAACAGTCTGCGAGGGAGTTTGCTTGAAAGTCATGTCTTAAGCCTCCATAGGAGTAGCGTTAACGCCACGAACAACGATATTGAAGATATAACCCAAAGCAAAACCGTCTTCAGTCACATCCAGTGAGAACTCGCTCACAAGACGCTCGCGTGCTTGCTCAGGTGTAGCAATATAAATAGGGTCGTACTGCAGCAATGGATCGCCAGGGAAGTACATTTGCGTAACGATACGGCTAGCAATGCATGGGCCGAGTAACGATAAGTGAATGTGGTTTGGACGCCATGCATTTGGGTGGTTACCCCATGGGTAGGCGCCAGGCTTGATGGTGTAGAACTTATACTGACCCTTCTCATCGGTTAAGCAGCGGCCGGCACCGAGAAAGTTCGGATCAATCGGCGCATCGTGCTGGTCAACTTTGTGCACGTAACGGCCGGCGGCGTTGGCCTGCCAGATTTCAATCAGGGTATTGGGAACCGGTTTGCCGAATTCATCAAATACGGTACCTGTGACAATAATGCGCTCACCGATAGGCTCACCGTTGACTTGACCATTTTTGGTTAAGTCGTGATCCAATGGACCAATGACTTCCTGACCAAATGCTGGTCCCGTCATTTCAGACAGCTCAGGGTCAATCTTTACTAGGTTCTGTGAAACGCCGCGTAAGTTTGATGATTTGTATTCAGGCGAGATAAAGGCCGCGTGGCTTGACCAGTCTCTTGGAGTTAATTGAGTCATTATTGTTGTCCCTCTTGAGATTCGAGTTCGTTGTACACTTCTTTGGCGATACGGAACGCCACGTTAGAGAAGGGTACGCCTGCATAAACAGCTAAGTGTAATAAAGTTTCTTGAACTTCTTGTTTACTGGCGCCGGTGTTGCGGGTGGCGCGAATATGCATCGCCAGCTCGTCGTGATGATGCAGCGCTGCCATTAATATAATGGTCAGCAGACTGCGGTCACGTTTACTTAAGCCTGGACGACTCCAAACAGAGCCCCACGCACCTTCAGTAATAAAGGTCTGGAACGGCTCATCAAATTCAGTTTTGTTCGCTGTAGCCCGATCAACGTGAGCATCACCTAATACCGAGCGGCGTACTGCCATACCTTGATCAAAACGATTGATCTGCAACGTATGTTGCTTGAGGAATTCAAGCATCAGTGTTGCCAGTTGGGCCGGTTGTTCGATGCAGGGCAGGTGGCCTGCATCTTTAATCACAGCAAAGCGACTGCCTGCAATCAGCGCAGCCATGCTTTCAACTAATGCCGGTGGTGTTGCGCCATCTTGATCGCCGACCACACACAATGTGGGTTGCGTCAGTTTTGCGGTGCTCTGGGTTAAGTCAGCATCACGAATGGCTGCGCACGTACCGACATAACCTTCGATAGGGCTGCGCGCCATCATATTGCGCCATAGAGCTAGTTCAGCAGGCTTACTGGTGCGGAATAAGGGGGCAAACCAGCGTTCCATCACAGCATCAGCAATATGCTCAAGGCCGTGTTCACGAACAGTGTTGATGCGGTCTTCCCAGCCTTGTGCCGGGCCAATTTTGTGTGCGGTATCGCACAAGACTAAGTTGCTAACGAGATCAGGACGGGCCGCAGCCACACCTTGAACAATCATGCCGCCGACTGATAGACCGCACATGGTTGCCTGATTGATTTCCAGAGTATCGAGTAAGCCAATCAGATCGTTAATATGATCATCGAGCTGATAAGGTGCAGGAGGACAGGCTGATAATCCATGTCCACGTTTATCGTAGCGTAAAAAACGGTAATGCGGTGCTAACAAAGGAAGCAAAGGCTCCCAGATGCGCAGATCAGTACCTAAAGAGTTCGAGAATACCAATAACGGCAAGTGTTTTGGGCCGTCCAGTTGGTAATGTAGCATGACTCCGTTGACGATCATGGTCTGTATCATGGTGGTTGCCTATATCTGCTGCATAATATTTAACTTCAATCTTGCTTAAAATATTCGATATGTAAAATGACCTTTTGTTAATTTGCTATGTCTAAATCGATATGTGAGCGGGTTTTCTATACAGTCTATAGGGGGTCTACTGCTCTATTTATAGGCTGCAACTGCGTGAAACGGTTATGGTTTTTTATACCCATTTGCACATGTGATGTATTTTAAAAGTCACCAGAGCTGTTTGCTCAATGCTTTTTTAGAATGGGTAGAGGCTCTGCAAACCTTGAGTCGGGCTGCTTTTTTGCATCAATATGCAGTGCATATATCAATTTGGATATACTAAGTGGCTAAAAATTCATTTTCCATGACTGTTTTTAACAATTAGCCTCAAGCTATAGTGATCTATCACTGAGTCTAAAACTTGGTATAGAAGCCCAGACAGGGTCAGCAAGGTATATCAAAAACTTCAATAAAGGATCTTGTGTTATGACAACTACTCCCTATCAGAACTTTGAGTTACAGCCGCTTGCAGGGCAGTGGCGTTCAGGTCGTTCGCACACTCAATTGCAGGTGTTAAATCCCTACACAGGTGATGAGCTTTTACGGCTGAACCTTGCAACTCAAGATGATCTGAATGAAGCGTTCACTGCAGCGCGTGATGCACAAGTGGCTTGGGCCGCTCAGGGTCCATCTGCACGTGCGGCAGTACTCTTAAAGGCAGTAGCGATTTTTGATCAGCGCCAAGAAGAAATTATTGATTGGTTGATTAAAGAGTCAGGCAGTACCCGTATTAAAGCGCAGGTTGAGTGGGGTGCAGCACGCGCTATCACTCTTGAAGCGGCAAGTTTTCCAAGTCGTGTGCAGGGCAGTATTTTACCAATTGATATTCCTGGCAAAGAAAGCCGGGTGTACCGCAAGCCGATTGGCGTCGTCGGCGTGATCAGCCCATGGAACTTCCCGCTGCATTTATCACAGCGCTCAGTTGCACCGGCGTTGGCTTTAGGTAATGCCGTGGTGATTAAACCGGCTAGCGATACGCCGGTCACCGGTGGTTTATTGCTGGCGCGTATTTTTGCTGAAGCAGGCTTACCTGATGGCGTATTAAGTGTCGTTGTCGGCGCGGGCGCTGAAATTGGTGATGCGTTTGTCGCGCATCCGATTCCTGGCTTTATTTCCTTTACCGGTTCAACGGCTGTGGGTTTAAACATTGGCCGTATTGCCTGTGGCGGCCAGTATCTAAAGCATGTGGCCCTTGAGTTGGGCGGTAATAGCCCATTTGTAGTCCTGGCTGATGCCGATATTGAGCAAGCCGTCAGTGCTGCGGTGGTGGGCAAGTTCCTGCACCAAGGACAAATCTGCATGGCGATTAACCGCATTATTGTCGAGCAGCCGGTGCTCGAAGAATTTACTCGTCGTTATGTTGAGCGCGTCACTGCTCTTAAATATGGCGATCCAAGTCTTGCTGAGACCGTTGTCGGTCCAGTGATTAACGCGAAGCAATTGGCGGGTCTACTGCAAAAAATTGAAACGGCAAAGCAAGAAGGCGCAACCGTTTTAGTCAGTGGCGAAGCACAGGGCAATGTATTGCCACCGCATGTATTCGGTAACGTCACTGCGGATATGGAAATTGCCCGAGAAGAGATTTTTGGACCCTTAGTCGGTATTCAAAGCGCTGAAAATGAGCAACATGCTTTGCAACTGGCCAATCAAAGTGACTATGGCCTATCCAGTGCCGTATTTACCGGCAGTGTAGAGCGTGGTGTGCGTTTTGCTCATGGCATCCAGGCAGGTATGACCCATATCAATGATATGCCGGTTAATGATGCACCCAACGCTGCGTTTGGCGGTGAAAAGGGCTCAGGTTTAGGTCGCTTTAATGGCGAGTGGGCCATTCAAGAATTTACCCGTGATCACTGGATTACTGTGCAGCATGAGCCGCGTCGTTACCCATTTTAATTGTTCTAATAACAAGAGAGGAAACTCCATTATGTCAACAATTCGTATGAAGATAAAAACGTTGGCGCTGACTAGCCTTGTGTTGCCTGCGATCTTAGTGAGTTTTACAGCTCACGCCAATAGTGATGGCAGCTGGGACAATGGTGAGCATGTGTATAACAAAGTCTGTGCTCAGTGCCATGAAACCGGTGGTGATATTGGTCCTGTTTTGTCAGGTCGAAATTTAGCCCCCATCTATACTGTCACTATTGTGCGTCAGGGTTTGCGCGCGATGCCTGCATTCCCAGCTTCGGCTGTGGATGACGATATCTTGCAGCAGGTGGGCGAATATATTCAGACATTACCTGCTTTAGCTAAGGAGTGATTATGAGTATTCAACGTCGTTCTGTGCTTAAAGGCATGGCATTAAGCGGAGCTGCTCTGGCATTAAGCCAAGCCGGTTTAGCCCATGCTGCCCACGCTACACCGGCTAGCGCACGCAAACCGGTACTGGTTTTGGTCAGTGCTGTTGATGCCCACACGGACTTTGTTTCGGGTGTGCAAGCTAACCCAGGTGCAGCGCAAGTCACTGTGTTACAAGCGGATCATGGTTTTGACTTTATCACTGCGTTTCAGCAGCGTTTAAACAGTTCAAAAGGTGAGCGCATTATCGGTTTAGTCGATGATGCCAGCGGTATGTTGCTGCTTGATTTAGCCCGCAGCGCCGGTGCTCGAGTGCATTGGACTGGTCAGCATGTTACGCAAAATGGTGTGTCACGTCACAGCGTCTCGGCCACTGAAAACAGTGCGAACTGCATCACACAGTTTGCTGAGTTTGCACAAAGCTGCAGTCGCCCGACCGCGATGACAGAGCAGACCTTATCGGCCAGTCGTCATTGGGCGTCATCTTTAGGCTTTGCTTTAGCATCGCCAGAGCCTAATCGCCGCTATTTGCGTACCACGCCACCGACTCATACCCATGCCGTAGATGGCCACTTTGTTTCGTTTTCAATTGAAACCTAAAGGATCCCAATATCATGACTAAAGATAATAATAAGGTATTGCCAAAAGGCATTACACAGGCTGAATTTGATAAAGCCATGGATGAGTTTCGTACTCTTCTGGGTAAAGAAAACGTGCTGGTTGAAGAAGCACAGCTCAAGCCCTACAACAAAACTATGATGCCTGTTGATGATGCAGAACATGCACCGTCAGCGGCTATAACTGCGACCACTGTTGAGCAGGTTCAGGGCGTGGTAGCAATTTGTAATAAGTACAAAATTCCAGTGTGGACCATCTCCACGGGCCGTAACTTTGGTTATGGTTCTGCAGCGCCTCATCAACGCGGTCAGATTATTCTTGATCTGAAAAAGATGAATAAGATTTTGCATATTGATGCGGATTTAGGAACAGCACTGGTTGAACCGGGCGTGACTTATCAGCAGCTGTATGACCATTTAGAAGAAAACAATATCCCCTTAATGCTGTCATTCTCAGCACCGTCGACCATTGCTGGACCTTTGGGTAACACCATGGACCGCGGCGTCGGTTACACACCCTACGGTGAGCACTTCTTAATGCAGTGCGGTATGGAGTTGGTGTTGGCCAATGGTGAGGTGTATCGCACCGGTATGGGTGGCGTTAAAGGTGATAAAGCATGGCAAGTGTTTAAGTGGGGTTACGGCCCAACCTTAGATGGTATGTTTACCCAAGCCAACTACGGTATTTGCACTAAAATGGGTTTCTGGCTGATGCCTAAACCACCGGTGATCAAGCCGTTTGAAATTC
Organism: Pseudomonas sp.; assembly: GCA_034006005.1. Classification (GTDB taxonomy): domain Bacteria; phylum Pseudomonadota; class Gammaproteobacteria; order Pseudomonadales; family Pseudomonadaceae; genus Denitrificimonas. Next base: position 24,567 of record JAVETP010000011.1, read on the forward strand.
AGTTTGATGAAGAGTCTGATATTTCTGACATCGTCGACTTTATTCGTCCGCTGCGTATCTCACAAGTGATCCCCAACTCAGTGGTGATTGCTGGCGTCCTGTGGGAAGCCTCAACAGCTGGTGTACGTCGTTCAGATTACACCACTGAGCCGGGTGCCACTTCGGATGCGATTCTGAAGCAAATTCAGAAAGACAAAAAGCTCGGCGCTTGGAACGTGTACTGCGCATTGTACGGCACCAAAGAGCAGGTTGAAGTGAACTGGAATATTGTCACCGGTGCACTGAAACAGCTGGGTAAAGGCCGCATGATCACCGAGGAAGAAGCGGGCGGTACTGAGCCGTTTGCGTACCGTGCCAAACTGATGTCAGGTATCCCGAACTTACGTGAGTTTGGTTTGTACAACTGGCGTGGGGGCGGTGGTTCAATGTGGTTTGCACCTGTGAGCCAAGCCAAAGGTAATGAGTGCGACAAGCAAAAGAGCCTAGCGAAAACAATCCTGAATAAACACGGTCTCGACTATGTCGGCGAGTTTATTGTCGGCTGGCGCGATATGCACCACGTGATTGACGTACTCTATGATCGTACTGATCCTGAAGAAGTTAAACGTGCTGATGCATGCTTTGCGGAGTTACTCGACGAGTTCGAAAAAGCAGGTTATGCGGTCTACCGTGTGAACACGCGTTATATGGATCGTGTGGCAGATAGCTACGGCCCAGTGAAGCGTCGTTTAGAGCACACTCTAAAGCGTGCTTTGGACCCGAACAATATCTTGGCGCCCGGTAAATCGGGTATAGACCTGGATACTTTTAAAGACTGGTAAGTTAATAACAGCGTCTTGAAACGCACCAATCAATGGGTTGAGCTTTGGCTCAGCCCATTTTTTTTTCAAGAATTTCTGCCGTGCTGCGAATGCAGTTCATAAACATTTGCACTGTTGGTGTGGGAATAGTATCGGCACGCGTGGTTAAACCGACAGGCCCCAGCGTTTCTTTGGTATCAATCGGCAGTTCGATGAGATCGCCTTCATCAATTTCTCGCGCAACCACTCCACGGGAAATCACCCAAATAGCGTCAGATTGTCGAATATATTCCTTACCGAAGGAGACTGAAATCGTTTCAATGCGGTCGGGCAGCATACCGACACCTTGTGAGATTAAAAAACGCTCTGCAGAGGCTGCAATAATCGAGTCTTTGGTGGGGAAGATCACATTGAAATCGCGAATATCTTGGATATTAAACGAGCTGCGTTCCAGCAGTGGATGTCCCGGACGTACGACAAAAGTGACAATTTCCGAATACAAATGCTGGAAAGATAGACCGGCCATTAACTTAGGCTCAGCCAAACGACCCACCACTAAATCCAGCTCACCCACCCGCAGTTGCCCGATTAATAAACTGTTAGGACCAGAGATCAAATTCAGGGTGACATCCATACCTGATTTACGAAACTTCATCACTGCATTAGGCATCACGCTGGCGGCTACAGTGGGCAGTACGCCGACACTGATATGCATACTGCCTTTCATTTGCGCTTTAATAATGCTGTCAGTACCTTCGCGTAATGCCGATAAACTGGCACCCGCATATTTGATAAAGACCTCACCAAACTGAGTCAGCTCAACACCTTTTTTGCTGCGCTCCATCAGCCGCACTTCGAGCATATCTTCCAGTTCTTTAAGCTTTTTGGAGACGGCAGGCTGGGTTAATGCCAGTACATCTGCGGCACGCGTGACACTGTTTTGTCGTACGATTTCGATAAAACATTGCAGGTGTCGGTAGGTGATTCGGTTTTCTAGCATAGGTCCCCCAGCAAACTCAGCTTGGTCTAGTGCTGATATCATTTCAGCATTTAAGTGATGTGAATTTTATTATTAAGTGTCTTATATAGCATAGAAAAATCAACGGTTAACCCAAACTAGATGCTCAGCGGTGAGTTCGCTCTCTCCTTGCCATCGATAGGCGCAGAGTTTTGCATGAGGATTATCGCTGGCGGCAATGCTCCAGTCGAGGCAGGCAATATGCTTGCTGAGCAAGTCGGGTTGGCCGCTCATCCAGTAATGACCAATAAATAAAGGTTTTAACCCGTCATAACCCGGTTGTAAATGTGCAGGTACAGGTTTATGCGGAATCTGCTCAATAATATTACTGGGTACCATTGCCAAATCACGGTAGGTGAGATCTTGTTCAGAAAGCCACCAGTGTGTGCGTGTACGTTTGCGAGTATGACCGTCTTTATCAGTAAATTGCACGCCGGGTGGTAATTGAATTTCCATGCCTTTTAGGATGGTTTCAACTGCCTCAAAAGAGTCTGAGCCATCAAGGCACAGATCGGGCCAAGAACTATCGAGTACCACGCCCTGATCATCTAAATAGGGTGTCAGTGTGGCTAAGTGATCTTCATGCCAGCAGGCATGGACTATACGAATATCATCTAAATCTAAAAACAGTGGCAATCCCTTAAACCAATCAATGGCGTGTTGGTGGGCAGATGAGCCATGACCTATTTCATCTAAAAAAGATGCATGCTGCTGACGGTTTTTTTCAGTATGGGCTCTTAAGTATTGGCCGGGATTGTTTTGATCTGCTGTTGCCCACGCCACCGCATTAAACTCATGATTGCCCATCACCGCGAGTGCATGGTCATTCTCAACCATGGCGTGTGCAATTTCTAAGGTTTTAAGTTGCTCAGGGCCGCGGTCAATAAAATCACCCAGAAAAATCACTTTGCGCTGAGCATGCTGCCAGCCAGAACTGCGTTTTTGATAGCCCATTTGGGACAGTAAACGCTCAAGTGGCGCTGCATGACCATGAATATCACCAATAATATCAAACACAGTAAAGTCCTTAGTGTGAGTCGTTGCTTAAGCGTGAAATGCGGATGTTATAAAACGCTGCTTGTGTTCAAATGTTGTTGAGTAGACTCGCAAAAAACAACGTATTTATGCTCAATCACAGCGCTGGTGTAACCCGCGCAAGCAGTCGGGCTAGTCCTTTATCATTAATCCCTTGTCATTAGTCATTTGCTGTATCATTTTTATAGACACCAAAGCATGTTGTGAAGGTGAAAAAAGCGTAGAAAATCGCGTGTGCAACACGCTCAATTAGCGTGAGCTGATTAAATCTTGGTAACTATGAAGGTCAACTAAAATATGCTGGATCCAGCCCTGAGTTCTGAATTTGATATTGTTCCGTGGAACTTGAACTTCGAGACTGGTATAGCAATCATCGACAAACAACATCAGCGACTTGTCGAGTTGCTTAACAACCTTGCCCATCAATATATTTACGGTCTCGATCTTGAAGAGACAGGACGTATTATAGATGCTTTGCTTGATTACGCAGACTATCACTTTGAAACAGAAGAAGCTTTATGGGCTGCAACGCTGTCAGACGACAGTTGGCTTGCAGAGCACCGTAGAGCCCATATAGGTTTTGTAGATAAAGTTAGAGCCATGCAGTCTACGCTTAAAATGGACGATGGTTTCACTGCGACGCATGAGCTTTTACCCTTTATCACCAGCTGGTTAGCCCACCATGTTTTATATGAAGACAAGCGTTGTGCGCTGGTCCTTCAGCAGGTGCGTGAAGGTGTGGATGAGGATCAAGCCAAGCAACATGCTCTTGATACTCTGGCGGATTGGACCCCTGATCTTGTTCAGCTTGTGTTGTCTATGTATAAGGAAATTTCTTCGCGCACCATCGCTCTAGAGCGCAAAACTTATGCTAATTCAATCACTCAACAGGCATTATTGGATCAGGAACTGCACGGTCAATCTGTACTCGATGCAGCGAGTGATAATCTCTGGGACGTCGTTTTCACAACGACAGACTTCACTCAAGAAGATCAACTCCCCGTTGAACAATTTGCGCAAAGTGGCTTCACAGTCCATGCGGACGACTGGCTGGGCGTAAAGCAGATTTTCCTGACTTACCTACTGGGTCAGAGTGATGTGTTTTTCCATCAGTACCGGATTATCGATGAAGCTGGCAATGAGCGCTGGATTCAGTCATCTGGAAAAATCATTGAACAGGGTCCTAGCGGCTACCCCAAGCGGATGATTGGTACGCAAACAGATATTACCGAACGCAAAACTGTAGAAGTCAGGCTGCAGCTTGAGCGTGATGCCCGTACATTTCTGAGCGAGTTTGCTGCCGATATTATGGCGTCATCGTCCGAGGGCTTTGATGCTGCAATCAACCGGGCGCTGCAACGTAGAGGCGAGTACCTGCAGGCTGATCGCACTTACGTGTTCCTCGTAAGTGCCGACGGTAACTACATCAACAATACCCATGAATGGTGCGCTGCAGGTATTCAGCCGACCCTTCAAGATCGACAGCATATCCCGGCCAGTGCATTACCTTGGTGGTGGAGCCAGCTTCGCGAAGTGGGTTATGTGCTGGTGCCACGTGTCGACGATATCCCACCAGAAGCGCAAACAGAATATGAAATTCTACGATTAGAGAATAGTCGCTCAGTGTTTGTATTTCCCCTGTATATGGGCACAGAGTTAATCGGTTTTATTGGTAACGATGCGGTTAGCGAAGAACGCCATTGGGGCACCAAAATGGTTGAGTTCATGAGCCTGACCAGTGATTTGCTGGGTATAGCCTTGGTTCATCGTCAGATGCATCAGAAACGTGCATTTGCCATTAGCCAAATGGAACGAGCAGAGCAACAAGCACACCTTGGGCACTGGTATATAGATAACGCGTCTGGCGCGTTAATCTGGTCACAAGAAATGTTCAGGATTTTTGAGCACGAAGCGGATCGCTTCACACCTGATATAGAAACCTATTTTCAACTCGTTCATCCTGATGACCGCGAGTCAATATATCAGTCGTATCAAATTGCAAAAGCTTCCTTAAGCGAGTTGAATTTAGAACACAGAATATTGCTCGATGGTGCGAGAGTTAAGCACCTAGAAGTGCGTGGGCGATTTAATGTCGGTCCAGATGGTCATGCGTTTATCGCAGAGGGTACAACTCAGGATGTCACTGAAAGAGCACAGCATCGTGAGACTTTGCAGCGCCTCGCTTTTCAAGATCCGTTAACAGGTTTGCCTAATCGTCGAGCAGCTGAAGATACGCTACTGCGTGAAATGGATTACTGCGATCGTAACGATCGACGCTTGGTATTGGCTTTTTTGGATCTAGACAACTTCCGTGAAGTGAATGATCAGCATGGTTATATCGTAGGTGACAGTTTACTGAAGGCCTTAGTGCAGAGAATGCGACTGTTGTTTAATGACACTGCTGTGATCGCTCGCGTTGGAGGCGATGAGTTTGTTGTATTACTGACCCGTCTGCAGCCTGAGGAGAGTTATTTTCAGCAACTCAACCAGCTTCTTTTGATTATTAGCAACCCATTGACAGTTGATGGGATCGATCTGGCTTTGACGGCCAGTGTGGGCATCACCGAATACCCGCAGCCAATAGAGGTGACGCGTGAGCAGCTTTTTCGTCAGGCACAGCAAGCGCTATTTGATGCCAAGACTTCGGGTAAGAACTGTTTGCAAAAACACGATACGGGCTCGGAACAGGATGCTCGTGTTCTGACGGGTCGTATCGAGCAAATTCGTCATGCGCTGCAGGCTGGAGAGTTTGTTCTTTATTATCAGCCCAAAGTACATATGAAAACAGGCATCGTGGTTGGGGTTGAAGCCTTAATACGTTGGAGAAAAAGTACCGGCGAATTGGTTCAGCCCGGTGAGTTTTTACTGTTTTTGTATAATCACCCCTTAGAAGTTGAACTGGGAGACTGGGTGATACGTGCCACGCTAGCTCAGATGCGCGAATGGAAACAGCAGGGGCTGGATATGCAGGTCAGCGTTAACGTCAGTAGCCAGCAACTTCTTGATGACTCTTTTGTCGATAAACTATCTAGAGAGCTGGATGATTACCCTGATATTTCGCCTTCAGCACTGCAATTAGAAGTCCTTGAGAGTAGCGCATTGAATGACCTTGATGCCGTTTCACGGGTTATGGAGCAGTCACATCAGTTGGGTGTTAGCTTTGCGTTAGATGATTTTGGCACCGGCTATTCATCTCTTGCCCATCTTAAACACCTACCCATCAGCGTTTTAAAGATCGATCAGAGTTTTGTCCGGGAAATGATGGGTAACTCGGATGATCTATCGATTATCTCGGCTGTTGTGGGTATGGCCAAGGCCTTTGGTTTACAAGTTATTGCTGAGGGGGTCGAGAGTGTAGAGCAAGGTAGCTTGCTGTTGAGGTTAGGCTGCGACCAAGCTCAGGGCTATACCATCGCAAAGCCTATGCCTGCAGATAAGGTCTATAACTGGGTACATAGCTGGAAAGCTGAGCCTGCTTGGCAGGGCCAGTGGCCCGTTGACGCTTATAATCTGCCCTTGGTTTACGCTGAGATTGAACATCGCCGATGGGTTGTGGAATTAGAGCAATGGTTGCGGGGTCAGCGTAACGAAGTTCCGGTTCTGGATCATCATCGCAGTAAGGTGGGCTTATGGATCGAGCGCGAAAAACAAAGCCGCTTTGGGATGCATGCAAAGTTTAATCACCTGATTAACTTACACTGTAATATGCACGATCTTGGGCAAAAAGCTGTAGCCCTGCATGCAAAAAACGATACTAAAGCAGCGTTAGCTGCGTTACCTGAGATTTGGCAGTTGCGCGATCTGTTTTTTGCAGAGCTGACGGCGTTGATTGGTTGATCTGAGATATTGAACACTACAGGAGAGCATATCTCACGCATCCGACTGCTTAATTAAAGTGATTGATCCTACTGCTGAGTGACAATACGAGCCTTTCGTAATATCACACAAATAACTGCTAGATCAGGGTTGTGCATAAATCAGAATAGCAAAGACATCAAAGCGCTCATCTGGCAAGGTGAAAGCCTTGCCTTTGGGCTAAAGAGTTATGTAAGTAGCCTACCTGATCGTGACCTGATTTAGCGTTTATAAAAATAGTGGTTGAGGGTGAAGATCAGCTGGGTGGTTTACCAATCGACTCACTGATTATCTTGTCCCGCTTACGCGATGAGCGCCGTCTCACGACAGCAGATTTTATTGAGTCTGTGCAGAAGTCCGAAACCAGTGTCCGAGCAACCATAGAGAAGCTGGTTGAAATAGGACTGCTTGAATCACATGGTACCGGTAGAGGGCGAACCTACACCTTAAGTGCACCGCTCTATCAAAGCGCAGGCCAGCAAGCTGAGTACATTCGTCAGGCTGGTTTTAGTCCCATTCAGCATGAGCAGATGGTGCTTAACTACATTGATAAGCATGGTGCTATTCAACGTGCTGATGTTGCGGATCTGTGTCGTATTAGCCCACAGCAGGCAACACGTTTACTGAAGCGTTTAGTGGAGAATCACTCCATTATGTCGGTTGGCGTAGGTAGAGCAGCACGGTATGAAAGGCTGAATTAATACGTTCGGTTGCGTTCGATTACGCTCACATACGACCGCAAGAGGTAAGGATCTATTTAGATAACTGCTGCGGTGAAAGCTCCATTGGGTTGGCATACTCAAAGCATGACAAAGCATTTTAAGAGTAGTCTTATCAGAGCTTTCAATACCCCAGCTGTTTTACTTCCCATCTTCTACATGATGGGAAGTAATGAGTCGCTTTTGGACCGGATCGCTGTGATTCACTTTTTTATTGAATTGGAGACACGCACTGACCTTTGATGCGAACGAATAGTGATCGACCGCCATTAATCAGACAGAGAAGTCGCCGCCTTTGGTGTTGAGGTAATGCCTAGCTCTCTAGCTTCGTGACGCAGGCGAAGTGCTCGAGCTGCTTGCAGAGTCGTGCACTACTGTTGTCACACTGCTAATAGCGACATGAGCCCTGTTGAGTATGAAAACTGTAAAAATAAAGTGTCTATTTTTGCTTGATTAGAACAGTTTGATTAAAATGAATCAAGCGGACAACTAGTGTGACGGAGGGGGGTTATGGGGTTTTATGAGCGAAAGACTTATTGATATGAAATGGCTTCTAGTTGATCAAATACAAGATCTGACTACAGGTTCAAAATTTCTGAGAGAAAGAATCCTTGGTATTGATGGTTCAAAGTCATTACCAGATGAAACTATTTGGTTTATAAGAATGTGCAACATGTTCTTAATAAACTCAATGGCCAAAGTATTTGAAATTACTGATCGTTATGGAAAAGAAATTCAACAATTTTCACCAGAAACAAAAAACAAGCTAGTGTCATTAAGAGCGGAAATAGAATCGAAGAAAATATATCAATACAGAAGCAAATATGGCTCGCACATAATAGACGACAATACAGGTAGAGCTTTAAGCCTTGTTGACGGTGAGGTGCTACTTAGTAAGATTATTGGTAAAACCTTACAAGAAAATTTAGATTTTTGTGATTGGATTTGTCCACAAAACCTTTCTCAAGTGCAAACCACAGAATGTGTTATGAATAAAATAATAGAAACGCGTGATTACTTGGTTTCTATTATTGGAAGCGGGGGTAAACGTCCATAAAAAGGCGTTGCAACTCGCGCCTTCGGCGCTGGGCAGTTTGTAAGTTGCGCTTTTGTGGTTTTGCTGCGCAAAAGTAATCCGCAAATTCACAACTTACAAACTGCCGTTGAACTTCACGTTAAACCGCTCAGCGGTAAAAAATGCTCGAGTATGAAGATAGTTTTTCACTTTAAAACCCACATAAATTAAAGGGCGGATTCAAAAGCTGAGTTTACTATGTAATTCGTTATTTAAAATATATAATTTAATTTGTAACTTTCTATCTCAAGCCTGTTAGAGTCAATCAATCAGTAAAGTGCAATTTTTTAAAAAGGATGTATGTAAATGAAAATAAAATCACTAAATAAAATATGTTTATTACTTAGTTTTGTCGTACTAGCTTCATGTGCCAGCACAAAATATAAGCCTAGCGCAGATGCTATGGAACATTTTGAAGAGGGTAAAACAACTTATCATGAAGTGATAGGCGTGTTAGGTAAACCGGTTACTACAACTGTAAATAGTAATGGGGATAAAATTATTGTTTATTCAGATATGACTACAAAAGTTGACCCAGCAACGTATATACCGATTGTTGGTATGTTTGCTGGTGGAGCAAAAGCAGATATGAAAACGTTAAGTTTTACTTTTAAGAATGATATTTTAAAAGATATGCAGTACTTAGAGTCTTCATCGCATTACAAAATGTTAGGCAATTAAATGCTTAAAATGATGGCATTTAGTCTGTTTTTAGCACAGATGTTAACTGCCTGTACAGGGACTAATTTGTCGCCTAATCACATGAATACTGCCGAAGCACAGGCTCCTGCGATGGTAAAACGAGGCATTGTTTTAGACAAAAGATCCGTAACCGTTGAGGAACTAAAAAATCAAGGCTTGGTTGGCAGTGGAGCAGTAGCAGGTGGTGCTGCTGGTTATTCAATAGGCAATGATCTTAGTGCTGTATTAATAGGTACTACTGTTGGATATTTAATTGCTCAAGCTGCCCCCAATAGTACTCAGACAGCAGTTGCATACACGGTAGAGATAGACGCTGCAAAAATACTTAGAGTTGTACAAGCAGAAGAAAATGAAGAAATAAAAATAGGTAGCCCTGTTTTTATTGAATACTCTCTAGGTATGAAGGTTAATTTAGTGTTGGATCGCTCTCAAGGACGGTTATACAAAAGGACAAAAGAGACTCAGTACATTAGTAAGTAATAAAACCTAACAAGCAAAAGCAGCATCGCCGCAAGCGGGCTGGGCACGCATTATGGCATACAAATGATGTTATTGAGGTACTTAGTATTGTGTATAACTTGTGCTTAGGACGGGTCAACTTTTTGATTCCCATCCAATAACAAGCCCGTTTTCTACCGTGACGCGTAAGTGATATCGGTTGCCGCCACGATGTTGGTATTTCCAAATATCTCTAGATTTTTGCTTCATCTGTTTATGGTCAATAGCCTCAGGTTTACCAATTGAGTCAATGAGTTGTTCTTCTGTCATAGTCTCCCATATTTTACCGTCAAGAATTGCTTGGACAATTGCAATATTATTGTACTTTTGTTTGAGATAGGCGGTACGTAAATCAAGTTCGTTTTGTTTTTTTTGCTTCTCGGGCTCGGCGGAATAAAGAGCAGATAAGCGTACTTTTGAGCGATCTTGATTAGTGAGAACTTCTCTTGATCCGTTGGAGCTGGCTTCTGAAATAACCTGATTTAGCTCGAGAGACTCAACAATTTTTGCAGCGCTGTCGTATCCAATTTTGAACTGTCTGTGAATTGAAGAAATACTGGTTCTTCTCGTAGATATCACAAAAAATACAGCTTCTGGATAAAGAGGATCGTCGTAATTAGACTCTGAAATAATTTTATTTATCTCTTCTTCAGAATACAGTTGACTTTTAGATTTCTTTTTAGTCGAGAACAAATCTTTCCACCAAGACATTTATGACTCCTGTACTTAAATTTTCTATATGCAACGTGTAAAGATAACTTGCCTGATTATAGACAGAGAAGGCAATATGCTGAATTAGCTGACATTATATGTAGGGACTGAATACCCGAGTAGATACTTAAAGAACCTTTGAATAACGCTCCGATTTTTTTATTACTGGCTCGTTTCCAGAAAAGCTCAACAATAAGCTGAGATTTTCAGAGGTTACTTAGATGTAATCCTTCTCGAAATAAATCGTAGTATAAAGTCGACTTTGCACAAAGTTTTTCATGCAATTTAATTTAACACCTATTAAATATAAAAATAAGTGTAATGAGTCGAAGCATAACAAATCAAAGTATTCCGCCTCGTAAAAACTAAGCAGATTTTCGGGGTATTTGCCAATCAGTGGTTCGTTGAAAAAGGAAATCGACGATGCAGTTTGAGTCATTCAAAAAGCAGTTCTATGATGTTTTACAGGATCTAGTTAAGCCTTTAACAGAAGTAGCGTGGTCACTAAAAGAAGATGCCGATCCGGATCCGGATATTTCGGAGAGTCTATATTTTTCGTTTTGGATAATTGGCGAAGCAATGAGCATATCTGATGGGCAATTTAATATAGCTGAAGCAGAGATTCTGTCTGGTCTAAAGGGATTGCTTTCGGACAACGATTTTACCTCGCCAGAAATCGCGCTTGAAGATCAAACCTCAAGAAGCGAAGAACTTTGGCAGCTAATTGAAAAATGTGCTTATGCAGAGCCAATACCATTGGTTTGGCTTAAAATATATGACGCTGTTAATAAGACTCAAAAAGCAGATTCTCTACGCCATCTCTACTTACAATTCGCGCTTGTTATCGCAAACGCAGACGGATCTATTGAGCCAGCAGAATTTGCATTTTTAGCAGAGCTGAAGAAAATATTGTACGGAGATGCTCAAGAGCTACAAGACGAAAGAACGCTCACAAATGTAGTTGACGGAAAACAACGGCTAGATAGTGAGGCGAGACCTGTTGAAGAAGCGCTGAAGGAGTTGGAGAGTCTAGTTGGATTGACTCCTGTAAAGGCAGAGATCTCTAACTTGGTGAACCTTATCAAGATAAATGGCATGCGCAAAGAGCGCGAATTGCCTGTATTGCCATCATCTAACCATCTGGTTTTTTACGGAAACCCAGGTACTGGAAAAACCACGATTGCAAGGCTTGTTGCAGAAATCTACCAAGGCCTGGGTGTTCTGAAAAAGGGGCACCTTATTGAAACTGATAGAAGTGGCATGGTTGCTGGCTATGTGGGGCAAACGGCCTTAAAGGTAAAAGAAATTGTCGAGTCTGCATTAGGTGGCGTTTTGTTTATTGACGAGGCATATGCACTGAGTCAGGAAGGCAATGATTACGGGAAGGAGGCCATAAATACGCTGTTAAAACTCATGGAAGATCACAGGCATGAATTGGTTGTAATCGTTGCGGGATATCCGAGAAAAATGTCTACATTTATCGAGTCAAATCCGGGGCTGAAATCCAGATTTAATCGTTACTTGGATTTCCCAGACTACTCGGCGATTGAACTGCAAAGTGTTTTCGAAGGTATGGTGCGAAACGCAGGGCTGGTTCTTTCGCCAGAGGCAGCAAAAAAATCTCTCGCAATATTTTCCGTTGCCTGGCAGTCAAAAGACGAGTCTTTTGGAAATGCCAGATTTGCAAGAAATCTTTTCAACAGTAGTGTTGCGCAGCAGGCCAACAGATTAATCGCTCTTTCCCATATTGATGATAATGTGCTGAGTACGCTGGAGGCTGATGATATTGAACTTTAAGAAGGGATATAAATCCGAGCGAGCAAATTTAACCAATTGTTTGAGGGTTGAGGCTCTGACCGGCCGGTGCCTCAACTCAAACGTTAAACATCAGAACACAATCCCATGCGTTTGCACTCAAAGAGTTGATAGCAGAAACATTTAAAATTAAAGGAGAAAGATCGATGAATACAAAACTATTAGCTACTGTGCTTCTAGCTTGTTTAACGGGCTGCGCTGCTACCCCAGTAGTGGTTAGTACTGGTCCAGCTTTTGAGCGAGCCGCTGCGGAGTTGCTGCTAGCTCCTGGCAACAATGAAATTTCTGGTAGTGCATTTCTACGACAACAAGGAGGCGGTGTCGTAACCTGCGCTGGCCAGGACGTTACATTAATTCCCGCCACAGCGTATGCTCATCGAGTCATCATTGCCCTTTATGGCACAGCAACCGAACAGGCAAGAAATCAAGGACGGTCTGTTCGAATCGAGCCTTCGTCGGACGAGTTTGGTAAGTTGGTGAAAACTACGCAGTGCGATGCACAGGGCAACTTTTCGTTCGAAAATATTACTGATGGAGAATTCTTTTTGGAAACTAAAGTCACATGGGTTGTAGCTGGCTCTACAAATGGTGGGGCAATCATTCGGCCGGTGCGTGTCTCTGGTGGTGAGCGAGTCCGAGTTGTAATATCACCGTAAGTATTAGGAGTACTTCCATTAGGCAGCGGCTCCAAGCTCGTCAAATTTCACAATTATAGTGGCCAAGTAACACTGGCCACCTGTTTATATTTGAATTGAATCTAGCGTTTTTATACCCTTTTTCACATCAGCAATTAAATGCCGCGAACAGCCCAGTAATTCTTGAATGCTAGAGTAGCTGTGTCCAGATGCCAGCAATGAAGCAATACTTGCTCGTCTCTTCAAGTCAGGTTTGCGCCCAACGAACTTTCCTTCAGCCTGTGCTTTCTCAATTCCTTGCATTTGTCGTCTGCGACGATCCTCATAATCCTTGCGTGCAACGGCTGCAAGCATGTCCAGTAACATTCCATTGACTGCCTGGAGAATTGAAGCAGTGAACTCTGTTCCATCAGAACTTTTCAAAGCAATCCAGCTTGTAGGTAGTTCCGGTGAGACAATCATCAGTTTCTTTTTTGCCAGCATAAACTTGAGCGTTTCCCAGTCAGCCTGTTTCAATCGAGCTAGCCGATCAATTTGTTCAACAAGGATAATGTCACCTTCTCCTGCGTCTGAAATTAATCTCATTAGCTCAGGCCGGGTGAGTGTCGCCCCAGATTCATTCTCAACATAAAACGATGCAATCTTTTTTCCGTGATCAGCAGCGAAGGCAATAAGTGATTCTTTTGCACGTTCAGCGTTTTGCTCGGTTGTTGATGCACGGAGGTAGGCTCGTAAGAACATGTGTCACCAATAGTCTGTTTTGAGTGGTTCTGCTATTGTAGTCTGTTATAGGTAGTTCTTAAATAGGTTTTGGATATAAATTAGGCGGCTCTCTTGAGGTATACCTTGCTCAGGCTCTGTTAGGCTGATTTAGTGTCTATGAGACTTTAGAAAGTGGATTACTTGGCTGATACCGCTTTGAGTTGTACCTGCCAAGCACACTGAGCAAGTCCGAAAGAGCTAATTAACAAGGCCGTTATAAACGATGGTGATTTCATTTTCTTTTTTAATACTAAGTTTATTGCCATCAGCAAAGGCTTCAACAATCTCTGAACAACCATCAATTTCGGCTACACCATCAACACTTTCACTTTTAGTATCAAAGCTAAAAGCATACGTAGTTGCTGCACAACTACGTCCACGCTCACCGGTAGAAATGATAAGGACATACTTGTTGGGGCCAAATGAATATGCTTTCTCAATTACAACATAGCTAGAGCTTGCATCAGGAGCCACATACTCCAATAGATCCATCACGCCAGCTCGTGATTGGTAATTAAGAGTGTTACCCATTTCTGCATGTTCAACAGTAAAAGGTCCTGCCTCATAGCCAGAAACCATAATTGCCTCATAAGCTACAGCTGGAGCTGCTGGCACAATAGCTGTCGCCAATTCAGGCTTTACTGACAGGTTTTGTATAGCAACAGGATTAACGCATTCTCCGCTTTCGCAAATCCGGTTGCCTTTACAGTCCGTATCTTTAACGCACTGGCTAGATCCTTGTGTTATCTGAGCAACACTTTCATTAGGTTTATCACAACCGACAAGACTAAAAACTAACAAAGAGAAAGCAATAAAATATTTCATATGAAAAAACCTTTTTGAAGTAGTGACATTGAAAAACAATTGTAGCGTGTTTTAGGATAAGTCCAGCTTCGTACTGGCCAAAAAGAACCCTAGCGCTTTAGAGGCATAGCAAAGCTGCTGTAGAATCGATTCTTACTCATTGAGTGAGCAGTTTTTACACTCTACGGTGACAGGTATGTTTGTGCCAGCTAGCACTACAAGATCACCCCAAAATAGCGAGTGTTGCGTTATCAAGTCGCTGGCGCTACTTAAGATCAATAAAGCGTACAAGCAACGCTGTAAACGGATTGTAGGCAGGATGAAGCTGATCAGCGTTTCAGGTGCATTTTAAAGTCTGAGCAAGGTTTTCTCGGAGTCACTACGCCAGCAAAAGAAGTAAGCCGCTATTTGATGCGATTTTTTTGTGTCTGTTTTTTGGCAGCTTAAAATGCTGTATGTGACATTTTATTTTCTGTGATTCACAAAGCAAAAAGGCCTACGCCAATTTGACGTAAGCCTTTGATTTTACTGGGGAAATTTGGTCGGGACGGAGTGATTCGAACACTCGACCCCTTGCACCCCATGCGCGTATTTAGGTGTAAAACGGCGTTATTATGAGTTGATCTATAGCACCTAAAACCATGCTCAAGGCCGCGTATTCATTGAGTTAGACCTGTTTATATGTATCATAGCGTAACAGCGCGTATTACTAGGGATTTAGTACCCATTTAGTACCCAGTTAGTACCCAGTATCAGCAAGCAGCTATGAGGCATATAAAATGAAAGACCTGAGATTGGTATTTTCGACAGGTAGAGCAAGCAGCGCTGAGTCTGCGACCAAGGCAATTGAAAAGCATTTAGCAGAGCGCCGTAAAGATCCTGAGCAGTTCGCCGGTATCAGGACAGTATTCACCTGCGACCGTACCGGCGGCTTAGAGTTGCGCATTGGTGTACGGACGGCGTGGTCTTTATCTTATAACGTGAAGAGTGGTGCTAAATGGTTCAAGCGCCGGTATGTGCTTGGCTACTACCCAGCTTTATCAGTGGCTGATGCGCGTACTCAAGCGAACGCACTAAAAAACGATATTGCCCAAGGCATAGATCCGTCACAGGCTAAAAAGGAAATAGCAGACCAGCGTCAAAAAGCAATTGATGAGGCTTGCACTGTTACTGAGCTGTTTAATCAGTGGATATGTTCGCCTGTTATGACCAGTCGCAAACTTGGCACTGATGAGCCTGCGCGCATGATGAAGAAAGACGTGTTGCCCGTTATCGGTAAGCTGGATGTGAAAAGCGTCACTCCTCGACACCTTGCCAGTATCAATAACCGAGTGGCAGAGCGCGGCAATCGTGCTGCAAATATATTGCTGGCGCTAATTCGTCAGATGATGGGCTACGCACTGGATCAAGGGATAATTGAAACTCTGCCAAGATTCCCGAGCAAGCTTGAAGAGAACGCGCCGTGTGATCGTGTTCTAAGTGTTCCTGAGCTTGTGGAACTGTTCGACAAGATACCCAGTGCAAAACTTATCAATACAACTGAGCTAGCAATCAAAATCCAGTTAGCCACCGCTTGCCGCATTGGTGAGCTGTTACGCGCTCAGTGGTCGGACGTGTGTCTTGATTCTGGTGAGTGGGTTATTCCTGCTGAAAACAGCAAAAACGGCGACCCAATAAAGATATTCCTGAGCCAGTACGCACAAGGTTTATTCAGGCAGCTATTTGATCTAAGTGCTGATGCTGAATATATCGTGTCGAATGTTACCGGTGCTGGCGCTATCGACCAGAAGGCCGTTACTAAACAGGTGCGAGATCGTCAGCGCGGAGTACAGATTGCAGGCCGTACAAAGCTATTTGATACGTTGATTCTATCGGGCGGTACTTGGACGCCGCACGACCTTAGACGCACCGCCGCGAGCACTATGCAAAGCCTGCAAATAAACCCATACATTATCGAGCGATGCTTAAACCATAAGCCAGACAGAATAACGGCTACCTATATTCCGCAAGATCCAGAACTTGAAATGTATGAGGCGTGGGAGGCATTAGGTCGGGTGCTGGCAGTCGCAGATAGCGCGCAAGGTGCTGAGCTTGCCGCTCTATATGAAGCCAATGCTAAGCAGCCAATTACTAGACGTAAGCGTCTCACTGAGCTTATGCGCCAGCTTAAGGGTAATGTTGTTCAGTTGCATAAAATGGCTTAGATAATTATGGCGCATGGAGGCGCACTTATTCGCTTATTGCAAGCAGTCCGACGAACGGTATATTTTGCCCGACGAGCGGTAAAACCATGCAGGTTTTTACTGGCAACTATAAATAATTTACTAGTTTGCTATCACGGCAAATCAATATGCAGTGTGTTTTAGTCGATCTAAACACTAGATATTGTGTTCGTCTGTGGATAACTTAAGAAAGATCGGCTAGCATTCTTCTATCGACCGGCAATCACTGTATTTATACGCAGTGTTACAAGTCGATATAAGCACAGATACCCCGCCAGCTTATGCGGGCAGGGCACTGTAAATGAGGGCAGGTATTCGAAGTACCTAACCCCTCTTAATCAAGTTTAGCTTGATCGGCTCTTACATTCGTTGTCTTACGACAGTGTCAATATACGTAATACCGCGTACCAAAGCAAAGGTATTTAGTAAGTATTTGCTAAAGCGGTGGTGGAGACACAGAAAAGCCTATCAAGCCTCAAGGAGTAATCCATGAGCGACAAAGTAAACACGCCACAAGCACCGGTAGCGCCAGCATTCGGCAATAAGAAGTTCGGAAGGTATTCAGATTTAGTTGATGAGTTGCAAGTAACACGCCAGACAGTCCACCGGTGGTCAAAAGACCCAACCTTTCCAAAGCCTATCAAACGAGGAAACACCGTCCTCTTTGATATGGCAGCAGTAGAAGCTTGGTTAACTGGTGAGGCAGCTTGATATGAAAAGCACATTCACTTTAGAACAGCTTGCTATATTCGCGCTCAACCAGCTCTTAAGCGGCATTCAATTGGACGAGGCTTGCGACAACCTTTCTATTTTTGAGCGCTTAGACGACCAAGAAGAAAGTAAGTTTTTCGGATTGATTGAAGAAAAAGCCAAGGCAACGGGCATGGTTTTAAGCGGCGAATATCTGCGACCAATGACCGAGCTAGAAGACTTCATCTATCGCGCCCAAGCGCCGCTAACAGCGTACACAAGACGCGGATTGCTAATCCTAGAAAGTGGTCAGCGGCAGATTAGTTTTGATCTGGACGAAGCCCCAAGGGTAATTACTACGCAACGCATAACAGCAACAGCGATGGGTTTAATTGCGCTTGTTTATTTTCAAACAAAGGGGGCGCACAAATGAAAAAGCGCTCGATAAACCGAAGTAAACCGAACGCTTTAGATGCTTTGACCAGCGCCTTGATTCTACTTGCAAACAGTCCATCGACTCAACAGGCATTTGCTTTGCTGGCGCTGATGCTGATGCTGGTTACGCTGCGCGGGAGGGTGCTATGACTATTCAGCGCAATCAAGGCACTACAAAAAAAACCACTAAGATCGAGCGCATATTGCAGGCGTTTTGCAATCGTGAGCAGTTGCATCGGTTTAACGCATTCCAATTGCGGGAGACGGCATTGCATTCGACTGTGGCGAGCCTTGTTCATAATTACGGCCTGACTATCGACCGCAAGCCGATAACGATAGAGCGGCAAGGTGACAAAGTACACGTGATGCTTTACTGGTTAGCGCCAAGTTCGCAAGAAAAAGCAGAGCAAGTGCTTAAACGGATGAAGTTACGCCGCTGCGTTACCACTGAGGGCTAAATCATGGAGTTACTGGATCGTCTCGCACTAAGGGGCGATCTAGTGGCACTCAAAAGCGGCAGGCTTATCATTGAGCCAGCAAGTGGTGCTGATGTACCTGATGACTGGTTAAAGCTACACAGTGACGAGCTGGCGCTTGCATTGGCCACTAGAGCTAGCATTCCTCTTTATAAATATATCGGCTACACAGTCGGATCATACGGCAAGCATAAAGCTGATGGCGCAACTCTTAGGTTTGTGAGTATGACTACCGGCGAAGAAGTATATGCCGTTTACAATATCGACAGAGACCGGATAAAAGACAGCGCGCAAGGTAAGGCAGGTTCTAAATTATCGGGTAAACAATTCAGGATAACTGAAAAGATGGCGCTGTATAAATTATGGTTACGCGCTGAGCTACCAGAGCCTGATAGGAAATATCTAAGCGAGTTCCACCGCGTGATGGGCAGGCTGAAAACTGTACTTCTCACTATGCGCGTCAGTGATGGCGTAGCAGATAAAAACACAATTCAAGCAGTCACGGTGCCAACCGATGGAGCGCATAAAAACAGGGGAAAAGTAGGGGATAAAACAGGGGAAGAAGTGGGGAAAAACGGGGGAAAAATAACGGGGATAGAAAACCCAGCTAAGCCAAGCAATGCGCGGCATACAGGCGAACCTGACTACGTGTCTGATAAAGTACGTTTAAAGTTAATAAGTAAAGAAGTAAGTAAGGATGCTTTACCCTCTTCTAATACCTTTAATACAACCCATTCAATCAATACTTATAATCGGTCGACAACACCAGCAGCGCCACAAGATCAAAGCGTTGACGATTGGCTTAATGACTACGATCCGACCCAGTCGATAACTCAACACTAACCAACAGCCCCACCTAAGCCGTGGGGTTTTTTATATCTGCTGCAATCGTCACCGCCACGCCAGTATGCAAAACAATTGCACACCCGCAGCAGTCGTACACTTTATACAACCGGTATTCAAGCAATTAGAAATCAGGTGGCTTTTTGAATAAGCAGCCCACTACCAAGCAATTGTAATGTGGGATTACTCCGTATTAGCGGACAGCTCAACTCGCTGAGATTACAGGGAGTCAGAAACCCCGCTGCAAAACTTTTACAGCGGCACGACTACTAATCGCCTGAGCAGCCTACGATCAGCAAGACTTTATCGAAGTCATACGCGAGGCAATAGGCCTCTTATATTGAATACACTATATTCAATAGAGTGTTATAATTGAGCCTGTATTCAAATAGGTTTCAAACAATGGCACGACCTAAAACAATCACAGATCAGCAGCGCGCCCAAGTGCTGGAATTGAAGCGCAAACACTCTTACAGCGAGGTAGCTGCAATCACCGGTCTAGCGCTTGGCACGGTGCGCACGATCGTCAGGCGTTCTGGTTCGTTGTCGGACAACCCAAAGCACCGGCTGATGTTTACCTTGCCTGCAATCGTTCATAGCGCCAGCACGCAGCTAGCAGCCCTTGTGATGCCGTCACAGCGCACCGTCACGGGTGATAAAGAAATTGATGCGGTGCTATGGCTTAGAGAAGTTATTGCTACCGGTGAGCCGCTGGCAATCGACAGGGCATTGCAAGCAGTGGCTAACATTAAAACGCCATTGGCTGAGATTGAAAAACGCTATGCCAGTCACCTACGCAAGAATGGCGGCAGTATGTTTGCTGCGTTTGGCGCAATGGGTTTTGCAGATATTAATGCGCACGTTGAGAAGTCCAAAACAACGGCATTGCGCAAGGCTGAGGCGGTGGCAAGGTTTGGTAATGATCCTGATTTAATGACCGAAGCTGAGCGGTGGGCTATCCGTGTGCTGGACGACGTGGACGTTGGATTGATGGACAGCGACAGGTCAGGCATTGCAGACAGGTTTAAACAGCATCCTGAGCTGATGCCGCATACCTTGGCAGATTGCCTACATGAGCTTAGTTTTTGGGATGATCTGTATTGGCTCAAGCAAGCCGCTGATGCCGGTGAGCCTGCGCAAGAGTGCTATGAGCGAGGGTATTTTGTATTCGAACTAATGGCTGAGATCAGGCCTCGCAGTCGTGAGGAAGCTACCGCCGTGCTGCAATACATTATCGACGACGAACGCAAAGACGACCGCAGCGCTGATGCCGTTCTATTTAATTTGGTGAGCTGATGAACAATAAACAACCGGCTCAAATATTGAGCAACCCAGTTGGCAGACCTGCTGGCAGTAAAAACAAACGTACTCTAATTCGTGAGGCGCTTACAGAGACGTTTGATGATGGTGAGCAAGGCTTCTGGTTATCCGTAGCGACCATGGCCAAAGGTGGCGATACCCAAGCAATGGCTATGCTCGCTAATCGCTTGATACCAGCACTCAAGCCACAGAGTGAGGCCGTTGTATTACCTGAGCCGTTGAATGGCACCAGCGCAGACATGGCGCGTCAGTTGATCCAGTTTGCAGGCAATGGCGCAATATCCACCAGCACCGCGCAAGAATTACTGAGTGCCCTGGCTGATGTGTTGAAGATTGTTGAAATCACCGAACTAGAAAAGCGCCTCGCTCAGCTTGAGCAATTGCAGGAGATGAAAAAGTGAAGCCACTTACAAAACGCAGCGTTAAATTATACGAAGGCTTAGCACCCAAGCAGCTTGCCGCACTTACACTGCAAAGCATGGCCGATATGAACACTGAAGAGACCGACAAGATCCGCAGCGCGGTGGCATGGCGTGAGTATCGCTGTATTGATTCGGCGTATACCGATTGGCGAGACGCTTTTAATAGCGTCATTATGGTTTGGACTGCTGAGTTTTGGCGGCTAATGTTTATCTACGCGTCATCGTGTAGTCGCTTGCAGAGTCAGTTACGCCCCGATGCCGACCAGCTTAATGATGGTTTTGATGTGACGATTGAACAGCTACAACAGCACACAGCGCGTCAGTTAGCCCATAGCAAGGTTATTTATGATCTGTGCAATGCGCATGGGTTTGAATATAACGCGGTGCTTAAGCTGGCAGGCGTACCGGATAGATACAACCCATTGGACGATGGCGATATAGACGAGGCATTCTATCAACAGTGGTTTGGCGATCTAAGCGAGTGCCTACCGCGTAATGCTTGATTGTTGTGATGCAATTCACCGCCAACAGCTTAGGCTAGCAATCGAGGCCGCTGAGCAGTGGGGTAGCAAAAAGCCCCGCCGATGGTCTGCGCATTATGGTGGCATTGCCCTTGCCCGTAATGCTGATGACCTGAATGCAGAGTATCGAGAACACCGCAAACGCATTGCAGCGCTT
The DNA here is from genome assembly GCA_034006005.1 of Pseudomonas sp. Lineage (GTDB taxonomy): Bacteria > Pseudomonadota > Gammaproteobacteria > Pseudomonadales > Pseudomonadaceae > Denitrificimonas. Next base: position 46,082 of record JAVETP010000011.1, read on the forward strand.
GTGCCTAAGATTCAGGTCAGTGCTGAGTGGCTTTAGTTTTCGCCTGATGCCGCCGGTCGGATTGCTTAAACTAAAAAAGATTTAGTACCCATTTAGTACCCAAGCCCCAGAAATGAAAAAGGCCACCTTTAAAAAGTGGCCTAAGTCATTGATTTATATGGTCGGGACGGAGTGATTCGAACACTCGACCCCTTGCACCCCATGCAAGTGCGCTACCGGGCTGCGCTACGCCCCGACGATGTTTTCATGCTGTGGCTGAAAACGAAATAGACTATACCCCAAGTCTTTGAAATCTCAAAGGATATAGGTCTAAATTGTTCCTTATTCAGCTAAAGGCCTACTTTATCAGCCATTTACCGTTCAATTGAATATATTGGCCAGCGGGTGTTTTCTCCAGAGCTTTTTTACCTGCCATGGTTTCGACATCGCTCAGCTGGATATTATTACCTTTGGCGAGGCGTTCATATTCAGCGCGACGCGCCTCATTGATCAGGCGTGCCACTTCTGCAGCGCTACCTTGTGCTTGGACGACGCCTAAGTAGCCATTGGGTTGTTCACCGAGTAAGCCTGCGGATTTGGCTTGGCTGAGATTGCTCATTGCTCCGTTTAAATCCATGGCTACTACCGCGGTGCTGAGGAGGCTGGTGGCCAGTAATATAGGCATTAAAAATTTACGAATAGTCATGCTGCGCTCCTTAGAATAAACCGCTGGATTCGTCGAAAATATTATCAAGTGCTTTATCAACCTTGATATAGATTTCATGTTCAATTTTTACATTGAGATTAATATTAATCGGCTCACTGGGTACAGCCAGCTGCACTGTAGGTGTGCAAGCCGTGCTGAATAAAGCGAGTACAAAAACACTTGGAAAGAGTACTTTTCGCATAGAGGTCTCCTGTATTAACGTTTCTCGAGGCGTTCCCGAATACGTTTTTGAATAATCTCGCTGACTTGGTTGCTCAACTGAATACTGGCGAGCAACGCTGGAATATCTTCTTCAAGATTAATATTTAGATTAATGGGGCGGCCTTTTTCAATATCAGGGTTTTGCCCCTGTAAGCGAAGATTAAGTGACAGCTTACCGGATTGATCATAACTTAATCCGCTACTGAGTAGATTAAAGTGAAAATCTTCCAGCGCATCTGCCACCAGTTGCATCGCTTGGTTAGTCTTGCCCAAGGCCTTGATTTTATCAGACTGAAATTGCAAAATACCGGGGGCGCGTGCTTGTAATTGGCCCGCACTGATAGAAAAATTGTCATGATCAAAATAAATGGGTAACTGGCCATCAATCGTGCCGGTGCCCGCTAAACCCTCTGCAGGATAGACTTTAAAAAGCTCCTGCAGTTCCAATCCTTCCACATGTAAGAGCACTGATTGTGCGTGCTGCAGATCGATCTTTTGCTGGTTGAGCCACACTTTGCCGTTGAGTAGGCTGGCTTGTATAGAGTGCCAGTCCAGCACACCTTGTAACAGGTCATCGAGGTTGGCCTGGTAGTGTGCGTTACTCAGTTCAATAAAGCTGACTGGAACACCGGGGTCCAATTGCTCAATGCTTAGACTGGGTAGACTCAGTTTTAGAGTTGATCCGGCGAGCTGTCCGTTAAATTCGAGGTTGAGATTTTTTAATTCGCTGCGATTGACGATACCACTCAGCCCGCTGGCACTGCCGTTCAGTGAGAATTGAGCTGTGCCGTTATAGGGTAGGGTGAAGTTGGCTTGGCTGTTGAGGCGGCCACTATTGAATAAGATTAACTCAGGCCAATCCTTAAGGGTTTTTTGCAGTGGATTACCTGCTTTAAAGAATAGGTCGTTGAGTGTGGCTTGGCCTTGGACAGAGTTTTCAAGCAGCTGAATCTGGCTGTTAAAGGTCAGGCCTTGCTGGTTTTTGATCTCGCCATTGAGTTTAAGTCGCGCTAGCGCACCACTGAGCGTGCCGTTTAAATCCCAGTCTTGTGTGTAGAGCTGTTCGGCGCTGAGTTGCTCAATATGAGCGCTGATAGGGCCCTGTACATTGTGCTGATAAGGCGCAGAGCTATTCCCTTGGATTTTCAAATTTGGTGCTTTGATACTGACCTGTGCAGCTTTGCCAATATCGGTGAATAGCAACTGATGGGCTTCAAGACGCGTTGTATTATCAAAGTTGATGGTGAATGTCTTAGCGTCTGCCTGTGCTTTAAAGTTGGCGCGGGCCTGCAGTTGTTTGGCTTGTAGGCTGGGGTCTTGCAGTGAGTCTGCGCTGAGTAAAAGCTGCGCATCGCTTAACGTCGCTTGCCAGTCGCTGGCGGGTAGCAGTTCCAGTTGGCTGCTGAAATCCACATCAAGCGTGCTGAAGCGACTCTTATCAATTGCGCCATTGATTGTGTTGCCCTTGAGCTTGAGTGCAAGTTGAATCGGCCCAGCATAAGGTGCATTAAAATCGATTTGACTGCTCAGTTGCCCACTGGATAGGGAGGCGTGTTCTGGCCAGTCTTTAAAAGTGCTGTGCAGGGGGTTACCGGCAGCAAAAGACATCTCATCTAAGAAAATACTGCCTTGTGCTGAGTCGTCTTGCAGACGTGCCTGGCTGCTGAGGCTGAGGCCGTGTTGGTTGCTGAGCTGGGCGCTCAATTCCAGTTCGGGTAATTGTCCGCTGAGTAGGCCGCTGATCTCCCAGTCTTGCGTGTGCAATGGCTCAAGGTTGAGTCCTTCTAGCTGTACGCTGAATGGACTGGAGACTTGAGCCTGCAGTGGCTTGGCGCTTGAGCCTTGAACAGTCAGTCCAGCCAGATCCACAAAGATGCGCTGTGCATCACCGAGCTGACTGAATTGAAGGTTATGCGCCTCAATGCTGGCATGCTCGCCTAGAGTGGCAGAAAAGTTTTCGCTATCGGCCTGCGCGTTTAAGTCAGCGCGAATCTGTAGCTGTTCCGCTTGCAGCTCGGGGTGTGAGTATTGATCCAGTTGCAGCAAAAACTCTGTGTTTTTCAGTGTGCCTTGCCAGTTGGGAGTTTGTTGTAAATCGAGTAAGCCATTGAGTTGCAGGCGCATCGGGCCATCGCTGTGCAGGTCGATCGTCAGCAGTTGTTGCCCCTCGGGGTTATCTTGATGATCGGGGTGGGTGGTGATTTGTGCGCTCAATTGCGTAGGGCGAAATTCTTCTGGAATGCTCTCCAGCCAGCTGCCTTGTAACTCTTTTAAGCTGAGTGCGCTTTCAATAAAAGTCGGTTGCCAGAGCACGCCTTGAGCGCTGGCTTGTAAATTAAACGAGCCTTGTACATGGCCCAGCCCAGCTACATCCGCATCAATCTCTGCGACTTCAATCTGCTGTGGCAGCCATTTAAGTAAGGCTTGAGGTAGCGCAGGCGACTGCTCTTCTGTTGGCGTTGTATCGTTGGCTAGAGGCCAGCGCGCTTGTAGACGGCTTGCTTGCAGGCGCTGGATTGGAAAGGCTTGCCATGCCCAGTAGATACGCAGATTATCCATACGTATCTGTTGGTGTTGTGCATCCGCAGTGGCGAGTGTTAGTTCGAGATTTGAAACGCTAAAACCATCGTGATGCCATTGCGGATTGTGCCAATCAAAATCGATACCTTGTTGTTGCAGTAGCCAAGGTAATGCGTGCGGCAGAGTTAAAATGGCAGCAATCAGTAGTAAAAACAGTAATAAGGCCATGCGCACTATGGATCCAAGCCTGAATGGTTTGGAGGCTGTAGGCTGTTGCTTATGAGTCGATGTATTGTTAGCTGTTGCTGCAGGCTTCATAACGAGGTCCCTGTGCCAAATCTGGGATCAATGGTTTTTATGTGCAGTTCATGTGTTTAGTTTTGCTGGTGGTTTAAAAGCCAGCCATAGTATGGATTGCAATAAGAGCAGCTTAGCAGGAATGCTATACAGGGGGTGTGCATAAACGTGCTGGATAATCATCTTACGGGTGTGCTTTTAAGTTTCAATTAAGGTGGCGACTGTAATCTATGCAGTGTCGACACACAGTCACGTTGTGTTGAACCACTTTAAACAAGGAAATGATCATGAAAACATTGACTGCATTATGTGTATCAGCGGCTTTAGTGATGGGTGCGGGTCTGGCTCAAGCTAAAGATGTCAGTCCAGCCAAAATAGTTGAGCTGAGTGTGTCTGGAACTATTTTAGCCTTTGATAAGCTGGATCAAGCGGCCTTAGCTCAGTACCCCAATGCGACTATTTTAGATACCGAGCTTGAAGAATCTTATGGCCGCTATATCTATCAAGTGGATCTGCGCGATGAAAAAGGCCAGAAGTGGGAAATAGAAATGGATGCGACCAGCGCTGAGATCTTAAAAAACAAACAGGATGACTGATGCTTAAAAGAGCTCTAGTGACCAGCTTTATCTTGCTTTATTTAGTGTGTGCTAACACGGCTCTGGCACACGATTTAGGGCATGATAAAGCGCTTAAACTGCAGCGCAAAGGTACGATTCTTTCATCACAAACATTTATTAAGCAGGCTTTAGAGCGTCATCCTCAAGCGCGCTTATTGGAGCTTGAGTTGGAAAAAAAGCGGGGCCGTTATATTTATGAAATTGAACTCTTGACCGTGCACGGCCAAGTGCGCGAGCTTAAGTTTGATGCCAGCACCGGTGAGTTGTTAAAAGATGAAGAGGATGACTGATGCGCTTATTGTTGGTTGAGGACAATGTGGCACTGGCTGATGAGTTGTGCGCGGGCTTACAGCAATTGGGCTATGTTGTGGATTGGCTGACGGATGGCCGTGACGCCGCCTATCAAGGTGCGGTCGAGCCTTATGATTTAATTATTTTAGATTTAGGCCTGCCGGGCTTGCCGGGTTTAGAGGTGTTGGCGCAGTGGCGTGCTGCTGCCATCACCACACCGGTACTGATCTTAACCGCACGCAGTACCTGGAGTGAGCGCATTGATGGCTTAAAAGCAGGTGCGGATGACTATTTAACCAAACCTTTTCACCAAGAAGAGCTGTATTTAAGAGTGCAGGGCTTATTGCGCCGCAGTCATGGGTTTGCTAATCAAAACCATCTCAGTGCTGCGGGATTACGTTTAGATGAAGCGCGGCAACGGGTGCATCGCCAAGGGCAAGATATTGATCTGACTGGGGCAGAGTTTCGTTTGCTGCGTTATTTTATGATGCATTCAGGTCAGGTGTTATCCAAAAGCCATTTAGCAGAACACTTATATGATGGTGAGACTGAACGTGACTCCAATGTGCTGGAGGTGCATGTCAATCATTTGCGCCGCAAGCTGGGGCGTGCAGTGATCGAAACACGGCGCGGTCAAGGCTATTGCTTTACGGGTAACGGGGCGTCGCAGTGAAGGGCTCGATTCAACGGCAGCTGACTTTCAGTTTAGCTCTGTTATTAATTATCATGCTTCTATTGCTGTCCCAAGTAGGCTTGTGGGTTGTTGATCACGGTTTACGTCAACATATGCAGGATAACTTACAAGCTCAAGCAGAAAGTTTATTGGCGGCATTGGAGAAAGGCCCACAGGGTATCGAGTTAAATCGCCATAAGCACGACGCGGTATTTTTAAAGCCGTTCTCGGGTGAGTATTTTGTTATTGAGTTTGATCAGCAGCGCTGGCGCTCACGCTCTTTGTGGGATTTTTCATTGACCGTGCCTGAGCGTCGAGGTTTTTCTAATGAGCTGATAGCCGGGCCTGAGCAGCAGCAGTTATTGATCTATCAGGCTGAATATCGACGTTATAAAACCGATATCAAAGTGACTGTGGCGCATGATTACAGTCCCGTCTTGGTCAGCTTTCAGCGTGCACAACTGATTGGTATTGGCTTAGGCGTGTTGGCATTGTTGCTGACTTTGTTGCTGCAGCGGCTGTTAGTGCGCCGAGCGTTACAGCCATTGGAGCATGTGCGGATACAAATTGAGCAGTTACAACTGGGGCAGCGCAGTCAGTTAGAACAGGATATACCGGTTGAGCTGCAGCCTTTAGTACAGCAGGTGAATCGCTTATTGCAGCATACTGAAGAGACGTTGCAGCGCTCACGTAAAGGTTTGGGTAATTTAGGTCATGCGCTGAAAACACCGCTGGCAGTGTTAATGAGCTTATTGCACCGTGATGAATTGCAGCGTCAACCAGAGTTGTCGACGGCGATTAGAGAGCAGCTGGAGCATATTGAGCAGCGCATTGCCCGCGAATTAACCCGTGCACGTTTATCAGGTGATGCCTTACCCGGTGCGTTTTTTGTCTGTGCGCAGGAGTTACCGGGTTTATTTCAGCTGATGAATCGTCTGCATGGCGATATTTTAACCTTGCAGTGGCAGGCAACGCCTGAGCTGCGCTTGCCATACGATCGTGACGATCTGTTAGAGATGCTGGGCAATCTGCTGGATAACGCCTGTAAGTGGGCGGACAGTCGAGTAGAGCTGAGTATTGAGCAGCAGGGGACAGCGTATTATGTGCGTGTTGATGATGATGGCCCAGGTATTGAAGAAAGCCAGCGCGAGCAAGTGCAGCGGCGCGGTTCACGTTTAGATGAGCACAGTGCAGGCCACGGTCTGGGCTTAGGTATTGTGGGTGATATCGTTGAGGCATTGCATGGGACTGTACAGTTGCTGGACAGTCCTTTGGGTGGTTTACGCGTTGAGATTTGTTTGCAGCAGCGTGCTTAATCAATAGAGCTGATGGCAATAACGCGTATCACATCGGTGCATTCAATAGCTTTTGTGCAGCCAAGGATAAACTGACTGAGAGCAGCATGATCGCGAAGATACGTTGCAGCATCGGTCCACCAAGACGTGTAGCGAGTTTATTACCGAGCAGCACACCGCAAGCGCCGCCCATACTTAAGCCCAGTAATAACTGCAGCGGTGGTTGTGCAGCGCTGAAATACATTAAGAAGCCTGCGCCAGACACCAGAGCAATCACTGCCATCGATGTGGCGGTTGCTGCGAGCATCGACAATGGACTGAATAGCAGTAGGGCGGGCACAATTAAAAAGCCACCGCCGACGCCCATCAATCCAGATAACACACCGACGACTAAACCAATAAAGACCAACATACCGCGATTGAGCTGCTTTTTTTCAGATTGTTCAGGTAGTTTGGCGTTATTCCACATACGCCAAGCCGACCACAACACCAAGACACAAAAACCCAGTACTAACCAAAACTCACTGACTAATTGCCCCAGTTGTTGCCCAATCCAACTACCGGGTAAGCCGCTGATCGTCAGTAAAGCGACAGGCAGCAGATGTACATCACCGGATCGCCAGCGTCCGATAGCACCAATTAAGGCCGATAGACCCACAGCGCCTAAGCTGACGCCCACAGCATCACGTAGGGGCAGGTGCAGGCTGAGCAGTAGCGGTAAAGCGACCAATGAGCCACCTGCGCCGGTGAGGCCTAAGAGTGTGCCCAGCAATAAGCCAATGCCGAGGGCTTCGTAAATTAAAGTATCCACAGGGAATCGTACGTACTCAAAGTGTGCGAGTGCTCAGTGTACGGGGTTCGAGTGGCGGGGTAAAAAGGTCTGTGTGTATTTTTTTACTTATGAGTTGTTTACAGGGGTGTTTGTGCAGTTGAGGCAGGGATAACCCTTTGGGTGTTATTGCTATAATACGGACAGGTTTTATGTTGATTGAGGGTGAGATGATGGTTGGTTATTTAAAGGGCTGCAGCTATGAGCGATAAAAGTAGTGCAAGGCAGCGTTGCAATCGCTGTTTAAGGCCGTTATCTCATTGTCTGTGCAGTCTGATTCCATCGTTGCCCAGTCGCACGAAAATTCTGGTTGTGCAGCATCCCGATGAAACCAAGCATGCTTTAAATACAGCGCGTTTTGTGGCGTTGGGTTTACAGAATGCGCAGTTAGTGATTGCCGAGACTGTGGATAATATAGAGCAGTATCTACAGCAGCCAGGCTACCGTGCCTGTGTCTTGTTTCCAGGTGAGCAGGCGCAGGAGTTGACGGCCTATCAAGCAGATGAGCTGCCTTTGTTGTTGATTGTGCCGGACGGTACATGGCGCAAGGCGCGGAAGATTTTGTACTGTAATCCGTTGCTGGCGGCATTGCCGCGAGTGACATTACCGGCGGGATTAAACAGCCGTTATCGCTTGCGCAAAGCACCCAGTGAAGAGGCCTTGGCAACTGTAGAGGCGGTACATTATGCGCTGGGCATACTTGAGCCAGAAGCCGATTTCAGTACTTTGTTGCGACCTTTTGAAGCACTGATTGAAGGGCAGATTCAGGCAATGGGTGCACAGGTCTATCAGCGTAATCATGTAGACTCAACAGGCTAAGTGTGAGCGTTCTGGGCTTAGTTGAGGCAAGGTCAAATATTAGAGCGCAACGAGAGTGCGCGCGGTATGCGCCGCTCAGCAGGAGACGTCGGCATGAATTTTCATACTCGAAAATGGATTAAACCCGAAGATTTAAATCCCAATGGCACTTTGTTTGGCGGCAGTTTGTTGCGCTGGGTTGATGAAGAAGCAGCGATTTACGCCATCGTGCAACTGGGTAATCAGAACGTGGTGACCAAGCGTATCTCTGAAGTGAACTTTGTCAGTTCCGCTAAGCAAGGCGATATTATTGAGTTAGGTATTAAAGCCACTGCCTTTGGCCGCGCTTCGCTGACCTTGCGCTGTGTGGTGCGCAATAAAATCACTCATAAGAATATTCTCACCATCGAGCGCATTGTATTTGCCAATATGGGTGCCAATGGTAAACCTGCGGCGCATGGTAAAACTGAGATTACCTACAGCCGTGAGCGCTTAGAGCAAGAGCTTGAACGTTAAGGTGTGAGTCGATTGCGGGAAAAGAGTAGCAGAGGCGAGCGACTCTAAACGCTGATGCTGATAACAGGTTCAGCGTTTAGAGTGCAGGTGGTGCGTGGTTAGACGTTGAATCTAAAGTGCATCACATCGCCATCTTTAACGATGTATTCTTTACCTTCTAGACGCCATTTACCGGCATCCTTAGCACCGGCTTCGCCTTTGTACTGGACAAAGTCGTCATAGCTGATCACTTCAGCACGAATAAAGCCTTTTTCAAAGTCAGTGTGGATCGCTGCTGCTGCACGAGGAGCGGTTGCACCAATCTTAGTTGTCCAAGCGCGGACTTCTTTAACACCGGCAGTGAAGTAGGTTTGCAGCTCGAGCAACTCGTAACCGGCACGAATCACACGATTTAAACCTGGCTCTTCAAGACCCAGCGCTTCAAGGAACATATCCTTTTCTTCGCCGTCATCGAGTTCAGCAATTTCAGCTTCGATTTTATTACACACCGGAACTACAATGGCGCCTTCTTCTTTGGCGATCGCACGGACGATATCCAGCAGAGGGTTATCCTCAAAGCCATCTTCAGCCACGTTAGCGATATACATCACCGGCTTAACGGTCAATAAGTGAAAGCTGCGCACATGTTGCTTTTCATCTTCGCTCCAGCTTTTTAGCAATGAGCGTGCTGGTTTGCCTTCAGTAAAGTGGCTAATCAACTGCTCAAGCAAAGCTTTTTGTGCGACCGAATCTTTATCGCCGCCTTTGGCGTTACGCGCAACACGTTGCAGTTGTTTTTCGCAGCTATCAAGGTCAGCAAAAATCAGCTCAAGATCGATAATTTCAATATCGCGCTTAGGGTCGACAGAATTGGATACGTGAATAACGTTCTCATCTTCAAAGCAACGTACGACGTGAGCAATAGCATCGGTTTCACGGATATTGGCGAGGAATTTATTACCTAAGCCTTCACCTTTAGATGCACCAGCAACCAGACCTGCAATATCCACAAACTCCATGGTTGTCGGCCAAACACGTTCAGGCTGCACAATTTCAGCCAGCGGAGCTAAACGAGGATCGGGTACAGCAACGATGCCAGTATTAGGTTCGATGGTGCAGAATGGAAAGTTTTCGGCCGCAATACCAGATTTGGTTAAAGCATTAAATAGGGTCGACTTGCCAACGTTGGGTAAACCCACGATACCGCAGTTAAATCCCATGATGAGTCCCTCGGGAGAAAAAGAGTCAAGCCTTTTGGCTGTGTAGCTGCTGCATTGCGCGGGAGAAATTACCGTCAAGGAGATCAGGCAGTACGCCAAGGGCGAATTCGATACTGGTGCTTGTGAGTTCTTGTTCGTTGCGTGGTGCGCGGCCTAAAACATAGTTAGACACTTGGCTAGCATGGCCTGGATGGCCGATACCAATACGCAAACGATGAAAATTCTTTTGATTGGCCAGGCAGGCGATAATATCGCGCAAGCCATTGTGCCCACCGTGTCCGCCGCCTTGTTTGAGTTTGCATACGCCAGGCGGCATATCCAACTCATCATGTGCGACTAAGATTTCTTCAGGTTGAATACGGAAGAAATTAGCCAGCGCGGCTACGGATTGACCGCTACGGTTCATATAGGTGGTCGGAATCAATAAGCGAACATCACGGCCTTGATGATTGAGTTTTCCGGTTAAGCCAGAATACTTCTTATCAAAGCTGAGGTTGACACCATACTTTTCAGCAAGGCGTTCAACAAAAAAAGCCCCCGCGTTATGCCGGGTCTGGTCGTATTCTGGGCCTGGGTTACCTAAGCCGACGATCAGTTGCACAGCATTCACTACGGGAGCTCCTTGTCTTACAGGTTAAACAGCAAGAAATTACTTCTCTTCTGCTTCGCCTTCAGCTGCTGCTTCTGCAGGCTGATCTTGTTCTTCATCTTCAACAACGTTGACACGAGCTTCTTGAACGCTGGCAACAGCCATATTGTTCTCGTGTGCTTGTGTTAGTGCTGTGAACTCAACACCTTTAGGTGCGACAAGGTCAGCCAAGTGAACGATTTCACCAACGTTAACATTCAGCATGTCAACTTCGATTGCGTCTGGCAGATCTTGTGGTAAACATGTGATTTCCAGCTCAGCTGCAAGACGGAAAATATCACCACCGCCTGTTTTAGCGCCGACACACTCTTCTTCGTTCAGCAATACAACTGGAACGATAGTGGTCAGTTTCTGGCCGGCAACAACACGAATAAAGTCAGCGTGTAAAACGAAGCCTTTTGCTGGGTGGCGTTGTAAGTCTTTGATCAAAACGCTTTCTTTTTTGCCGTCAACGTTTAACTGAAGAATACTACTGAAAGCAGCGTCGTTCAGGAAAAGTTTAGCAACTTCACGGGTTTGTAGGCTAATTGAAGCAGGCTCTTTATTAGCACCGTAAATGACAGCTGGGATCAAATCAGCGTTACGACGTAGGCGGCGGCTCGCACCTTTCCCTAAATCATTACGCGCTTGGGCGTTAAGTGTAAATTCGCTCATGTGTCTCTCTCCAAAAAAACAACAACGCCCGTCAACTTGCGACCAGTGACGAGCGAGGTTGTTGAAGCCTAAATAATATTAGGCGGTTGTTGATTGCACAGTGTTCAACGGAACATTGCGCTAATCGATTCTTCATTGCTGATACGGCGTACAGCTTCAGCAACCACTGGCGCAATGTCGAGTTGACGAATGCGAGTGCAAGCTTGAGCAGCAGCAGATAGCGGAATAGTGTTAGTCACCACAATCTCATCCAGCAGCGAGTTTTCGATATTCTCGATCGCTCGGCCCGATAGAATAGGGTGGGTGCAATAGGCTAATACTTGAGATGCGCCGCGCTCTTTAAGAGCTCGAGCAGCAGTGCAGAGTGTGCCGGCTGTATCAACCATGTCATCCACGAGGATGCAGGTTCGCCCTTCAACATCACCGATGATATTCATCACTTCAGATTGATTGGCTTTAGGGCGACGCTTATCAATAATAGCAAGGTCAACGCCTAACGATTTAGCTACAGCACGGGCACGTACAACGCCACCGATATCCGGAGACACAATCATCAGGTTTTCAAAGCGTTGAGCGTGGATATCATCCACTAACACTGGAGAACCGTAGATATTGTCGACTGGAATATCAAAGAAACCTTGGATTTGGTCAGCATGCAGGTCAACCGTAAGAACACGGTCAACACCAACGCCAGATAGCATATCAGCAACAACTTTAGCGCTGATTGCCACACGCGCTGAGCGTGGACGACGGTCTTGACGAGCATAACCAAAATAAGGAATCACTGCTGTGATGCGCGACGCTGAAGAGCGGCGGAATGCATCAATCATCACAATGAGTTCCATAAGGTTGTCATTGGTAGGCGCGCAAGTGGGTTGGATTAAAAATACATCCTTACCACGTACGTTCTCGTTGATTTCCGCACTGATTTCACCGTCAGAGAATTTACCGACAGAAGCATCACCAAGTGGGATATATAGTTGCTCAGCCACACGGCGAGCGAGGTCGGGGTTTGCGTTCCCCGTAAAGATCATCATCTTCGACACGCGCAGTACCTGTTTTTTACTGAGGGTGGACCTGACGAAAAAAACCTTCGTAACTTCGCGATTAACGCGAAACCACGAAGGTTTCGTAATATGGCAGGGGCGGCTGGATTCGAACCAACGCATGACAGGATCAAAACCTGTTGCCTTACCGCTTGGCGACGCCCCTATAGATTTTTATACTATAAAATCTAAAAAATTAGTTTTCAGTTAAGTCTTGTAGTGCTCGGTGCAACATCGAGATGTTTGCGCCTTGTGCTACAAAGCTTGGTAGAGACTCTGAAATCTGGGTTGCTATGTTAACAGCTTGTTGTTCGTTTGGGAAGCCCCCAAATATACAACTTCCAGTTCCAGTTAATCGAGCTTCAACATACTTGTTTAGCAAGACCAAAGCATTACGCACTTCTGAGTAACGCTTCTCAACTACCGCTTGGCAATCATTGTGTCGACTGCTTTGCTTGAGAACGGTGCGTATATTAGTCAGAGGCGTGTCGCGTGTCAAGCACTTGTCTGAAAATACTTCTGCGGTGCTAATTGAAACTGCCGGCACAGCCACTAAATACCAGGGTTCAGGCAGTTCTACGGGGTGAAGTTTTTCACCGACACCTTGAGCGAAAGCGGCACGGCCCATCACAAATACCGGCACGTCGGCCCCTAAGCTGAGGCCTAATTGTGCCAGGGTATCTAAGGATTGCTCAGTGCGCCAAAGATAATTGAGCCCGACAAGGGCCGTTGCGGCATTGGAACTGCCACCGCCGATACCACCACCCACGGGTAGTTTTTTATCCAGCCAGATATCTGCGCCTTGTGCGGTTGCGCTGTGTTTTTGCAATAAACGCGCTGCACGCACAATTAAATTATCGTCGTGGGCGACGCCTTCAATCACGCTGTGCAAAATAATTTGCCCATCTGAGCGAGGATTAAAGTGCAGAGTGTCAGCGTAATCCAAAAACTGGAATAGAGTTTCCAGTAAGTGATAGCCATCGGCGCGGCGACCAACGATATGCAGCATCAAGTTGAGTTTAGCCGGGGCAGGCAGGCTCAGCTGTGCTGATTCACGGCAGGGGCGTTGCTCTGCAGTGTTTAAAGGGGGTGTTTGCATAGTCTTACTGACCTAGTTGTCGTGCTTGCCATTGTTTGATGACTAGAGTGATATTTAAATCGGCACCGCTGAGTTTAATCCGTTCGGGCATCTGTAGATCGTTTTCAGTTCGGTAGCTTAAGTACTCAATATTCCAGCCATCTTGCTCAAGATTGGCCAGCAGGCTGTCGCTATTGAGCTGCAGTTTGCTTTTACTGTGTGGGGCAGGCAGGCCGCGCACCCACCAGAGTAGGTTTTCGATCGGTAAACTCCAACCCAGTTGTTGCTGCATCAGCTCTTCAGCTGAGGAGGCTTGAAAAGTACCGCGGTTCGACACTTCTAAACTGACCGCACCTTGGCGACCTGTGAGGCGAGTTGAGCCTTGGCCCAGTGGGCCGGATAGATGGATATCAAAATAATCTTGGCGTTGTAGCCAAAATATGACCGCGCTGCCGGAGTCCTTTGCGCTACGAATACCCAGTTTGCCGTTAATTTGCCAAGCATCGATGGGTGTTATCTGTTGCTTGTGTGCCTGCCATGCGCTGGCTTGGCCGCTGCCACTCAGCTGCTCTTGAGAGGAAAAATAGCTGCAACCGCCCAGACTCAGTAGGAGGGCCAAGACAATAAAGTTGGAAAACCGCATCTGTTTATGGCTCCTTTTGGGTCAAGCGCTGCATTGTTTCAACTAATGTGGCGTCATTGGGGTCTGCTTTGAGAGCGGCGTTCCAAATACGACGTGCTTCACTGCGCTTGTTCTGCTGCCACAGTACTTCACCCAAATGGGCGGCGACTTCGGCATCTGGGAAGGCACTAAAAGCTTCGCGCAATAGGCGTTCAGCAGTAACTAAGTCGCCAAGACGGTAGTAAACCCAGCCCAAACTGTCTGTAATGGCCGCGTCGTGCGGTTCGATTTCATGCGCTTGTTCAATCAGTACGCGCGCTTCTTCTAAGCGATCTGTGCGATCGGCGAGGGTGTAGCCTAAAGCATTCAGCGCCATTGCATTATCAGGGTTACGTTTAATAATCAGGCGTAGATCTGCTTCTAATTGGCTGAGATCATTGCGTTTGTCAGCAATCATTGCGCGGGTGTAAAGCAGACTGGGGTCATCCTGGAAATCATCCAGCGCTTGATTGATACGCAGCCACGCCACTTCAACTTGATCGTTTGAGGCAAGGCTTTCAACTTCTATTAAATAGAGAGGAATTGCCAGGTCAGCCTGTTCGAGGCGTTGGTTATCAAGGTGGCGTGTGGCTTTTCTAAGCTGGTTGCTAGCCAGCAGCAAGGTGACAATACGCTGCTGTGCTGCCAGATAGTTCTCTTTTGGATGAACACTTTGATAGGCAGATAACGCCTGTTCAGTATCGCCTAATTCCTCAAAGACGCGGCCTAAGTGAAACTGTGCAGCATTACTGTGACTGCCACGCTCAATCAGTTCTTCAAGGTAGACCTGTGCTTCCATCCACGCTTCAAGATCCATATTGATCAGCGCTAATGAGAAGCGTAGATCATCGTCGTTCGGTGATTGCTGTAAGAGCTCTAAAAACTCAGCGCGAGCTTCTTCCAGCTTGTTCATCTCAATCAGCTGTCTGGCATAGGTCATACGTAAGCGAGTGTCGTCGGGGTGTTTTTTTAACGCGTTACGTAATAAGGGTAGGGCTTCATCACCGCGATTCAGTTGGCTGAGTAAGCGGGCTCTTAATAATATTGTGGTGGGGACAGCATATTTGCGTGGCTGATCCTCAAGTAACTGCAAGGCTTCTTCACTGCGTTCATCTTGATTGAGCAAGATCGCTTTACTAAACACCAGCTGCTGATTATGTGGGTGCTTAATCAGCAGGCGATCAAAGCTTTGCAGAAGTGCTTGACGCGTTTTGTCATCAGATTGCACTGCAGTCAAAGCTAGGAAATCAAATTGCGTATCGCCGTTGGCTGCTAAGATTATTTCCATGCGCTGCAAGGATTCATCATAACGTTTGGCTTGTGCCAGTTGAATGGCGGCATAACGTTGTGCTTCTAGATTTTCAGGCGCAGCATTGGCCCAAATCAGCGCACTGTCTAAAGCGCGTTGATCTTCACCCAAGTATTCTGCAATACGGAAAGCACGCTCGGCCACACCAGGGTCGCCGGTGATTTGCGCTTGCTCACTGTAATTGTCTGAAGCAATATCAAAACGATCACGCTGCCCTGCGATTTCTGCAGACAATAGGCTGATCAGAGTCTCTGGCGAGAAGTCAGTTGTGGGCTTTTCAGCAGCGCTGGTTTGTATCGCAGCGGGCGTAGCTGTATCGTTTGTCGCTTGATTATCGACTGTCGACATTGATTGGCAGCCGGATAAAATCAAACTGATTGAAATAAGACTAAAATATTTATTCATAAGTACTAGGCAAGACAAGTTAGAATAGCTGCATCATGACACATGCAGAAAAAACACGCGCGTACCGATCTGGGTTTATATTTCGATTGAAACGCGTGTGCTGTGACTGATTTGGTATGTGATAGTCTAAAATACACGTTTTTTTCTGACACTTAGTGGTCTGTTTTGTTAGGGGAGGTTGTTCTGAAGGCTTTGAAGTAGGACAATTGCCCGCCTTCAATCCCCTTTAGCGACGATGCATGGCTTTTATTGCGCTTGGAATTAATCATAAAACAGCTTCTGTGGCGGTCCGCGAACGCGTGGCCTTTAGTCCAGAACAATTAGTTGAGGCGTTGCGTCAGCTATGCCGTGTCGTGGGCAGTCGAGAAGCAGCGATTTTATCGACCTGTAACCGCAGTGAACTCTATTTAGAAATGGAAAATGTGCAACCGCAAGCTGTGCTTGAGTGGTTGGCGCAATTTCATGATGTGCCGGTTGAGGACCTGCAAGCCTGTGCTTATGTGCATCAGGACGATAATGCAATACAGCATATGATGCGTGTTGCTTGTGGCCTGGATTCTTTAGTGTTGGGTGAGCCGCAAATTCTTGGGCAAATTAAAACGGCGTATGCGGTTGCTCGTGAAGCTGGCACGCTGGGCCCGTTATTAGGACGCTTATTTCAAGCCACTTTCAGTACTGCAAAAACCGTACGTACGGATACTGCCATTGGTGAAAACCCAGTGTCAGTGGCCTTTGCTGCAGTGAGTTTAGCTAAACAGATTTTTACCGACCTAGGTAACAGTCAAGCCTTGTTGGTGGGTGCGGGCGAAACCATTACTTTGGTGGCTCGACACTTACATGAGCAGGGCGTTAAAAATATTGTTGTAGCTAACCGTACTTTGGAGCGCGCGACCTTATTGGCCGATGAGTTTTCTGGGCAGGCGATTGTTTTAGCTGATATTCCCGATGCTTTAGTTCATAGCGATATTGTCATCAGTTCTACCGCCAGTCAGTTACCTATTTTAGGTAAGGGCGCGGTTGAGCGTGCACTGAAATTGCGTAAGCACAAACCCATCTTTATGGTCGATATTGCTGTGCCGCGCGATATTGAGCCGCAAGTGGGTGAGCTCGATGACGTGTATTTATACAGTGTTGATGACCTGCATGAAGTGGTCACAGAAAACTTAAAAAGCCGCCAAGGTGCTGCTAAAGCTGCCGAAGAATTGGTGGTGCAAGGTACATCTGACTTTATGCAGCGTTTACGTGAGCTGGAAGCAGTGGATGTCTTGCGTGCCTATCGTCAGCAGGGCGAGCGTTTGCGTGATGAAGAATTAGCGCGCGCACAACGTGCTTTAGCCAATGGTGCGGCGCCTGAAGATGCGTTGGCGGCTTTAGCACGCGGCTTAACCAATAAGCTGCTGCATGCACCGAGTGTGCAATTAAAACGTTTATCTGCAGATGGTCGGTGTGAGGCGCTGGCGGTTGCGCAGGAATTATTTGGTTTAACAACAGGTGACACGAATTAATGAAAGCGTCATTAGTCAATCGTTTAGACCGTCTGCAAGAACGCTTTGAGGAACTCACAGCGTTATTAGGCGATGCACAGGTCATCAGTGACCAAAATAAATACCGCGCTTATTCGAAAGAATATGCTGAGGTAGAGCCTGTGGTCATGACCTTTCAAGCGTGGCGTAAAACCAGCAGTGATCTTGCTGAAGCGCAGGGGATGCTCAAAGACCCTGATCTTGATGTGCGTGAAATGGCCGTTGAGGAAGTCGCTGATTGCCGTGCCTCGTTAGAAGATATCGAAGCTAAGTTACAGCGTTTAATGTTGCCTAAAGACCCTAATGATGGGCGTAACGTTTTCTTAGAAGTGCGTGCGGGTACCGGTGGTGATGAAGCCGCGATTTTCTCTGGCGACTTGCTGCGAATGTATCTGCGCTACGCTGAGCGCCTTGGCTGGCGTGTGGAGATTTTATCTGAGCATGCCGGCGAACATGGTGGTTATAAAGAAGTGATTGCTCGTGTTGAAGGCGATAACGTCTATGGCCGTCTTAAGTTTGAATCCGGTGCACACCGTGTGCAGCGCGTGCCAGAAACTGAATCACAAGGCCGTGTGCATACATCGGCCTGTACTGTGGTGGTGTTGCCAGAGCCCGATGAGCAAGCAGCGATTGAAATTAATCCGGCTGATTTACGTGTGGATACTTACCGCGCCTCCGGTGCCGGTGGTCAGCATATTAACAAAACTGACTCTGCGGTACGTATTACTCACTTGCCCAGCGGCATGGTTGTTGAGTGTCAAGAAGAGCGCTCACAGCATAAAAACCGTGCCCGTGCCATGGGTTGGTTGGCAGCGCGCTTAGAAGATCAGCAGACCAGTGCCGCGGCGCAGGAAATGTCAGATACGCGCCGGTCCTTAGTGGGTAGCGGTGACCGTTCAGAGCGTATTCGTACCTATAACTTCCCGCAAGGTCGTGTCACCGATCACCGTATTAATCTAACCCTCTATTCATTAGCGGATGTGATTAGCGGCAGTCTCGAGCAAATTATTGATCCACTCTTACTTGAATATCAGGCTGATCAGCTTGCTGCGTTAGGCGATTAATCACTATGGCGCGCATTGATCAGTTATTAGCCCTGTCTGCGCAGATTGATTCGCCCACCGCGCAGTTGGATGCTGAGCTACTGCTGGCCTTTGTGCTGGATAAGCCGCGCAGCTACCTCTACACCTGGCCTGAGAAAATAGTGAGTGAAACGCAAGAGGCTCGCTATACGGCCTTGCTTGAGCGGCGTCTAAAGGGTGAGCCGGTTGCCTACTTATTAGGCCGCCAAGGTTTTTGGACGCTGGATTTGCAAGTCGCTGAGCACACGCTGATTCCTCGTGCTGATACTGAATTATTGGTTGAAGCGGCTTTGCAGTTAGCCGATCCGCAGAGCGCTTTGCAGGTGTTGGATTTAGGCACCGGTAGCGGTGCTTTAGCTTTAGCTTTGGCCAGTGAGCGACCACAATGGCGACTCACTGGCGTTGATCGCATCGAATCTGCTGTAGCGCTGGCGCACAGTAATCAGCGTCAATTAAATCTAGCCAATGTGCGGTTCTTGCACAGCCATTGGTTCAGTGCTTTAGCAGATCAGCGCTATGACCTTATCCTCAGTAACCCCCCTTATATTGCTGACAATGATCCACATTTGCAGCAAGGTGATGTGCGCTTTGAGCCACTCAGTGCCTTGGTGTCTGGGCCGGATGGTTTAGATGATCTGCGTCTGATTATTGCGCAAGCACCGTTATATTTAAATGCGCACGGCTGGTTGCTGCTTGAGCATGGTTTTGATCAGGCTGAGGCTGTACGTGAATTATTAACGCAGGCTGGTTTTACTGAAGTGCACAGTCAACGTGATTTATCTGAGCATGAAAGAATCAGTTTAGGGCGTCTGCCATCCTTATCTTAGGTCGTCATACTCCATGTTAAATGATGAAGAATTACTGCGTTACAGTCGGCAAATCCTCTTGAAATATGTGGATATCGCTGGGCAGTTGCGCTTAAAAAATAGCAAAGTATTGATTGTCGGCTTAGGTGGCTTAGGTTCGCCTGTGGCGCTGTATTTAGCTGCTGCAGGTGTGGGTGAGCTGTATTTGGCCGACTTTGATAGGCTTGATCTGTCGAACTTGCAGCGACAAATAGTGCATGACAGTGCCGCGATTGGAGCATTGAAAGTGCAGTCGGCGCAAGCACGTTTGCAGGCGCTCAATCCGCAGATTGCCGTACATACCATCAGCGACAAACTCAATGCACAAAATCTACCTGCGCTGGTACAAGCAGTGGATCTGGTGCTGGATTGTAGTGATAACTTCACTATTCGTGGCCAGCTCAATGCTGCCTGTTTTGCTAATAATACTGTATTAGTCAGTGGCGCAGCGATACGTACCGATGGTCAGGTCAGTGTGTATGATCCGCGCAATGCCGACAGTCCTTGCTATCACTGTGTATTTGGTGAGGGTGAGGAAGAAGGCTTAACCTGCAGCGAGGCCGGAGTGTTGGGTCCATTAGTGGGTTTAGTAGGAAGCTTGCAGGCACTTGAAGCGATGAAAATTCTTGCGGGTTTTGGTGAGCCTCTCATTGGACGTTTGTTGTTAATCGATGCTTTAAGCAGTCGTTTTCGCGAACTTAAGCTACGCCGTGATCCAAATTGTCCCGTCTGTGGAGAGCGTCATGCATAAGCAGGCGGCGATTGGTGTGTTTGACTCTGGTTTGGGTGGTATTTCGGTGCTGCATGAAATTCGTCATTTGCTACCCTTTGAGTCATTGATTTATATCGCTGATAGCGCGCATGTGCCTTATGGTGAAAAGTCAGCAGAATTTATTGTTGAGCGCAGTGTGGCCATCAGTGAGTTTCTGCTCGCGCAACCGGTGAAAGCCATTGTCGTGGCGTGTAATACCGCCACTGCAGCTGCGGTCACTGAGTTGCGTCAGCGTTGGCCAGATGTGCTGATCGTTGGTATGGAGCCTGCTGTTAAACCTGCGGTGCACGCCTCTAAGTCGGGCAAGATTGGTGTGTTGGCGACAACAGGTACGTTACGCAGTGCACGTTTTGCGGCGTTGCTAGAACGCTACGCCAGTGATGTTGAAGTGATGACTCAGCCGTGCCCAGGTTTGGTTGAGCTGATTGAAGCGGGTGAGCTGGACAGTGCACCAACCCGAGCGTTATTAACGGCTTATGTAGAGCCGTTACTCGCCGCCGGCTGCGATACTTTGATTTTAGGCTGCACGCATTATCCCCTGGTCAAACCGGTCTTGCAGAGCTTGGTCCCAGAGCATGTGCAGCTGATTGATACCGGTGCAGCAGTGGCGCGGCGTTTGCAAAATGAGCTGGGTAAGCAGGGATTGTTGGCCGATCAGCGTGATGCTGCTGATCAGTTTTATGCCAGCGGCAATATCAATAAAGTTGAGCAAACCTTGGCGCTGCTATGGCAAGAGCCTGAGCATGTGCAACGTTTAACGGTCTAAGCATTGAACGTTTTTTCTGCTTGAGCGCGCTAGCCGTGCAGGGCATATATTCAGCAAGTTTTATAAAACGTGCTTGCTGTGAGCTTAGTTTAAAATTGAGGATGATATGTTCGCTATTACACAACTTGCTCAGCAATTAGGTCAGCAGTTATCCAAGCAAGACGCACAAGTGACGACTGCTGAATCCTGTACGGGTGGCGGTATTGCTGAGGCGATTACCCGCATTGCCGGTAGTTCCGCATGGTTTGAAGTGGGCTTTGTCACGTACTCCAACCAGCAAAAGACCCGTGTGCTACAAGTTGCTGAAGCAGATTTGCAGCGCGATGGTGCAGTCAGTCAGTCTGTGGTTGAAAGCATGGCACGCGGCGCTCAGCGATTATCTGGTGCGCACTATGCTGTGGCTGTCAGTGGTGTGGCAGGCCCTGGCGGTGGCAGTGTAGAGAAACCTGTGGGTACAGTTTGGTTGGCTTGGGCGCACGGCGCGCAAGTGCAGTCGGGTTGCTGGCACTTTGCTGGGGATCGCGATGCCGTTCGTCAGCAAACCGTGCAAGCTGCGTTGGCTGGTCTATTGTGTGTAATGGAAGGGCAAGCCGCCGCGGCTTGGCAGCAATGGCTAAATAAACATTTGCCTAATCAATAAAGACTGTGGATAATGCTGGTTAGTTATACAGTATTTAGGGCTTAGCCCAATTGCAATTATGAGGATCGATAATGGACGAGAACAAGAAAAAAGCTTTAGCCGCTGCGCTGAGTCAAATTGAGCGCCAGTTTGGTAAAGGTGCTGTCATGCGCATGGGTGATAATGAGCGTGTTGCGATTCCTGCGATCTCGACTGGGTCTTTAGGTCTGGATATTGCGTTGGGTATAGGCGGTTTACCTAAGGGTCGTATTGTTGAGATTTATGGTCCTGAGTCATCGGGTAAAACCACGCTGACATTGTCAGTGATTGCTGAAGCACAAAAAGTAGGTGCTACTTGTGCCTTTATTGATGCTGAGCACGCGCTGGATCCTGAGTACGCTGGCAAGCTGGGCGTTAACGTTGATGACCTTTATGTGTCACAGCCTGACACCGGTGAGCAAGCGCTAGAAATCGCTGATATGTTGGTGCGTTCTAACTCGGTCGATGTGATTGTTATTGACTCCGTTGCCGCTTTAGTTCCAAAGGCTGAGATTGAAGGCGATATGGGTGACACCCACGTCGGTCTGCAGGCTCGTTTAATGAGTCAGGCACTGCGTAAAATTACCGGTAATATTAAAAACGCTAACTGCTTAGTGATTTTTATTAACCAGATTCGTATGAAAATTGGTGTGATGTTTGGTAGTCCAGAAACTACCACCGGTGGTAACGCGCTAAAGTTCTACTCATCTGTACGTCTGGATATCCGTCGTATTGGTGCAGTGAAAGAAGGCGATGAAATCGTCGGTAACGAAACTCGCGTTAAAGTTGTGAAGAATAAAGTTGCTGCACCTTTCCGTCAGGCAGAATTCCAGATTCTTTATGGTAAAGGTATTTACCGTAATGGCGAGATTATTGATCTGGGTGTACAGCTGGGGTTACTGGAAAAAGCCGGTGCTTGGTACAGTCATCAGGGTACTAAAATCGGTCAGGGTAAAGCCAACTCAGCGCGTTACTTGGAAGAAAATCCAGAGTTGTGCCAATCGCTAGAGAAGCAGATTCGCGAGCAACTGCTAGCGCCTGCACCTAACAGCAAGCAAGCAGAAGCAGAGAAAGCTGAAAAGGCCGAGAAAGCCGAAAAAGCTGAGAAAGCAGGCAAAGCTGCCGAATAAACCAATAGTTTAAAAAAGATATAAGAAAACGGCATGATGCAGCGCATTCATGCCGTTTTGCTATGAGGCTGATATGTTAGATACTCCCGTTTCTATTCGCCGTTCGGCAATGAATTTACTTGCTCGCCGTGAGCATGGCCATGTTGAGTTGGCGCGTAAGCTGCTTCTGCGTGGTGCCGATGCAGATATGATTGAGGTTGAGTTGCAGCGCTTAACTGAAGATGGTTTGTTATCAGAAGAGCGTTATTTAGAAAGCTATATTCGCAGTCGTGCTAATCAAGGGCGCGGGCCGATGCGCATTCGTGAAGAACTCATTCAGCGAGGTTTGGATCGTAGCGATGTTGAGCGAGGCTTGAGTGCGTCAGGAATTGATTGGGATGAGCATCTGCTGGAACTGTGGCAGCGTCGCTTTGATGGTTGCACTGTTGATCTAAAAGATAAAGCCAAACAAAGTCGTTTTTTAGCGCAGCGTGGTTATGCGGTGGACTCGATTCGGCGCTTGCTGGATACGCAAGGCGAGTTCTAGATGGTGAGCTAGAGATAGGCTGGTTTATATTGCAAGAAGACTGTAGCGATCGTTGCAGGATCTGCGGGAGTCAGTTATGACTTGCCGCTGTAAGTTATTATATAAAATATTTATGTGCGTAGGGTGTAGCAGCTTAGCTCCACTGTTGAGCAGAGCTAAGCTGTATGACTGTTAAGCGCGCAATTGACTGCTGATCACATCCAGCGCTTGCTCAATAGCAATATGCTGGCTTTCAGTATCACGACGGCCTTTGTACTCTAAAGTACCTTCTTTTAGGCTGCGCTCACTGATGACAATACGCTGTGGAATACCAATCAGCTCCATATCGGCAAACTTCACGCCTGGGCTGGTTTTCTTATCGCGATCATCTAGCAATACACTAAAGCCTGCAGCGGTTAAGTCTGCATAGAGCTTGTCGGTGGCTGCTTGTACTTCAGGATTATCATATTTCAGTGGCACGATAGCAACGTCAAAAGGTGCTAAAGCTGCAGGCCAGATAATGCCGCGCTCATCGTGGTTTTGCTCAATAGCAGCAGCCACAACACGTGATACGCCAATACCGTAGCAACCCATGGTTAGGGTGGTTGGTTTACCGTTTTCACCCATTACGGAGCAGTTCATTGATTCGCTGTAGGTGGTGCCCAATTGGAAAATATGGCCCACTTCGATACCGCGTTTGATTTCGAGCACACCTTGGCCGTCTGGGCTTGGGTCGCCGGCTAACACATTACGTAGGTCGGCAGTCTCAGGTAGCTCTAAGTCACGCTCCCAGTTCAGGCCAAACCAGTGTTTGCCATCTTGGTTAGCGCCGGCAGCAAAGTCGCTGATAAAGGCCACTGAACGGTCAATAATGCATGGAATACCGAGGTCTTTTGGACCTAATGAACCAGGGTAAGCACCGCAGGCATCAAATATTTCGGCATCGCCGGCAAATTCAAGGGGGCTGGCCACAGCAGGGTGGTTAGCTGCTTTGATTTCATTCAGGGTGTGATCGCCACGAACAATCAAAGCCACTAAGGTGTTTTCTTTGGCGCCGCGCACAATTAACGTTTTAATAGTTTTTTCAATAGCGACTGAGAACTGCTCAGCCAGTTGCTCAATGGTTTTTGCATCCGGCGTATCAACCATACGCGCTTCTTCGGTGGCTGCTGCGCGACTGCTTTCACGCGGCAGGGCTTCAGCTTTTTCAATATTAGCGGCGTAATTTGAACCGGTACTAAAGGCGATATCATCTTCACCGGATGAAGCTAAAACGTGGAACTCATGCGAGCCTGTGCCGCCAATTGAGCCAGTATCGGCTTCAACAGGACGGAAGTTTAAGCCTAAGCGGGTAAAGATGGTGCAGTAGGCTTGGTGCATACGATCGTAGGTTTCTTGCAAGGATGCTTGATCAGTATGGAATGAGTAGGCATCTTTCATAATAAATTCGCGGCCACGCATTAAGCCAAAGCGAGGGCGGATTTCATCACGGAATTTAGTTTGAATTTGAAAGAAGTTGATCGGCAGTTGGCGATAGCTGCTGAGTTCGTTGCGCGCTAAATCAGTAATCACTTCTTCGTGGGTTGGGCCAACGCAGAATTCACGCTGGTGGCGGTCTTTTAAGCGCAACAGTTCTGGGCCGTATTGTTCCCAACGGCCTGATTCCTGCCACAGCTCTGCTGGCTGGATTGATGGCATCAGTACTTCTAATGCACCGGCTGCGTTCATTTCTTCACGCACAACTGCTTCAGCTTTACGCAGTACACGTAAGCCGAGCGGTAGCCAAGTGTAAAGGCCTGACGCAAGGCGGCGGATCATGCCGGCACGTAGCATCAGTTGGTGACTGATGACCACTGCATCAGCTGGGGTTTCTTTTAACGTGGAAAGCAAATACTGGCTGGTACGCATGGCTAAAATCTACATTAGAAAGGTGAAGGAGGGCGTTATTGTAGCGCATTTGTGTGGACTGAGCGTGCTGCGGCTCGGGCAAATTATTTGAACAAAGTGTGCTGCTGATATTAAACCGTCCTATAAAACAAGAAACCCAGCCGAGGCTGGGTTTCTTGAATGATGCGAGTTTACCGCCTAGGCATTATAAAATGCTTAGTGGGTACTCAACAATCAGACGTACTTCGTTGTTGTCACGCACGTTAGCTGCATCGTTAGCACGGTAGGTTGCTTGACGCACGCGGAACGATAAATCTTTTGCTACGCCGTTCTGTAGAACGTATTTTGCTTCGATATCACGTTCCCAGTTTTTACCGTCGTTACGCGCACCGCTATCAATGTTGCTACCACGTACATAGCGAGTCATAAAGCTTAAGCCTGGAACACCAAAGGTAGCCATATCTAAGTCATAGCGCGCTTGGAATGATTTCTCACCTTTCTGGTGGAAGCCTTGGTACTGAACATCGTTGGCGAGGTAGACAGAGCCACCACCATCATAACCATACATGTAACCACCGTCTAAGCCGCCGGTTACGCGCTGATGAGCAACGGTAAAGGTGTGGGCGTCAAGCAGGC
>JAVETP010000070.1:0-14469 GCA_034006005.1 Pseudomonas sp.
CGTCAAATGCCAGCCCATAAAGTAGG
This sequence comes from Pseudomonas sp., assembly GCA_034006005.1. GTDB lineage: Bacteria > Pseudomonadota > Gammaproteobacteria > Pseudomonadales > Pseudomonadaceae > Denitrificimonas. Next base: position 27 of record JAVETP010000070.1, read on the forward strand.
TCGTTTATGGAAATTTCAAATCCCAGAAATAGACGCTTGGGTAAAAGCTGACGGGGCTAGCAACAAACCACGAAAAAGCGATAAAGAATGAGTCCCCAGCATTACAAACTCTCCTTTACGACTGGTAGTCTCTTTTTACAAGAGGCTCCGCTGGTGGCTGAATGCTACTTATCCATAGGTAACTGGCAATCCACCCGTGACAAGGTCCGCGAAGAAAATCTATTGCAAGTACGTACCAATACAGCAGCAACCCGAATCAGCAAAGAGCTCATCGCAAGACTGGAGCTGCTTTCTTTAAACGAACTCAAGTTTCTAATAACTACCACCAGACGCGAGCAAGGCTACCTGCTTTGGGCGGCCACATGCCGGCGTTATACCTTTATTCATGACTTTGCGGTTGAAGTGCTACGTGAGCACTTTCTTACACTGCGCTATCATCTAACCCTTAACGACTTTGATGCCTTTGTAAATAGCAAAGCTGTATGGCATGCCGAGCTGGATGATCTTGCGGCATCAACGCTTCAAAAGCTAAGGCAAAACCTGTTTCGTATGCTAAAAGATGCCGATTTGCTTTCCACTAGCGGATTAATTCAACCCACCTTGCTGACACCACAACTGGCTAAATTATTAGCAAAGCATGACCCTAATAACCTTAATATTTTTTGTGCATCAGATGCCGATATTAAAAGGTGGCTGCAATGAGCCCAAAACTACGTGAACAACCACTCGCCGAACGTTTCGATCATTTGCTTGCCGTGATCAGTGGGGAGCGTTTCCTACAAATGAAGGGGCTCAATAATGACCTGCCTTTCTATATTTGTGACTTCCTCCCATCAGAAGCAATCCAAATGCAACGCCTGCAACATCAATTGGCTAACAAACTGGCCAGTCTAAGTATTCCATGTCTGGGCGATCGTGGCGTATCGGTACTGGAAATCAATCTATATGATCTGTCAATTGAGCTACTTAAATCCCGGGAAGGCAGTGAAGAAGGTATCAGTGTGTGGGAAGAAATCATCAACAATGAGTCTGATTACAGCAAAGAAGGCTTGCTAGAGCTCCTGCAAAATGTGCTGGATCCTATAGAACATCTTATTCCGGCCATAGCCGGAATCCTTGCAAAATCCGAATTCGATGTTCTGTTTCTTTCTGGCATTGGTGAGGTATTCCCCTATATACGCTCTCATAATGTATTAAATAATCTGCAAAGCACAGCCAAAGGCAAACCCACGGTTATGTTCTTTCCTGGTGAATACAAATACTCTTTGGAGCAAGGCGCTTCATTGGAACTGTTTGGCCGTCTTCACGACGACAAATACTATCGCGCATTCAATATTTACGAGACTCAGGCATAAGGAAGCAGTACATGAAACTCAATGAAATTTTTCTAAATCCAGTTAGCCGTCCTATCGAAGGAGTCATTAAAGCTGACGATGAAAGCAGTCTTTACAACGAGCTTAATGAATATGTATTAACCAATGAAGTGGCTAAACGGCTTGATGCTTTCCTTGAGGCCTACAACGATTACCACGGTGCCAATGGCGTTTGGGTATCTGGTTTTTTTGGCTCGGGTAAATCGCACCTGCTCAAAATGCTGGCACTGCTCCTTGAAAACCGCCAAGTCGACGGGACAACAGCCTTGGACCTGTTCCTGCCCAAAATTCCAAAAGACGATGCGCTGTTACAAGCCAAGCTCAAAAAAGCAATCAGCATCCCGTCAAAAAGCATTCTGTTCAACATTGACCAAAAAGCCGATATTATCAGCAAGAACCAGTTGGACGCCCTGCTTTCTGTCTTTGTAAAAGTATTCAATGAGATGTGCGGCTATTTTGGCAAGCAAGGCTATATTGCTCAGTTTGAGCGCGATTTGGATAGCCGTAACCAGTTCAGCACATTTAAAGAAGCCTATCAATTACTGGCTAAGAAACCATGGGAACGAGGCCGTGAACAAGCCCTGTTGGAAGCGGGCAATATTGCCCGTGCCTATGCACAAATCACCGGTGAAGACCCAACCCTAGCCAAAGGTATTCTAGACAAGTACCGTAGCCAATACACCCTATCCATTGAAGATTTCAGCAATCAAGTCAAAGCCTGGCTTGACAAACAACCCGCCAATTTCCGTTTAAACTTTTTTGTTGATGAAGTTGGGCAGTATATTGCGGAAAATACCAAGCTGATGACCAACCTGCAAACGGTAGCCGAAAGCCTGGCCACCAAATGCCAAGGCCGTGCCTGGATCATTGTAACGGCCCAAGAAGAAATGGACTCGGTGCTGGGTGAAATGAGCACCAAAGAAAGCAATGACTTTTCAAAAATCCAGGCCCGCTTTGCCAACCGCCTGAAACTGACCAGTGCCGATGTCGCCGAAGTTATCCAAAAGCGCCTGCTTACCAAAAATGAACAAGGTGTCGCCCTACTGAAAACAGTATACGGACAGCAAGCCAACAACTTCAAAACACTCTTTGATTTTTCAGACGGTGCCCAGCACTACAAAAACTTCCAAAACGCTGAACACTTTATCTACTGCTACCCCTTCATTCCGTATCAATTCCCCCTGTTCCAGTCCGCTATTCGCGGCCTCTCCATGCATAATGGCTTCGAAGGCAAGGCCAATTCGGTAGGTGAACGTTCTATGCTAGGGGTATTCCGTGAAGTGGCTATGGCCATCGATGAGCAAAAAATTGGCCAACTGGCGACCTTTGACCGTATGTTTGAAGGTATTCGTGGTGCCCTGAAAAGCGCAATTCAAAGTGCAATTAATAATGCCGAACGCCACCTGGGTGACGACTATGCTGTTCGCGTGCTTAAAGCCTTATTTTTGGTTAAATATGTAAAAGAATTTAAGGCATCGCTACGAAACATTAGCGTGTTGATGTTAGAACGCTTCAATGATGATATTTCCGCCCACCTTCAACGGGTGGAAAATGCACTCAACCTGCTTGAGCAGCAAACCTACATCCAGCGCAACGGTGAGATCTACGAATACCTGACCGATGAAGAAAAAGACATCGAAGAAGAAATCAAAAATACCGAAGTTGAAGCCTCTGACATTGCTGGTGAACTTGAAAAGCTGATTTTTGACGGAGTTATTCGACAGAGAAAAATACGATACAGCAATGGTCAAGACTACGTTTATGCCCGCAAAATGGACGATCGCTTGTTGGGCCGAGAACACGAACTGGCCATTCACGTTATCACCTCAATGAGCGATGGTTTTGATGACCTGCATAAGCAGCGTATGCAAAGCATGGGCCATAGCGAACTACGTATTGTATTGCCAGCCGATGCCCGCTTCATGCAAGATTTGACCATGCACCGGCGTACTGAAAAGTACATCAAACAAAATATTTCAACACAGCAAGACAGTGTTAAGCGCATTCTGGAAAGCAAGGGCTTCCAGAACCGTGACCGCTTAGGTGAGCTGGAAACCCGCATCAAACACCTGTTGGGGCACGCTACGCTAATTGTTAATGCAACAGACCTTGAAATCAATAGCGTTGATGGCCAAACCCGCGTATTAAAAGGTTTTTTCCAACTGATTGAAACGTGCTATGCCAACTTGCGTATGCTGCGCGATACCGTCTATACCGAGGCAGATATCGGCAAATATTTGATGCAATCGCAAAACGCCCTAATCAGTAACGATGCGACCAGCCTAACAGAAGCTGAGCAGGAATTACTGGCTTTCATACAAAGCAACGCCAAAAGTGGCATTCGAACAACCGTCAAAAACTTATTAGAAAAGTTTGAGCGACGACCCTATGGCTGGTATTACGCCGCTATTCTGTGCAACCTTGCCCTGCTATTTGCCCGAGGCAAACTAGAGGCCAAACAAAACAGCAACGTGCTTGAAGGCGATGAGCTGGAAAAAGCACTTACCAACACCAATGCACACGCTAGTGTCGTACTGGAGCCGCAAGTAGAATTTACCGCCTCACAAGTACGCTGCCTGAAAGACTTCTTTTCAGAGTTTTTTAATCGCCCTGCGCGTTCCAACGATGCCAAGGCACTGGCAATAGAAACCATAGAAGCCATTAAAGACCAGAAGCTGGCACTAATCGAGCTGCATGGACAAAAAGCCCAGTATCCGTTTCTTTCTATCCTGGATGATGTGCTGCTTAAACTCAAAGAGCTAGCTAGCAAAAGCCATTCCTGGTTTCTGACCGAACTGTCTCGCGCCGATGATGACCTGCTGGATATGAAGGAGCAAGTCATTGAACCGTTGACCCGGTTCATGAGCAGTCCGCAAAAAGCCATTTACGATACCGCTCGCAAGATTATCCTGGAGCAAGAAGATAACTTTGCTTACTTGCCTGCTGCTGAAGTTGACCCCATCAAAGCCATCCTGGCAGATCCTACTCCCTATAAAGGTAATCGTCTTCAGCAACTCAAGCCCCTACTCCATGAGTTGGAGCTTGGCATCACCGCGCAGCTGGCCACCGAAAAAGCCGCTGCAAATCTCAAGCTTGATGACCTGGAACAGCGCCTTCATGGCACACCAGAATTCCCCAAGCTTACCAAAGATCAACAAGTCACACTAACGACACCCTTTGAACAAACCAGGCAAACGCTTCAAAACCAGCAGCGTATCGCCATGATTCGCGATCAGCTACGCAATTTTGAGGAAATCCAGTATCCGCAACTGCTGCTAAGGCTGGTTGAATTGGCAGAACTCTCAGCAGCTCCGGCACCACATGTGTCTGACCAACTCACAACATCACCACAGCACACCAATGATACGCCTTCTGCCATTACAGCATTTACAGAAAAACCTGTTGTTGCGCCACCTCGCGTAGTGGCAGCCCGCGCTATCAACGTGCCTTTCACAAAGCCCTGGCTATCCACTGAAGCCGAACTAAACGATTACCTGGAAAAACTGCGAGAAGCCTGGTTGAAAGAAATCCAGGCGGGCAATCGTGTACAAATTTAAGAGAGACCCATGGATACCGGAAAATTAAAAAAATTCGCCCAGCTGGCTAGACGCAGCCTGCTTGAACAAGTTACCGCCAAATTAGACCTGGTACTGGCACCCTCAAGCGCGGCCCGCCGTGAAAACCCATCAGCGGTAAGCGAACTGGAAAAACAGATTCAACAAACCAGCCGCGAACAGGTAATTGAAAAGGTCGCTTATACCTGGTTTAACCGCTTTTGCGCGATACGTTTCATGGATGTCAATGGCTACACCCGCATTCGCGTGGTGTCTCCCGCCGATGACGCCCAGGTACAACCAGAAATTCTGGCCGAAGCCAAAATGGGGCATATTGATGAAGAACGCTGCCCGGCAAAAACCCGAGATAAAATAAACGCCCTGTTAAACGGCACCATCCCCAGCCGCGATCCACAGCAAGAAGCCTATCGTTTGTTATTAGTTGCTGAGTGCAATAGTTTTAGCCGGGCCATGCCCTATCTGTTTGAGCATATTACCGACTACACTGAACTGTTGATGCCAAACGATCTGCTCTCGGCAAACTCGATTTTAGCTGCAACGCGTGAAGCCATGGCAACAGAAGATTGCCAGGATGTGGAAGTGATTGGTTGGCTGTACCAATTCTACATCTCAGAAAAGAAAGATGAGGTATTTGCTGGCCTGAAAAAAAACCAAAAAGTCACCCCTGAAAATATTCCGGCTGCGACCCAGCTCTTTACCCCACACTGGATTGTTCGTTACCTAGTAGAGAACTCCCTGGGCCGTTTGTGGATGCTAAACCACCCGAACTCCCCGCTTGCGAGCCAGATGGCATACTACATCAAGCCCGAGCAACCGGAAACTGATTTCCTGAAAATCCAAAAGCCTGAAGACATCAAGATTTGTGACCCAGCCTGCGGCTCCGGGCACATGCTGACTTACGCCTTTGACCTACTTTATGCCATCTATGAAGAAGCAGGCACAGATCCAAGTGAAATTCCCGAAAAGATCCTGACTAACAACCTCTATGGCATAGAACTGGATGAACGGGCCGGTGATCTGGCCGCATTCGCCCTCACAATGAAAGCACGTGCCAAACAACGTCGCTTCCTTAATAAAGGAATAGAACCAAACATCTGCGTGTTGGAAAAAATTGTCTTCACCAATAATGAACTGGATGAATACATGACTGCCATAGGTCGTGATCTGTTTACGGTGGAACTGTGCGAAACGCTAGCTCAGTTTGACGAAGCCGACAACTTCGGCTCACTGATTCGCCCCAAACTGAACAACGTTCAAGATGTACTTTCAGTGCTAACAGCCAAAGACCTGGCTGGCAACTTGTTCTTATCAGGTACACACAATAAAGTGCTTACGGCTCTACAACAGGCAGATTACTTAAGTACCAAATATCATGTTGTAGTTGCTAACCCACCGTATATGGGAGGCAAAGGTATGAACGGTCGGTTGGCCGCTTGGGCTAAAAGCAATTATCCCGACAGCAAGGCCGACATGTTCGCCATGTTTATCGAACGGAACCTGCAACTAACTATGCCACAAGGCACAGTCGGAATGATCACAATGCAAAGCTGGATGTTTTTATCGTCGTATGAAAAGCTGCGCACCTTCATCCTCGACCAACACACTATCTTATCAATGGCTCACTTGGGAGCGCGAGCATTTGACAGTATTGGTGGTGAAGTTGTCTCTACAACTGCTTTTGTGCTGGAAAACATGCACAAGCCGGAATACAAAGGTGCTTATCTGCGCTTGGTGAGTGGTGACTCGGAAGAAGAAAAGTCCAAGATATTCCAAAGGGCCATTCAATGACTTCCCCTGCGTCCTCTCTCCTGCAACAATCAAAAAGCAAAACGCTGGCGTTCAAGCGGACCATTAAAAAGTTGCTGGAAGCCAAGCTAATTGAATGCACATTGCCCAATGCTGTTCAAAGTCGCTTGCAGAAGTATCAACTGTCAAAACAGAGCAGAAAAATAAAAGCAACGTTCAAAAATAAAAACAGAATCACAAATAGGATACCAAAATGACCGAAGAAAAGTTAAATGCATCCGGCACAATGAGCGATGGTTCCAATCTTACAGAATCAGAAAAAAATACGTCCACAAGCACACAAAAGAACACTCTAAAAGTTCGCGACGACCATTTTCCTGTTTATTTTGAAAGCTCCGGCGAAGAGGGAAAATTCACGTTATGTGCTGACTCAAAAGCATCGTGGACTAACGAGGGCCAACCCTTTAGCCACAAAGAGCTCCGCAGCCGCGTCGAGCCTTGGTTAACCTCACTATTTCAGTCGGAGCATCTTTCCCTACTGGCAGGTTCTGGACTCACCCACGCCGTCCACTATATAGCTGCTGGTAAAGCAGCCACTGACATGACCGGGGCAGTCACTACAGGCGACGATAACAACAAGATTGTTATCGCAGCTAAAGACTCGGCAGTTAAAGCAGGACGCGAAAACCCTAATATTGAAGATCAGCTTCGGGTCGCCAATGAATTGCTTCGTGGTTTAGAGATCGTGGGCGAAAACATCAGAGCCAATACATTACGTGACGACATAGACGCAACTTTACAGCGTTTTGCTCAGTCCATCCTCACAAGTGAAACTGGTATAGCCACGGCCAAAGAGCCCCAACGCGAACGAGCCTTCAACACTCTCGTCACTTTCTTGATGAGCTTTGCAAGCCGCTCAGGCGTCCGGGACCGATTAAATATTTTCACTACTAACTATGACCGCCTGATTGAAGCGGGTGCAGAATTGGCCGGTTTACATTTGCTAGATCGCTTTCTTGGCAATTTAATGCCGATTTTCCGATCTTCACGACTGGATCTAGACATGCACTACAACCCTCCCGGTATTCGTGGCGAACCTCGTTATCTGGAAGGTGTGACACGGTTTACAAAACTACACGGTTCTGTAGACTGGGTACAAACAGACAAAGATATCCGCCGCCTTGGTCTACCCTTTGGCGCGGAACAAGTCGAACCATATTTGAAAGCACCTGGGTTAAACAATGCTAGTGCACATGCGTTGATGATCTATCCCAACGCCGCAAAGGATAGAGAGACTTCCGACTACCCCTACGTGGAACTATTTCGTGACCTGGCTGCTGCCATCTGTCGTCCCAACAGCACACTGGTCACCTACGGTTACAGTTTCGGCGATGAGCATATCAATCGCGTGATCCGTGACATGCTCACTATTCCATCGACCCATTTAGTGGTCATTTCTTATAACGACCCTCAGGGTCGAATTATGAAAACCTACAAAGAATTAGGGCGTGACTCTCAAATCAGCTTAATGATCGGCCCTGATCTTTCTGATCTACAAACGCTCACAGAAACTTTCTTACCCAAAGCGGCTATCGACAAAACCACTTTCCGTATGAGTGAGCTACTAAAACAGCGCTTCGGCTCCGAACAACACCCGGCATCCACAGAAAATAAAAATAAAGATGGGGTTAGCGTGGATGATCTGACATGAGCATTTCGCCTCTAGCCTACGCCGACTCTCTGCGCATAGGCAGCATTGATTTTGTTTCTCCAGATGAAATCAAGGTGCTGCTGGATATTGAAGCCCCCGATTCGGTTGCTTTAAACACCGGCATCCCACGCCCATTCCCGCGCATCAACGGATATGTTCTTGTGCCTAGTGACGAGGGTTATCTTGTGGCGCAAGTGGAATGGATCACCATTGAGCGATCACAATACCCAAAACGCAAGGGCATGCAGGACTTCGGACTACTAGATTTACCGTATCCACTACGCAAGATGAGCCTGAACCCTTTGGGATGCCTGTTCTATGCCGACAAGCAAGCCAACGGTGAGGATAGTTATATTTTCCGGCGCGGCGTTGAAGGCTACCCCACAGTCGGCGATCCAGTTCTACTACCGACACAAAATCAGCTGCGTTCCATAGTTGAGTCGGGTGAAAATCGACGAGTCAAAATTGGCATTAGCCCTTTAGCAGCAAATGCGGAAGTAAAGATTGATCCTGATCGCCTATTCGGTCGCCACCTGGCCGTGCTGGGTAATACCGGCAGTGGCAAATCCTGCTCAGTGGCAGGATTAATCCGTTGGTCCATGGATGAGGCACGCAAAGCACGCAATGGCGCCGATCCCAATGCTCGGTTTATTGTACTTGACCCTAATGGTGAATACGCTAAGGCTTTTGAGGGCTTAGGAAATGTACGGGTGTTTGCCGTTGAACCTAGCGAAGGAATTAAACAACTTCAGGTACCATTATGGTTTTGGAATAGCGCTGAATGGAGTGCCTTTACACAAGCCAGTGCCAAAGCACAGAAGCCAACACTGACACAAGCACTACGCTCAGTGCGTGATGGAACTGTAGAGGCTGCGGCAACTCCTAGCCATGAAATGCGTCGGTTCCTGCGAACATTAATAAGCGTGATTCAGATTGAGCGAAATACTGGCAGCCCTTGGTCAGCCTTCCCCAAGAACAAAAATTTCTATGAAAAAATTAACAAGTGGCAGAATGAGCTAAAAGAGAACGACTCATTTAGCGAACAAGAGAAAACTACCCTCACGACATTTCGTGCGTATATTTACAGCCTTTGCAGAACGCGTAGCGAAAGAAATGCACACTTAGATTTCACTCGCACCGAAGTTGACTTGCTCTTAAGCAATGCGAAAGCAGCACATGCCGCTTTCGGTGGTAGCGATACTGACATCCTTCCCATAGACGCAGACGTTCCCCGCGAATTTAGTGGGGATCAGCTCCTGCGCAGTGTAGAGGCTAACGCAGAGCTATTAAACGTCTCCGACTATGTCGAAACCATGCTAATGCGCATTCGATCGATACTTTCGGATAGCCGCATGAAAACCATTACCGGTGATGTGAAAAACATATCTCTGGATGGCTGGTTAAAAGATTATATAGGTGACAATAAAGCCAGTAACGGTTCAATAACCGTCATTGACCTATCGCTCGTGCCCGCAGAAGTCGTACATATCATCACTGCCACCATCGCTCGCATGACGCTGGAGTCATTGCAGCGCTACCGCAAACTAAATCACGGCAATACATTACCTACTGTACTTGTCATGGAAGAGGCGCATACATTTATTAAACGATATAAAGACGACACGGAAAACCAAAACTCCGCCGCCATTTGCTGCCAGGTCTTTGAAAAAATTGCCCGTGAAGGTCGCAAGTTCGGCCTGGGATTAGTTCTTTCATCACAGCGCCCCAGCGAACTTTCACCCACAGTGCTTTCCCAATGCAACAGCTACTTACTGCATAGGATCAGCAATGACCGAGATCAAGAGTTAGTGCACAAATTAGTACCTGATAACCTTCGAGGCCTACTGCGTGATTTGCCCTCCCTTCCCTCGCGGCATGCAATTTTACTTGGCTGGGCGTCAGAGTTACCCGTATTAGTGCAAATGAATCAATTGCCAGACGGCCAGCGTCCGAAATCAGATGACCCAGATTTCTGGGCAGTGTGGTCCGGTGAAGGGTTAGAGAAAAATGAAAAGAACGAACCGATAGAACGAAACGTGAACTGGAAAGAGGTTGCCGATGATTGGCAACAAATACCAACGTCCGTAGTAACCAATGATTTAGTGAGTGATGATGATGAATTATGAAAATGAACAAACTAACCAGACTGAAGACAGTATGGAGAAGTATTTTTTTCGAGCGTCAGAAGCGGATTTTAAGAAGATCCCAGGGACTCCAATCGCATACTGGATAAATGAAAGGATAACTTCTATCTTCTCATCGGCTCAGTCCTTCGACGAAATTGGGAAAACAAGGCGCGGCCTTCAAACAGGCGACTCCACCAGCTTTGTCCGTTACTGGCATGAGGTGCCTTTAAAAAGTATTGCCAAGAATATTACTGAAGCAGGTACTAGGCAAAGTAAGTTCAAGTGGTTTCTATTCAATTCGGGAGGATTGTTTCGGAAATGGTATGGAAACATTGACGAAGTCGTAAACTGGGAAAGAAATGGCGCTGCTATAAAGGCAACTGGAAAAGCAATTATCCCAAGTGAGCATCTTTATTTTAAGCAAGCAATTACTTGGCCAAAAGTAAGTAGCGGTAGATGTAGCTTTCGGTGGTTTCCAGACGGAATAATTCCGGGGGATGCAGGGCCTTGCTTCTATGATGAATATGGCTTCCAAGATGTTGTACTTTGTTTTTCAAACTCCAAAGTCGCACTAACGTTCTTAGAGTTCCTTTCACCTACGCTCAATTTTGAAGTTGGTGTTATGGCCAAAATGCCAATAATTAGACCAGATAAAAATACGACAAAAAATACTCAAGACCAATTAATATCTACTCACAAAGCCGACTGGGATGCCTACGAAACCTCCCTGGATTTCACCAACTTAGGCTTGTTAAAATCTAACTTTTTTCACGTGGCCCTGGAAAAAGCCTACCATAAGATCCGCATCCAATGGAGAGAAGCAACGCTGAAAACACGACATCTTGAGGAAGAAAACAACTGTGTTTTCATCGAAGCCTATGGTCTACAAGATGAACTGACTCCAGATGTCCCTCTCAAAGAAATCACCCTCACCTGCAACCCCCACTACCGCTACGGCGGCGACAAAACCGAAGAAGAACTGGAAGCGTTGCTGCTGGCCGACACCATGCGCGAGTTCATTTCCTATGCCGTTGGTTGCATGTTCGGCCGCTATAGCCTGGACAAACCCGGGCTGGTACTCGCCAACCAAGGCGAAACCCTGGCTGACTACCTGGCACAAGTCCCCAACCCCAGTTTTACCCCAGACAAGGATAATGTCATTCCCATGCTGGACGGCGACTGGTTTGCCGATGACATTACGGAACGCTTTCGTCAATTCCTGCGCACAACCTTTGGCGACGAGCATTATGACGAAAACCTGACGTTCATTGAAGAGGCCATCGGCAAGGATATTCGCAAGTTCTTCCTGCGTGATTTCTACAACGATCACGTCAAACGCTACAAGAAGCGCCCGATCTACTGGTTATTCTCCAGCCCCAAGGGCACTTTCAATGCCTTGATTTACCTGCACCGCTACCGCCCTGACACAGTCAGTGTGGTGCTGGGCTACCTGCGCGACTTCCGTAACAAACTAGATGCGCATTTACAGCACTTGGAACAAGTCAGCATCAGCACCACTGCAAGCCAGGCCGAGAAATCCCGTGCCCTGAAAGAAATTGCTAATCTAAAGAAACAACTGCTTGAGCTGGACGATTACGAGCACGACACCCTGTACCCATTAGCGACGCAACAAATCGCCATTGACCTGGATGATGGGGTCAAGGTTAATTACCTGAAGTTTGGTTCTGCATTGAAGAAAATTGCCGGACTGGAAGCAAAAGGCGAGGATTAAAGATGAACCTGTCAATCACGGAATTACTGAAAACCCCTGAAGGAAAAACTCTGGAATTCAAGCGTGATATGTCGTCACCACGCAATATACTTAAAACATTGGTGGCGTTTGCCAATAGCGCTGGTGGCCGTTTGCTAATCGGTATTGATGATAACCGCCAAATCGTTGGTATGAAACAACCACTTGATGAAGAAGAGCGTCTTTGTAACATAATTGCCGACTCCATCGTGCCGCGACTGGTGCCCAATGTCGAAATACTCACTGTTGAAGGTAAAACCATCCTACTGGTTGAAACCTTCCCCAGTAGCTCACGCCCACATTACCTTAGAAGCGATGGCCATGAGCAAGGAACATTCGTGCGTCTGGGTTCCAGCAACCGCCAGGCTGGTCCAGAACTAACCGCAGAACTCAGGCGTTCAACAACCGGTGTCGCTTTTGACGAAGAACCCATGCCACATCTTGGCAAAGATGATGTAGACATCGAATCGGCGCAGCGACTGTTTGGCGATCAGCATATTTTAACTGAACAGGCACTGTTAACCTTGCGGCTACTAACACATGAGCAAGGAAAGCTAGTACCAACCAGAGGTGCTATTTTGCTGTTTGGCAAAGAGCGGGAACGTCATTTTCCTGATACCTGGATACAATGTGGACGATTTATAGGTACAGATAAAGCACGTATTTTTGATCATATAGAGATTCATGCTCATCTCCCGGAGTGTGTTGAGCAGGTCATGGATTTCCTGAAGAAGCATGCCATGAAAGGGGCTGATTTTTCAAATTTAATACGAAAAGACATCTGGAGCATTCCTTTGCTGATCTTGCGGGAAGCCATCACCAATGCGCTTGTCCATGCAGACTATTCCCAACGGGGTGCACCAATACGAGTGGCTTTTTTCGATGACCGTATCGAAGTGGAGAATCCTGGTATTCTTGTACCTGGCATGACAATCGAAGCGATGAAAGCCGGTGTCTCCAACCTACGCAACCGGGTCATACCACGTATTTTCCGCGAACTGCATCTTATAGAACAATGGGGTAGCGGTATTAGCCGAATTTTCCGTGAAGCCCAAGAGTTGAAATTGCCCGAACCAACTATCGAAGAAATCGGAATGCACCTGCGGATTACGATATTTCTTGCACAAACGCTGACAACAACGGCATCAGCAACTCAGCTCCCTCCCTCTGCGGAAAAAGCCAAGCCTGAGCCAGAGTCATCTTTGAGGCTAGAGTCGAGGCTAGAGTCGAGGCTAGAGTCAGCACTCGCGGCCAGAGTCACTTTACTTCTCGTTGATAAGGTTGCCAGCAAAGCAGAACTCGCCCACTTGCTTGGGCATAAAGCCGTTTCTGGTGCATTGAACAAACAAATCCGCCATTTATTAGATAAAAATATAATTGAAATGACCCTTCCTGACACACCAAACAGCCGATTACAGCAATACCGCCTGACAGCACAGGGATTGGCTATCGTCGCTGATGCCAAGATTGAAGACTAAGATACTTATGAGCAACCCAAAATTAGCACAAGCTTTAAATAATCTGTTTGGCAAACAACGCATTGTCTTCTGGTATGACGTCCGGCACGAGTTCCGTGCCAATTTTGAAGCACTGGAACTGCCTGGTGTTGAAAAGATTGAACTGACCAACAATGAGTTCACCGTTAAGTATCGGGTATTGCGTCAACAGCCTGATCAAAAATTCTTGCTCTATCGCGATGGTGCACAACCTGCTGATATAGACAACTGGTTGCTGGATGTGCAGTTGGCCAGCGGTAGTGATTTTCGTACAGACCAGGTCGCCTTGTGGCTGGCCGAGCTGGAGCTTGGCCCTGACCTTTATCCGGTATTACAAGCGCATAATGGCTTCTTCGAGGCAGCCAAACGTCGAGAAGCCCTAAAAAAAGGCTTGGATAAGAACGAAACACAGACATCGCTTCGCCGCAAGATGCTGGCCTGCTGCGCAGGCTCTGAACCACGCCTTGATGTTATTCTGGAGCAATTGCTGGCAGAAATGGCCGATAACCGCGATGAGAAAATGAAACTTATCACCCGTAGCGGGCTAGATAATTTTTTATGGGAACAGGCAAGCCGGATTTATGGCTACGAATCCAATTCACCCAGTTTGCGCGACTTTATTATTGAACTTTTTAAATCCTGCTTCCACATGGAAACTGGGTGAAT
>JAVETP010000071.1:0-14243 GCA_034006005.1 Pseudomonas sp.
CGTTACAGCATCTTTATTTTGAACTTGAAGGAGAACATAAAGTGAATACTCAAAGTATTGTGACGGGTCATGATGATCAAGGTTGTTCATGTGTTATTTATGCCGGTCCTCTTCTTGGTAATGAATCATTCACTTATCAGCCGGGCTTTAGTGCTGCTATTTTTGGACAGACTAGTGCAGAACCTATGGTAGGTTCGAATGTAACATCTCGGTTATTACCGATAACGAATGTGTTGCCGTGTGTTGCTGGTACTACGGCATTAATGGTGACTTTTCCACCTGTATTGGCCGAAGAGGCACAGAAAAATATAGCACCAGAAGATATTGCTAATGAACTGGAAGAGCGACTTCCAGGTTTTGCTCAGGTCTTTGACCCGGATGCACCGGGCTTTCACCGTACAGATACTATTGATTATGCAGTACTTATTGCGGGTGAGCTGACACTATTATTAGATAATGGTGAAAGTGCTCACTTAAAAGCCGGTGATGTTATTGTGCAAAACGGTACTCGACATGCTTGGCTTAATACTAGCAACAGCCCTGCTCGAATGATGTTTGTGATGGTCGGCGCAACCAGGGTCTAAGCTATTTGTCTATTTGATAAGCAAATTGATATATGTTAATTATAAGGGGTAGGGATACGACAAACGGCTTAGCTGTTTGTATATAATCAATACGCCTGCCTTGTTTTGAGTGATATACCTTTTCGGTCTAATCAATCATCACTTATCTAGCGATTGCGATAATAAAAAACAGACTTAGAGCATGTACTTTAGGTTGGATAAAATCGTGTAAGTAGAGCCATTCAGCTGTCCTGCTAAATGGTTGAGGTATCGATATGAACCAGTTAAGTTTTAAATCAGTCATGCCAGCTGATGCTGTGCTTGCTCGTTATGAAGTGTGTCGTACTAACGACCTCGAAGAGGCACGTCATGGTGCGGCAAAAATTTTATGCCAAAATAATTTATACAATCTTGATACCACTGGCTCATTGAATACCAGTATTTATTATCGCCGTATTGGCGGTATCGGTATTGGGCGTATGAGTTATGGTGGTGACGTCACGATTAAACCCGGTTGTTTTGAGAACTTTTCCTTAATCCAAATGCCAATTCGCGGCGAGGAAAAAATTGAGTTAGGCAATAATAAAGTTTTGTGCACGCCACAAACAGGGATTGTGATAAATCCCTATATTAAATCTATTATTAATCACAGTGCAGGGACTGAAAAATTAATTATCCGTATTGACCATAGTCTACTTGAAAGCACTTGCCAGCAAATATTAGGCCGTACATTACGTGATAATCTTGAATTTGATGCAGCGATGCCTTTAAATACCCAAGCCGGTAATCGTTGGTTACGAATGGTCAGTTGGATTTATGACTATCTTTCTGAAGATGAAGACTTGCCACCTTTAATGGTTGCCCAGATTGAAAGTAACTTAGTTAATATGTTATTGAGCAATCAACCACATAATTACTCTGACGAACTCTTGAATGATACGCCATCGTTAGCACCCTTTTTCATTAAGAGGGTAGAGCGTTATATTGAAGAGAATGCACATGAACCTATTACTATTAATGAAATGGCTGAATATGCAGGTGTTAGCAGTCGTTCATTATTTACCAGTTTTCGGCGTTATCGTAATACTTCGCCCATGCGTTATTTAAAAGAAGTGCGCTTGCGCTATGTTAATGAAGAATTACAACGCGGCGCCACGGGTTCTGAAACAGTCACTGCCGTTGCTTTTAAATGGGGCTTTAGTCATCTAGGTCATTTTACTACCGACTATAAACGCCGCTTTGGTGAAAGTCCTTCTGAAACATTGGCACGCTAAGTACGTCAGTTTTATTTCAAATAAGTATATCTTTTGCGCTGGATGGATAGTCCTGACATTTTAAGGGCAGTCATATTGACTAAGAGGCCATAGGATGACTCTAAACGCGCCGCATAGGGCGGCGTTGATCCAGCCAATAGGTAGAATAAAAATGTCTGAACAGCCTATCATCCGCCGCCGTGTCGTAAAAACCGGAATTAGTGATTCTCGTACGAATAACGCTAAAACCCAAAGCCAATATCAGCCTTATAAAGATGCTGCCTGGGGTTTTATCAATCATTGGTATCCTGCACTGTTTAGCCATGAGTTGGTTGAAGACCAAGTTGAAGGCATTCAAATTTGTGGTGTACCGATTGTTTTGCGCCGTGTTAATGGCAAAGTCTATGCACTGAAAGATCAGTGCTTACACCGTGGCGTACGTTTGTCTGAAAAGCCAATGTGCTTTAACAAAAGTACGATTACTTGCTGGTACCACGGTTTTACCTTCGATTTAGAGTCTGGTGAGTTAGTCACTATCGTTGCTAACCCAGATGACAAGCTCATCGGCACGACAGGACTGACGTCTTACCCCATTCATGAAGTCAACGGTATGATTTTCGTTTTTGTTCGCGAAGATGATTATCCAGACGCCGATGTTCCTCCTTTAGCGGATGACTTGCCATTCCGCTTCCCAGAAAATAGCGAAATTTTCCCGCATCCTTTGTGGCCGGCATCACCCAGTGTTCTCGATGATAATGCGATGAACCTTGGTATGCACCGTACGGGTTTTGGTAACTGGCGGATTGCCTGTGAGAACGGTTTCGATAACGCCCATATTTTGGTTCACAAAGACAACACTATTGTTCATGCCATGGATTGGGTTCTGCCATTAGGCTTGCTTCCAACCGCGGATGATTGCATCGCTGTTGTTGAAAATGAGACGGGGCCTAAAGGGTTGATGCAGTGGATGTTCACTGATAAATGGAAACCAGTGATGGAAAACAAAGTCCTCGACCTTAAAGTAGAAGGTTTGAAAGGTCGTTTCTATCGAACCTCTGTTGTTCTGCCTGGTGTTTTGATGGTGGAAAACTGGCCGCAAGAGCATATGACTCAATATGAGTGGTATGTGCCGATTACCGATGATACGCACGAGTACTGGGAAGTTCTGGTGCGCGTTTGTAACACCGAAGAAGAGCGTGAGAAAAACCAGCATCGTTTTAATGTGGTTTACAAGCCGTTATGCCTGCATGGTTTTAATGACTGTGACCTATATGCTCGCGAAGCGATGCAGAACTTCTATACTGATGGCACGGGTTGGGATGACGAACAACTGGTTTCAACCGATGTTTCGCCTATTACTTGGCGTAAACTCGCCTCGCGCTGGAATCGCGGGATTGCTAAACCGGGTCGAGGTGTTGCAGGTTCTGTTAAAGATACCAGTTTGATCTTTAAGGATACCGCTGACGGGCATCGCCCTGGTTATCAAGTCAGAAAAATACCAGAAGAGTGATTTAACTCCAGCCAGTACCTGAAAAGGTGCTGGCTTATTTTTTGGAGGATCTGTTATGTCTGATTTAGTTATTCCTGCGAGTCAATTTGTCTTACTTGATGGTGTGCGTTTGCATTATCAGGTCTTAGGTCAGGCGACTGAGCGGTTACCTGTTATTTTCACCCATGGTGGTGGTCCTGGCAGTACTGCTTGGAGTAACTTCCGTCTCAGTGCGCAAGTATTTTCTGAAGACCACCAGTGCTACTTTCTTGATTTTGCCCAGTTTGGTCAGTCGCAGATGATCACCGTAGAGGGCCCAGTATTTACTTGGCATGCACAGACGTTGCGCGCTTTTATGGATGCTCTGGGGATTAAACAAGCGCATTTAGTGAATCAATCGTTTGGTGGCTGCGTCGCTTTACGTTTTGCTGCAGATAACCCTGAGCGGGTGGGTCGCTTGATTACAATTGGCTCTCAGCCTGTTGATCAAGGTGCGTTGCAGCCGCTACCTCTTTTTAGCAAACATGCCGCGCACTTAATGAGTGACTACTATCTAGCCGATGGTGGGCCGAGCTTAAGCAAGATGCGTATCTTGTTGCAGAAGTATGAGTTATTAGATGACACAAAATTAGATGAAGATGCGCTGTTGCTAAGGTTTCAAGCCAGTAACAATCCAGACTATATCCAGCTACTGAAAACACCACAGGCATTTGGTGAATGGGAAAATCTGCTATCAATTTTAAAGCAAATTGATGTGCCTGTCTTGATGTGTTGGGGGCTGCATGATTGGTTTGGCGGCATTGATGTGCCGATGATGATGCTTAATCGCTTACCTAATGCGTTCCTGCATGTATTTGGTAAGGCTGCTCACCATTTGCAAAGCGAGTGCCCGGATGAGTTTAACGGCCTTGCTTTAAGTTTTATTGGGGCTCATAAATGAACGTGTCTAGCGATATTTACTACTTAGAAATGCATGAGTTATCGCAGCTGATTCGCAGTCGTAAACTGTCACCTGTAGAGGTCACGAAAATACAGCTGGCACGTATCGATGCTTTAGATAATGACTTACATAGTTATGCTCGGGTGACTGCAGATATTGCTTTGCAGCAAGCTCAAGAGGCAGAAGATGAGCTAGCAAAAGGTATCTGTCGTAGTCCATTGCACGGTATACCCATTGCTTATAAGGATCTACTCGACACAGCCGGTGTGGTAACCGCAGCGGGGATGCCATTGCATGCGGCGCGCATTCCTCAGCATGATGCCACTGTAGTTGCTCGGTTGCGTGAAGCGGGGGCGGTAATGCTCGGCAAGCTGCAAATGACTGAAGGTGCTTTTGCCGTACACCACCCAGATATTGTTGCGCCGAGTAATCCTTGGGGGGCCAATCACTGGGCTGGTGCTTCATCGAGTGGTTGTGGTGTTGCTACCGCTGCGGGCCTCTGTTACGCATCGATAGGCAGTGACTCTGGTGGTTCAATTCGTTTCCCCTGTGCCGCCAATGGCTTGACTGGCTTAAAACCAACATGGGGACGTGTCAGTCGCTATGGTGCTTTTGAAATGGCGGCAAGTCTCGATCATATCGGGCCCATTACCCGTAGCGCGCGTGATACGCTTTTTTTATTGTCGACCATTGCCGGCTATGACCCTCTAGATCCGACCTCTACGCCGAGTGTCTGTCTTGAAGTACCCAGTGTTGATGCGAGCTTTAAGGGCTTATGTGTCGGTGTGGATCTAAGCTGGATAAGTGATGGGGTTGACCCTGTTATTCAGAAGGCGCTCGAGCAAATAATAAGTATTATTTTTGCCGGTGGCGGTAAAGTAAAAAAAATACAGATGCCTGATACGCATCAAATCAGTAGCAA
Source organism: Pseudomonas sp. (assembly GCA_034006005.1). Lineage (GTDB taxonomy): Bacteria > Pseudomonadota > Gammaproteobacteria > Pseudomonadales > Pseudomonadaceae > Denitrificimonas. Next base: position 5,168 of record JAVETP010000071.1, read on the forward strand.
TTGGGAAGCGCATTGTGGGGTGCAAACAGCTGTCGCACACCAAGCAACCTACCCTAAGTATGCCGCACAGTATGGCCCAGCATTGAGCAGGTTAATTGACGGCGGCCGCCAGCTTAGCGGCATGGACTATCAGCGTATCTTACTTGAGGCGCAGCGCTTTAATGGTGCTATGGATGCTCTGCTTTATGATGTCGATATTGTCCTTGCTCCAGTACAGCCGTATGCCGCACCAACCCATCAGCAACTGGCTAACTTGGCTCAAGATCCTGAAGCCAATCGACACTTAATTCAGTTTACTGCCCCTTTCAACGTAACCGGTCATCCATGCCTTAGCTTCCCTATCGGTCTGACGGAAAGCGGTTTGCCAATTGGCGGACAGTTTATTGGCCGTAAAGGCGGTGACGCGACCTTGTGCCGTGCCGGTATGGCTGTGCAACAGGTGAGCGATTGGCACCGCTTACGCCCACCGGTTATGCAGCACGTCGTAGAAAAAGCAGGTCTTGCTGTTTAGTCAGCAGTAATACCCTCTCAGGTTTCTTATTCAAGAAGCCTGATCTTATTTATTTTAATAAATCTCATAGCAAGCGGTACTGCAATAGCGCTTGCTATGAGATTTTTCTCGTTTGATATAGATCAAGAAGCTGCGCTCATAGGATAGGCGCGTAATTTAATGGAGCGCGTTCAGGTGTGAATGTTTCCTACTATCGAGATAAATAATAAACAAACCGATAAATGAGCGGCTTGGTTTTCTTCATTATTAATGAAGTGTTGCGGCTTAATTTGTATTCGGTACCTCGATGGGATCCAGCTTATGAATAACTCTATGCGCCAAGTTACCCCTAATTTTTCTGATGACGCTACGCGTGGCTTGAGTGTTGTCCCTAATACACATGCTCTTGATGCTATGACTGAGCAGGAGATGTCCATTGTGAGCGAGCCTAAGCGCCAAGTTACTCTTAATTTTTCTGATGGTGAAACACGCGTTTTTAGTGTGGCACCGGGTGAAAATATTCTTGACGCTGCGCTTGAGCAGGATATGCCAGTCCTGTTTCAGTGCCGTTCAGGCAGCTGTTCGAGCTGTATTTGCACGCTAAAAGACGGTGATGCCAACACCCTAGCGGGAGCGAGTTCAACACTTCTTCCTAGTGAATACGGTGCAGGTCAACGTTTGCTATGTGTTAGCCAGGCAGAGACCGACTGTAGCTTTGAATTACCATACAGCAGCGAAGTGGGCTCCAATGCTGCTCACGAAGTCAATGTGTTTATTGATTCGATTGAGCGCATTGCTATTAATGCTGTTCGCTTAACTGTTGAGTTAGCCGATGACGAATGGATGGACTTTAGACCCGGTCAGTTTATGCAAATTGCTGTACCTGGGGTTGGCGTTGTGCGCAGTTACTCACCTTCTAGCACGCAGAAAACTCTGCCTAAAATGGAGTTTCTGATACGCCTATTGCCTGATGGGGTGATGTCTAAATATCTTGAGGAAGTAGCCGCCGCTGACGACGTATTGACGCTAACAGGCCCGTATGGAGCTTTCTTCCTGCGTGAAGAACATCGACGTTCACCGCATATTTTTGTCGCAGGTGGCACTGGCCTATCTCCGATTCTATCGATGATAGATACGCTTCACCAAAGCAGTGGACGTAAACCACCGATGTTGCTGAGCTTTGGCAGCGCACAGGCTGAAACACTCTTCGCACTTGAAGATATTCAATTGCGCGAGCAATGGTTGCCGACCCTTGAGGCACGAATTTGTGCGAGTAAAGGTGCAGTAGAAGGCCAGCACCCAGGAAATCCAGTCAGTGCTTTAAGAGATGACGATGTTACAGATCCGAATACCGTAGCGTATTTGTGTGGTCCGCAGCCAATGATTGATGCTGCAACTTCGCGTCTGCTAGAGCTTGGGGTAAAAGCAGAAAATATATTTGCTGAGCACTTTGTTGCCAGTAACTAAGGACTTGAATATGAAACTGACTAAAAAATTACCGTTTTCTGCTGAGCAGACGCAATGGTACGAAGAGGCTCGCGCCAAGCTCAATCCTCAGCGTTTGCAAAAGCTGTTATTTGATTTAACCAATATTCATAGTCCAACCGGAGCCACTCGTGAAGCCAGTGAGTTTATGGCTCAGCATTTACAGCAAATTGGTATGAAGTCGCGTTATTACCCGATGAGCGATATCACCGGTAATGTCATGGCTGAACAGCGTGGTAGCGGTGGTGGTGCCACCGTATTGTTATACGCACCGATCGATACGCACCTTGATCGTGTTCTCGGTGAAGAGATTCTTACTGGCGATGGCCAAGAGGCTGATCTACAGCCTTATGCACAACAAGTAGACGATTGGGTGTTTGGCCTTGGCTCTTCAAATCCGAAGGCCATGGTGGCGACCCTGACCGAAGTGGCTACGGCTTTATTAGATGCGGATATACCATTGGTGGGTGACCTGATCCTCGGTATGGCCGATGGCGGTATGCCGGTGGATATCAGTGCGCGTCATGCGGGTATGTCGAATGGCGTGATGCACATGCTCAATCGTGGCATGTACCCAGATTTTGCCATCATTATGAAGCCATGGAATTGGGTATTTCATGAAGAGCCGGGCATGGCCTGGTTTAAGCTAAAAGTTTATGGAACCCTTGGTTACGCTGGTGTACCGCATAACCTTCCAAATTTCCGTAGCTCAGTCGTGCCTGCCGCGCAGGTGATTACCGAGTTACAACAGTGGATTGTAGAGTACACCGAGCGCAATACCAGTGGCGTGATTCAGCCGCATGGTTGGATTGCTGGGGTACGTGGTGGTGATGTTGAGCGTCCATCTTTTCCAAGCGCTGTGACTGAAATTTTCTTTGATGTACGGGTTAACCCACGTGTCAGCCCTGCTGATGTAAAAGCTCAGTTCGCTAATTTTGTTGACGACCTCAAACAGCGTTTCCCTGATCTTGATCTTGATTGGGAGCAGTACGGTTCTGTGCCCGGTGGTACTACTGATCCAGACAACTGGATCATTCAGTCATGTAAGCGCGGTTGGGAATTTATTGAGCAGCGCCCACATGGCATGCCGGATTTATTGGCAGGGCAAACTGATGGTGCTGCCTTACGTCGCTATGGCGTACCAACCGCGCGTATTGGTTGGCCGTGGCCTGCAACGGGTGCGCCCCTGCCGGTCGCTGAAGGTCTTGGTGGCATGGGTGCCACCTATATTCCTGACTTGATGCCGTGTGCAGAAAAAATCCTTTACGCCTTGATCGATACGCTAACCCGTCCTCGTCACGAGCTTGATCTTTAAATATAAGGTTAACCTATGAAAAAGCGCATCAAAATGATTTTCCCCGTACCGATGAGCGACGCCACACGGCCCTTAGTTGAGTCGCAATTGCCGCCGGGTTTAGTTCGCGATGATATTGAAGTGGTCTTTGTTGGTGCTGGTCACGTCATGACCTTGGCGGACAGTTACTACGATATGGCCATTATGGAAATGGCAGTCATCGAAGCGGGTATGACGGCTGAGGCCGAGGGTTTTGATGCGGTGTGTGTTAATACCGTGAGTGATTCTGGGTTGGCGGCATTGCGCTCGCGTTTATCGATCCCCGTTGTCGCTCCGGCCATTACAGCCTTTCATACCGCCTGCATGTTGGGTCATACGTTTAGCATCCTGACCATGTGGCCGCAGTGGTACCCGCTGTATCGGAAAACCATAAAAGAATATGGGCTTGAGTCGCGCCTGGCCTCAATTCGTTCGATTGATGTCCGCCCCGATACCCAAGCGTTATTGCAAGGTAAGGAAGATGTGGTCTTTGCTAAGTTATTAGAGGCTGGTCGACGTGCGATCGAAGAGGATGGCGCTGATGTGATTGTGCTTGGCTCAACCACCATGCATCAATCGCATGCCTACTTAGCTGAGCATTTACCGGTACCTGTGCTTAATCCCGGGGTGATTGCGTACAAACAATGTGAATTATTGCTCGACCTTGGTCTGTGCCATAGCAAGGTTGCCTATCCAAGCCCTGAACAGATTAAGGATAACGCTTTCAGCCATTGAGAGCGTATTAAGGAGATTTAAAATGAAGCTTTTTCAACCTGCGAATGTGTTTACGTCAACTGATTTAACGATTGCCGAGGCATTGATCGCTTTTCGTGATGGCGTAATGACCAGTACTGAACTGGTACAGGCATGTCTAGAGCGTGCCGAGGAAGGCAAAGAGCTGAATGTCTATGTCACTCTGGACAGCTCAGGCGCTCTTCAGGCAGCAAAATTAGCTGATGCGCAACGCAAAAATGGTGAAGCCCTGAAGCCGTTGAGCGGTATTCCGATTGTGATTAAGGACAATATTCACACGGCAGGACTGCAATGCGCATCCGGTTCGCCAGCTTTTGCAGGCTATATCCCTGTTGAAGATGCACCGACTGTGCGCAAATTACGGGAAGCCGGCGCGATTATTTTGGGTAAAACCAATATGCACGAATTAGCCTTCGGTGCGACTGGGTATAACCCCGCCTTTAATACCGGCAGTGGTGTGGGCGTGCGTAATCCCTATGACAGCTCACGTATTGCCGGTGGTTCATCTTCGGGCAGCGCCGCCGCGTTAGGTGCGCGTATGGCTTTGGGTGCTCTGGGTACCGATACCGGCGGCTCATTACGTATTCCGCCGGCACTGAATGGCTGTGTTGGACTGCGCCCGAGTGCTGATCGTTATTCAGATCGTGGCGTTATTCCCATTGCACGTAGCCGCGATACCGTTGGGCCAATCGCGTTATGCATGTCTGACTTGGCGCTGCTTGATAGCATCATCACGGATGAGTATGCGTTGCCATCAATTACCCTCAGCAAGCTACGTTTAGGTGTACCTAGTGAGTTTTGGCGCAATCTTGATGCCGATACACAAGCACAGGCTGATGCCGCACTAAATACGTTAAGTGCGCATGGCGTGACGTTAGTGCCGATCAATGATGCGGGTTTACAAGCGCTGAATGATCCTGTGGGTTTCCCCGTAGTGATTTATGAAGCCTATGACTGCATGGTTGATTATTTGCGCGAGTATGGCCATGCCATGACTATTGAGCAGCTGGCGACTAAAATTGCCAGCCCAGATGTGCGTTGGATTTATGACAACTGGGTTCTGCCACGCAAAATGCCCTCTGGCGATGGCTTAATTGATGTTAAGCCCGCCTATGACGCCGCTCAGAGTGGCGGCCGACAAGCGCTGCGTGAGCGTTATCAAGAGCTCTTCGAAGAACATAAATTGGATGCTTTATTCTTTCCGACTACCGCTATTGTCGCGCCGCTGGCCAATGAAGATATTTATTTACCCGAAAATTTTGAACGCTTGATTCAAAACACTGAGCCGTCGGCAAGTGCTGGTATCCCGAGTATTCAGTTGCCTGTCGGTTTAGGTGAGCTGACCGGTTTGCCGGTGGGCGTTGAGTTAGACGGGCCGGCCGGCAGTGATCGCCGCTTGCTGGCTATTGGACAAGCGCTAGAAAGTATATTTGGCCGCCTTGCGCGTGCTTAACCCTCTGAGCGGTAAGCCCATAACAGTGGCTGGAGACATTTTATGAGTCAAAAAAATCAATGGCATAACACAGTGGTATTGGTCACCGGTGGCGGTAGCGGTATTGGTCGTGATGCCTGTCTCGCCCTTGGACGTGAAGGTGCCCGGGTGGTGATTGGTAATCGTAGCGCTGCCGCAGGGCAAGCGGTGGTGGATGAAATTATCAGTGCCGGTGGCCAAGCAATTTTTAAAGCCACCGATGTTGCCTGTGCTACAGACTGCGAGGCGCTGGTGCAATTTGCTGTGGATCATTACGGTCGCCTTGATGCCGCTTTTAATAATGCTGGTCTGCAGCGGGAATTTAATCCCATACATGAAACGCCGATTGAGGACTTGTCGGAGACGATCGACATTAATCTCAAAGGCGTGCTCTACATGATGAAGTATGAAGCCGCCGCTATGCTGAAAACTGGAGGGGGATCTATCGTCAATAACGCCTCTATCTTTGGCTTAAAAGGCATGCCTAATACCGCGTATTACATTGCCGCTAAGCATGGTGTGATCGGCGCGACACGCGCTGTTGCACTCGACTATGCAACGCAAGACATCCGCGTCAATGCGATTTGTCCGGGGCCGATCAAAACGCCAAGTTTTGATCGTGTCACTGGTGGCGATGAGCATATGTATGACGATGGCGTGCCGATGCATCGCATTGGTCGTCCTGCAGAAGTGACCAACGCCGTGCTCTGGTTGTTATCCAAGCAAGCGTCGTATGTCACCGGTACAGCATTGTCGGTCGATGGTGGTATGTCTGCAGAATAATGGGCTTTGCTGCCATTGGCGCAGGCTCAAAGGAGAATAATAATGATACAAGCCTTAAGTTATATCGTTGTTGAAACACCGCATCTGGACGCATGGATTGAGCAATCTCGCCACCATGTTGGCTTGCATGTCGACGAGGTTGAGGCCAATCACCGTATACGTTTGCGTGCGGATGAGAAATTCCAACGCTTTGTGGTGACTAAAATTGATGGCCTAGCCACCATGGGTATGGGTTTTGAAGTGCCTGATGCAGCTGAATTAGCGCGCCTGAGTCAAGCCCTTGAAAATGAAGGCTACCCCATTACCCAGGGCAGCAAGGCTGAGTTAAGTTTTCGTGGCGTGGAGGACATGGTGTTTTTCCATGACCCCGATGGCGTGCGCATTGAGATCTGTTATGGCCTCGCTGATGCAGACACGCCATTTGTACCCGGTCGCTCAATTGGTGGCTTTCGTACCGGTGATATGGGCTTGGGGCATGTGGCTTTAATCACTGAACACTTTGATAAGTTGAGCCATCTGTATCGCACTATTTTTGGTTTTAAGGTCAGCGATCATACCTTCGCACCGTTTCGTGTGGAATTTTTACACTGCAATCCACGCCATCACACCATCGGTATCGCGCATACCGGCGGCCCAGCAAAAATCTATCATCTGATGCTTGAATACAATGATTTTGATGATGTGGGCCGCGCCTATGATATGGCGCTGACCAATCCTGACAGCATTGGGGTGACCTTGGGTCGACATATCAATGACCATGTCACTTCATTTTATTTAAAAAACCCCGATGGCTGGATGTTTGAGCTGGGCTGGGCTAGCCGCACTGTGGGTCCTGATTGGGAGGCCGAAGAGCTAGAAGGCATGAGTTTATGGGGCCACGACCGCACGTGGTTACCCGATGACAAGCGTGAAGAAGCACGGCAAATATTAAAACGTTTAGCGCAGAAAGGTGTACGCGCTCCGGTGGTGACCACTACTCAAACTGCTACTACTAAGGCCAAATCATGACTTTATCGACGACTGCTCCATCCGAAATTGCTAACCGCATTCAAATTGGTGATTACAGCCTGAATTATCACGACCAAGGTCAAGGCGAGGTCATTCTTTTAATCCACGGCTCAGGTCCTGGCGTCACTGGCTGGGCCAACTGGCGTGGCGTGATTCCTGTTCTAGCAAAGCAGGCGCGGGTTATTGCCCCTGATATGTTGGGCTTTGGCTACACCAGTTGCCCTGCCGATTTAAAACTGGATCCAGCGACTTGGGTTGACTCTCTGGTGGGTCTGTTGGATGCGCTAGATATTCAGCGTGTTGCTATTGTCGGCAACTCCTTTGGTGGTGCTATTGCTTTAGCGTTTGCTAAAGCGCATCCCGAGCGCGTGAGTCGACTGGTGCTGATGGGTTCAGCGGGTTTGTCATTCCCCATCACTGAGGGTTTAGACAAAGTGTGGGGCTATCAGCCTTCTTTGCAAGCCATGCGTGATTTGATGGAAGTGTTTAACTTTAATCACAGCATCATCACTGATGATTTAGTCAAAATGCGCTATCAAGCCAGTATCCGTGACGATGTACAAACACGCTTTGCTGCACTCTTTCCTGAGCCACGCCAGCAAGGCGTGGAAATGCTGGCGCTCAGTGAGGATGAGTTGCGCTCGCTGCCACACGAGACACTGCTTATTCATGGCCGTGATGATCAGGTTATTCCGCTTGCTTCCTCTGAGCGGATGTTGCGCTTGATTCCACGCTCACAATTGCATGTCTTCGGCCAGTGCGGCCACTGGGTGCAGATTGAAAAGGCCCAAGAGTTTACTCAGTTGCTGGTCAACTTTCTAATCGACCAACTCGTCACTACAGGAGCATAAAGATGAATCGTGAAACCATTAAGGGTCGTTGGGCTGTTGTCTCCTGGGAACAGCTGTATGACGATGGTCGTGTCGTTTTACCGATGGGCACTGAGCTGGAGGGCTTTATTGAGTACAGCGACTTCGGCATGTTTTGTGTTGTTGCTAAAAAGAATCGAGAGAGCTTTACCAGTGGTGGCCAGTGGTCTGCCAATGATGCTGAGAAAGCCGCTGCCTACAGTAGCTATTTAACCTATGCCGGTGATTATGATGTTGAGGGCAATACCATCACTCACCATGTGCATTACAGTATTTTTCCTAATTGGGTCGATGGCACGCAACATCGTCATGCTGAACTCGATGGTGACACTCTATCGCTGATTACTGCACCTTTAGAAGCAGGTACATCTGAAGCGCGTATTTCTAAATTAGTATGGAGGCGTGAAGTACTAGATATTTAAGTGTTATAAAAGCCCTCAATAATTTTTATTGGTGAGGCTTTTTTAAAACCAAACTTTCTGTGTTTTAGTAAAGTTTTTATTTTCCGCTTTAAGTGTTCTTTATGCTGTAACAATTGATATGCACCTGCTCGCACCTTGCTTAGCCGAAGTGCCGCATCTAGTAACAGTCAGTGCCGAGCAGGTTGCTGAGTATATGCAGCAGACTTATCAGTGCGCGTCTGAAAAATGATCTATAAAGCATGAACCCTATCACAAAAATATATTTAAATTGTGTTTTTTAAGCACTTTTGATAATTATTGCTAGATATTAAATATTTTTTTATTAAAATATTTATCCTATGTAAGGGTATTTATTCAGGGAGATACAGGATGTTGAAGAAAACATTACTAGCTGCAGTAGTATTCAGCGTTACAGCCACAGCAGTTCAAGCCAATGAATTGTCAGGCTATGTGACAGCCAGC
>JAVETP010000072.1:0-14035 GCA_034006005.1 Pseudomonas sp.
TATACTCGGTTGCTGACCGGCAGAGGCTTTTTGCCAATATGCTGACGGTCGTCACTCCGATGGTGACGGGTACTTCTAGTAAGTGCCTTCCCGACAACTCGCCCTGCAGTTTAGGGCTCTCTAAGTGTGAATACGCCGTGAATAGCCAACGACCTGTAAACCTAGATCTTAGGACTATAAAATTACCTAATACAGCCATCTCTTCCATTTTGCACAGAATTACAGGTGTCATCCTGTTTGTAGGTATCGCTGTGCTGCTATATGGACTCGACAAATCACTTGTTTCCGAACAAGGATTTGCTGAAGTTAAAGAGTGCTTGACCAGTCCGCTGGCCAAGTTTGTTGTTTGGGGTCTTCTCTCTGGACTGATGTACCACTTAACAGCTGGTATCCGCCATTTAATTATGGACTTGGATATTGGTGTAACGCTTGAAGGCGGTAAGTTAGGTGCTAATTTAGTCTTTATTATTTCAGCCGTACTAATTGTATTGATGGGAGTCTGGATATGGTAACCAACGTAACAAACTTCTCTCGGTCTGGTCTGTATGACTGGATGGCTCAGCGAGTCTCAGCCATTGTACTGGCTTCATACGTCCTGTTCTTATTGGGTTATATTTTAGCGAACCCAGGAATGGGCTATGCCCAGTGGCAAGGGCTGTTTGCAAACAGCTGGATGCGCATCTTTAGTTTAATGAGCCTCGTCGCACTAAGCGCACATGCTTGGATCGGCTTATGGGCAGTTACTACTGACTATCTGACGCCCATGACATTAGGCAAGTGGGCAACAGGTGTTCGATTTTTAGTCCAGGCACTGTGCGGCGTAATTATGTTCGTACTGTTCGTCTGGGGCGTACAGATTCTGTGGGGAATTTGATTCATGGCCAGTATTCGTACAATTTCTTATGATGCCATTATTATTGGTGGCGGCGGCGCGGGTATGCGTGCGTCACTGCAGTTAGCAAAAGGCGGGCACAAAACAGCCGTAGTCACTAAAGTGTTTCCTACGCGCTCGCACACTGTTTCTGCACAAGGTGGTATCACTTGCGCAATCGCTTCGGATGACCCGAATGATGATTGGCGCTGGCATATGTACGATACCGTTAAAGGTTCCGACTATATCGGTGACCAAGACGCTATCGAATATATGTGTTCAGTAGGCCCTGAAGCTGTTTATGAGCTTGAGCATATGGGTCTGCCGTTCTCACGTACTGAAAAAGGTCGTATTTATCAGCGTCCGTTTGGTGGCCAGTCAAAAGACTTTGGCCGCGGCGGTCAAGCTGCTCGTACCTGTGCTGCAGCTGACCGTACCGGTCACGCACTGTTGCACACTTTGTACCAAGCTAACCTAAAAGAAGGCACTGTTTTCTTAAACGAGTGGTTCGCGGTTGATTTGGTTAAAAACGAAGACGGTGCAGTCGTTGGTGTTATTGCAATTTGCATTGAAACGGGTGAAGTTGTTCATATCCGTGCTAAAGCAGTTGTATTGGCAACCGGTGGTGCGGGACGTATCTTCGCATCAACCACGAACGCTCTGATTAATACTGGTGACGGTATTGGTATGGGCTTACGTGCTGGTGTACCAATGCAAGATATGGAAATGTGGCAGTTCCACCCAACCGGTATTGCTGGTGCGGGTACCTTGGTAACTGAAGGTTGCCGTGGTGAAGGTGGTTACTTGATCAATAAGCACGGTGAGCGTTTCATGGAGCGTTATGCTCCGAACGCGAAAGACCTTGCTGGACGTGACGTTGTTGCACGTTCAATGGTTAAGGAAATCTTAGCCGGTAACGGTTGTGGCCCTAATGGCGACCACGTACTGCTGAAACTTGACCACCTCGGTGAAGAAGTTCTGCACAGTCGTCTGCCAGGTATTTGTGAGCTGTCAATTACGTTTGCTCACGTTGACCCAGTGGTTGCACCGATTCCAGTTGTTCCAACCTGTCACTATATGATGGGTGGTATTGCCACTAACATTCATGGTCAAGCGATTGCCCAAGATGCTGAAGGTAATGACAATATCATTGACGGTTTATTCGCCGTTGGTGAAGTGACCTCTGTATCTGTACACGGTGCGAACCGTCTAGGTGGTAACTCATTGCTTGACTTGGTTGTATTTGGTCGTGCTGCGGGTATTTACCTCGAGAAAAGTCTGCGTGAAGGTGTTGAAGCAAGTCCTGCTCGCGAGAGTGATATTGAAAAATCTCTTGCACGCTTAAATGCGCTTAATGAGCGTACTGAAGGCGAAGACGTTGCTCCTTTACGTAAAGAACTGCAAAATTGCATGCAGAACTACTTCGGTGTGTTCCGTACTGGCGAATTCATGCAGAAAGGTATTGCTGAGCTTGCACTGTTAGGCGAACGTATCAAAAACGTTAAAATTACAGACAAGAGCAATGCTTTTAATACTGCACGTATTGAAGCGCTTGAGTTACAAAACTTGTTTGAAGTGGCCGAAGCAACTGCAATTGCTGCAGAAGCACGTACTGAGTCACGCGGAGCGCATGCTCGTGAAGACTTTGAAACACGTGATGATGAAAACTGGTTGTGTCACAGCATGTACTTCCCAGCAACTAAAAGTGTTGGCAAGCGCGCAGTGAACTTCTCGCTTTCAGCAGCAGTTGAAAAAGATGCTGAACACTTTATTCCTCAAGAACGTAAATATTAAGGGTTATTACGATGACGTTGCCTAAAATATTGCAAGTAAGCGTTTACCGCTACAATCCAGACGTTAATCCTGCGCCATTTATGCAAGACTTCAATGTCGAGATTAATGGCAAAGACATGATGGTGCTGGACGTTCTAGCTCTGATTAAAGAGCAGGATGAAAGTTTTTCTTATCGTCGCTCATGCCGCGAAGGCGTGTGTGGTTCTGACGGTATGAATATCGCGGGTAAAAACGGCTTAGCTTGTATTACACCAATATCGACTGTAGTCAAAGATGGTAAATTAGTTGTGCGACCATTGCCTGGTCTGCCAATTATTCGTGACCTTGCTGTAGATATGACTATCTTCTACAAGCAGTACGAAAAAGTTCAGCCGTATTTGCAAAACAATACGCCAGCACCAGGTATGGAGCGCTTGCAGACACCAGAAGAACGCGCAAAACTAGATGGCTTGTATGAGTGTATTTTATGCGCATGCTGCTCAACTGGTTGCCCATCATTCTGGTGGAATCCTGATAAGTTCTTAGGCCCAGCAGCATTGCTGCAAGCCTATCGTTTCTTAGCAGACTCACGTGATACGCAGACGCAAGAACGCTTAGCACGTCTTGATGACCCGTTCAGCGTATTCCGCTGCCACAACATCATGAACTGCGTTAACGTATGTCCGAAAGGCCTGAACCCAACACGGGCGATTGGTCATATTCGTGAAATGTTATTGCAAAGTGGTACCTAGTTCGCAGCAGATAATGTTGTGAATACTTTAGCCGCTTGTATGAGTACTTTCATACAAGCGGCTTTAAACGAAAAACAGCTCACAAAGCTTTTTTCAAAACGCAATTGAAGACCAGCAGGGGCATCCGGGCTGGTGCCCGGACTATCTGCGGGAATCGTAGTGGCTTTATCCAAGTCGCTGTTTGTGACTTACAGGCCGTTAAGTTTCCATGCCGGTAGCGTCCCCCTTATAAAGGGTGACCTAGCATGCAAGAAAGCGTAATGCAGCGCATGTGGAGCAGCGCCCACCTCTCCGGTGGAAATGCTGCCTATGTGGAAGAGCTATATGAACTCTACCTGCACGATCCGAACTCCGTATCGGAAGAGTGGCGTACTTATTTTCAAAAACTGCCTGCTGACGGCGGTTTAAGTACTGATGTGTCGCACTCTACAGTTCGCGATCAATTTGTCTTATTGGCCAAAAACCAAAGACGTGCTCAGCCAGTTTCTGCTGGCAGCATCAGCACTGAGCATGAGAAAAAACAAGTAGAAGTACTCCGTTTAATCCAAGCCTACCGTATGCGCGGCCACCAAGCTGCAGAGCTTGATCCGCTAGGTTTATGGGTTCGTCCGATGCAGGCTGATCTAACCGTACATCATTACGGTTTGACGAATGCCGACCTCGATAGCGTGTTTCGTACTGGCGATTTAAATATCGGCAAAGAAGAAGCTACGTTAAGTGAGATTCAGCAAGCATTGCAAGATACCTATTGCCGCACCATCGGTGCTGAATTTACTCATATTGTTGATTCAGAGCAGCGTCGCTGGTTCCAGCAGCGTCTGGAAAGTGTACGCAGCCGCCCAGGTTTTTCACCCGAAGTTCGTACGCATATTCTTGAGCGTTTGACTGCTGGTGAAGGTCTGGAAAAATACTTAGGTACTAAATACCCAGGTACTAAGCGCTTTGGTCTTGAAGGTGGTGAGAGTCTTATTCCATTAATGGATGAGATTATTCAACGTTCAGGTTCTTATGGCGCTAAAGAAATTGTTGTAGGTATGGCTCACCGTGGACGTCTGAACGTTCTAGTGAATACCTATGGTAAAAATCCTCGTGATTTGTTTGATGAATTTGATGGTAAACGCGTTGAAGGCTTAGCCTCAGGTGACGTTAAATACCACCAAGGTTTCTCATCCAACGTCATGACGCCTGGTGGTGAAGTCCACTTGGCTCTCAGCTTTAACCCATCGCACCTTGAGATCGTTTCTCCGGTTGTGGAAGGGTCTGTGCGCGCGCGTCAAGACCGCCGTAACGATTCTGAAGGCGATAAAGTTGTTCCGGTTACTATTCACGGTGACTCAGCGTTTGCAGGTCAGGGTGTGGTACTGGAAACCTTCCAAATGTCGCAAACCCGTGGTTTTAAAACGGGCGGTACGATTCGTGTTGTGATCAACAACCAAGTTGGTTTTACCACCAGCAAACCTGAAGATACGCGCTCAACTGAATACGCAACCGATGTTGCGAAAATGATTCAAGCGCCTATTTTGCATGTGAATGGTGATGATCCAGAAGCTGTGTTGTTTGTGACTCAGTTGGCAATTGACTACCGTATGCAGTTTAAGCGTGACATCGTCATTGACTTGATTTGCTACCGTCGTCGTGGTCATAACGAAGCGGATGAGCCAAGCGGTACACAGCCAATGATGTACCAGCTGATCAGCAAGCAGCGCACAACACGTGAACTGTATGCCGATTCATTGGTTAAAGATGGCGTACAGACTGCTGAGCAAGTTCAAGCGTTAAGTGATGAATACCGCACAGCGCTCGACAATGGTTTACACGTTGTTCAAAGCTTGGTTAAAGAGCCTAACAAAGAGTTGTTTGTTGATTGGCGTCCGTACCTAGGTCATAAGTGGACACCACACTTTGACACTCGCTTTGATATGAAAACCTTGCAAGAGCTCGCGCTGAAACTGCAAGAAACGCCTGATGGCTTTGTGGTACAGCGTCAAGTTGCCAAGATTCTTGAAGATCGCCAGAAAATGGCTGCCGGTGGCTTGCCAATCAACTGGGGCTTCGCAGAAAATACTGCGTATGCAACTTTGTTGTTTGAAGGCTATCCGATTCGCTTCACAGGTCAAGACGTTGGTCGTGGTACGTTCTCGCACCGTCATGCGGTTTTACATAACCAAAAAGATGGCGAAACCTACTTAGGTCTGCAAAACCTGTACAAAGATCAACCTCGTTTTGATATGTATGACTCCTTCCTATCCGAGGAAGCTGTTCTCGCATTTGAATACGGCTATGCCAGCACCATGCCAAACGCATTGGTGATCTGGGAAGCACAGTTTGGTGACTTCGCCAACGGTGCACAGGTTGTGATTGACCAATTTATTACCAGTGGTGAAACCAAGTGGGGCCGTTTATCAGGTCTGACGATGTTGTTGCCGCACGGTTATGAAGGTCAAGGACCAGAGCACTCATCAGCTCGTTTAGAGCGCTACTTGCAGTTGTGTGCTGAGCACAATATTCAAGTGTGTGTGCCGACTACGCCAGCACAGGTTTACCATATGCTGCGTCGTCAAGCGATTCGTCCGTTACGCAAGCCGTTGATTGCTTTAACGCCTAAATCCTTGTTACGCCACAAGCTGGCTATTTCCTCATTGGAAGACTTGGCTGAAGGTACCTTCCAGAACGTTATTGGTGAAATCGATACGTTGGAAACGGATAAAGTTGATCGCGTTATTATGTGTAGCGGTAAGGTTTACTACGATCTACTAGAAAAACGTCGTAACGAGGGCTTAGATAACATAGCCATCGTACGTATTGAGCAACTGTATCCATTCCCTGAAGATGATTTAGGTGAGCAGTTAGCTAAATACACAAACCTGAAGCACATTGTTTGGTGTCAAGAAGAGCCAATGAACCAAGGCGCTTGGTACTGCAGTCAGCACCATATGCATCGCGTTGCTCAGACTCACAAACCAGGTGTTGGATTACAGTACGCAGGTCGTATTGCTTCTGCATCGCCTGCATGTGGTTATGCATCAATGCATGCTGAGCAACAAGAGCAATTGTTGCAAGAAGCCTTTACCGTTTAACTCAGCGAGAAAGCCGCACTGTCAATCAGTGCGGCTTTTACGTAACAACCGAATTTATAGGAACACATTATTATGGCTATTGAAATTAAAGCCCCAGCATTTCCCGAATCGATCGCTGATGGCACCGTGGCAACATGGCACAAACAAGTCGGTGAAGCGGTTAAGCGTGATGAACTGATCGTTGATATTGAAACTGACAAAGTTGTTATGGAAGTTTTAGCAGAAGCCGACGGCGTGCTGACTGAAATCGTAGCTAACGAAGGCGATACTGTATTAAGCGCACAGTTGTTAGGTCGTTTAGACACTAACGCTGTTGCTGCGGCACCTGCACCTGCAGCAGCGGCTCCAACAGCAAGCGCAGCAGCACCAGCAGCAGCAAGCGAAGACGCTATTTTGTCACCTGCTGCACGTAAAATTGCTGCAGAAAACGCACTGAATCCTGCTGCTATTCCAGGCACAGGTAAAGACGGTCGCGTCACTAAAGAAGACGCTGTTGCAGCAGTCGCTAACAAGCCAGCAGCGGCAGCTAAAGCAGCAGCTCCGGCAGCAGAAGCACCACTGTTCGCAGCCGGTGATCGCGTTGAAAAACGTGTACCAATGACACGTTTACGTACTAAAGTTGCTGAGCGTTTAGTTGAAGCTCAATCATCTATGGCGATGTTGACTACGTTTAACGAAGTGAATATGAAGCCAATTATGGAGCTACGTAGCAAGTATAAAGACTTGTTCGAAAAGACCCATAACGGTGTACGTTTAGGCTTTATGTCGTTCTTTATTAAAGCTGCAGTTGAAGCACTCAAACGCCAACCTGGTGTGAACGCTTCGATTGATGGTAAAGATATTGTTTACCATGGCTACCAAGATATTGGTGTTGCTGTATCAAGCGACCGTGGTTTGGTTGTGCCGGTACTGCGTAACGCTGAGTTTATGAGCCTTGCAGAAATCGAAGGCGGTATTAACGCTTACGGTCGTAAAGCTAAAGAAGGCAAGCTGACTTTAGAAGAAATGACGGGTGGTACCTTCACTATCTCTAACGGTGGTGTATTCGGTTCATTACTGTCAACGCCAATTGTTAACCCACCACAAACAGCAATCTTGGGTATGCACAAAATCCAAGAGCGCCCAATGGCGGTCAATGGTGAAGTTGTTATTTTACCGATGATGTACTTAGCATTATCGTATGACCACCGTTTAATTGATGGCAAAGAAGCTGTGACTTTCCTTGTCACCATGAAAAACTTGTTAGAAGACCCAGCGCGTCTGTTGCTGGATATCTAATAACTCTGCCGCCGCTTATTGTTTAAGCGGTGGCAGTGTGGCGCTATGCCACTTAACGAGGAAAACTCATGACTCAGAAATTTGATGTAATTGTCATTGGTGCAGGCCCTGGCGGCTATGTTGCAGCAATTAAAGCAGCACAATTAGGTATGAAAACTGCCTGTATTGAAAAGTACCAAGACAAAGACGGCAAAATGGCACTCGGTGGCACCTGCTTAAACGTCGGTTGTATCCCATCGAAAGCCTTGTTGGACAGTGCATGGAAATACCACGAAGCTAAAGAAGGCTTTGCAGTGCATGGTATTGGCGTTACAGACGTCACCATGGATGTTCCAGCAATGATTGCGCGTAAAAGCACTATTGTTAAAAACCTAACGGGCGGTATCGCTGGCTTATTTAAAGCTAACGGCGTCACCAGCATTGAAGGCCACGGTAAGTTATTGGCTAACAAACAGGTTGAAGTGACTGCAGCTGACGGCACTGTACAAGTGTACGAAGCAGAAAACGTGATTATCGCAGCCGGTTCACAGCCGATTGATATTCCACCAGCACCCGTTGATCAAGACGTTATCGTCGATTCAACAGGCGCATTGGAATTCCAAGCTGTACCAAAACGTCTTGGCGTGATTGGCGCAGGTGTCATTGGTCTAGAGCTCGGTTCTGTTTGGGGCCGTTTAGGCGCTGAAGTCACAGTGATCGAAGCGCAGGATAAATTCCTGCCAGCGATGGATGATCAGGTTGCTAAAGAAGCTCTAAAAATCTTTACTAAGCAAGGCTTGGATATCCGTTTAGGCGCACGTTTAACTGGTTCTGAAGTGAAAAACGGCGAAGTCACTGTTAACTTCACTGATGCGAAAGGCGAGCAACAAATGACTTTTGATAAGTTAATTGTGTCTGTCGGTCGTCGCCCAGTGACTACTAACGTGTTAGCAGTCGACAGCGGTGTAACGCTGGATGAGCGTGGCTTTATCTACGTTGATGATATCTGTGCAACCAGCGTACCCGGCGTTTACGCTATTGGTGACGTGGTTCGTGGCCCAATGCTGGCTCACAAAGCGTCAGAAGAAGGCATCATGGTTGTTGAGCGTATTGCTGGTAAGAAAAACCAAGTCAACTACGACCTCATCCCAAGTGTGATCTACACACACCCTGAAATTGCTAGCGTCGGTCAAACCGAGCAGCAATTGAAAGGTGACGGTATTGCAGTCAATGTGGGTGTATTCCCATTCGCAGCCAGTGGCCGTGCCATGGCAGCAAACGACACAGCAGGCTTTGTTAAAGTCATTGCTGATGCAACTACAGATCGCGTTTTAGGTGTACACGTGATTGGTCCAAGTGCTGCTGAGTTAGTGCAGCAGGGTGCCATTGCGATGGAGTTCGGCTCCAGTGCAGAAGATTTAGCGTTGATGGTGTTCTCACACCCAACCTTATCTGAAACACTCCATGAAGCGGCGCTCGCCGTAAGTGGACAGGCGATTCATATCGCTAACCGCAAAAAGCGTTGATCGATAAACCGCCCCTTTTTAGGGGCGGTTTTGATTCTGCTACATAGTCATCACTTCTTATCCATTACCCTTCTCAGGCTGATTAAACATCTCAATTGCCGTTACACTCTGTGTTAGATCGATTACGTATTATCTAAACACAATGGTAGGGCCTTATGAATCTTCATGAATATCAAGCCAAGCGATTATTTGCTGAGTATGGTTTACCTGTGTCCACAGGATTTGCCGCCGAAACACCTGAAGCAGCAGCACAAGCTTGCTATGACATTGGCGGTGAAAGCTGGGTGGTTAAAGTCCAAGTGCATGCTGGCGGCCGTGGTAAAGCGGGCGGAGTAAAGTTGGTGACCAGCGCCGAGGGTGCCAAAGACTTTGCTGCACAGTGGCTGGGTAAACGCTTAATAACTTATCAAACCGATGCAAACGGCCAACCGATTCATCATATTTTAGTTGAAGCTTGTATTGAGTTTTCTAAAGAGCTTTATCTCGGTGCTGTCGTCGATCGCGCTTCACGTCGCGTGGTGTTTATGGCCTCGACTGAAGGCGGCGTCGATATTGAAAAAGTCGCTAGCGAAACACCTGAAAAAATTCTACAGGTGATGATTGATCCAACCATTGGTGCACAGCCTTTCCAAGGACGTTATCTAGCCTATCAATTGGGTTTGCAAGACGATCAAGTTAAGCAATTTGTAAATATATTCCTCAGCTTAGCCAAGCTCTTTGTTGAAAATGATGTGGCGCTGCTTGAAGTCAATCCCTTAGTGATTAAAAGCGATGGTCATCTGCACTGCTTAGATGCCAAAGTCACCATTGATAGCAATGCCCTATACCGTCAGCCGAAGTTACGAGCCATGCAAGACACTGGGCAGAATGACCCACGTGAAGCGCATGCAGCACAGTTTGAGCTCAACTATGTGGCTCTGGATGGTGATATTGGTTGCATGGTCAATGGCGCAGGTTTAGCCATGGGCACTATGGATATCGTCAATCACCACGGTGGTAAACCGGCTAACTTCTTAGATGTCGGCGGCGGCGCAACCAAAGAGCGCGTCTCCGAAGCATTTAAAATCATCCTTTCAGACAGTCATGTAAAAGCCGTACTGATCAATATTTTTGGCGGCATTGTACGCTGCGATATGATTGCTGAAGGCGTGATTGGGGCGGTTAAAGAAGTTGGAGTTAAGGTCCCGGTGGTGGTGCGTTTAGAAGGTAATAACGCTGCTCTTGGCATTAAAGTATTGGCTGAAAGTGGATTAAATATTATTGCCGCCAACAGCCTGAGTGATGCAGCAATACAAGTGGTCGCAGCAGCAAAAGGGGAGCAGGCATGAGTATTTTAATTAACAAAGATACCAAGGTGATTTGCCAAGGTTTTACCGGCGCACAAGGCACGTTTCACTCGGAACAAGCTATCGCCTACGGCACGCAGATGGTTGGTGGCGTTACACCGGGTAAAGGCGGTAGCACGCATCTGGGTTTACCAGTATTTAACACGGTACTGGAAGCTGTTGAGGCCACGGGTGCTGACACTTCAGTCATTTATGTGCCTGCCCCATTTTGTAAAGACTCCATTTTAGAAGCCGCTTTTGCAGGGATTAAGCTGATTATCTGCATTACTGAAGGTATCCCAACTTTAGATATGCTGGATGTGAAAATTAAATGCGATGAGTTGGGTGTCCGCTTAATCGGCCCCAACTGTCCAGGCGTGATTACGCCGGGCGAATGCAAGATTGGTATCCAACCGGGCTTTATCCATATGCCAGGTAAAGTCGGTATTGTCTCGCGTTCAGGCACGCTCACTTATGAAGCAGTGAAGCAAACCACCGATGCTGGCTTTGGTCAGTCCACCTGCGTCGGCATTGGTGGCGACCCCATCCCAGGCTCCAGCTTTATTGATATTCTCAAACTCTTTCAAGCCGACCCACAAACTGAAGCCATCGTAATGATTGGTGAAATTGGTGGCAGCGCAGAAGAAGAGGCCGCCACTTTTATTAAAGCGCATGTCACTAAACCAGTGGTGTCCTATATCGCTGGAGTCACCGCACCCGAAGGTAAACGCATGGGCCATGCCGGTGCGATTATTTCAGGAGGCAAGGGCACAGCAGATGAAAAATATGCAGCACTGCAAGACGCTGGCGTTAAAACAGTACGCTCATTAGCAGATATTGGCACTGCATTAGCTGAGATTACCGGCTGGAAACATAAGTAGTTTTAAGACGTTTTAACAGCCACTCTTTTGAAGTCATCCGATACCGCTGGATACTTTATTACGGTGGCTTTTTTATTGGGAATGTAGCGCGAATCTTGAGTGTAAATAACGCTTCTAGATTGGTTTGTGATGTGTGCATACTCATTTTTCTGCTGACTTGTGCACAGTTATCCTAATGTTGGTTTTATAAAACTCTTTAAAACAATAGGTTATAAAATAAGTCAGTATAAGAATGTGCATTAGTAAACAGCATTCATCGACAAGATTATGATTTATAACAAGCGCATGTTGTCGGACTTTTTTTACGCAGCGCTCCAAACCAGACGCAAATGCGAGCGTTAGATTTACAGGGGAATAAAAATGATAGCCGTTATTTTTGAAGTTCAACCGATTAAAGAAAAATATCAAGAGTATTTAGATATAGCCGCTGAACTTAGGCCCTTGCTTCAGGAAATTGATGGGTTTTTATCCATTGAGCGTTTTTCTAGTTTAGCCGAAGATGGAAAGATTCTTTCTTTGTCATTTTGGCGTGATGAGAAAGCAATTGAAGACTGGAGGGTTTTAGAGTCTCATAGATCTGCGCAAGCTAAAGGCCGAGAAAGCATATTTAGTACTTACAGAATAAGGGTTGCAAACGTAAGTAGGGACTATGGCATGGAAGAACGAAGCCAAGTGCCTAATGATAGCAGGCTTATTCATAAATAATCTAACAAGGCCCAGCGGCGAACTCCGTAAACTGTCACGTTTTTATGGAGTAAAAAAGCGCCAATTTACTACGCAGCTGTTTGTGGCGTTAAGGGTCCAGATCATTCCATATTTAATGATCTTTAAATTAAGGCGCTGAGATGTATAGCAATTTTGATTGTGCAGTCGAGGCTGTGAAATAAACTTCCGTGGTGCTACGCATCGAGCGGAGCCTATCCTCTAAAGCCATGCAATCCAGATATCGAGATGGAACTGGCGTTTCTCCAGGAGAAAACAGCTCGTATACTGAAATATTATGTCCTATGAGGATATGATGAAAACCGGCGAAGAAAATAAATTAGAAGTACTATTGAAACTGGCAGCAGACAAGCCAGCACATAGGCCGGATTTTGCTCGGTATGGCTTGACCGCAACATTGCCGCGGACCAATCACTGGAAATGGTATTCAGCATAAGAGGAAACACAATGAAAAAAATCTTACTGGCCGTTGGGCTTGTAGTGCTTGCTCCCTTAGCATCTGCAGCTGAGCCGTTTTGCAAAACTAACAGCGTTCATCCAATCGATGCTCAACTTGAACGCGAGATGAATGCCAGTGGTGGCGTTACAGAACATATGCGCAATGCTCAAAACAGAGCTTATGAACAATGGGATAGAGAACTAAATATTGTATATAAGGAGTTGATGAGTCATCTGTCTGCTGAAGAGAAGGACTCGTTGAGAAAAGCACAAAAAGCATGGCTGGTGTTTCGTGATGCTGAGACTGAGTTTTTTTGGTCAGAGAGCATTTCTGGCGGCGGTACTTTGCAACCTATCATAGTGTCTGACTACAGTTTAGAGCTACTTAAGACGCGCGTTTGTCAACTTAACAATTTTGTTCCTGTAGATGGAGATGGTGGCTGGCCAGTAAAATAAGCATCATCCGGAAGAAGGCAAAGATTTCTGGCGTTGGGTTGTATTTAAGGGTGCGGATGGCCGCCTTTCGTTGTAGAACTCGGCCAGTTCTCCAACACATATTATTGAGCGGTGTAACCCCCATCAATGACGACTGCTTGCCCAGTAATACCTCGGCCTCGACCACTGGCTAAAAATAAGCAGTAATCGGCTACTTCGCGCGGCTCTAGCAAGCGCTTTTGTGGCACTAAAGGGTAAATTACCTCTTCTAAAACCTTCTCCAGTGGTACGCCACGGGTGCGGGCTAAATCATTTAATTGGCCGCGCACCATTTCTGTATCGACATAGCCAGGGCACAAAGCATTCACGGTAATGCCATATTCAGCGCCTTCCAGTGCGGCCACCTTAGTTAAACCTATTACCCCGTGCTTAGCTGAGTTATAGCCCGCCTTTCCAGAAAAACCGACCAGTCCATTAATCGAAGCAAGGTTAATAATGCGACCACCTTTTTGGCGCTTCATAATCGGAAAAACCTGTTTAATAATTAAAAAAGGTGCGACTAACATAACGTCTAATAACGCACGAAAGCTAGCAGACGGAAAGTCTTCAATCGCGGCTACGTGTTGAAAACCAGCATTGTTGATCAACACATCTAAGCCGCCAAATTGCTCAATGACTTGATTCACTGCTAGGTTAAGCGCTGCTTCATCGGTCACATCACAGGCCACCCCTATCCGGTCTGGTCCAGCACCACCTAGGCGGTCTAAGGCTTGTTCAAGTGCGATTTTATCAAGATCTAAAATTGCCACTCGATCGCCTTCTTCTAAAAAAGCACTGGCAATTTCAAAGCCTATACCCTTGGCTGCTCCAGTTATAAGGACACGTTTACCGGACATGATGTTTACCCCTTATAATTATTTTTTTATAAAAGACCGGGTAGCCAAAGAATGATGGATGGAAAGATAATACAAAGTATG
>JAVETP010000073.1:0-13877 GCA_034006005.1 Pseudomonas sp.
TGAGGCTTACTGGAACGGTCATGAGCAAGATAACGAAGAGTTAAAATCAAATGCTATTCGCTGGTTACGTGCTGAATACACCACTAAGACGGATGCAAGAAGAGATTTAGATGTTAGAACGATTATTACAGACAACTCGTTTTATGATGCGTTAAAGCTTATGAGTCTATTTGTACGACAGGCTGGCTATGAAGGCTTACTCGTTAGCTTGGATGAGATGGTCAATCTTTATAAATTAAGTAACACACAAGCACGTACATCTAACTATGAGCAGATTCTGCGAATACTCAATGATTGTCTTCAGGGATCAGCTGAATATCTTGGTTTTCTATTGGGAGGAACGCCGGAGTTTTTACTAGATCCCCGCAGAGGATTGTATAGCTATGACGCACTACAATCCCGTTTAGCTGAGAACAGCTTTGCGCAACGTGCTGGTGTTATTGATTATTCATCACCTGCACTACATTTAGCGAGCCTAACACCTGAAGAACTTTATATTCTCCTGAAGAACCTTCGTCATGTGTTTGCCGGAGGTGATACGTCTAAATATCTAGTACCTGACGATGCACTCAAATCCTTTCTACACCATTGCAGCCAGACTATAGGGGATGCCTATTTCCGTACACCAAGAAACACCATTAAAGCATTTTTAGATATGCTGGCAGTCTTAGAACAAAACCCTTCTATGCAATGGTCGCAATTAGTTCAATCTGTTGCGATTGAGGATGATCGCCCAAGTGATACTGATGAAATCATTGTGGACGAAGATGCGGGTGAAATGTTGAATTCTGATGGTCTGGCTGATTTCAAATTATGACAGAGGAATATAAGCGCCTTGATAAGCGTGTACAAAAATGGTTATTTAATCAGGGATGGCCTGATTTAAGAGAAATACAAAAACGGGCAATTGCACCGATTCTAGCCGGTGACAGAGATGTGCTGATTAGTGCATCAACGGCGGCAGGTAAAACAGAAGCTTTTTTTCTACCAGCATGTAGCGCAATTGCAGGAGAGGAGAACGGCTTCGGTATTCTGTATATAAGTCCTTTAAAAGCATTGATTAACGATCAGTACCGCAGGCTCGAATCGTTAAGTGAAATGTTGGATATGCAAGTTACGCCGTGGCATGGTGACAGTCTTCAATCCAAAAAAAAGAAAGCCAGAAACAATCCTTCAGGTATTCTGCTTATCACTCCTGAATCCTTGGAATCGCTGTTAGTCAGAGAGCCTGGATGGGTGAAACAATCTTTTAGCTCACTCAAATATATCGTCATTGATGAGTTTCATGCGTTTATCGGAACCGAACGAGGTCAGCAGTTACTTTCTCTACTTATACGTCTTGAGCACATAACTGGTCGAATCTCTAATCCTATTCCACGAGTTGCGCTAAGCGCGACACTCGGAGATCTTGAAAAAGTACCACTTTCTCTCAGGCCGAATAAAAGTCTGCCTTGTGAAACCATTACGAGTAGTCAGTACCAAAGCACTATTAAGGTGCAAGTTAAAGGATATTTAGAGCCAGTAGATATCATGGCAGATGAAACACACATCTCGGCCGAACAGCAGATTTGTCAGGAAATATTTAGACTCTGTAGAGGCGACTCACATCTGGTATTTGCAAATAGTCGCAGTCGAACAGAAAGCATTGCAGCACAGTTAAGTGACTTATGCGAACAGCAAGTCGTACCGAATGAGTTTTTTCCGCATCACGGTTCTTTAGCCAAAGAACTTCGAGAAGATTTAGAAACCAGATTACAGAAGGAAACCCTACCGACTACAGCTATTTGTACCATGACCTTGGAGTTAGGGATCGACATAGGGAAAGTGAGCTCTATCATTCAGGTTACTGCCCCACACTCAGTATCAAGCTTACGTCAGCGCTTAGGTCGATCCGGTAGAAGAAATACACCTTCTATATTACGAATGCTTATTGCTGAAAATGAATTAAGTGATAAATCTAATATAGTAGATGGTCTTAGATTAGAACTGGTTCAATCACTAGCTATGATTCGATTACTAATTGTAGATAACTGGTTTGAACCGGCAGATACAGAGCAAATGCATCTCTCCACATTTTTTCACCAGATTCTTGCTGTAATTGCGCAATGGGGTAGCGTAAGAGTAGACCAACTTTATTCTTTATTATGTGAGCAAGGACCGTTCAAAGAAATATTAATTCTGCACTTCAAGAAACTATTATCCCATATGGGGACAGTTCAACTAATACAGCAACTCAATAGTGGTGAGTTGGTTTTGGGGGCTGAAGGCGAACGTCTTACCAATTCCTATACCTTCTATGCTGTCTTTAAAACACCAGAAGAGTTCCGGATTGTTGCCGGAAGTAGAGCACTAGGTAGGCTACCAGTTGATTCGCTAATTCTTAAAGATCAGCACATTATATTTGGTGGCCGTAGATGGAAGGTCACGGATATTGATGATGAAAAGAAAGTCATCTACGTGACTTCTACAAAGGGCGGTAAACCCCCAAAGTTTAACGGTAGCGGCATGACGATTCATGACAGGGTACGACAAGAGATGTTCAGCATCTATCGCACGGGTGACTATCGCATTGAGGCTGGCAATCAGAAAATAGATTTTGTAGATAATCTCGGAAGGCGGCTATTTCAAGAAGGTGTGAATTTTTTTAAAGAAGCCAATCTTGAAAAACAACCTGTCTATCAAAGCGGTAAGCATAGTTATATTTTCTCATGGATGGGCGATAAAGTAGTTAACACCCTTACTGTCTTGCTAATTAGAAGTGGATTTGTATGCAGTAATTTTTCCGGTGTTATTGAAGTTCAGAATTCAGATATTGATGATATAAAAAATTGTTTAATAGCTATAACAAAAAATGATATGCCAGATGAAACCGAGCTGGCTAGAACACTTTCATTACAGCAAAAGCTTATTGAAAAATATGATGAGTATCTTCCTGAGTATTTATTAACCGAATGCTATGGTCGAAAAGCGTTTAACTCTAAGGCAGCTAAACAGTGGATAATAACCAGCCTTGTTTGACTAGGCGACTAAAAATACCGTATAACAAGTTGCTGCACGCAGATAAATTATTCACTTCGCTTTTAATTTACCGGTGAGCGCAACGTTATATTTCAGGAGGTGAAAGTTGGATCGTAGGGCTCTCGTAATAGGAAATAAGGATTATAGATTTATTGAATCTTTAAATAATCCAATTAATGATGCCAAAATGATATCTGAAATCTTAACCTTAAAAGGTTTTGCAGTAACATATTTTGAAAATTTGGAGTTTGAATGTTTCTTAAAAGAAGTTAATCTTTTTAGTAATTTGATTGAAGAAAGTAAATCATTGGTCTTGTTTTACTATGCTGGTCATTCGATCCAGTTAATGGATAGTAATTACTTGTTACCAGTTGATATTACTAAAGATTTATCTAATCATAAAAACATTGAACACAGTGCTGTGTATTTAGGGGACATTACTAATGCTCTGAATAAATCCAAGGCTGATAAAGTTGTGATTCTTGATGCATGTAGAAACCATGACTTTACACAAGAAATTATTGCGAGTAATGATATATTTAATAAAGGGTTATGTGAGATAGAATCATCACATGGTATGGCAATTATTTATTCCACCCAGCCTGGAAACACTGCGGGAGATGGAACTTTAAGTAGTAAAAATGGGTGTTTTACACAAGAATTCGCAAAGAATATCGCATTATATGGTTTAACACTTAGCCAAGTTATAATTAATACTAGAGAGACTGTTCTTGAAAAAACCAATTATAAACAAATTCCATGGAGTTCGAATTCCATTTCTAATGATTTATCTTTAGATCATGTAGGGTTTCCTGGTGAGCTGTTTGCAGAGGTTTTATTACCATCTAATGGTATTGATACAATATCATGTAGTGATTCAAATGTGTTTCTATCAACTCAAAAAAAACAGCTATTCATGTTCCGCAATATTTCCAATGTAACCTCTGTAGTAAATAAATATGAAGATACTAATCGGTATGTGGGAGCTTACCCCCATATATTGCAACTAACTTTAGAAAATGATGATTATGTTAATGAGTCATTATTCTTAGATGATGACATTATGTTGGCAGTATCTGAAAATGGATATGTATATCTATATGAAGTGCAGCGCATGCTCAGTGGGAAGTCCGATATTGACTATGCATCGGGATACTCAAAGACAGACTATAACCCATTAGTTTTATTTGAAAAATCAGTTGATAACCCACTGTATTGCATTAATCACACTAATGATTATGTTTTTGTTTCAGGTAGTAGTGGTATTCTATTTAGGCTTAACATCTCTGATTTAAAAAACACATCACAGATAAATTCTTTTGATGAATTTAATATTTCTAATTATCATATAACTTCGATAGCTAGTAATTCAAAATCTGGCGCTATTTGTGTTTCTGATGAACAATGTGTATATTTTCTAAATAAAAATGTTAGCGTAATAAAAAAAGTACATATCAGGTCAAGTAATATCCTCTATTCTGAGTCATTGGGGTTTGTTATTGCTTCAAATGACTACAAACTTTACTTTTTCAGCGATGTTGGTAATGAGGTAACTGGATCAAAACTATTAGAGTTCAAACAACACCCTTTACGTGATATTTTTAAAGATGATTTATATATAACTTCTCTAGATGTGTGGAATGACAGGTATTTAGTAATTGGGACAAGTAAACCATCTATTTTAATGTATGACACATCCTTAGATTCTACCGTAAATGAAAAGTTTTTGGATATTCACATGACCTCTCCATTTTACTCCTCTGTATATGATCTTTGCATCTATCAAAATAAATATTTATTTAGCCGTAGTAAATTAAATTATTTTGGTATTTGGGAGTTAGGTGAAATATAACAAGTTAATCAACAAGGACAAAATACGGTTGGCTATCTCGCTCCGCTCGTATTTTAGCCAACCGCATTTAGCCTGTTATTAAGGCGTTAGAAACACCATCAAGGAAGTCGCATGTCATCAGAGCTTAAAAGAATACAAAAACGCAAGGGAATGCATAAAGAGCTATCTGCTCTTTATGAGAAATCTGAACATGTACTCCTAATTCACTATTCGTGTGAATCCTTTTATGACATAAAAGATGGCCGCACACCGCGAGTTACATCGATTGCTGTAAGAAATTTGAAAACAGCTCAGACTGAGAGTTTCTCTATTCATAAAATAGCTGAGCGAAGGCAGGTAGCTATAGCTGATATACCTACCAAATATGATCAGCTTGAAAAAGAGATGCTTTCTGAGTTTTTCGAGTTTCTTAAGTATCGCCAAACATTCCATTTTTCACATTGGAATATGCGTGATGGAAATTATGGGTTTTCAGCTATAGAGCACAGATTCCAAGTTCTTGGTGGTGAGTAGTGCCTGACGATAAGAAATTTGACTTGGCTAGGGCGTTGGTGGCTCTCTACGGGCGTCAATATGTGGGTCATGGTGAGGCTGGGAGATTCCATGAACTTATTCGACTAAATCATATGACTGATAAAAGTGCACTAACTGGGAAGGAAGAAGCAGATGCCTTTGACTCTGGTGACTACATTAAGCTTCATCAGTCTACTTTGAGAAAGGTGGACTGTATGTCCAATATAGTGGAACGCATGGTTGACGGGTCATTAGTCACAAATGCCACTTGGCGAGATAAGTATGGTGCACATCCTAAAGCGATAATTGAATATATCAAGCAACACTGGTTATGGTCGATTATTGGAATGTTCGGAATTGTTACAGGCATCATAGGTCGTTTTGTAGGGTGGTTCTAATAAGGCGCTGCTGTCGGAAAAAATTCATGCTGCGCTCAAAATTTGCCGTAGAGAGCGGCGTTAGGCGTCTACTAGAATACATATTCAAACCAAAGTAAGGTACATAGAATGAAATGCAGAACTACATTGTCCAACGCAATATTTTCTTTTCTTGGCATCTTCGCGGCAGTCCCAATTTCGTATGCCGTAATGCCAGTATCAGAGATAACCGAAAACGTAATCACAGTTGCCACCAAGTATGCTGATGCGGTTTCTTGTGGCAATACAGAAATTAATCCAAATAGAATAGCGGCTTTAGTTCCATGGACAGAAGACAATATGCGCGAGGACGCTATATATGCAGTTCTATGGTCTGCGGATATTGGTTGTGCGGGTGGATCGGGAAGCTCTTCAACATATATTTCGATAGTAAAAGTTGGTGGAGGAAATAGTTTTTACGTTGTGCCAGAGCTGTCGAGCCCTGTAATAGAATTCAAAACAGATACAAGATTTGTAAATGGAATTTTGGGGAATACCAGCGACTTAATAATTATTGAGGGGTTATTTCACGACGATGACGATTCGAATAACTTTCCAAGTATTAAAAGGAAAATAGCAATAAAATTGGATGAAAATGGAAATTGGTCGCCATAGAGCGCCTAGTAAATCGTTGGAGAGGGGCTTTGTACCGTAAGCTACGCATACTCCACAAAAGCCCCTCAACTCAGGTGTTATGTGTTTTTTTAGAGAGTGGAGTTTCTGATGAAAATGAGTCACCTCGATCATTGAGATCTGACTGTTGCAGACATTTTAACAACAACGAACTTTTATGAGAAAGTCTTGGGTATGAAAGCCGTTCGTTTTGGAGTCGGTCGGATTGCACTAGAGCTTGGCAACCAAAAAATCAATCTTCATCAGCTAGGTAATGAGTTTGAACCTAAAGCTCAAAATGTCAGATCTGTGCTTTATTACCTGTACTGATCTGTTTGACGCAATGGAGCATGTGAAGAATCAAGGTGCGACTACCATGGCGGGACCTGTAAAACGTACAGGCGCACAAGGCGCAATCACATCATTCTATTTCAGAGATCCTGCTGGGAATCTCATTGAAATATCAACGTATTTAAACACATAATAAGCGCCTTATATTTTTACTAGGAAATCATCTTTTGCGGATTGAGCAACAAATCAAACCCGCAAGCATTCGCATACTTCATCAATGTAGCCCAGCTCGGATTGCTATTTCCACGCTCAAGCCTGCTGATATTACTTTTCTGTGTATTCATGCGTTCAGCCACTTGTTCTTGAGTTAAGCCAGCTTGTGTACGCATTGAAATCAGCTGATCGATAAGCGTAAATTCAGCTTCTAAATTATCGTACTCAGCTTTTACTGCAGGATTAGCGAGTGCGCGTTTTTTTAATGTTTGTAAGCTCATAATAAATTGACCTCTTTTTGGCGTTGTCGAGCCAGTTCTAATTCTTTTCTTGGCGTCTTCTGTGTCTTTTTCACAAAAGCGTGGAGAACATAGACCTGCTGGTCTTTTAGGTAGCAAAACAATCCGCGACCTATACCTTCTTTGGCTTTGGCTCTAATTTCAAACAAGCCATCGCTTATTGCTTCTGTGTGGGGTGGACCAAGGTTAGCCCCATGCTTTTCAATTAACTCAAGCAGCTTTAGCATTCGAGCTTGAATTTTATTTGGCATCTGAAGAATTTGATCTTCAACACCTAGATAAAAATGCACCTTCCATTTCATACGTTAACGTCCTTGTTTGGTTATCATATACGATAACTTGGTGATTATTAAAGCATTCCACTTAATAAATTACTTAAGCCTCTTAGGGCTGCTTATTTCTTTATAGACCAACATTCGGCAAACGCCAGTCGCCATCCCTTGCATCCCCGCGCAAAATCAGTACAATACGCCCACACCAAATCTTGGTGTTTCGTTATGGCGACCCTGCCGGTCCCCTCGCAACGATTAACCGTTAACCTGGTCAGGCCCGGAAGGGAGCAGCCATAGCGGTGACATTGTGTGCCGGGGTGTGGCTGGCAGTGGTTGCCACCTAAATTGCTTTATCTCTCGCAAATCCTCCTGTAAATACTATTAAAGCTCATCCCAATCATGTGTTGCGGGTGCATTTTCTGCTGTCCTCCGTTAGCATGTGGGTCTGTTTTCTTGCTGGTCTACGGTTGCTATGAGTTATCAGGTTTTAGCCCGCAAATGGCGTCCCCGTTCATTTCGTGAAATGGTTGGGCAAACCCACGTTTTAAAAGCCTTGATCAATGCGCTTGATCATCAGCGCTTACACCATGCCTATTTATTTACCGGTACACGCGGTGTGGGTAAAACCACCATTGCGCGGATTATGGCCAAGTGTCTGAACTGTGAAGAGGGTGTCAGTTCAACGCCTTGTGGTGTCTGTTCTATTTGTCGTGAAATCGATGAAGGTCGTTTTATTGATCTGATTGAAGTGGATGCGGCGAGTAAAACCAAGGTGGAAGACACCCGCGAGATGCTGGATAACGTGCAGTATATGCCGACCCGCGGGCGCTATAAGGTCTACCTGATTGACGAGGTGCACATGCTCTCGACCAGTTCATTCAACGCCTTGTTGAAAACGCTGGAAGAGCCGCCGCCGTACGTTAAGTTCTTATTGGCCACCACTGATCCGCAAAAGCTGCCAGCGACTGTACTGTCTCGTTGCTTGCAGTTCTCGCTGAAAAACATGCCGCCTGAGCCGATTGTTGGCCATTTGCAGAATGTGCTGACCAGCGAAAACATTCCCTTTGAAGATGATGCATTGTGGCTATTAGGCCGTGCCGCCGATGGCTCAATGCGTGATGCTATGAGTCTGACTGACCAAGCCGTGTCCTTTGGTGATGGCAGCGTTATGGCGGAAGATGTTCGCGCCATGCTCGGTACGTTGGATCAGGGGCAGATTTATGGCGTGCTCAAAGCTTTGATTGCCGGTGATGCACGTGGTGCCTTGAGTGCGGTTGCGCATTTGGCCGAACATGGCCCGGATTGGGCCGGTGTGCTGGCGGAAATCCTCAATGCCTTGCATCGTATTGCCATTGCGCAATTGATGCCGGATGCGATTGATAACGGGCAGGGCGATCGTGAGCAGGTTCTTGAGCTTGCTGCGTTGGTGCCGCCGGAAGATGTGCAGTTTTACTATCAGTTGGGTTTGATTGGTCGTCGTGATTTACCACTGGCGCCGGATCCCCGTGATGGTTTTGAAATGGTGCTGCTGCGTATGTTGGCGTTTCGTCCGGCGAGTTTGCCGGGTACAGCGCCCAATACGCCATTGATTCAATCGAAATCGACGGCTGCAGCAACACCTTCAGCAGCGGCTGAGCAAGGCAGTGCTATTGAAGCTGCGCCAGTTGTAGCAGCAGAGCAGGTTGCGCCGACTCAAGCAGTGGCAGTGTCTACTGTGCCTGCTGTTGAGCCTGTAGCGACTATCAGTACACCAGCGGCAGCGCTTGAACATATCCGCGCGCCATGGGAAGCGCATCCTGAGGACGAGGCTGAGTCAGCGCCGAATCAAAGTGCACAGGATGCAATTGTGCAGCAGCCTGTTGCACAATTGGCAGAGAGCCAAGCAGAATCAGTTGCAGTTGTCGCGCCAGCGCCGCAGGCCGAACCCGAGCCCGTGGTGGCTGCAAGTCAAGATGATGAGCTGCCCGCGCCGGATTATGAACAGGATTACGGTCAAGCCTTTGCTGCGGAAGGTGATGATGAGGATGCTTATTTAGATACCAGTCATTTTCAGGACTATGCCGACTTGTCCGGTGTCAGCAGCCATGATGCTGCACCAATGCAGACCAATAATGATGGCGTTGACTTGCAACCGCAGATTCCAGTGGCCTCTGGCTTGGCGGCAGAGTGGCAAATATTCTTTGAACAGTTGAATTTAGCCGGAATGACCTCAAGTATTGCTGCTAACACAGTATTAATTGAGAAAAGCGCGACGACTTGGTTATTGCACCTTGACCCCAACCACAGTGCTTTGTTTAATCCCACCCAACTGCAGCGCATCAATGATGCAATTAATAAGCAGTTGGATGCACCGGTGGAGTTACAGATTGAATTGCACACGCCCACGCAGGAAACCCCTGCATTGGCGCTGTTGCGTAAGCAAGCAAAACGACAGCAAGAAGCAGAAGAAGCGATCCATGCAGACCCTGTAGTATTGCAGTTGATTGACACCTTTGGCGCTCGAATCAGTGCCAATAGTATTGAACCCATAGA
This sequence comes from Pseudomonas sp., assembly GCA_034006005.1. GTDB lineage: Bacteria > Pseudomonadota > Gammaproteobacteria > Pseudomonadales > Pseudomonadaceae > Denitrificimonas. The sequence goes on from JAVETP010000073.1 coordinate 10,019, forward strand.
CTCAGCAATATAAGGAATCTCGTATGAAAGGTGGTATGGCTGGCCTGATGAAACAGGCTCAACAAATGCAAGAAAAGATGCAGAAAATGCAAGAAGAATTGGCCAATGCTGAAGTCACTGGTCAGTCTGGTGCAGGCTTAGTCAGTATCGTTATGACCGGTCGCCATGATGTGCGCCGTGTCAGCATTGACGATAGCTTGCTGCAAGAAGAGAAAGAAATTCTCGAAGACTTAATCGCTGCAGCAGTGAATGATGCGGTGCGTAAAGTTGAACAAAGCAGTCAAGAAGGCATGGCCGGTATGACCGATGGTATGCAATTACCACCAGGTTTTAAAATGCCATTCTAAGTACTATCACGCACACAGGTGCTAGCTTCTAGTGTCTGTGTGCGTATCTGTTGTATTGGCTGTTGTGCGGGTGTGAGTCATCAGCCACATCCCCTCTGTTATCTTATTCAACTGTGCTGAGACCCTATGTCGTTTAGTCCTTTAATACGTCAAATGATTGATGCATTTCGTGTGCTGCCGGGTGTTGGGCAAAAAACTGCCCAGCGTATGGCCTTACACTTGTTAGAGCGTGATCGCAGTGGTGGTCAGCGCTTGTCCGAAGCCTTAAGTCAAGCAATGGAAGGTGTGGGGTATTGCCGTGAGTGCCGCAGCTTAAGTGAAGAAGAGGTGTGTCATTTGTGCAGGGATACGCGCCGTGATGAAAGCTTGCTGTGTATTGTGCAAGGACCGATGGATGTGTATGCGGTTGAGCAAACCGGCTACCGCGGGCGTTATTTTGTTTTAAAAGGCCATTTGTCGCCTTTGGATGGTTTAGGTCCAGAAAACATCGGTATTCCTGAGTTGATTGGTCGCGTGAATAACGGCAACTTCACTGAAGTGATTTTAGCCACCAACCCAACCGTGGAAGGTGAGGCGACTGCGCATTATATTGCGCAGATTTTAGCGGACAAGCAGCTGATTATTTCTCGTCTAGCTCACGGTATGCCTTTGGGTGGTGAGTTAGAGATGGTGGATGGCGGTACGCTCAGTCATGCTTTAGCCGGACGTCGGCCAATCCAGCTGTAATGTGTTAAAAATATATGGTGTTAGTGCTTCTTTATTATATCAATATACATTATGATAATATGTTATTGAATTTAATTGGTATGCATGCGAGGTGATCAATGAGTCGCAGCGTGCATGCATCGAACATATTAAGACTTATTTAGGGTGACTTATGACCGGTAAAGTATTAACGCCACAGGCTGCGCAGGAATTATTGGCACAGGGTGCCGTATTGGTTGATATTCGTGGCGCTGATGAATATGCCCGTGAGCATATTGCCGTTGCGAAACATATGCCGATGGAGCAGTTGAATAGTCAGGGTATGCCCAATAACGAGGCGAATGCTGTTATTTTTCACTGTAACTCAGGTAACCGCACCATTATGAATGCTGGCGCGTTGGACAACTGTGCAACCTGTGAAGTGTACATTTTGGAAGGTGGTCTAGACGGCTGGAAAAAAGCGGGCTTCCCAGTGATCAAAGACTCTAAGCAGCCTTTAGAATTACAACGCCAAGTGCAAATTGGTGCCGGCTCAATGATTCTCGGCGGCGTGCTCTTGGGTACCTTCGTTGCCCCGGGTTGGTATGCACTGTCTGGTTTTGTCGGTGCCGGCTTGATTATGGCTGGCGTCACTGGTTTCTGTGGCTTAGCGCGTATGCTGCTAGTGATGCCATGGAACAAGAATATGGCTAAATAGTTCAGGGCAATGTTCTAGCAAAGGCAAGCCTGCATGGGGCTTGCCGGTGTGTATCAAGCAACACTTTCTCCAAGTGCTGCTCAGTTTTATAAAGCTAAGGCCACTAACAGCACCACTTCTTGAATTTCGACTGCAGCACCGAGCGTATCTCCGGTATAGCCGCCCAGTCGCTTGTTCAAGGCGCCACGATACGCCGCTAAAACGGCCATCCAAGCCAAGAGCACCAGCATGGTTTTGTCTTGCAGCAGCGGTAGCGCCAGCAATGCTAAAGCAATACCCATCACTAGCACTTTGCTTTTAGTCGCTGCACTTTGAGTGTCGCTGACCATGCCGTGTTTGCGGACATAGGAGGTGGTGGCCATTAAGCTGATAATGCCGGCTCGTGCCAGCATGGGAATCAGCAATAAACCACCAAAGAGTAACGCTAGATTGTGCTGTGCTTGCTCGAGTAAGGCCGCAATAGCAGCAAATTTCACCAGCAAGATCACCAGCATCGCAGCCACACCCATGGAGCCGACACGTGGGTCTTTCATAATCTCTAAGGTGCGCTCATGATCACCCAAACCACCGACCCAAGCATCGGCGGTATCGGCTACGCCATCCAAATGCATGGCACCGGTAAAATACACCCAGAGCGCCAAGACTAGAGCGGCGACTAATAGCACCGACGCCTGCGGGTTATATTTAAAACACAGCGACACCAAGGTGACTAAGGTCAGTCCTAAAATGGCACCCACGATCGGGTAAAACCACATCGCGGCTTGCTGCACATCTTTATCAATACGTTTTAAATAAGGCCCGGGCACACGGCTTAAAAAAATCAGCGCATACCAAAAGCCCCAGTAGTAAGTGCTCATAATTCACTGCCATCCATACTGACCAAGCTGATCCATTGCTGCTGCTCGCCTTGGTATTCTGCTTCGATGACTTTAAAGCTCATCACGGCGGCGTAGGGCAAGCTGAGTTTGTTCATTGCGCTGGGGGTTAACTCTAATAAATGTTGCGCCAGCATCCGTATAACACCACCGTGGGTGACGACTAACACGCGTTGACCTTGGTGGGCTTTTAATAGGTCGTTCCAGGCCAGCAGTGTACGTTTTTGTAAAGCGGCTGTGGGTTCACCTTGTGGGGCGCAGAAGTTCATCGGGTCTTGCCAGAGTTGGCTGATGTTTTCTTCAGCCATTAGCGTATCAACGCACTTGTTTTCCCATTCGCCAAAATGAATCTCAGCTAAATTGGGCTCGATGTGCAAAGGGATATTCTGCGCTGTGGCCAGTAACTCGGCGGATTGTTTGCAGCGTGTTAAAGGTGAGCTGATCACCTGCTGCCATGTATGACCTAAGCGTTGAGTGCGTTGCTTAAATTGCTCAATGCCCAACTCGGTCAAATGATGATCGGTATGGCCACGAAACACTCGGCCACCTTCAGGTTCGCCATGGCGGATAATATCGACGTAGGTGGTGATCATCAGCTTTTGTTTTCCACAGCGGCTTGCGCAAAAGTGGCCATATGATTATGGATAGTGAGTGCTTGTTGGACGGATGCATAGGCCACTGCAGCGCCTGAGCCTTCACCTAAGCGCATGCCTAGATTCAGCAAGGGCTCAGCCTCTAATGCCGCTAATAATGTGCCGTGGCCCAGTTCAGCAGAGTGGTGCGAGAAGAGTAACCATTGGCGTACGCCAGGATTGAGCTGAACGGCCAGTAAAGCCGCTGCCGTGGTAATAAAGCCATCGACAAAACAGGGGATGCCCAACTGGCTGGCGCGGATATAAGCACCCACAATGGCAGCGATTTCTAAGCCACCGACCTGCTCTAATGCGTCTAAGGGCGTTTTTACCAATGGTTTAGCGCGAGCTACGCTGGCCGTTAAGATATTTTCTTTTTGGGTTAATGCTGCGCCAGCAACACCCGTGCCAGAGCCCGTTAACGTGCTGACCTCTTGTTCTAATAACAAGGCGCTTAAGCAACTGGCAGATGAGGTATTACCAATGCCCATTTCACCGAGCATTAAAAAGTCACCGCCGCTGGCATGTACGCGTTCGACTTGCTCGCGACCCAGCGCCAGCGCCTGCAAGGTTTGCTTAGGGCTCATAGCCGCTTGCTGGAAG
>JAVETP010000074.1:0-13765 GCA_034006005.1 Pseudomonas sp.
ATCTAGTGCCTGCTTGAGGGCTTCGAGGTCTGCTTTTTTCATGACGTACTCCAGTGACGGACCGGATATACAGTAGTTTATACAGTGCCATGAGAATACGCCAACAGAGGATGCAAACATAGCCATATAATACCAGTGCTGCACGTTAAACCCAAGGGAAAGCTATGCTTTCCGCGCTATCCATCCCCGCACTAAAAGTACGGGGATGGATAGCGCAAAACTGGTAATAGTTTATGATAGGTAGTCAATTTCAATACTTTTATACAAAGACTGACCATGATTTTTATAAGCAATACCATCAGCCTAGAGGACAACGAGGTCGAGATTAGCGCCATACGCTCACAAGGCGCGGGCGGACAAAACGTCAACAAAGTCTCGTCTGCCATTCATCTACGCTTTGATATCAACGCCTCAAGCCTACTCGACTTTCAAAAACAGCAGTTACTAGAAAGTAAAGACAGCCGTATCACTAAAGACGGCGTACTGATCATTAAAGCGCAGCAATTTCGCACTCAAGAAAAAAACAAGATCAATGCCTTCGAGCGCTTGCAGCAATTTATAATCGAAGCCACCTATATTAGTAAAACGCGCCGGCCGACTAAACCGAGTAAGAATGCTCGACGCAAACGCACCGACCAAAAAACGCAGCGTGGCGTGACTAAGTCATTGCGCGGTAAGGTGGATTTTTAAGTCAGTAATACAATGACAATTGCCTTGGTCGATAAAGCGTAATAGGGTTGGCGCACTACAGAATAATAAAACGCCCCGTCGCCGTACTGACAGCACACTCAAGGCACGCGCATTTACGGGTACTTGCTTGAGCGTTTACGAAACAGCTCAATTATTATCAGGAGCTTACAACCCCTATGCTGCCCATCACTCGCAGTCGTAAAAGCCCAAATCGCATCAAGTTTATTCTTTTAATGATACTGGTCGGCCTTAATTTACGCCCTGCTCTATCATCGCTGGCACCTCTGCTACCGCGTATAGAGAATGAGGGTGAGCTCTCTGTACTCACACTTTCATTATTGACCACACTGCCTGTGCTTTGCCTTGGATTGTTTGCTCCTTTTGCACCCTTGTTCGCTCGACGACTGGGTATTGAACGATGTCTGGCATTGGGTCTTATTATCCTCAGTGCAGGCCTGGCTCTGCGTGGTCTGACCAATGCAACCACGCTTTTTATCGGTACCTTAATGGTGGGCGCGGCCATCGGCATCGTTGGCACCTTATTACCTGCACTGGTTAAACGTGAGCTGGCCGACAGTGCTGATTTAATGACGGGCGTGTATACCATGGCGTTATGCTTAGGCGGCGCTTTGGGAGCGGGCCTGAGTATTCCACTGGCTGATGCGCTGGGCAGTTGGTCGCTCAGTCTTATGTCGTGGGCAGGCTTAGCACTGACAGCATTGATCGCTTGGTGGTGGATCATGCCGCAACCCGCGCCCGACCCTGAATTTAAAGCATCCAATGGCCATGCTCGCGCGCTCATTCGCAACCCATTGGCTTGGCAAGTGATGCTGTTTATGGGCAGCCAATCCTCACTGGCATATATCGTTTTTGGCTGGTTGCCCACCCTGCTGGTGAGACAAGGTTACAGTGAAGGCGAAGCAGGTTGGCTAATGGGCGTTTCAATTATGACGCAGTTGGTATCGGCGATTACCGCCCCCTTACTGGCACGCATGAGCAAAGATCAACGACCTGCAATTATGCTGGTATTAACCCTAGTGGGCGTAGGCATTTTGATGTTATTGCTTGGCCCTGCTGAACTACGCTGGCCTGGCGCTATATTGCTTGGCTTGGGTCAGGGCGGCTCATTCAGCTTAGCACTCACACTGATCGTACTGCGCAGTGGTAATGCCAAGATTGCTGCTGAACTGTCCGCGCTAGTCCAAGGTGGTGGTTACACCTTGGCGGCGATGGGACCACTGGTTGTAGGCCTGATGATTGATGCCAATATTGGCATCAAAGGTATTACCTGGTTACTGCTGACGATTCTAGCCTTTGCTGCATCAATGGCACTGCTCGCAGGCCGACAACACCGCTTGGAAACCGATGATACGGGCGCGTTAGTCACGATCAATCTGAGTCGTTGACCTTAATAAAATAATTTAGAAACTGATTGAGAGTTCGCCTATAAATCCGCGCTGATTACCATGATTGGTTAGACCTAAAATACCGCCCAATTTTACAGAAGCTGACTCAGCAACTTGTATGATCAACTCAGGCATCAAAGATACCGAGTTATAGTCATTAAAGCCGCCTAAGTAAGTCAGTTCAAGTGCCGGCCGCACATACTGCCCCCAAGGGTTGAAAACAATTGCGCCTTTGATATCAGCCCACACCCAGCTGTCTGGGCCGCGCGGATGCAGATCATCAGCGTCAAAATAATAACGGATACCGGCATTGAGCAATAGCTGGGCCTGATCATCATAAATGCGCTTATCCATATTGAGGCCGAGCAAAAAAATCTTCCCTGTGTGATTGTAATAATCACCCGTCCCAGTATCCAGTACTGCTGTTCTCATACCACCACCTACGGTGTAGGCAAGATTAAAGCCTGCTTCGGCGGCATCCCGTGCTTGATATTCAAATTGCAGAGTTGAATAATCAAATACACCACCATAGCCATCAATATCAATGGGCTGCCCACCAGGCTTCAAATAAGCATCACCCTTCGTATAAAAAGGCACCGAAAGCCTGAACTGCTTATTAACGTCAAAGGGTACAGTCAGCTCAAGCGCTGCAGTATAACCATCAAAATTATCAGCCTCATCCAACTCAACATCAGAAAAGCTACTGGCTTTAAGGTCAAAACTTACTTGAGTCTGGGTTTTAGCTAAATGGGTATGGATGGGGTCTAGCGTTGAGTTTTGGGCAACCGCTGTGAGTGAAGTGGAAAGTAAGCTTGCGGCAAAAACAGTGCTTAGGAGGTAGCAACGGCTTGTCATAATAAACCTTTATGTATTACAAATGATCCAAAAAATATTAAGCAAACAGTTTGTGAAGGCTCGCCTTGTTCCTTAGTAACGAGACCCAAGCTGCTTAATACACATATTGCGTAGTCGCAATACTGCACAACTAAAACGTATAAGATGCTTTATCTATGAGCACCTATTGTTTCAATACGCTTAGTCATCGATCATCACCTTACCTCTTGGTTCCCATAACAAGCAGTAAACCACCGGCAAAGATTGCCGCAATTCCGGCCCACATTGGAATATTGACCGTTTCTTTTTCTTTTGCAGTCAGCTCAACAGAGCCGAACTTCACTACAGCGGTGTCTTTTGTGTAGCTAAACCCACCATAAGCAAGACCCAGCGTCCCTGCAATAATCAAAGCGATCGCAAGAGTTCTAATTGTATTCATTTTTTGAGTCCTTTCGCTATATGTCCAAACCTCAGCACCGGAGGCGTCTAGGTGAACGAGCTAATGACCATTAAAGCATGATTTGATCCGCAGACGTGAAGCAAAAAATTAAGCTCTATATCTGTCGTCTTACTAGCAGCTAACACCAAGCTTCGTTGAAGCCTTGCGCTGAAAAGTGATTTTCTCTGTGAATCTTTGCTAAAAAGTAAGAAACCATTCTGTTTCTGAAAGTATTACGCAATTCATATATTCACGCACCACATTGCGCATCATCTACAAAAGCGAGTTTCCAGCCATCTGGAGTATTGATAAAATAAAACCCGCGGGGATTGCCGTCAGAATTGGGCAGGTAAACGGCCATAAACTGCGCATAGGGATAAACAAGTTTCACCGGTTTGGTTGCAAAGGTTTCCATATTAACCACTACGTCAGGGACCCCACTAAGCCACTGATAATATATTTTATTATTACCCTGAAAATCGAGGTTGCACTGGTCTGCGTCGCTTGCAATAAGCTCAAAAATCTCTTCACCCTCTAGTGTTGGCGTACTGAGAAAGTCATCCTCAGGAGCAAAACCAAAATCTTCGACTCGCAACCCCAATTTTGCCACCGTACCTGGCGCGTAATAACGTCTCACATCCATTTTTGGGTCAATATAGGTCGCTAGAGCTTTGTCCTTGTTACTCAGCAAAGTGTTGAAGTTTTTACCCCAATAGCTATCGTTAAGAAAACCTTCAAGAAAAGCAGTGAACACATTTTCCGCCTCACCTACAGAGCCGTTGCTATCGGGCCAGATGGTGCCTTCTTGCACTCCTATACGTAAGGATTCGATGACGTGGCTGATAATATCAGCCATCATTTTTTTATCTTTCTCAGGATACTCAAAACGAAAATTATAGTAATAATCATCATGAATTGCAGCGTAAACCGTATGCAAAACATCATCTTGTTTATATTCAATAATATAATGCGCGTCGCCTACTTTTTTATTGAAAACACCTTCTTTTAATTTTAATTCCTGCTCATACGCTTCATTAATCGGGTATAGATCAGCTCCTTTTAGGTAATCATTTTTATAGTCGATATAAACTAAGAGTTGGGTTTTACCGTCTTCTGAAAGAAACTTTTGCCCGTCTTGGTTGGTCGCTTCACCCTGCCCAATAAGGAAACTGGGATACTCAACTGTGTAGTCATTCATTTTATTAAAGTAAGTTTCGTATTCTACGGTGCTGGCATTGCAAGCGCTCAGCAACGCGATAGCTATAAAAAGGATGAACTGTTTGATTGCAGTGCTCATAGAGGGCAACCGAAAAGAAGGTTTTAAAGGTTGAAGTGTTATCTTTCCCATTTTTCATTTTCCCATTTCAGAGTAACGGATTTGACTGCTTCGTCAGGAATTTCAAACTCTTCATCGTAATCCAACATAAACAAATAGGCGTCTATACCGACGGTTAGCGACGTGCCTTTTTGTGGTAGTTGGTAATACAGAGAATAAGCACCCTTAGAAAACTGCTGCTGCGCAAACGTTTGTACAGCAGACGGTAGTTGTGCAACATCAATAAAGTCGTTCAATGTATAGTTTTTCTGACCGCCCAACTGGTAATTCTGGTCTTCGCTAAGCGTCCCGTTTTGGTAGAAGAACACCCTTACCTTACTTCCCGTCTCTGTGCCTTTATTGATGGCTACAAGTTTGCGAGCGCCTTGCATATTCCAGTAGCTCATTTCCCAGCCAAACTGCATTCCATTCAGACTGAGGAAGCCATTTTTTACATCGCAAACATCTATGGGAGTCGGTGAAATATCAAAAGCTTGTTCTTCACCAATATGTTTAAGCAGTAGCTTGCGATGAGCAATGCTGATGCCTTCCAGCGGAAAAGCATCATCGGGAAGCAATAAAAATATATCTTTAATATTCACATTTTTTGTAACGGCTGCTTCTGCCACAGTGTCATATTTTTGCTCAACAGCGACCAGCTGTTCGGCAGCAACACTGGCTTTACCCTCATCGGTACAGGCAGTAAGCAATACAAGCAGCGTCAGTAGGTATATTTTTATTTTCATAGTTTGCCTAGGAATTTGAAAATACATTATTTTCTATAACAAACAGCAAAGAGAGTTCTGATTTGCAAAACTCTCTTTGCGTTTCTTGATCAAGACCCATAATGCCAAGTGATTGTCTTCACCAAATCATCTGCATCAAGGAAAATTGATAAAAAGAGAATATCCCTAGAGATAGTCAAGACTTTAACACCTTGGTTATTGTCGTAAAAATCCTCATCGGTCAGCTTGAACGTCTTCATAATGGAATCCTTGTTCCACTTTTTATCACCGATAGTAATCCAGCCGAAACTCTTCCCAGGCTTGTTAATCTCAGCATGGATCATCATGTCGTCTTGATAGATTAACTGAATGCCGTCGTACGTCATGGTGGTGGTCGTGACAATATAATCGTCATCAATATAGCCGGAAGTCTCCAAAGGACCGGTCTCAGACGACTCGGACTTAGGCTTGCCCAATAAACGCTGTGCATCGAGAGGATTTGCTCCTAACTGTAGGTTGGCAAGTGTCAGATTCTGTAACAAAGGCAGGTGTCTTTCATCCTCATTAAAATCCCAATGACTGACCTGACGTGTCCAGCCCTGTATATGCTCTTTAGGGTAGTAAGTCTTGTACCAAACACTGTTTGCTTTATCTTTTATCGCAGTTAAACCAATCAGAAGAAAATGTTCCTGATCTGGCAAAGTAGCAACGATCCCACTATCAATGGATGCATCATCATAGAGCGTGGTGTTGGCTTTATTTTTCATAAACAGGGGCAACATTTTATCAATCCCTGGATCTGCAAACTTCACCTGCATAGCTTTTTGTTCTTTAAAGGTTGTCTCGATAAAGTCGATTAAAAACGCACCGTCCGATGGGATCAGTAAGAGATCGCTGGAAGAAACCTCACCATCGCGATACTCAACCAGCACGTTATATTGCAAATCAGACAGGCGGGTTATGCTCACATCTTCTAATGTATCGCCCGTCATCATTCCATTACCCTGACCGAAAGGCGTCCAAACGTCTTGACCCAAAGGATAAATATTTTCCCATTTGTTTTTATACGCTTTTTTGGCAAAAATCAGTTCAGCTTCTGTTGCAAAATCAGGGTATTCAAAGATCTCCAGCTGTTCTTGATAAAACTCCATATAGCGTTTGGTGAAAATCTTTTCGTCATCCGGTAGGCAGTAGCCATGGCCACTTTTGCATTGAGAAAAGATGCTTTGCAACCATGCTTCACTTGCAGAGACCTGCTGCTTATCTGTTGTTTCTTTTACAACAGCGGGTTTGCTGACTTCTTTGTTAGCAGAGCTTTGATCACAACCCGTTAATACGGCAAACACCATGATTGAAATCAGCAGTGCTGCGGGAAAAGTAGTTATTTTTTTCATTTTAAAAACCCGTCATAAAGTAAAAATTATTTAAAATAAAAGAAAAAATAAACGGCACCAATCTGGTGTCGATTGCTACCATCCGCTTTGCCTATACGATTACCTTTGGCATCACGCACAGTTCCGTTGTTTTCTACTTTTCCCATGCGGTTACCCTTCTCGTCTCTCACCGTTCCATCGGATTCTATTTTTCCGAGTCGGTGACCTGAGGCGTTACGCACCGTACCATCCGCTTCTATCTTGCCTAGCTGGCTACCAGAAGAGTTACGCACGGTTCCGTTCGACTCTATTTTGCCTATACTGCTGCCAGTCGAGCTACGAACAGTGCCACTGGATTCTATTTGACCAATCTGATTACCAGAGGGATTACGTAGCGTTTGTGCCGATGTCACTCCAACCATCAACAGCAACATAATAAAGAGTAAAAGAATTTTTATTTTTATAAGTGTATTGAGTGGCTTATCTAAAAATCGGGTCTGACCTGTCATTAGATTTCTCAAAAGCTAATCCCTCACGCAACGAATAGAAAACCCGCTCTCTTTGCTACTACTTATTTCAGAAACTTTGTTAAGGTCGAAAGAAACATAGGGATACCAAGCCAGATAATCAAATTTGTAATGTTCTGTAGTGCTCCACCAGTAACCTACGTCAGCAATGTCCTTGAATGTCTTGTCTGTGTCACGGTAGCCGCCCGCAAGGGCTGTAAAACCAACCTCGTTGGTAGCTCCTGTATTGGGGCTACTCCAGTGCGCTGTACCCGCTTCTTTTAGTTTACCGCCGGCTATTTCTTCGCCGCCCAAATAATCAATTAACTCTTCCCATTCGCCATTGCTGGGTAAATGCCAACCTGAAGGACAAACGCCTTGAACACCGCTGGGAATAAGCTCGCGACTTGGCAAACCAGCCATTGCTGCCGCCCAGTTGTAGAGCACGCCATACGTTTGATAATTCGCTGTGGCCTTAGCGTCGGCTACTACGCTGCCTGCATACCCGTATACATAATAATAAGGTGCAGTATTTGAATCTGAGCCAGATCTAGGATCGACCACGCTCGGTAAATACTTTAAGTTTTCGGCCATCCAGACTTGGTTACCGATGCTGACAATCTGGTAAACATTGTTATCGCGGGAGTCGGTAAAACTGCTGATCTCTTTTTTGCTAATAGCAGTGACTGCAGTCGTTGTTAATACAGGTATCAGTGCATGACTATCTGCACCTTTTTTGTAAAGACTCACAACTGCAAATATTAACCCTGCTAAGACTAATGGAATCAAAACAACAGCTTTTCTGTTCATAGATTTGAGCCTTAATATGCATAGCAATTTATTGCGTTAATTTCAGGAGCGGCTGTCAATATCCTTATTTGCTCAAACCTAACGGATTGAAAAAACCAGTTAGGTAAATTTCACCTATTCCGTCTATTTCTCCATCTCCACTATATCCAACCTTTTCACGCCCCTATAGCTTGGAATGTTTTTCAGTTTTTTCAGATAATCAATGGTGGCTTCTGCAGTAGGGCGAAACAGTCCTTGACCCGGATCTTTGTGCTCGTATTTGTAAACCGCAGCCATATAGCTGTTCATAACGACGGAGTACATTTTATCCATATCAAAGGGTTTACCAGCCGTTGTAAGAAGCTCCACATCTGTAAGGCTGTCATCGACGTTAAGCAAATAACGCGCACCCATTCCCGAAGGATAAAGGAGCTTATAATCATCAAAGCTAAAGGCGGTGATAAATAGATTACGGATTTCGTGGCCGGTGAGCTTGAACGTCACCATTTCATTACCGAACGGGTCGATTTCATACACGTCTTTGGCACGTACGGGACCTTTTTCAAGCGTTGAAATACGCACACCGCCAGCATTGATAAAGGCAAGATCACTTTTGGAAACTGCACGGATAGAGTCAGCAATCAGGTAGCCCAGCTCTTCTCTGCTTGAGAAGTCATCTGCGGTGATGGCAATGGTGTCGGTCAATGCTGGATTGTTATTGTAGGCATCCACTCTACCCTGAATATCAGCACGCGTAGGTTCTGTTTTCCCAACAGTCAGCAGCTGCATTTCTTTATCGACCTGGCCATCAGGACTCACTGTCAGCTTAATCAGCGTTGCATAGTTCAGCCTACGTTCGGCTTGGGTAATCATAATGCCATTGTGGATTTGATCTTTGTCGACTTTGGTGTGTGAATGCCCACCAATAATCACATCAACGCTGTTTTTCGGCAGTTGCATGGCTAATTTTACATCTTCCTCAAAGCCCATATGGTTCACCATAATGAGCACATCACTACGGTCTTTTAAGAAGAGATATTCCTGAGCTGTTGCGAATGGGTCTTTAAATACAAAGCCTTTTACATTATCGGGGTGCGTATCCGGTATCCCACTGGCGTTAATATCCAATAAGGACACAAAGGCTATTTTCAGCCCATTCGGCATTTCAACTATTTTATAAGGTTGAATACGAAAATCGGCATCTTTAGGTAATTCCATATTCGCCGAAATAAAATCGAACTGGGCCTTATGGGTGATGTATTCAAAGCCTGTAAGGCGAGAATCAAATTCGTGATTACCCACTGCTGACAGGTCAAATTGAACTGCGTTCATCAGTTCAATCATCGGCATGCCTTTTTCAGGATACTGATCGTTGACAGGGTTTCCTGTTTGATTGTCACCGCCGGAAATAAGCAATAAGCTTGGATAGGTGGCACGCAAGCTGTCAACAATAAAGGCAAATCGAGGAAAACTATCCAAAGCTGCATGCATATCATTGACGGCTAGGATTTCTATAGTTCTGTCTTGAGGTAACTCTACTATTTTAACCTGGTGGCCGTTACTGCAACCCATTAACAAAGCAACGCCAAGCAAGGCTATAGCCCAGATAACTTTTGTTGTTTTTGTATTTATTTTAGTGTTCATATACAAATGATTCCCTTCACTGAGTTCGCCATCTGGAGCAATACTGTTGCCATAACCATCGGTGACGATAGGTAATTCACAGGGTGGTTTTTGGTTATGCTGCGCATAGTATGCGCGTATAGCATCCAATACTTTAGCCCCGTGAAAGAGTGTCATTTCTTTATCGTTAACGTATATCTTCATATATTGTTTTTGATTGTCTAGGTTTATGGTGTGACTATGTGGAAACTCTTCACCCAAATCAACTCACACGCCCCGCCACCCGTGTCATCACGCGTCAGCGAAGTATTCCAATACCAATGACCATTACTGGCTCTAACGTTAACCAAGCTGCCTGATATTTCTACGAGATCTCCCTGCCGCACCTTACCTATAGCACGTTTAACTGAATCATTAGCCGGAATCAAATGCATATTTGCACTGTGGGTTTCTATTTCACGTCGAGGTATCGGATAGGCATCAACACGCCAAAAATAAAACCGAGCTGATTGCGATATTTTAATATTCTCGAGAACACTTTCATCAGACATATTGCCCCAGCCTAATGCCAGATCCACAGGTGAAAGCTCAGCTCCTCGATCAAAGGTATAATTTTTCTTTGCTAAAACTTTGGCGCGAATATCAAACTGCGCCAGCTCAGTGATATCGTAATCATCGACTCGATTATTTACAGGTGAGTCTAGAGTTATTTGCTGTGGTTCTGCCGGTGCCATCACGCCCGGCCCTAAATAAACTTGGCCAGTGCGATTATAAAGCGACCAGCTGCCACCGATAATTAACAACCAAATAATTATTTTTTTCATGCGTCACTCGGGTTTAGATAACGCGGAGGGGGTGATTCAGAGTCATATTAAGCATTGACTGGGATGCTTGCTCGGCTCGCTGCCTAAAATTGAAACTGTACAAAGGGTCTAAATATTTCCAGACCCTTTTAGCGCAGTTATCGTCAGCAGTTTTTAAAAATCACTTATAAAAAGCTTCAACAGTACCTTTTAGCGTCATCATCAGCGGCTGACCGCGACGGTCTTTGGCTTTAGGAGACGGAAATTTCACCCAACCTTCACTGATGCAATATTCCTCAACATCAAAGCGCTCTTTGCCGTTGATGCGAATACCGATACTGTTCTCAAACATTTCTGCCACATGGTATGGGCTATGCGGATGACCTGACAGGCGATCCGGTAAAGCAGGTAGTGATGTAGTGTCGTTCATGTTTAACCTAGCGTCGATAAAAAGTGGTTTATTGTAGACAACATAGGCCTAACGCTCAAGAAATAGCGTTATGGACTAAATACATAACGCAACCCGTTGCCAGCAGCTTTTTTATTGTTGCGTAAGATTAACTCGTAAAAGCTAATAATAGTGTTGCATGCTTTCGAGTACTCTTCCCTGTTTTTTAATCCTTGGCCATCCATGTAACTCACATCATCACCCAGTTCCATAACAACACGCGACATTAATTCTTCCGCTGCTGCAATATCAATACTCTTCTTGCTCGCGCTCTGATAACTATCAGCGATGACCATGCTCAATGCATCGATCATGGGCATCAACTTTGCATTCGAGACATGTTGGGTGATATCCAACGCCCCATAGTGTTCGGAAAATATGTATTTCATACACAGAATCGGTTCTTTCTTCTCAAGCATGCCTAAGACACTAATAGTTTCACGCGCAAAGGCTATAAGCGCCTGATCACTGGTGATGGGTAGCGCTTTACTAGCAATCTCATCCATATATCCACCAACAGCTTGCTGGATCTCAAGGATGCTGGCACCTTTTTTCATCTGCGCGTCCATCTCATTGATGATCTGTCGATATGTATGAGGCTCGTATTTCTTTACTGTCTGAAAGGCAGATATATCTCTGAGCGCATGCTCGATCTCGCTAGAACCCAAAGAAGCGTATTGCATGGGCTTTAAGGTTGAAGGATTCACAACTGCATGAATGACACCTGCCGCTATCATTTCATCAACAGTCGGAAACCATAAGTCATCGTGTTTAGCCGTAAACATCCGATCAACAAAGTCTTGACTAACCCCGCGCTGCTCATAAATCTTTAAGTCTTTTTGCTGCTCAGACGACATATCAGCATACTGCTCAAGACCTTTGCGGCCAGAATTATACTGATGAAAAGCGAGGTTCGCGCCATCTGCAAGATAACGTCTATTGCCAGAGATAAAAGCCGTAACACATGCCGAGTAACACCCCTTCAATGTATAGGTGTCCAAGCCATGGATCAGGATAAGTTTGGACAGCTCTCGGCCTTCGTACACTCGGCCGCCTAAGCTATCGAGGATAATGCCATTTACATTTTGGTTCTTATCGAGCAGCCGTCTAACCTCTGTGGACACACCAAATCCCAGACCGCCTTTAAGATGAATTAACGAACCATCATTCATAACCTCAACGCGACAATCTCCACATTCGTCCTTTTCAAATCCGATGCGATACAAGTCTTTATAGTCGGGCCATGACGTACTTAAATCGCCAAACGTTCCAAGCAGCCCCAGCACAACCAAGACTTTCACGGCGCCAGGCCAAAATCTCTTTTTCGTTTTCTCTATCGATCTATTCGCAGACCGCCATAAACCAATGATTTGCCACGGGTAAACAATGGCAAGCGCGATAAACACATAGGTAATCGTAAATTGTGATGACAGAACTGGATTTTCAATTGGGGAGGTTTCCGTGAGCCAAAATTCAAAAACACGGATACCTATATTGATAATGAATACGTTAACCCAAAAAGACACAGCCAGAGAAAGCTGGCCACGCCAGTGCTTTAGAATATAAGCCAATGTACTCTTCCTTTTGTCAGCTAACGCTGTTGTAACCTGCCTGCATTATCAATGCAGCTTTGTGAAAGAATCTGCGCGCACATTGCACAAAATGTGCTTCACAATTCGGGGCTGGCTTACACTCTTTTATGTTGTTTGACTCATGATGATAACCAACTGAATCCACATGACTAGAACGATACTACTGGATAACAAAAACACCAAAAACCTATGCATGGGGTTGTTATAGGTCACATGAATAATTGAATGGATGACACGAAGCACAACAAAAGCCCATGCAAGACCAAGCATCAATGGATTAGTATAATATCTAAAGCTAGAAGAATAATCCCGACTGCATAAAACAACACGGGCACTTCAAGTAGATTTGAAAAATTACGCCCCAATTTAACAATGCTATCGGGTGCAGATCCAGTGAACAGTTGAAAATACCTGCGATCTACCAGGCCTTTTTTCACACTGATTAAACGAGAGATCCCCATACTAAATCCGATCACAAATGTAAGAACGACAAGTGCAAACATTGGATAGATAATTTCCATGTACTGACAAACTCCTTCGATTGAATAAAAACATAATGTTTGAGTTTAACGAGATCAGTCAGAAAAGTCCGCGGCAACCAAGCATTATAAGTTGATCTTCACCCAAGCTAAAAAACAAGCTATGAATAAGGATGGTTTTTGACATCCTCACCGTCCTAAAGATACGGTGATTCCTACTACTAGACGGCCATGCCCGACCGCGAGAATGTTACGTGCCGCGTTGATATCGCGGTCGTGAGTGACACCGCACTCACACGTCCATTCTCTTATTCCAAGCCCTGCGATACCTTTCGGCCTGCTGTCGGGCAAAGCGCCACAACTGCTACAGGTTTGGGTGGTGTATGCCTCGTTGACTTCCTTAAAAACAATGCCTGCGTGATCGCACTTATAATCCAGCATTGTTTTTAATTGGCCCCAGCCAGCGTCTAGCACTGATTTAGCCATCTTGGTTTTAACGAGTTTTAAACTACTGACATTGCCCACATAGATTTCACCGCAGCGATTAACCAAGCGACGGCTGAACTTATGTAGGCTGTCTTTTCTACGATTCGCAATCTTGGCGTGGATGGTTTTGACGCGCTGCTTGTTTCTGGCGCGTTGCGCCACGGCAAGTTTGCTTTCCAAGCCACGATAGAAGCGTGACGCTTCAAGCGTTTCACCGTCTGAACAGGTGGCTGTAGTTGCCAGCCCCAGATCAATAC
>JAVETP010000075.1:0-13758 GCA_034006005.1 Pseudomonas sp.
TAAAGGATTGCGGACATGATATTGCTTACTTACCCAAAGTGGAAAGATTGTATGACCTGATTACAATAAAAGGAGAGGTGATTGGCACGCCAGGCTTACAAGAACATATAAGTGTATTTGATGATTTTTTATACGCGGATAAAAATACTTATTTAAATTACGGGCAAGGTCCTTTCTTAAAGGATGTTCGTCTACTTTCTGAATATGAATTTAAAGAGTTAAAGGAAATATTACTTGGATTAAGGCCTCGGGTGATTGATACACCTTTTTACTATCCAGGAAACTGGTATGGGCTTTCTCCGTCGTATGAAAGACGTCCGAAAGATGGCTTTGGAATTCGCGAACATGCGCAATATGGCACTGTGATTGATATGACAGGCTTGCTTTTAGGCCATCCTCGCCTAAGCTTTATAGTTGGAAAATAATCTTTAAGGATGAAGAGCATGAAAAAAACACTAGTCACTCTACTCGTAGTGGTATTAAGCGGTTGTGCTGGTCACGCTAAAAAGTCAGAAACTGATATTTATCACGAAGCATTAACTGCAGTGTCAGTCAGTTCGGGGCAGACTGAGCCTGAAATTATCACTGTTGAAATACCTAGCCATGGTGCTCTAGCAGACCTGATTGTGATTGGGGTCGGCGGTGGTGCCAATGCAACTTATCTGCGAGAGGTATTCACCAGCATGAAAAAATCTTCTGATAAGTCAGTATTGATTATGGGCAGTAGCCCAATGTTGGATTATGCCGTTGTATCGAATGCAGTGAAAAACATGGACTTATCGGGTGTGCAAGTGCTTTATTCGAATACAAAAAACCATACTAAGATGGAGCAGGATGTTAAAAGTACAGGGGCAACATTTCATTTCATAAGCAAAAAATAATTTCTAGTTGCTTTGACATAAGCAGCTTTGCCATTGGTGAAGCTGCTGTTCATAACTGCATTGCAGCATCTGTAAGTCGCCAATAGCTCACCAGCCAATCAAATAGCATATCTTTTCTATGCGGATTCATACTGAGCCTTGCTTTCAAGGTGGTAGTCTGGCAAAACAACACTGTTTATATTTTTATAAGTCGCATCAGTTGCAATGAATGCTTTTTATGCGCCAACGCCCACAACAAGAATAAAATTAAAAGGAAGATTTAATGTCCGCAAAAAACACATTTACTTGGCAAGATCCAATGCTGCTTGAACAGCAGTTGAGCGCAGAAGAGCGGATGATTCGTGATACGGCCTATAACTATTGCCAAACGCAGTTGATGCCGCGAGTGTTGGAGCAGTTTCGTCATGAGCGCACGGATATCAGTATTTTCCGTGAGATGGGTGAGTTGGGCTTATTGGGTCCAACTATCAGTGAAACTTACGGCGGTGCCGGCTTAAATTATGTGGGTTACGGTCTGATTGCTCGTGAAATCGAGCGAGTGGATTCTGGCTATCGTTCGATGGCGAGCGTGCAGAGTTCCTTAGTGATGGTACCTATTGATGAGTTTGGCAGTGAAGCACAAAAGCAAAAATATTTACCGAAGTTAGCGACAGGTGAATCCATTGGTTGCTTTGGTTTAACCGAGCCTGATTTTGGTTCTGATCCGGGTGGAATGTTAGCGCGTGCGCAACAGGTGGACGGTGGTTATCGCCTGAGTGGCACCAAAATGTGGATCACCAATAGCCCGATTGCTGATGTGTTTGTGGTGTGGGCTAAAGAAGTCTCGCTACAAGGTCATGTGGGCGCGATTCGTGGATTTATTCTTGAGAAAGGTTGGGCTGGGTTATCTGCACCGGAAATTCAGGGGAAAGTTGGCTTACGCGCCTCGATCACCGGTGAAATCGTGATGGACAATGTGTTTGTTCCAGAAGAAAACGCTTTCCCTGAGATTCGTGGTTTGCGCGGTCCTTTCACCTGTTTGGATAGTGCGCGCTACGGTATTGCTTGGGGGGTGATGGGGGCTGCTGAGTTTTGTTGGCACACCGCTCGCCAATACACTTTGGATCGTAAACAGTTTGGACGTCCTTTGGCGGCCAATCAGTTGATTCAAAAGAAACTGGCCGATATGCAAACGGAAATTACTTTAGGTCTGCAAGTGGCGATGCGTTTTGGTCAGATGAAGGATCAGGGTATTGCAGCCGTGGAAGGTACTTCGCTGATTAAACGCAATAACTGCGGTAAAGCCTTGGATATTGCCCGCTTAGCCCGAGATATGCTGGGTGCTAATGGTATTAGCGATGAGTACGGTGTGGCTCGCCATCTAGTGAATCTGGAAGTGGTGAATACCTATGAAGGCACTCACGATATACATGCCTTGATTCTGGGGCGTGCGCAAACGGATATTCCAGCATTTTGTAATTAAGTGTAGCGGCGGGAGCGGCGTCGCCAATTCTGCTATACAACTCAGCTTTGCTATCAGTGCTTATGGTCAGGGCTGGTTGACTTGCGGCAAAGCTGTTTGCAGTTGATGAGTTAAGCTAGTTTGATAGTGTTGCATCAGGCGATCTGCAACCGCATTCAATTAAGGAGCTCAATATGCAAGCAACCCGTTGGTTGATGATTGACGGCAATGAGGCCACTGCGACCATTGCGCACCGACTCAGTGAAGTGTGTGCGATTTATCCAATTACCCCAGCCTCGGCCATGGGCGAGTGGGCGGATGAGTGGTCAGCGCAAGGGCGTACCAATCTTTGGGGTACAGTGCCGCATATTGTGGAAATGCAAAGTGAGGGTGGTGCTGCGGGTGCTGTGCATGGCGCGCTGCAACTGGGCAGTTTAGCCACCACTTTTACTGCTTCGCAGGGATTGTTATTGATGATCCCTAATATGTATAAAATCGCCGGTGAATTGACGCCTGTGGTTATACATGTGGCCGCGCGTTCGTTAGCTTGTCAGGCCTTATCTATTTTTGGTGATCACAGTGATGTCATGGCCACGCGCCAGACCGGTTTTGCCATGCTCTGTGCGGGTTCGGTGCAAGAGGCGATGGACTTTGCGGTGATCTCGCATGCGGCGACCTTGATAGGCCGTTTGCCTATTGTGCATTTCTTTGATGGCTTCCGTACCTCGCATGAAGTGGCCAAGATTCAAGCGGTTGGCGATGATGTATTGCATGCGTTGATCTCGCAAGAGGCGTTGCATGCACACCGTGCGCGTGCGATGAGTCCGGATCATCCAGTATTGCGCGGTACCGCACAAAACCCTGATGTGTATTTTCAAGGCCGTGAAACAGTTAATAAGTTTTACTTGGACTTTCCGCAATTAGTGCAAGGCTTGATGGATCAGTTTGCTGAGCTCACTGGTCGCAACTATAAAATCTTTGAATATCACGGCGCTGCAGATGCTGAGCGGGTGATTATTGTGATGGGCTCGGGTGCAGAAACCGTGCATGAAACGGTTGATTACCTGCAAGCTCAGGATGAAAAAGTTGGCGTATTACGCGTACGTCTCTACCGTCCGCTGGATGCGCAGGCTTTATTAGCCGCTTTGCCCAGCAGCGTGAAACAGATTGCCGTGCTCGATCGCACTAAAGAGCCGGGCTCAGACGGTGAGCCGCTGTATAAAGATGTGATCACCGCGCTGGCGCAAGGACAAATGCAGGGCAGTAGCCCATTTGCGCAGCTGCCGACAGTGATTGGTGGGCGCTTTGGTTTATCCTCCAAAGAATTTACCCCTGGTATGGTCGCGGCAATCTTTAAAGAGTTGCAGCAGGATCAACCCAAAAACGGTTTTACCATTGGTATTTATGATGACGTCACTCACACCAGTTTAGATTGGGATGAGCACTTGCATACCGATGCACATACAAAGTCAGTGCAAGCTTTGTTTTACGGCTTGGGCTCGGACGGTACGGTTGGCGCCAATAAAAATACGATTAAAATTATTGGCGAAACCACTGATTTATATGCGCAAGGTTATTTTGTCTATGACTCGAAAAAGTCTGGCGCCATGACCGTGTCGCATTTGCGTTTTGGCCCACAACCGATTCGCTCCACCTATTTGATTGGTGATCATCAGGCGCAATTTATTGGTTGTCATCAGCCGCAGTTTATCGAACGTTTTGAAATGCTCGATAAGGCCGCGCACGGAGCAGTGTTTCTACTCAATACTGCGCATCCAGTTGATCAGGTCTGGGATGAGTTACCGCGTCGTATGCAGGGGCAAATCCTCGAAAAAAATATTCGTTTCTATTGTATTGATGCCTATGCCGTGGCTCAGCAAGCGAATATGGGTAAACGCATTAATACTATTATGCAAACCTGTTTCTTTGCGATTTCGGGTGTATTGCCACGCGAGCAAGCGATTGCGTCGATTAAAGACGCGGTGCAAAACACCTACGGTATTAAAGGGCAGAGCATTGTCGACTTTAACTTCCGTGCCATTGATGCAGCGTTAGCCAGTTTGCATGAAGTCGCTGTGCCCAGTGCGGCCACCAGCACTTTTGAGCGTCCGCCACTAGTGGATGCCGGTGCACCTGACTTTATCAGCCGCTTTACCGCACGTTTAATTGCCGGTGAAGGCGATCGCGTACCAGTCAGTATGATGCCGGTGGACGGTAGTTTCCCGCTGGGAAGTGCTGCTTATGAAAAACGTAAGCTGGCTTTAGAAATTCCGGTCTGGGATGCTGATCTATGCACTCAGTGTGGTAAGTGCCCAATGGTCTGTCCGCATGCGGCGATTCGCAGCAAATTGGTCCCCAAAGACTTAGTTGCTGATGCCCCTGACAGCTTTAAATCACATCAAGTCTTAGGCCGCGATTACCCGCAAGATCATGTGATGATGTATCAAGTGTCGGTGGATGATTGCACCGGTTGTGGTTTATGTGTGGATATCTGCCCCATCCGCGATAAATCCAATGCGTCGCATAAAGCACTGAATATGCAGCCGATTGAACCACTGCGTGAACAAGAACAAGCCAACTGGCAGTTCTTTGAGGCACTGCCTGAGTACGATCGTAATGTGGTGAAAAAGACCACGATTAAAGGCGCTATGTTGCTGCAGCCGCTGTTTGAATTCTCCGGTGCGTGCGTCGGTTGTGGTGAAACACCTTATTTGAAACTGGTCACGCAGTTATTTGGCGATCGCATGGTCGTGGCGAATGCGACCGGTTGTTCGTCGATTTATGGCGCGAACCTGCCGACTACACCTTGGACGGTTAACTCAGAAGGCCGTGGACCCGCTTGGAATAACTCTTTATTTGAGGATAACGCTGAGTTTGGTTTGGGCATGCGCATTGCTATTGATCAGCAAGAAATGTACGCAAAAGAGTTGCTGGCAGAATTACGCGATGCGATTGGTGCTGAGTTGGTTGATGCTTTATTAACGGCAGAACAAAACACTGAACAAGAGATTGCTGAGCAGCGCCTACGTGTTGTTCAACTTAAAGAGCGCTTGGCTGCTTTACCCAATGAGTCGCGTGCCAAAGAATTACTCACCGTTGCTGAACAACTGGTGGTGCGCAGCGTATGGATTATCGGTGGTGATGGTTGGGCCTATGATATTGGTTATGGCGGTTTGGACCATGTGCTGGCCTCAGGCCGCAATGTAAATATCTTAGTACTGGATACCGAGGTGTATTCCAATACCGGTGGCCAGACCTCTAAAGCCACACCACGCGGTGCGGTAGCCAAGTTCTCCAATGCCGGTAAATCCACCGCTAAGAAAGACTTAGCGATGTTGGCTATGGGTTATGAAAATGTCTATATCGCTAAAGTGGCTTACGGTGCTAAAGATACGCAAACCTTGCGCGCCTTTATTGATGCCGCTGCGCATGATGGTCCATCACTGATTATTGCGTACTCACCCTGTATTGCGCATGGAGTGGATTTGGCTCATAACCACCGCCAGCAAAATCTGGCAGTGAAAAGTGGGCACTGGCCATTGTTCCGTTATGAGCCTGCACGAGCAGACAAGGGCATGAATCCATTGCGTCTCGATTCTGCAGCACCGTCGATTGATTACACGGATTTTAGCTCAACTGAAGCGCGTTTCAGTATGCTCAATCGCACTTACCCAGAAGCGGCGAAGCTCTATCAGCAACAAGCACAAGATGATGTGATTGCGCGCTTTGCCCATTACCAGTCGTTAGCGGATTTGCCTGGCGCTGCGGATCTTGAGAAAAAGGAGTCAGCTGATGATTGATTTATCCACTGAGTATTTAGGACTTAAACTAAAAAATCCGCTGGTGCCATCCTCATCGCCGTTAACCGGTGACTTAGACGGTGTGCGTGAGCTTGAAGATGCTGGCGCCAGTGCGCTGATTTTGCCATCATTGTTTGAAGAAAGTATCTTGGCCAGTGAAGCCGCAGCGGTACGGTTTTTACATGAGCAGGATATTGGTTTCAGTGAGGCCGGTAGTTTTCTACCTGTGCCTGATGAATCAATGTATCGCAGTGAGCTGGATGAATACTTACAATATATTCAGACTCTGAAAAGCAGTGTCTCGATTCCAGTGATTGCCAGTCTCAATGGTATTTCTACTGAAGGCTGGACGCGCTATGGCAAACAGCTGCAAGAGGCCGGTGCCGATGCATTGGAGCTGAATGTCTATTATGTGGCAGCGGATATCTTTGAGTCGGGTGCTGAGGTTGAGGCGCGTTATATCAATGTGCTGCGTGAGTTAAAGCAGCATGTGACTGTGCCGATTACTATGAAGTTGTCCTCGCAGTTTAGCTCGGTCGGGCATTTTGTACGCAGCTTGCAAGATGCTGGCGCACAGGGTGTATCGCTGTTTAACCGTTTCTATCAGCCGGATATTGATTTGCTGACGCGTGAGGTGGTGCCAACCCTAAGTTTGTCTTCTTCTTATGAGAATCTATTGCGTGTGCACTGGATTGCCACCTTATTTGGCAAAGTGGATTTATCCCTAGCAGTCACCGGTGGGATTCACAGTGCTGATGATGCGTTAAAAGCCTTGATGGCCGGTGCTGATGTCACACATTTATGCAGTGTGTTACTGAAGCAAGGACCGCAAGCTGTGGCTGAGATTGAGCAAGCGATGCGTGACTGGATGACCGAGCATGAGTATGAGTCAGTACGCCAGCTTAAAGGCAGCGTCTGTCGTGATCATGCGATTGATCCCAGTGCCTATGATCGCGCTAACTATGTGCAAGTGATGCACAATCATCGCAGTGCGCGCGGGGTCTGGCGTTAACTCAAATACACGTCATTGAGTTTTAGTATGGTTATCCACAGAAGCTGTGGATAACCATGTGGGTAAGTTGCTTCTGCAGGGCTGCAGGCCTTATGTCGTGGGGCTGTAGCTTAGATTGGTGAAAAATCCAACGCTTGAAAAAATCCTTTATAATCAAGGTGTTAAGTGTTTTTAGTAAAAATCCACATGAACTCGTGGTAAAAATAACAAATATAAAAGTCAACCCTTAAAATGTGGACAAGTTTATTTTAATGTCCAAAATAGCCTTGACAGCAGTGCCTCGACAGCGTTAAAGAGGACGTCAGAATTGATTAGAAATAGTACACGAGTTGTAACGCTGCTGTTTGCGAGACAGCGTGTTGTGATCTCAGTTGTAGTTTGGCTAGCAACTGGGGCTGTTCGTCGGGTGTTGGCGAGCGCAGTGCAGCAAAGCGTAGTATATTGATCGCCAATAACTTATTGAGAATTAAAGCGTAGTGCAACATGACTGTTAATCCATTAGATCCAGATCACTTTGAACAACACGACGACGATTTAGCCGTTGCTCCCGCTAAACCTGCGTTACAACCTCCACCGATGTACCGTGTGATGATGTTAAACGACGACTTTACGCCGATGGATTTTGTTGTTGAAGTACTTGAAACGTATTTTGCTATGAACCGTGAGCAATCGACCCAAGTGATGCTTGCTGTGCATCAGCAAGGTGAAGCCGTATGTGGTGTGTACACACGTGATATTGCTGAAACAAAAGCGCATCAGGTGATTCAATATGCACGTGATAGCAGCCATCCATTATTGTGTGAAA
This sequence comes from Pseudomonas sp., assembly GCA_034006005.1. Taxonomy (GTDB): domain Bacteria; phylum Pseudomonadota; class Gammaproteobacteria; order Pseudomonadales; family Pseudomonadaceae; genus Denitrificimonas. The sequence goes on from JAVETP010000075.1 coordinate 7,940, forward strand.
TAGAAAAAGACGTATAACCGGCACACGATATTAAATGAGGTGAAACCATGTTGAATTTAGAACTTGAGGTCACCCTCAATCTTGCATTTAAAGATGCACGCGTCAGCCGTCATGAATATATGACGGTTGAACATTTGTTAGTGGCTTTGCTTGATAATAGCGAGGCAGCCAAGGTGTTGCGCGGCTGTAATGTCGATCTGGATGCATTACGCCAAGATTTACGCATCTTTATTGATGCCAATACCCCTCTATTAGCTGAAGTATCTGATGAGGTGCAAACGCAACCCACTTTGGGCTTTCAGCGCGTTTTGCAGCGTGCGGTTTTTCATGGTCAAAGCTCAGGTAAAGAAGAAGTGGGCGGCGCCAGTGTCTTGGTGGCGATCTTCAGTGAAGCCGATAGCCATGCCGTGTATTTGCTTAGAAAGCACGATGTGCAGCGTTTAGATGTGGTCAGCTATTTGTCACATGGTATCGATACCGAGCGTAATCCATCAGCCGCAGATGATGAGCAGGACGCCGCTGAGGGTGCGCAAGGCAATTCCGCGAATCCTTTGCTGGACTACGCTGAAGATTTAAATGAGCGCGCACGCCAAGGTCGTATCGACCCTTTAATTGGACGTGAGCATGAGCTCGAGCGTGTGGCACAAATATTAGTGCGCCGTCGTAAAAACAACCCCTTATTAGTCGGTGAAGCTGGCGTCGGTAAAACAGCGATTGCTGAAGGTTTAGCACGACGTATTGTTGACGGTGATGTGCCAGAGATTTTACTCGATAGCGTGGTGTACTCACTTGATTTAGGTGCGCTATTAGCCGGCACTAAATACCGTGGCGATTTTGAAAAGCGCCTTAAAGCCTTGCTCAATGAATTGCGTAAACGTCCCAATGCGATTTTGTTTATTGATGAAATCCATATGATTATTGGTGCTGGCGCGGCCTCGGGTGGGGTGATGGATGCCTCGAATCTGCTCAAGCCTTTATTGTCATCGGGTGAGATTCGCTGCATTGGTTCAACCACCTACCAAGAGTTTCGTGAAATTTTTGAAAAAGACCGTGCCCTCGCGCGCCGTTTTCAAAAGGTCGATATCAACGAGCCGTCGGTTGAAGATACTTACCGTATTCTGCAAGGATTGCAGGCCAACTTTGAGCAGCATCATCAGATTAAGTACACCGATGCAGCCTTACGTGCAGCGTCTGAGTTAGCGGCTAAGCATATCAATGACCGCTTTATGCCCGATAAAGCCATTGATGTTGTGGATGAAGCCGGTGCTTTCCAGCGTTTGCAGCTCGAAGAAAACCGTGCGCAATGCATTGATGTGGCGCAAATTGAAGCAGTGATTGCCAAGATTGCCCGCATTCCTGCGCGTCAGGTCAGCAGTTCAGATAAAGAGCAACTGCGCCACCTTGAGCGCGATTTGCGCTTAACTGTATTTGGTCAAGAAGCGGCGATTGATGCCTTAGCTACAGCGATTAAATTATCGCGTGCTGGGCTTAAATCAGCTAATAAACCTGTGGGTTCTTTCTTATTTACCGGCCCGACTGGGGTCGGTAAAACAGAAGTTGCGAAGCAGTTGGCTAACTCATTAGGTATTGAGTTGGTGCGTTTTGATATGTCCGAATATATGGAACGTCATACGGTATCGCGCCTGATTGGTGCGCCGCCGGGTTATGTTGGTTTTGATCAGGGTGGCTTGCTAACGGAAGCTATTACTAAGCAGCCGCACTGTGTATTGCTGTTGGATGAAATCGAAAAAGCGCATCCCGATGTCTTTAACTTGTTATTACAAGTGATGGATAACGGTACGCTGACTGATAACAATGGCCGCAAAGCTGACTTTAAACATGTGATTTTGGTGATGACCACTAACGCCGGTGCAGAATCAGCTTCACGTGCATCGATTGGTTTTGCCAAGCAAGATCACAGCACTGATGCAATGGAAGTATTGAAGAAAACCTTTACTCCTGAGTTCCGCAATCGTCTGGATAGCATTATTCAGTTTGGTCGCTTAAGCCCAGAAACATTGCAGTCTATCGTCGATAAGTTCTTAACTGAGCTGCAAGCGCAGTTGGAAGAAAAACGAGTGCAACTGGATGTCACGGATGCGGCACGCCGTTGGTTAGCTGAGCATGGCGCTGATGCGGATATGGGTGCAAGGCCCATGGCGCGTTTGATCCAAGAGCATATTAAACGTCCGTTGGCGGAAGAGATCCTCTTTGGTGCACTAGCTGAAGACGGTGGTATTGCACATATTGATGCTAAGGCAGATGGCTTAGTATTGACCTGTGCAAAGGAACACAGCGCAGAACCTGCTTAATATAGGCGTCTTGTAGATGAGTATGCCAAAGACTGTTAATAAGGTCTTTGGCATACATCCTGCTTATATCAAGTGCAAGCTTTAATACACTGTAAATCAGTCAAAAAAATAACGCCTATCAATGCATAGGCCTTTAAATTGATTTTAGCTCATCTCTGGGCGAGTTAAATGCAGTGAATGAGCTTTTTATTCAGCTGTTTTGGGATTAATAATTATGAGTCATCCGCCAGCCAAACATCAGATGTCAGTGCAGACAAAGATCAATATTGCTCTGTTATCCGTGTTTTTTGTGGTGTTGTCCGCCTCACTGATTTTTTCTGCATACAATGAGAAAAAATTGGTTTTAGGGGTTGTTGAACAGCAAACAAAAGATGCCGCAGACAGTTACTTTGATAGCATTAATACCATGATGCTGACGGGGACTATGGCGCAGCGTAATGTGCTGCGCGATAAGATTTTAGCGCGCCCTGGAGTGACGGATGCACGTATCATACGTACTGATGCGATTACCTCTGTCTATGGTGCGGGTTACGATCATCAGGCGCCTGCAGATGAATTAGACCGTCGAGCCTTGGCCGGTGAGGAGATTATCCATATCTCTAACGATCAAAATGGTCGGTTGTTAACCGTTATTAACCCAGTACGCGCCGAAAAAGATTACCGCGGTACCAACTGCTTACTTTGCCACCAAGTGCCAGAAAACTCGGTGGTGGGTGCGGTGCGTATCAGCTATTCATTAGCGACCTTAGACAGCCAGGTGCAGCGTAATTTGTGGGCGTCAGCGGGGATGCAGTTACTGCTGTTGCTAGCCGGTTTAGCGGTGATTATTCTGATTGTGCGTCGCACTGTGATTCAGCGTATCAATGCTATGCGTCAGACCATGGAAGAGATCGCACGCGATGATGATTTAAGCCATAGCGTGACCATTGGTGCACGAGATGAAATTGGTGCGATGGGCTGGGCGTTTAATCGCATGATTGATAAGTTTAAGCACAGTTTACATGCGGTGTCTGATGCGACCCAGCAGCTTAATGATGTCTCTGATCAAGTGGCTGAAGTGGCCGACTCAACTTTAAAAGCAGTGGTTGAGCAGCGTACAGAAACCGATATGGTTGCCTCAGCAATGAACGAGATGAGTGCAACAGTGCAAGAAGTGGCGCGACATGCAACGCAAACGGCAGAAGCTTCGCAAGGTGCGGATGATGAGTCCAGAGCGGGCGTGTTAGTGGCCGAGGAAGCGATTGCGGGGATTAGAGATTTAATCGCTGAAATTGAAAGCGCCGCGGCGGTGGTGCAGCATGTTGAAAGTGATACGGCCAGTATCAGTGAAGTGCTCAATGTGATTAAAGGCATTGCTGAACAAACGAATTTATTGGCGTTAAACGCTGCGATTGAGGCGGCACGTGCCGGTGAGCAAGGCCGTGGTTTTGCTGTGGTTGCCGATGAAGTGCGCACCTTAGCTTCACGTACGCAAAAATCTACTGAAGAAATTCAGACGATGATTGAGCGTTTGCAGCACGGTGTAAAAAATGCTGTGGATGCGATGGCCGGAGCACAAGAACGAGCTGTAACGGGCTCTGAAAGTATTGAAAAGGCCACTCAGAGTTTGCATGTGATTGCTGCAGAAGTTGCCACGATTAACAATATGAACTTGCAAATTGCTACCGCAGCAGAACAGCAAAGTGCGGTTGCTGAAGAGATTAATCGCAATATTACTCGCATCAGTAATATTGCTGATAACACTTCATCTGGCGCAACACAGACGGCACATAGCAGTGAGGATTTACTGCGCTTAACTGCAGAACTACGTCGCTTAGTCAGTCAATTCAAATTGTAAACGGCTGATTTAGACCAAGTACTGAGACACAAAAAGACACGCTACGGCGTGTTTTTTTGTAGGTTACGCAATTGTTCTTGCAGGGCGCTGATGGTGCGATTGGTTTGTGCGCGGTAGGCATCAAAGTCAGCCAGTGATGGCCCTGGTGTTGCGCGAGGTGCTGCTTTTACCGCAGGGCGGTTATCGAGTTCGCTGCGTAAAATAAGCACATCTTGCTGTAATCGCGTGAGTTCATCGCTGCTTGAACTGTTGCTTTGTAATGCTGTGAGCTTGCCTTTGACACTGTTGATCTCGGTACTGAATTGCTCAATCTGCGCAAGTTGCTTTTGATAGTCAGCTAGGCTGCGCTCGAGTTTTTGTATCTGTGCCTGTTGGCCGTCAAGGCTTTTACTCAGTGCTGCCAAGGTTGTGTCGTGCTGAGCAGTCGCCGACTTTTGCGCGGTTAAGGCTTGGGTATGTTGTGCGGTGGCTGACTCTTGCGCACTTAAGGCTTGAGTATGCTGGAGCAGTAACTTTTGCTGTTTATCCAGCGTGCTCTGTAAAAGGGTTGTCTGCTCAGTGCGGCTGCTCAATGCGCTGCCCAGTTGAGTTAATTTAGATTGCAATTCAGTAGCGCCGAGCTGTTGCTGTTTTACAAGATCAACAATATTGACTTCCAATGCTTCAAGGCGCTGTTTGAGTGTTTTGTTTTCACTTAAAACATTGTTATGCGTGGCACTGACTTTGCCGGTGATTTCGTTGATTCGGCCTGTTGCATCTTCGCTGGTTTTTGAAAAGCTGTCTTGCGTGGCAATCAACTGTTGTTCGAGCAATTGCATACGCTGCAGACTCCACCAGCCGAATGCTGCACTGGCGCAGACCAGACTGATGGTTAATACAGAGAGTGCCGCAATACCTTTAGTTGAACGTTTTTGAGTGTTGGCCTGTTGTGCATAGGGCATGTCAAAAGAATGAGCTGAGGCAGAGCTCAGCTGCGGTTCAATGCGGTCATTGTTTAAATGAGGTTGGGTATCCAAGTCATTGCTGTCATTACGCATAGTGAAAAACTACTCGAGCCGATTAAACGTGAAATATAGTATAGCGCAAAGGATATTGCAGCCATTGCGCCCTAGAGTAGATGCCAGCCTATTCAGGAAGTTCAGCCAGGGCTCGTTCGTACGCCTAGAAAATAGTGGTATATAGGCAATTGAGCGACTAAACTGCAGCTTCTTTTACTTATTTTAGGTGGGCTCGATGAGCTTGTTTTTGGTTGCTGTATTCATCGTTGTGGTTTTGTTAGCCGCTTGGCTGGTCAGCCTTTATAACGCGCTGGTGCGTTTAAAGCATGGCGTGACGAAAGCCTGGTCCAATATTGATGTGTTACTTAAACAGCGCCATGACGAGCTGCCTAAGCTGGTGGAAACCTGTAAGCAGTATATGCAGCATGAAAGACAGACCTTAGAAGCGGTGATCAGTGCACGTAATGCCGTATCCAGTGCTCGTGAGCAGCATGATGTCGGTGCATTGGGCACCGCTGAAACGGGTTTGCGCGCGGGGCTGGGCCGTCTATTTGCTTTGGCTGAGAACTACCCAGAGCTGAAAGCTAATGAAAGCTTTCAGCTATTGCAGCAGCGCATCAGTGCCTTAGAAAATGCTATTGCTGATCGTCGCGAGTTATATAACGAAGCGGT
>JAVETP010000076.1:0-13234 GCA_034006005.1 Pseudomonas sp.
CTGAATAAAAATCATTTCATCTTCTGATTTATTTAAATGCGCTAGATGGATAGCTACGCCAGTCATTGGTACGTCTTTTCTCATTGTGTGACTTATTCTCAAGCAATAATTCTTATAAAAAATTGAATAGCCACGAGAGTATTTAAAGATGAAAGCGTATCTGCATTGCATGTCTCACTCGCCTTTATTTGGGCATGTGGATCCTGAGCAAAGCGTACTTGAAGAGGTCAATACAGTGATTAGCGACGCACGTCAGCGCATTGCTGCTTTTGCGCCTGATTTAATTATTCTGTTTGCCCCCGATCACTACAATGGTTTTTTCTACGACGTGATGCCATCGTTTTGTATTGGCACAGTAGCGCATGCGATCGGCGATTTTGGCACGCTAGCGGGGCCATTATTAGTGCCGCAAGCTTTGGCTGAGTCATGTGCTACCGCTGTTCTAGAGCGTGGTATCGATAGCGCTGTGTCATATCGTATGCAGCTTGATCATGGCGCCGCCCAGCCCTTGGAGTTTTTAATTGGTGGTTTACAAAAAATTCCAGTGATTCCCGTCTTTATAAACTCGGTAGCGACGCCATTACCGAGCTTTCAGCGTGCGCGCTTACTGGGTGAGGCGATTGGGCAATGGGCTCGTTTGCTGGATAAACGGGTGCTGTTCTTAGGCTCGGGTGGACTTTCACACCAACCACCCGTGCCGGAGCTAGCAAAAGTTGATGGCCTGATGGCTGACCGGTTAAAAGGTAGCGGCCGACATTTGCCTGCAGATGAGCGTGAGGCCCGTACGCAAAGAGTTATCAATGCTGCAAAAACATTTAGCCAAGATCAACATTCATTACATCCGTTAAATCCTGAATGGGATCAATACTTCCTCTCGGTGCTGGAGGCGGGAGATCTGCAAGCATTAGATCGTGTTATCAATCAAGAGTTATCAGATCGGGCGGGTAAGTCCACTCACGAGATCAAAACCTGGGTTGCCGCATTTGCCGCATTATCAAGTTTTGGTTGTTACCAGACGACTGATAAATATTACCGGCCCATTCCAGAGTGGATAGCAGGTTTTGGCTCTTTAAGTGCTTATCCTTTATCTAAGGGTTAATTAGAATAAGAGAATATTATGCATAAATATAATGAAAATAATACAAGTCGCTTTGCCAGCGTTGCAGATAAAGGCGTTAATCTAAATATTCACTACCATGATTGTGGTAAGGGCGATGACGTTGTGGTTATGTTGCACGGCTCGGGACCTGGTGCCAGTGGTTGGTCTAACTTTAATCGTAATATTGAACCCTTAGTCACGAGTGGCTATCGGGTGATATTGATGGACTGCCCAGGATGGGGTAAAAGCGATAGTATTATTTGTACTGAATCGCGCTCTAAACTTAATGCCAGAGTTCTAAAAGGACTTTTAGATAAGTTAAATATAACCCGAGTGCACCTCATTGGTAACTCTATGGGCGGCCATAGCGCAGTAGCATTTGCGTTAGCGTATCCACAAGCGGCCAATCGAATTATCTTAATGGGTGGTGGAACAGGAGGAGCAAGTCCTTTTGTGCCCATGCCAACAGAAGGGATTAAGTTACTGCAGAGCGTTTATCGTCAGCCAAGTCAGGAAAACGTAGAAAAAATGATGGATGTTTTTGTTTACGACCCTAAGAATTTAACGCCAGAGCTTATTGCCGGACGATTAGAAAATATTTTAATCAATCAAGAGCATTTAAAAAACTTTATTAAAAGTTTAGAACTTAATCCGCGCCAGTTTCCTGATGTAACCGATTGTTTAAGTAGTATCAGTGCGCCGACATTAATCGTTTGGGGGCGTAACGACCGTTTCGTCCCGATGGATTTAGGTTTGCGTTTGCTCGCTAATATTCCGAACAGTGAGTTACATGTTTTTAATAATTGTGGGCACTGGGTACAGTGGGAACATGCGGATCGATTCAATACTTTGGTGTTAGATTATCTAAAAAATTAATCAAAGTGTTTTATTTATATATTTATACTCTGTATTTGACTTAACTAATGGTCTTGATGAGCTCTTGATCTATATCAAATATAAGCGCTTGCGGGATAAGTGAGTAACGCAATGGAGCGCTGCTGGGTGTGTGTACTTCTAGGATTGGGTCGACCTATAAAAAATAAACTTTTGACTCGCTTCAACGGTTTATCAAGCTCAGAGGTATATATGAGTGTGACCCAAAAACAAATAGAACAATGGGCTGCGAAGCTGCGTGAAGCAGAAGCAAGCAGAGTGGCGATTTCTCCCTTGCGCGAGGAGATCGGTGAAGATGCCGATGAGGCTGCCTATGCTATTCAGCGTCTCAATGTCGCTCACGCAGTTGCGGGCGGTCGTCGCGTAGTCGGACGCAAGATCGGTTTAACCAATCCTAAGGTGCAGGTACAGCTCGGTGTTGATCAACCGGACTTCGGCACCCTGTTTGCAGATATGTGCTACGGCGATAACCAGACAGTGCCGTTTTCAGCTGTGCTGCAGCCAAAAGTAGAAGCAGAAATTGCTCTTATTCTTGATAAAGATCTGCCCAATATCGATACCACCTTTGCTGATGTACTTGCTGCTACAGGCTGGGTGTTACCGGCGTTAGAGATTGTTGGATCGAGGATTGCAAACTGGAATATAGGTTTTGTCGATACTGTTGCAGATAATGCGTCGAGTGGTTGTTTTGTCTTAGGTGGGTCTGCGGTTCGCTTGGAAGCAACGGACATGCGTAACGCAGTCATGAGCATGACGCGCAACGGTGATCTAGTTTCCAGTGGTAGCGGTGCAGAATGCCTCGGCCATCCCATTAATGCAGCGGTTTGGTTAGCACAAACCATGGCCCGTTTGGGTGAGCCGCTTAAAGCAGGCGACATCATCTTAACCGGAGCACTGGGTCCGATGGTTGAAGTTAAAGCGGGTGATCGCTTCGAAGCTGTGATCGAAGGCATTGGCCAAGTGGCAGTAAATTTTTCAGCTGAGTGATTGATCAGCCCAACCCTAAGAGCGTTTTAATATGAAAAAAATCAAGGTTGCAATCATTGGCTCGGGCAATATCGGCACCGACTTGATGATAAAAATTATGCGTCATGGTAAGCACTTAGAAATGGGTGCAATGGTGGGTATTGATCCTAAGTCAGATGGCTTGGCGCGTGCTACTCGTTTAGGTGTCGCTACAACGCATGATGGTGTTGTAGGACTGACCAAAATGGATGTATTCAAGGATATTGAATTTGTCTTTGATGCAACTTCAGCTTCCGCGCATATAGAAAACGATAAGTTATTGCGTTCAATCAAACCGAATATTCGTCTTATTGATCTGACCCCTGCGGCGATTGGTCCGTATTGCATACCTGTGGTTAATGGTGACGAACATATTGATCAGCTCAACGTCAATATGGTGACCTGTGGCGGTCAAGCGACCATACCTATGGTTGCTGCGGTATCACGTGTTGCTAAAGTACATTACGCTGAAATTGTTGCCTCAATATCTTCCAAGTCAGCAGGACCTGGTACCCGTGCCAATATTGATGAATTTACTGAAACCACCAGTAAGGCGATTGAAGTGATTGGTAAGGCGGCAAAAGGTAAGGCGATTATTATTATGAACCCTGCTGAGCCACCGTTGATGATGCGCGACACGGTTTTTGTCCTGTCTGCAGCTGCTGATCAAACTGCAGTTGAAGCGTCTATTTTAGCAATGGAAAAAGCGGTTAATGCCTATGTACCGGGTTATAGACTCAAACAAAAAGTTCAGTTTGATGTGATCCCCGCAGACCAGCCATTAAATATTCCCGGCCACGGCAAGTTTTCCGGCTTAAAAACTTCGATCTATTTAGAGGTTGAAGGCGCGGCCCACTACCTTCCAGAGTATGCCGGTAATCTAGATATCATGACCTCTGCTGGCATGGCGACTGCCGAGCGCATGGCTGAAAAAATGCTAAGTCAGGAGGCTTAAAATATGAGTATTGCAGATAAAAAACTTTACATCTCTGACGTGACACTGCGCGATGGCAGTCATGCGGTGCGTCATCAGTACTCTATTCAAAATGTGCAAGATATTGCCCGAGCTTTAGATCAGGCCAATGTTGATGCGATTGAAGTCACTCATGGTGATGGCCTGCAGGGCTCAAGTTTTAACTATGGTTTCGGTGCGCACACTGACTTAGAGTGGATTGAAGCCGCGGCTGATGTGATCAAAAAAGCCAGAATTACCGTGTTGCTGATCCCTGGCATTGGTTCAGTGCACGATCTGAAAGATGCCTATAATGCCGGTGCGCGCTCAGTGCGCATTGCCACGCATTGCACAGAAGCGGACGTGTCCAAGCAGCATATTGAATTTGCACGTGATTTAGGTATGGATACTGTTGGCTTTTTAATGATGAGCCATATGGTTTCGCCGCAACAACTGGCTGGACAAGCGCAGCTTATGGAATCATATGGTGCGGGCTGTGTATATATGGCTGACTCTGGCGGGGCAATGAATATGAACGATATTCGTGATCGTATGCGCGCCTTTAAAGCGACCTTAAAGCCGGAAACGCAAACAGGTATGCATGCGCATCATAATCTAAGTCTTGGTGTGGCGAACTCTATTGTTGCCGTGGAAGAAGGCTGTGATCGTATTGATGCGAGTTTAGCCGGCATGGGAGCAGGCGCTGGTAATGCGCCACTGGAAGTATTTATTGCGGCGGCTGAACGTCTCGGCTGGAATCACGGCACTGATCTGTATCGCTTGATGGATGCGGCTGATGATTTAGTGCGACCTTTACAGGATCGTCCAGTGCGTGTTGATCGTGAAACCTTGGCCTTAGGCTATGCCGGTGTTTATTCAAGCTTCTTGCGTCATGCTGAAGTTGCAGCAGAAAAATATGGTTTAAAAGCCATGGATATTCTGGTGGAACTGGGCCGCCGCCGCATGGTGGGTGGCCAAGAAGACATGATCGTTGATGTTGCTTTAGATTTACTCAGACAGCGCACCTGATAACACGCGCTTAACTGCAACGGCCGCGATCTACCGCGGCCGTTTTCTTATGCTTAGAGCAAACAAATCTGCTGGGTCTGTTGGTTATCCATCGTTCGTCCTGCCACAACTCCTCGCTAGCATAAACACAATTTTTTACAGGCAAATGACGGCTCTATTGACATTGATCAATCATCTGCGCTGTTCGGTAGGTGGGAGCGCTCGGCGGATAGTCCGATAGTCAGCAATACCTATAGTTTAGTAGTTGTCTGTTATCCAATTTGAATTTGACTGATCAGTCATCTTTATTGGCGATAATAAGAATCAATCCGAAAATATCAATTATAAAAAGAATAATTATGAAAAAATCAAACTTATACAATGTAGTTATCCAAATAGAAATTAATTCTTATCGTCAAACTTAAAAGTTTAAGTGGTGATATAAGTAAGTGATTTATTTTAATTAAATTATTAATTATATAAGTATTACTCTTGCTTTGTGAAAAGTATTTAAATGTGGGTAATTATTATGTCGAATATTATGGCTAGTGAACAACACGCTCAGCAAAAATTGCCTATTAGGTTTTTAAGAAAACTAGTGAATTTAATTATGGCTCTGATGCCTTGGGCCATAATTACCGCATTACTTTGCGCTGCTATTTTTATAAAACCACAATCAGTGGGTAGCACTATTATTCCATCAGCTCTTGAGCGCCGAGATCAATTCTATGGTCTTGCAGAGCTAAAAGATGGCTCTGTTTTAGTGAGTGGTTCCTATGGAAAAATTCTTTCTATTAATAAAGATGGGCAGGTCAGTCGCTTAGACACGCCGACCCGTAAAACTTTACAAGATATAGCCGTTTGGGATTCTACTCATGCTGTTGCTGTGGGTAATGATGGGGTGATTATTTTTAGTGGTGATGCGGGGCTTACTTGGCAGCAAGCTGTCGATGTTCCTCGTTCGCAAGTTGCTAATAAACTTAATCGTGTACGTGTCGGTAACGATGGATTTGCTATTGCTACCGGTGAAATGGGTGCTGTTTTAGCGAGCTATGATTTTGGAGAAAAGTGGCAGCGTGTCCGTGAAGAGGAAGATGTTGCCTGGAACGATGTCGCGATTCTAGATGATGGCCAACTGGTTTTAGTCGGTGAGTTTGGCCGGGTTTTGTTAGGCCGTGTGGGGAGTGAAGAGTGGCAGGAGGTTGATTCACTTCAAGCCAGTTCATTGATGTCAGTTAATTTTCGAGATCAGCTACATGGTCTAGCAGTGGGTCTAGAAGGACTTGTGCTGGAAACAGAAGATGGCGGGCATAACTGGAACGCCATGAAGGTAGGACTGACTGATCACCTTTTTGATGTCGTGTGGTTGGCAGAACAACAGCAGTGGTTTGTAACGGGTTCTTTGGGACGTTGGGCCGTCGGAAAAGGCGGAGAGTGGCAGAACGGTATTCTAGATAAGCGCAACTTATCTTGGCACGTCCGTGCATTACCCGTTGGCAACACGCTGTGGTTGGTCGGTGCAAACATTGGTACATGGGACGGCGAGCGCTGGTCTCAGTTGCGTCCCTGAACATATTTAGCCTAATGCAAGCGAGAATATCCCATGATTGAACGTATAGCAGAATTTTGCATCCGGCGTGCCGCCTGGGTTGCTAGTTTATTATTAATCTTAACTTTAGTGTTGGGCTGGTTTGCGTTACATATTGAAGTGCGAACTATCTTCGAAGATATGCTTCCGTCACAGCATGAATATGTTAAAACGCATGAGAAGTTTAAAGATACTTTCGGTGGCTCAAATATGGTTACTATCATGTTTGAAGTCGATGAGGGTGACATTTTTCAGATACCCGTCTTACAAAAAGTTCGAGAAGTAACTTTAGGTTTGCGAGAAGTATCAGCGGTTAACCAGTATCAGATTACTTCCATAGCATCAAAAAAACTAAAAGAAGTGCGCGCTTCAACTACTGGTATTGAAAGTATACCGTTGATGTGGCCTGATTTACCGACGACCACTGACGCTATGAATGAGCTTAAACAAGCCGTTCTACGTAATCCTCTGGTCTATGGCTCATATGTATCTAAGGACTTACAAGCAACATTAATTACTGTCGATTTTAATGATGATCAAGTCGATTACAGTACTGTTTTTCATCAAATACGTGATTTAATTAAAAAAGTTGAAGGCGATAACGTTCATATTAGGGCGGTTGGCGATCCTATTCTGTATGGCTGGGTAGGGCACTTTTTACCCGAAACAATGCAGTTAGTCGCTTTAGCACTCCTTGTCACTCTCGCTTTATTATTCTTATTTTTAAGAACCTGGCGTGGCGTTACTTTGCCATTCCTTGCCGGCGTTGTGAGTGCCGCTTGGGCATTAGGGATTTGTAATCTTCTAAATATTAACTTTGAGCCATTAGTTATTGTTGTGGCTATGTTAATTACCTCTCGAGCAGTGTCGCATTCAGTACAAATTGTTAATCGCTTTGATGATGAGATTAAGCTCTTACCAGCCAATGCGGAGACTTCAAAAATAGCTGCGCGTATTTCACTGTCAGACTTATTTCGTCCTGGCATGTTGGGTGTAATTGCTGATGCTGCGTGTATGTCAGTCGTCGCTCTAAGCCCAATCCCTATGCTGCAAAAACTGACGGTGTTAGCTGTGGTCTGGGTGTTGACGCTGACCGTCAGTGCGGTGATTTTAACCCCTGTATTGCTATCCTTTATCCGTAAACCGCACGGCACAGCGCATCCAATAAACTGTATTCCAATCCTGACGAAGGTGCTTGATTTAGCCACTGCTGTGACTTTATCGCGTGCGCGTTATGTGGTTCTGGCAGGCAGCTTTATTGCTGTAATGGGCGCCGGTTTATATGCACTCAATCTTAAGATCGGTGATGCCAATCCTGGATCACCGATCCTTTGGCCTGACTCTATCTATAACGTCGACTCAAGTGCGATTAATCAGCGTTTCGAAGGCACCGATCGCATGTTTGTGGTACTGGGTGAGGACGGTAATGAAGGGCTGATAAAGAGCAACGAAGCGCTGCATGCAATGAACAAGTTTCAGCGCTTTATTGAAGCTCAGCCAGAAGTCGGTGGCTCAGTATCACTGGCAGATGTATTGCCACAGGTGAATGTAAGTTTGCGTGAAGGTAATCCGCGTTATTTGGAGTTAGGTGAGAGCAGCGCAATCAATGGCAGCTTGGTTGCCATACTCGACTCTGTCTCGGAGCCCGGTGATATGTCGCGCTTTACTGATAATCAGTACGCGAACGGCGCGGTAACGTTAATGTTTCGTGATCGTCAAGGCGAAACGATTCGTACCGCTGTAGCCCGCATCAAAGAGTTTATTGCTGATAATCCGTTGAGTGAAGGGGAATGGCAGCTGGCTGGCGGATTAATCGGAGTTATGGCGGCGGTGAATGAAATTATTCTCGCCAGTCAAATTGAAGCAATCGCATTAGCTTTATTGGTCTTAGCGCTGATCTGTACCGTGGTGTACCGCTCGTCGATGGCCGGTATGGTGTTTATGGTACCGGTGCTGATTTCCAACATGCTGACGTTTGCTTTCATGACTTGGCAAGGTATCGGTATGAATATCAACACTGTGCCGGTTGCCGCTTTAGGTATCGGTTTGGGTGTGGACTATGCCTTCTATATTGCTGACCGAATTAAAGAAGAAATCGCTATCGGTAAAACTGCTGAAGAGGCCGTGCGCATCTCCCTGCACTCTGCAGGTATGGGCGTCATCGTCACCGCAACCGTTCTTATCTTAGCAACCCTACTGTGGTGGGGATCGTCATTACGCTTTCAGGCTGAAATGGGCTTGCTAATGGCTATTTGGCTGACCGTATCCGCTTTTTCAGCACTATTCGTCATGCCGTCTCTTATTTATGTATTTCGACCTAAATTTATCTTTGGTGACTACCAGAAGGACGCAGTTGTTCAGTCATCACACGCTTTCGTTTAAGTGGTTTCAGATGTGACAACAACAAAAGTGCAAAAATAAAAACTGGAGAGCACACATGAAACAAATCGCTAGGAGTATGCGTAAGCATACATTGTTAAAGAAAATTGTAATTGCTGTTGGTCTTGGTGTGATGACCACGCCAGTATTTGCAGGTGATACCTTTAAGTACGATGGTTATTTACGACAAGAAATGTCGTGGAATATGAAAAATTGGGCGGATACGCCAGGCTATCAAGACAGCGGCAAACTTTCTATGATGCGTAGTTCTGCTCATATTAATTTGAACTGGAAACCCGCGGATAACTTTTATGTCGTCGCTAAGCTGCTTGGCGTACGCGAAGTTAAAACCAACTTTCTTAAGCATTTAGAAAAAATGGGCGCGAATAATTATCACGAATCAGATGGCCGTGGTGATATTACTGACCTATATGATAAAAATGAAATTCGCGAGCTCTATGTTGATTTCCCTGTTGGCGACCGTACTTGGTTCCGTTTGGGTAAGCAGCAAATTGCTTGGGGCGAAACAGACTTCTTTGCTGCCAATGACCTGGTCCACGGCTTTGATAATACTTGGCGTTCATTTCTCGAGCCGGCCAACGAAGAGTTACGTAAAACTAATATAATGGCGAAAGTCAATATTGACGTGCCTGAGTATGATGGTGGTCTTGAGATATTTGTACGTCCTGGCTTAGATCGCAAAAAAGATATCGGCACTGAAATTGACATCTATGGTGGTCGCTGGTCGAGTCAGCCTTACGCTGGTGTAGACTTCCGAAATATCACACCTTATAACTTTAGGCATAAAGACGGTGATCGCCGTGATGTAACAGGTGGTTTGCGTTGGACGGGTTTATACGGCAGTACTAATTACTCTGTTTCGTATATGAAAACCTATCATAATTCGCCAATCATGAATGTTTCGCCTGCTATGTTTGCTCCGGGTACTGCCCCTAATGGTGATAAACCAACACGTGGTGTATTTGGTGAAATTATTTACCCAACTATTGATGTTTTTGGCGTTACTGCGAGTCGCTACTCATCATTAGCCGATGCTGTATTTAGTACAGAAGTTGCTTACATAAAAGATGCGCCTTACAACTTCCAAGGCGCAACCCAATCATTTCCAAGCACTGTTGTCGCCGCTGGATTTGATGGTTATAGCAAAAAAGATGTTGTTGCATTGATGTTGCGGATGGATAAAAACATTACGGCTACCCAAAAATGGTTAGGCACAGAAAAACCAATGTTCTTCTCTGTGCAAGTGTTTGATAAATGGATACAAAATTATGATAAGGACGATCAATTACTTTACAGCGTAGGCTGGGGTGGTAAAGCTAAAGAACACTCTGTTATTGGTACTGCTATTTTTGACTTGAGCTATAACAATGGTCGTATTAAGCCTAACTTAGTACTGGGTGCCGACTTAAGTAATGGTGGTGGCTTTGCTGTGCCGTCTGTGACATTTGAACTCTCTAGTAAAGTGCGCTGGAAAGTTGAATATGATGCGTTCTGGGATAATAACTACCACAGTAATAAAAAGTGTGGAGCGCCTACAGCTAATAAAGCAACCTGTGAAGAAACCACTCTATTTGGCTACTTACATCACCGTGATCAGCTGTATACCAGTCTGACTTATTTATTCTAACTATAATAAGAGATTATATTATGACGAATTTAAATTATACCCTGCGTACTCCGCTGTTAACGGCAGTCATTGTGGCAGTAAGTAGTATCTCCGGATTCGCAACAGCCGCTGAAGTACCGGTGGGTACTGTTATTTCAGCTGCAAATATAGATCAAATTAAAAATGATACGTTTGAAGGTAACACCATTGCCAGTTTGCTTACTGAGAAAATTGAGTGGCGGATTAGAACCAGTGGTATGAAAATCCCTTTAGCGGCCTCTAAAGAAGTACCGCTCGATCCACGTTGGGTGAAGGCTTCTAACGAAAATGCCGGTCGTGCCACTATTAATAAAGAGGCGTGTCGTATTGATGGTTGGGGTGCTGGGGCTCCGTTCCCAAACATTGATGTTAATGATCCACAAGCAGCTGAAAAAGTTATGTGGAACTGGCACTTAGGCCAACTTGTAGGTGATGTATCGCAAGTTCCAAATTACACTCAAGTATTAATTGATGGCAAAAAAGGTATGCACGCGGAACCTGTTGCTGAGTTCACCCGTTATGCGATGAAAGGACGCTTAACCGGTGACTCTACGGTAGAAGGTGATGGTAGTGAGCGGGGGCGCCAGCTACTGTATTTTAAATCACCTTCAGATATGAAGGGGCTTGGAACCTATAGCGTTAACTACGATTCTGAAAAAGTGAACAGTGTTTGGGCTTATATTCCAGCGGTACGTCGGGTTCGCCAGCTATCAGGTGGCGCTTGGATGGATCCGGTGGGTTCTTCTGACCAATTGCAAGATGACCTTGAGATCTTTAATGCGCGTCCATGCTGGTACCCCGAGTACAAAATGCTGGGCAAACGTAAAATCTTAGCTGTGACCGACAGTAAAATTGGTAAAGATATTTGGAATCAAAGTGCCAAAGGTTTTGCTGATCGCTACCCTGTTTTAGACAATGAGCCACCATACTGGAACATCAATGGTAATAATTATGAAGTGCGTGAAGTCTTTGTAATTGAAGCCATTACGCCACCGATGCACCCATACAGTAAAAAAGTACTGTACGTGGATACCAAGTATCCGCGAGTTCACTATGGTGAAGCCTATGACCGTAAAGGCGAGTTTTGGAAGTTTATGGAGTTTCATTCCTACTCTAACGTAGCCGATGGCGATATTCGTACGACAGCGGGTGCAGTGATTGATTTCCAGCGTAATCATGCAACTGTTTCGATGATTGACACGAGCACTTGGCGGACAAACTTCCCTGCTAAGGCGGCTGATTTCTCACTGCAAGCCTTGCAGGCCGGCAGTCGTTAAAGCTTAGTCAGTACTCATATGTTCCTATTGCTCGGCACTCGTTGCGTGCCGAGCATCATCTAGTTCGGTTGCATAACTTCAATTCTTTGTATGTTGGCAGCCGTAGGAGAGCCGCATGTCTGTTATGCAAGCCGCACGTCTTCATACGATCGGTGGTCAGTTCACCATTGACCAACTGCCGATACCTGAGCCTGGCCCACATGATGTCTTGGTTAGAGTCGTCGCCAGTGCTGTAATCCCTAATCTAAAAAATGTGACAACACACTTTCCTGAGTGGTATCCCTTTTTACCTTTGCCTGAGTTGCCAGCTATTTTTGGCTTGGATTCTGCTGGTGTGGTTGAATCAGTCGGTTCAGCCGTGACCTCATTTCAGCCCGGCGATCGAGTCTACGTGAACCCAGGTATAGGTTGTGGCCAATGCCGGTTTTGTAACCAAGGTGATGCAACGCGCTGCGATGCCTACACATTTATGGGCTATTTTGGCTTTGGCGCGGATTCAAAAAATATATTTAAACGCTATCCCTATGCGGGTTACGGTCAATATATGACCGCACCTTGCACAAGTTTAATACGGCTACCAGAGTGTTTAAGCTTTGCCAATGCCACGCGTTTTGGCTATTTGGGCACGGCTTATTCAGCCATTCGTAAGTCACAATTGCGCCCCTCGCAGAGCATTATGATCCTCGGTGCTAGCGGAACGCTTGGTGTGGGTGCAACCCTTTTAGCACTGGCCTTTGGCGCGTCTCGGGTAGTGGTGGTGGCACGTGATGCTGAGGCGTTAGAGCGTCTGAAGGCATTGGCTCCGCATCGTGTTATCGCCATACAAATAAATGACCAGCCACTTGAGCAGCAAGTACGCGCTTATCTCGCGGATGGTGTTGATGTGATGTTGGACACCTTGGGTGCCAAGGCACCTGCACAATTGTCAGTTGACGCTATGCGAGCGGTGAGTCGTGGTGGTCGTATCGTGCAAATTGGCGGCGTCGCTGGGCCGATACCCATTGATCCACATCCGTTTATGTGTGCACAGCTGCAATATATTGGTTCGTTATGGTTTACCCCATCTGAAGGTGCCGAAATTGCGGCTTTGTTTGAATCCGGTATTCTAGATTTTTCTTTGCTGGAGCAACATGCCTATCCACTAGAAAAGCTTAATCAAGCACTTGACGATATCCAAGCACAAGGCAACGGTTTTACTAACTTTCACATTCTTCACGAATAATCTAATTATTTATACAGCGTTACAGCATCTTTATTTTGAACTTGAAGGAGAACATAAAGTGAATACTCAAAGTATTGTGACGGGTCATGATGATCAAGGTTGTTCATGTGTTATTTATGCCGGTCCTCTTCTTGGTAATGAATC